>CANPGM010000012.1 GCA_947573605.1 uncultured Roseburia sp. | reverse complement strand
ATTAAATACTTCAGTGAATTAGCATAATATGCTGAAATGGTTCTCGAACCATTAAATACTTCAGTGAATTAGCATAATATGCTGAAATGGTTCTCGAACCATTAAGTACTTTAGTGAATTAGCATAATATGCCGAAATGGTTCTCGAACCATTAAGTATTGCAATGAATTAGCATAGTATCTGACTTTCAGGGTCCGGTCCATTAGGACCGGACCTGTTTTCTTATTCTATATGGTAAAACCCTCCGGGAGGTCAAAAGGCTGTCATTTCATTTTGAACCGACAAGGGGGATAAAACGGGTCAGAACCGTTGAAACGAAAATGCTCTCCGGGCAGACCAAAACAGCGATTAATTTAATAGAAATATATAAGGAGGTCCTTAATATGGGATTAAATAAAAAATCAGTAGACGATATCAATGTAAAAGGAAAAAGAGTGCTTGTAAGATGCGACTTTAACGTACCGTTAAAGGAGGGTGTGATTACCGACGAGACACGTATTACGGCGGCGCTTCCGACGATTCAGAAGTTATTAAACGACGGCGGAAAGGTGATTTTATGTTCCCATCTGGGCAAAGTAAAAAACGGTCCGAACGAGGGTGAGTCATTGGCTCCGGTTGCAAAGAGACTCTCTGAAAAGCTCGGAAAAGAGGTTGTATTCGTATCCGATTACAACGTAACAGGAGAAGCTGCTACAAAGGCCGTAGAAGCTATGAGCGAAGGCGATGTAGTACTGCTTCAGAATACCCGTTTCCGTGGAAAAGAGGAAACAAAGAACGGCGAGGAATTTGCAAAAGAGCTTGCGGATTTGGCAGACGTGTATGTATGCGACGCATTCGGTTCTTCTCACAGAGCACATGCATCCGTTGCGGGCGTTACAAAGTTTATCAGTGAAAAAGGCGGAGAGAATGTAGTCGGCTACCTGATGCAGAAAGAAATCAATTTCCTCGGCAATGCGGTAGAAAATCCGGTTCGTCCGTTTGTTGCCATTCTTGGCGGAGCGAAGGTTGCCGACAAGTTAAACGTCATAAACAATCTTCTTGAAAAATGCGATACTTTAATTATCGGCGGAGGTATGGCGTATACCTTTTTAAAGGCGCAGGGTTATGAAATCGGAACCTCTCTTGTGGACAACGAGAAATTGGATTACTGCAAGGAAATGATGGCAAAAGCGGAGAAACTCGGAAAGAAAATACTGCTTCCGGTGGATGCCGTTACGATCAAAGAGTTCCCGAACCCGATTGACGCTCCGGTTGAGACAGAGGTGTACGATTCTACTAATATGCCGGCCGACAGAGAAGGCTGCGATATCGGACCGAAATCGGCAGAGTTATTTGCGGATGCGGTAAAATCGGCTAAGACTGTTGTATGGAACGGACCGATGGGCGTTTTCGAGAATCCTACGCTTGCAGCAGGTACGCTTGCGGTTGCAAAAGCTTTGGCGGAAACAGATGCGACTACAATTATTGGCGGAGGGGATTCTGCTGCAGCCGTTAATCAGATGGGATATGGAGATAAGATGAGCCATATTTCTACCGGCGGCGGCGCTTCTCTTGAATTTTTAGAGGGCAAAGAACTTCCGGGTGTCGTAGCGGCAGACGATAAATAAAGAGTGAAAAGCAGGATATTTTCTCAACGATAGTAACGGTAAGTATTTATTTGAACAATAAAGCAGTACAGAAATGGGGATCATTATGGCAAGAAAAAAAATTATAGCCGGGAACTGGAAAATGAATTTGACGCCTTCTCAGGCGGTGGCTTTAGTCGATGAATTAAAGCCGCTTGTTGCAAGTGAAGAGGCAGAGGTCGTTTACTGTGTTCCGGCAATCGATATTGTTCCGGTTGTGGAAGCAGTTAAGGGAAGCCTCGTGGCAGTCGGCGCCCAGAATATGTATTTTGAAGAGAAAGGCGCGTATACCGGAGAAATTTCCGCGGAAATGCTGGTAGAGGCCGGAGTAAAATATGTGATTATCGGGCACTCGGAGCGGCGCGATTATTTTAAAGAGGACGACGCGCTCTTAAATAAAAAGGTGAAAAAGGCGTTTGAAGCGGGCCTTACGCCGATTCTCTGCTGTGGCGAGACGTTGGAACAGAGAGAAATGGGAATTACGCTTGACTGGATCCGGATGCAGATCAAGTCCGATTTAGTCGGTGTGACTGCAGAGCAGGCGGCTTCAATGGTAATTGCATATGAGCCGATCTGGGCAATCGGAACGGGCAAAACGGCGACTTCCGATCAGGCAGAAGAAGTGTGCGGCGCAATCCGTGCCTGTATCCGTGAAATCTATGACGAAGCGACGGCGGATGCGATTCGTATTCAGTACGGCGGTTCCGTGAACGCGGGAAATGCGGCGGAATTGTTTGCAAAGCCGGATATTGACGGCGGTCTTGTCGGAGGGGCTTCGTTAAAAGCGGATTTCGGGAAAATCGTCAACTATAAGTAATCGTTCAAAACGCATAAAAAGGGGATATCAACGGAATAGGATTCCGCTGATATCTCTTTTTGATTTCATTTATAAAACCAGGGTTAAAAGCACGCGAAAAGGGAAATGCTTAAACGAATGATACATGTCGGAAATCAATCATGGATTGTATCACAGGATTGATTTTGCTATAATGTAGAGAATGATAAGAGAACTGTGTGAGAAGTGGAGATCATGGACTATTCTTATATTGCGATTGATTTAAAATCATTTTACGCTTCCGTAGAGTGTGTGGAACGACAGTTAAATCCGCTTACTACGAATCTGGTTGTTGCGGATGACAGCAGGACGGAGAAAACGATCTGCCTTGCGGTATCTCCGTCTTTGAAAGCATACGGAATCTCCGGAAGAGCCAGACTTTTTGAGGTGGTGCAAAGGGTCAGGGAAGTGAACCGTGCGCGCAGGGAAAGAGCTCCCGGAGGGCAGTTTGCGGCAGCTTCCTGTGACAGCGAAGAACTGGCAAATCATCCCGAGTACGCGCTTTCTTATATAATAGCGCCGCCGAGAATGGCTTTTTATATGGAATACAGCACTGCCGTTTATAATATTTATCTGAACTATATCGCTCCGGAAGATATTCACGTCTATTCCATTGACGAGGTTTTTATGGACGTGACTCATTATCGGAATACGTATCGGATGACGGCAAAAGAGCTGGCGTCTAAAATAATAAAGGACGTTTATGACGCTACGGGAATTACCGCGACCGCAGGCATCGGCGCCAATCTGTATCTGTGCAAGGTCGCAATGGATATTGTGGCAAAGCATGCCGCTCCCGATGAAAACGGAGTCCGCATGGCGGAACTGGACGAAATGAGTTATCGAAAACTTTTGTGGGACCACAGGCCGCTTACCGATTTTTGGAGAGTGGGGCGCGGTTATCAGAAAAAACTTGCGGAGGCGGGACTCTTTACAATGGGAGATATTGCCCGCTGTTCTTTAGGCGGGGAAGGCGACTATCATAATGAAGAGCTTTTATATCAGATGTTCGGAGTGAATGCGGAACTTTTAATCGACCATGCCTGGGGATGGGAACCGGTTACGATGGAGCTGATTAAAGCATATCAGCCGAAAGATAACAGCATAAGCTCCGGTCAGGTGCTGCAGCGTCCGTATGATTTTGAAGGAGGAAAGCTGATTGTACGGGAAATGACGGACTTGCTTGTGCTGGATCTTGTCGAAAAAAGACTGGTAACGGACCAAATGGTGCTTACAATCGGTTATGATGTGGACAATCTGACCGACCCGAAAATCAGAAACAATTATAAAGGCGCCGTTATAACGGATCATTACGGCAGGAAGGTTCCCAGGCACGCCCACGGAACCGTGAATCTAAACGGTCCGACGTCTTCCACACAGCTGATTATGGAGGCCCTTATGGAGCTGTATGATCGTATTGTTAATCCGAATCTGCTAATACGCCGTGTGACGATTGCCGCAGAGCATGTAGCGGATGAAACGGAGAACAGAACAGAGGAGCGATTTGAACAGCTGGATTTGTTTACGGATTATGCCGCATTGGAAAAAGAGCGGGAGGCGGAGACGGCAAGGCTTTTAAAAGAGCGGAAACTTCAGGAAGCCATGTTGTCCGTAAAAAAGAAATACGGCAAAAATGCGATATTAAAGGGAATGAATTTACAAAAGGGCGCTACGACAATAGAGCGCAATCGCCAGATTGGGGGACATAAGGCATGACAGATTCCAATATTCCTGCAGAACATAAATATGATGATATTATCGCGCTTCCGCATCCGGTATCCGCAAAACATCCGCAGATGCCGCTCTTAGACCGGGCGGCGCAGTTTGCGGCTTTTGCCGCCTTAACCGGATACCATGAAGCAATTCTTGAAACGGCCAGAAAGAAGGAGGTTCTTATAGAGTCAGACGGGATAGACGCCATTCATGCGCAAAGTAGCTGTACCAGAGAGTAAAAGTCTTCCTTGTGCCGTAGATTTCAGCCGTGCAGGAGAAGTTGGCGCCTACCCGGTTTCTGTCCTGATCCTGTGAAAGGACTTTATCTATTGTAACAGTTATAATTTCTCCGTTCCTGTCGCGGAACCGGAATCGCATCGGAGTAATGTTTCCGTTTGTATCGGTACAGGAGATCATCTGTACCGGAGTGTCGACGCACAGAATGCTTTCCATAAATCATGCCCTCCTGATCTTAATTAGATGACGGGGTTATCATAACATAACGAACATACGTTTGAAAGTGGAGATTGCTGGAAATGGCGATTGACAATTGATATACCGGACCATATAATAAAATCTGTCTGAATAAAACCATTGCCGTATTCGGGAAAAGGACGGCCGGATCACCGGGATAGGGAGGTTGGAATGAGTAAAATATGCGGACAGGGAATCGGGAAACGGAGCATTCACCGTCTGTGCCTGGTGTTTGTAACAGCGGCCGCCGCTGTCGTCTTATTAACTGCAGGAGGGTGCTATGGGAAAGAGACAGGAAAAGACGCCGTCCGTGCGGTACCGGACAGAGTGAAAGCAGGGGGAATGCGCGGGCATCCGCCCGCGGATATAAGCGAAAAGGACAAAGAGACGACAGGTACGGACAGGCAGATTTCAAGACAGAGAGATTTGACGGAAGCATTTGACGTGATTCTTCAGGGAGCGACAAAAGAATTTATAGCGGGGTATCCGATCGATAAGGCTTTTTTAATGTGGCTTCACGCATGGTATGGAGACGAAGCGGTACTTAGGGCCGCGTACGCCGTGCTTGATAAGGATATGGATCCGGAGGTGTGGTATCAGGCGACGGGATGTTCGATTCATGTGCTTTGGACTTCCTACTGTGAATGTATCGGTTATCAGAATGAAATATTGAAAAACGTATACTGGCTTGACTGCCAAAGTACGGAGGAAGTTGTGCTGAGTTTTACCGGAGATTTTAATTTTGCAAAAGACTGGTGCACGACGGAATATATGGACAGCCGGCCGAACGGAATTTACGACTGTTTTACAAAAGAACTGTTAGAAGTGATGAACGAATCGGATCTGTTAATGATGAATAACGAGTTTACTTACAGTGACGGCGGCGAACCGCTTTACGGCAAGGGCTATACCTTCCGGGCGGAGCCGGATCGGGCAAAACTGCTCTCTGTCTTTGGTGTGGATATTGTAAGCCTTGCGAATAATCATGTATACGACTATGGAGAAGAAGCGTTTCTCGATACGCTTGAGGTTCTGAAAGAGTCGAGAGTTGCGTATGTAGGGGCCGGAAAAAATTTAAAAGAGGCTTCCGAAATCGTCTATTATATAGCGAACGGCAGAAAGATTGCGATTGTATCGGCTACTCAGATTGAGCGTTATTCAAAATTTACAAGAGAAGCGACAGAAAACGGACCGGGCGTTTTAAAAACGCTGTATCCCGAACGGTTTCTTGCAGTGATTAAGGAGGCGCGCGCAGCCAGCGATTATGTGATTGTCATTCCGCACTGGGGCACCGAAGGCGTGCTGTATCCCGATCAATCGCAGAGAACACTTGCCGCCGAGTATGTGGAAGCAGGAGCGGACGCGGTAATCGGCGGACATCCCCACAGACTGCAGGGAGTCGGTTTTATAAAAGAAGTTCCGGTGGCATACAGCATCGGAAATTTCTGGTTTTCGGATGCGGCGCTTTATACGACAGTCGCGCAGGTATTGATTCAAAAAGACGGAGAGTTAAGGTTTCGATTTCTGCCGTGCGTGCAAAAGGACTTGACAACAAGTCTGATAACGGATAAAACAGAAATAGATGATTTTTACAATTATCTTGCGGCGATTTCGTCAGGCATCGGAATTGACGCGGAAGGAAGGATATACTCCTTTGAGGAAGAGACAAAGGAAACGGAGATTGTCTATGATTCGGCTGTAAGTACGACACCTGTGATTGGAGGCAGGGACTTAGAGGGAAATGTAATTGATCATGTCGGAAACTTAAAATAGAAAAAACAAACGCTTCGGAATGGAGGAAAAAATGAGTAAGAAACCAACAGTATTAATGATTTTGGACGGCTATGGATTGAATGAGAAGACAGAAGGGAACGCGGTCGTACAGGCCAGGACGCCTGTGATGGATCGTTTAATGGCGGAATATCCGTATGTGCATGGATATGCAAGCGGTTTAAGTGTCGGGCTTCCGGACGGACAGATGGGTAATTCCGAAGTCGGACATTTAAATATGGGAGCAGGCAGAATTGTATACCAGGAACTGACAAGAATTACAAAGGAAATTGAGGACGGAGATTTTTTCAAAAACGAAGCGCTGCTTTCGGGAATTGAAAATGTGAAAAAAAACAATTCAGATTTGCATTTGTACGGTCTGCTTTCCGACGGCGGAGTACACAGTCATATCACACATTTATACGGGCTGCTGGAACTTGCCAAAAGAGAAGGCGTAAAAAATGTATACGTACACTGTTTTTTGGACGGACGCGATACGGCGCCTACTTCGGGAAAGGGCTTTATAGAAGCATTGGAAGAAAAAATGGCGGAAATCGGCGTCGGAAAGATTGCATCGATTTCGGGCCGTTACTATGCGATGGACCGCGATAACCGGTGGGACCGTGTGGAAAAAGCGTATCGTGTGCTGACAAAGGGAGAAGGAGAGCAGGCGGAAAGCGCGGCAGGCGCAATGGAAGCTTCCTATGCGAAGGAGGTAACGGACGAATTTTTTGTACCGACTGCCATTACGGAAAACGGAGCGCCGATTGCGGCGATCAAGGATAAAGATACGGTAATTTTCTTTAATTTCCGCCCGGATCGCGCGCGAGAGATTACAAGAACCTTCTGCGCCGAAGAATTTGACGGTTTTGACAGAGGAGCGAGAAAAGACGTTACTTATATCTGTTTTACGGAATATGACGTAACGATTCCGAACAAAGAAATTGCGTTTAAAAAGGTAGAGCTTAAGAATACGTTTGGGGAATACCTTGCCGCGCATGGCAAAAAACAGGCAAGAATTGCGGAGACGGAAAAATACGCGCATGTTACGTTCTTCTTTAACGGCGGCGTTGAGGAGCCGAACGAAGGAGAAGACCGGATTCTTGTAAATTCTCCGAAAGTGGCGACGTATGATTTGCAGCCGGAGATGAGCGCTCCGACCGTATGCGAGAAGCTGTGCGAGGCAATCCGCTCCGGGAAATACGATGTAATTATTATTAACTTTGCAAACCCCGATATGGTCGGTCATACCGGAATGATGGACGCCGCGGTAAAAGCGGTGGAAACGGTTGACGCATGTGTTGGAAAAGCAGTGGAAGCCATAAAGGAAGTAAACGGACAGATGTTTATCTGCGCGGATCACGGAAATGCGGAACAGTTGGTTGATTACGAAACAGGCGCGCCGTTTACCGCACATACGACGAATCCGGTACCGTTTTTACTGGTTAACGCCGATCCGGCGTATAAGCTCAGAGAAAACGGATGTCTGGCGGATATTATTCCGACGCTGATTGAATTAATGGGAATGGAGCAGCCAAAGGAAATGACAGGAAAGTCATTGCTTGTAAAATAGAGATCAAGATACAAAAAAAGCAGTTTTTACAAACTGCTTTTTTTGTGTTCATAACAAACGTTATGTAACGGGGGATTTATATGATAAAGGTAAAGAGGATAGCAAAGACTAAGTGTTATTTATTAACCGAACACACGCCTTATTATAAATGCAGGATAGATATACGTCAAGTATAATCTTTAAAAATTTTTAAAGATTTCTGAATATTTTCTTAAAATCAGTTCTGAATACAAGGTTGAAAGAAAAACGAGAAAGATTTGTCCAAAATAAGAGGAACTAATTAAAAATATAAGAAAAACTGATAAAAGAACCAAAATATACAAAATAAAGCGAAAAAATGATATATTTTCTATACTGTAAAAGGAGGAAAGGCAGGTAAATACATTGACTTTCCAAAACGCGCTGTTATATAATTTCATATGATTGCAGGAATGCAGAAAACAGTTTTCGATGAGAAAATATGGAATGGAGGAAAAAGGTTGAAAGAAAGATCTTTCAACCCGGAATCGTAAGCCGCAAAAGCGGCAGAATGGAGGAAAAGATGCAGGAATTTACACCGATGAAAGAGGGAAAAGTACGCGAGGTATATGACAATGGAGACAGTCTGATTATCGTGGCGACTGATCGTATTTCGGCATTTGACCATATTTTAAAGAATAAAATTACAAAAAAAGGTGCGATTCTCACACAGATGTCAAAATTCTGGTTTGATTATACGAAGGATGTGCTGCCGAACCATATGATTTCTGTCGACACGGCGGACATGCCCGAATTTTTCGGAGCCGAACGCTTTGAAGGCAGCAGTATGATGTGTAAAAAATTAGAGATGCTTCCGATTGAATGTATTGTCCGCGGCTATATTACCGGCAGCGGCTGGGCAAGCTATAAAGAGAACGGTACGGTCTGCGGAATCAGACTTCCGGAGGGACTGAAAGAGTCCGAAAAGCTTCCGGAACCGATTTATACGCCGAGTACGAAAGCGGAACTCGGAGAACACGACGAAAACATTTCCTTCGAAAAAAGCGTAGAGGTATTGGAGAATCTTTATCCGGGAAAAGGCGCGGAATATGCGGAGAAAATAAAGGACGCGACGCTTGCGTTATATAAAAAATGCGCGGAATATGCGTTAAGCAAAGGAATTATTATCGCGGATACCAAGTTTGAATTCGGTTTGGACGAAAACGGAACCGTCGTATTGGGCGACGAAATGCTGACGCCCGACAGTTCAAGATTCTGGCCGCTTTCGGGCTATGAGGCGGGGAAAGGCCAGCCTTCGTTTGACAAGCAGTATGTCAGAGACTGGCTGAAAGAAAATCCGGACAGTGATTACCTGCTGCCGGAAGAAGTAGTGGAAAAGACCGTAGAGAAATACAAAGAAGCGTTTGCTTTAATTACGGGAAAAGAGTTCGCTTAAGAAAGGGCTTAAACGATCAATGAATAAGAAGGAATTGGATAATATGCCGGATGCGAAAGAAGAAACCGGACTGAAAGAGGAGTGCGGCGTTTTCGGAATCTATGATTTTGACGGAGGAGACGTTGCCTCTACGATTTATTACGGACTGTTTGCACTGCAGCACAGAGGACAGGAAAGCTGCGGCATCGCGGTCAGCGAGACGAACGGTCCGAAAAGAAAGGTAACTTCCTATAAAGGAATGGGGCTGGTAAACGAAGTATTTACTCAGGAAAATTTAGAGCCGATGCACGGAGATATCGGAGTCGGACATGTCCGTTATTCTACGGCGGGTTCGTCCACCCGTGAAAATGCGCAGCCGCTTGTTTTAAATTATGTAAAGGGAACGCTTGCGCTTGCGCACAACGGCAATCTGATCAATGCAAACGAATTGAGAGAGGATCTGGAATATACGGGAGCTATTTTTCAGACGACGGTCGACTCCGAAGTGATCGCCTATCACATCGCACGGGAACGCTTAAATGCCAAAACGGCGCAGGAGGCAGTCGGACGCGCCTGCAGAAAAATTAAGGGCGCGTATTCCCTGGTTGTGATGAGTCCGAGAAAGCTGATTGGCGCAAGAGATCCGTTTGGTTTTAAGCCGCTCTGCATCGGAAAACGGGACAACGCATATATTCTGGCGTCGGAAACCTGCGCGCTTGATACAATCGGCGCCGAATTTGTCCGGGACGTGCTTCCGGGCGAGGTGGTGACCATTACGCCCGAACACGGAATACAGTCGGATTTGTCGGGAGCGCTTCCAAAGGAAAAGGAAGCGAGATGTATTTTTGAATATATCTATTTTGCAAGGCCTGACAGCCGGATTGACGGCGTAGGCGTGTATCATGCCAGAATCAAAGCGGGAAGGTTCCTTGCGATAGATTCTCCGGTGGAAGCCGATTTGGTAGTCGGTGTGCCGGAATCGGGAAATGCGGCGGCGCTTGGGTATTCGCTGGAATCCGGTATTCCCTACGGCACCGCGTTTATAAAAAACGGTTATGTAGGAAGGACCTTTATAAAGCCGGGTCAAAGCAGCAGAGAATCGAGCGTTCGTATTAAATTAAATGTATTAAAAGAAGCCGTGGACGGAAAACGGATTATTATGATAGACGATTCGATTGTCCGCGGTACGACGTCTGATCGTATTGTAAAAATGCTGCGCGACGCCGGAGCGACCGAAGTACATGTGCGGATCAGTTCGCCGCCGTTTTTATGGCCGTGCTATTTCGGAACCGATATCCCCGAACGGGAGCAGTTAATTGCCTATAACCGCAGCATTGAAGAAATCAGAGAAGTGATCGGGGCGGATTCGCTGGGATATCTGGGACTTTCCCGTTTAGCGGAGATGGCGGAGGGCCTTGCGATCTGTAACGGCTGTTTTACCGGGAATTATCCGTTAGAACCGCCGAAAGAAGACATCCGAGGAGACTATGAACGTTAAACGTGCTGTACAGACACATAGAGCCGGTTTTTGTGAACAGGCCGCAAAAGCGGCAGAATGAGAGGATAAAATGACGACAGACAGATATGTAAGTCCGTTATCGGAACGTTATGCAAGCAGAGAAATGCAGTATATTTTTTCACAGGATAAGAAGTTTAAGACCTGGAGAAAGCTGTGGATTGCACTTGCGGAGACGGAAATGGAGCTGGGTTTGTGCGAAAACGGAAAGCCGGTTATCACGCAGGAGATGATTGACGAATTAAAGGAACATGCCGACGACATCAATTACGAGACGGCGCGGGAAAGAGAAAAGCTGGTTCGTCATGATGTAATGAGCCATGTATACGCCTATGGGCAGCAGTGCCCGAAAGCGGCGGGGATTATCCATCTTGGGGCGACTTCCTGCTATGTCGGGGACAATACCGATATCATTATTATGAGGGAGGCGCTTTCGCTTGTTCACAAAAAGCTTGTAAGCGTCATTGATGAGCTTGCAAAATTTGCCGATCGGTACAAGTCGCTTCCGACGCTTGCGTTTACCCATTTTCAGCCGGCACAACCTACAACTGTGGGGAAAAG
This sequence comes from uncultured Roseburia sp., assembly GCA_947573605.1. Lineage (GTDB taxonomy): Bacteria > Bacillota > Clostridia > Lachnospirales > Lachnospiraceae > Roseburia. Next base: position 58,767 of record CANPGM010000012.1, on the reverse strand, counting down.
GGCGACACTGTGGGCGCAGGAATTTCTGATGGATTTGGAAGACCTGGAATATGTAATGGGAAGCTTAAAGCTGCTTGGTTCAAAGGGAACGACCGGCACACAGGCGAGTTTTCTGGAGCTGTTTAACGGGGATCAGGAAACGATTGATCAGATTGATCCGATGATTGCCGCGAAAATGGGCTTTTGTGAGTGCTATGCCGTTTCCGGGCAGACTTATTCAAGAAAAGTGGATACGAGAGTCGCCAATATTCTGGCCGGTATTGCGGCAAGCGCCCATAAAATGTCAAATGATATCCGCCTGCTGCAGCATTTAAAAGAGGTGGAGGAACCGTTTGAAAAGAACCAGATCGGTTCTTCCGCAATGGCGTATAAGAGGAATCCGATGCGCTCCGAGCGTATTGCGTCTCTTTCGCGCTATGTGATGATTGACGCCTTAAATCCTGCGATCACTTCAGCGACACAGTGGTTTGAGCGGACGCTGGACGACTCGGCAAATAAGAGACTGTCCGTTCCCGAAGGCTTTTTGGCAATTGACGGGATTTTAGACCTCTGTTTAAACGTGGTGGACGGACTCGTCGTCTATGACAAAGTTATTGCAAAGCATCTGATGGCGGAGCTGCCGTTTATGGCGACGGAAAATATTATGATGGATGCCGTAAAGAACGGAGGAAACAGACAGGAGCTGCACGAGAAAATCAGAGAGCTTTCGATGGAGGCCGGAAAAAATGTGAAGGCGGAGGGAAAGGAGAACAATCTGCTGGCGCTGATTGCAGAGGATTCGACGTTTCATCTGTCGTTCGAGGAATTGTCCGCTGCGATGGACCCGTCGAAATACGTCGGACGCGCGCCAATTCAGGTGGAAAAGTTTTTGACAGACGTTGTAAAACCGGTATTGGAGGCCAATAGTGAAGAGCTTGGAATAAAAGCGGAAATTAATGTATAAAAGGGACGCAGTCGTTTTCAGGGAAGGTTTTCCGTAAGAAAACGGCTGCGTTTTTTTTGCGGGAAATTAAATTTGATAAAACGAAATGTTACCGTAGAAATGAAGAAAGTTTTTTAGTATAATAAAAAAGCAGTTAGCAGGTTCAAAATTTGAAAGAAGGGTTACGATGAAATACTTGATTGACGTTATCGCTTTGCTTCTCTTATATGTTTTTGTTTTTTTCAGGAAGTGGAAAGTCAGAGGCAGAGAGATACTGCTTGTCAACACACTGATGTATCTATATCTTTCTTTCGTCCTTTATTTTACTTTAATGCCGGTACTGACATCTATCCCGTTTGTTCTGAATCATCCCTATTCGCCTATGAATATGGTGCCGTTTATCGATGTGTTAGAAGAGAGAGGGGATTTTTTCAGGCAGGTCATATTGAATGTGATAATGACCGTGCCATTTGGTTTTCTGTTTCCCTTAACCCGGAACAGGACTGCTAAATTCGGCAAAACAGTATGGTTCTGTTTTTTAATGAGCCTGGGCATTGAACTATTGCAGCCGTTGATCAATGGCCTCCGATCGTCGGATGTCACAGATATAATCACGAATGTAATTGGCGGAATGCTCGGATATGGTTGTTATATGATTTTTAGGCCGGTTACATTTTGGATTTTAGATCGCTTCAAAACAAAGAATGAATAACCTCTTGCCACAAACTTGTTACGCGCAGTATGCAGCGCAGAAATGGAGTAAAAGTATGGAAATATTTGAAACGAAACGGCTGCTCATTCGTCCCTGGCAGGAATCCGATGCAGAAGAGCTGTTTTGGCTGGCGAAAGATGAAAGGGTCGGCCCCAGAGCCGGATGGCCGGTACATACTAGCGTAGAAAACAGCCGTGAAATTATTCGAACGATTCTGTCGAAGGATTATGCCGTTGTACTCCGGGAGGAGAACCGGCTTGCAGGCTGTATCGGACTTATGATCGGAGAGAGAAGCCGCATTGCAGAATGCGGACAGGAAGCGGAAATCGGTTACTGGCTGGGCGTTCCTTACTGGGGCCGGGGATATATGCCCGAAGCGGTCGAGGAATTGCTGCGCTGTGCGTTTTTAGAAAAAGGGATAAAGACGGTCTGGTGCGGTTATTTTGAGGGAAACGAACAGTCGAAGCGCGTACAGGAGAAGTGCGGTTTCATTTTTCATCATATCAGAGAAAACGTCCGCGCGCTTTCGGAGGAAGACGTCCGCAGGGAATATATTTCCCGCCTTACAAAAGAGCAGTGGGAGAAGAACAGGGAGAAACGATAACGTCGGAGGGGGAGTTTATCAATGGCAATTGTAGAAGTAGTGAAGTATGACGGTGCGCCGGAAGTATTTGCATGGAAGTATCCGAATGCGGAACTTGGAACATGGACGCAGTTGATTGTGAATGAGTCGCAGGAGGCTGTTTTATTTAAAGACGGAAAGGCCTATGATGTTTTTTCAGGCGGAAAATATACGCTGGATACAAATAACATTCCGCTGCTGAATCATATCATAAATCTGCCGTTTGGCGGCAGGTCGCCGTTTGCGGCGGAAGTCTGGTATGTCAACAAGCTATATAATCTGGATATCAAATGGGGGACGGCGTCTCCGATACAGATACAGGATCCGAAATACGGGATATTCGTTCCGATTCGGTCGAACGGCGCATTTGGTATTCAGGTGGAGGATTCCAGAAAGTTTCTGATAAAGCTGGTAGGAACGGCGTCCGGGTTTGATGCAAAAAGCATCATAAGTTATTTCAGAGGATTATATATTACAAAGGTTAAGGATGTTCTTTCTTCATATGTGGTAAAGAAATCCATCAGCGTATTGGAAATTAACGCATATATTGATGAACTTTCTGCCTATATGAAACAGCGCATCGAGCCGGAAATGCTCGAATACGGCGTTCGGTTAATCAGTTTTTATGTAAACGATATCAGTATACCCGAGGACGATCCCGCCGTTATAACGCTTAAGGATGCGCTGGCAAAGAAGGCGGAAATGAATATCATCGGCTATAATTATCAGCAGGAACGCTCCTTTGATACGATGGAGTCGGCGGCCCAGAACAGGGGAATGGGGATTGCGCCGTTTATGGGAGCAGGCATGGGACTCGGTATGGGAGCAGGGATCGGAAACGTTATGGCTCGTGCAATGTCGGATATGGCGGGCAATATTACGGTAAACAGTACCTCAGGCAGCGGAGTTTTGTGCCCGAAATGCCATAACGCGCTGTTTCCGGGACAGAGGTTTTGCGGTTCCTGCGGCTTTGATACGCAAAAGGAAGACAATCGCAAAGAAAAGGGAATGGTTTGTTCCCAGTGCGGCGCCAGTCTGCGGGAAGGAATTAAGTTCTGTCCGGATTGCGGAAAACCGGTAAGGAAGATTTGTCCGGGCTGCGGCGTCTCTGTTCACGGTGATCCGGTATTTTGTTCGGAGTGCGGCAGGAAGCTGAGGTAAGAAAGAAATGAGGAAAACGATATGAAACAGTCAAATACATCGGTTGTAATCAGCCATATCATTGAAATCATAGAATCGATACTGGGATGGATTGGAATTGTAATGTGGGGAATCTGCATTATTACGGAAATTGTAAATCCGGTAACGGAAACCGCGGGGGAAAAATCAGGTTTCATTATCACTTGCGTCATACTGACGGGAATCAGTTTTATTTTGGTCTACAACGGAAGGAAGCGAAAAAAGCTGCGTCTGAAATTTAAGAAGTATACGGCGGCGCTTTCCGCAAATCCCCAGGGCCTGTTGACAGAACTGGCGGCCGCGGACGGCGCTTCCGTTGAAGAGGTAACAAAAAATCTGGACGAAATGATTCGAAAAAAATTTTTCCCGACGGCGTATATTGACCGCGCTGCAAACAGGCTGGTGATTCCTGATTTTACGCCGAATGCCGGAGGAACGAATGCCGGAACAAACGCTTCCCCGCAGACATCGGCGCCAAAAGTAGAATATCTTACCTGTAATTGTAAAAACTGCGGAGGGGTGAACCGGGTCGTCAAAGGCGCCGCCGCAGAGTGCGAGTTCTGCGGCTCTCCGATTCAGAGCTGACTTACAGCGCCGTACTAGTCGGCCGCGCCGGTATAGAGCTGGTAGTATTTTCCATGCGCGGCAATTAACTCGTCGTGATTACCGCGCTCAATAATCCGACCCTGTTCTAAAACTATAATACAGTCACTGTTTTTTACGGTCGACAGCCGGTGCGCAATTACAAAGGTTGTTCTGCCGTTCATCAGTTTATCCATCCCGTCCTGTACGATTTTTTCCGTTCTGGTATCAATAGAAGAGGTTGCTTCGTCTAAAATCAGTACGGGCGGGTCGGCAATTGCCGCGCGGGCGATAGAAAGAAGCTGTCTTTGTCCCTGACTTAAGTTCGCGCCGTCTCCGGTTAAAACGGTCTGATAACCGTCCGGAAGCTGGTGGATAAAAGTATCGGCATTTGCGAGTCTGGCAGCTTTGATTACTTCTTCATCCGTGGCGTCTAATTTTCCGTAGCGGATATTTTCCATAACGGTTCCGGTAAAAAGATGCGTATCCTGCAGTACGATCCCAAGAGAATGACGCAGGTCCTCTTTTTTTATCTTATTGATATTTATTCCGTCATAGCGGATTTTGCCGTCCTGAATATCATAGAAACGGTTGATTAAGTTTGTAATAGTAGTTTTTCCGGCTCCGGTGCTTCCGACAAAAGCGATTTTCTGACCAGGCGTTGCATAAAGGTCTACATTATGTAATACGATTTTATTCTCATTGTATCCGAAATCAACGTCGTCAAATACCACATCTCCTTTTAATTCTACGTAATCGACAGAGCCGTCGGCCTGATGCGTGTGTTTCCATGCCCACATTCCGGTACGTTCGGTTGTTTCGACAATTTTTCCGTTTTCTGATCTGGCGCGGACTAAGGTGACATAGCCGTCGTCGGTTTCCGGTTTTTCATCTAACAGCGCAAAAATACGTTCACAGCCCGCAAGCGCCATTACAATGTTGTTTAACTGCTGGCTCATCTGGTTAATCGGCTGATTCAGACTTTTGTTATAGGTTAAAAAGCTTGCAAGCGCTCCGACAGTAAAGCCGCCGACGCCGTTTAGCGCAAGCGCCCCGCCGATAGCCGCAATCAGCACATAGCTTAAATTGCCGAGCTGCGCGTTAAACGGACCGATCATGTTGCCGTAACGGTTGGCGCAGTCCGCGCTTTCAAACAGCCGGTCGTTTAATTCATAGAATTGGGAAAGACATTCCTCTTCATGGGTAAAGACCTTGACGACTTTCTGCCCCTCCATCATTTCTTCAATATAGCCGTTTAACGCGGCGATATCCTTCTGCTGGGCAATGAAATATTTGGAGCTTAAACCGCCTGCTTTTTTTGTGGCGTAAAGGGTTACGCAAACCATAAGAAGCGTAATCACGGTCAGCGGAACGCTCAAAAGAAACATGAAAATCAGAACGCCGATTACCGTGACGCCGCTGTTTAAAAGCTGGGGCAGCCCCTGTGAAATCAATTGGCGCAGGGCGTCGATATCGTTGGTATAGGTCGACATGATATCGCCGTGCGGGTGCGTGTCAAAATATTTAATCGGAAGGCTTTCCATATGGGTAAAGATATCGTCGCGGAGATTTTGCAGCGTTCCCTGCGTGACAGTTACCATTACGCGTGTGTTGACGTAAGCGGCGACCGCGCCGGCCGCGTAATAAACGGCGACTGAAAACAGGGCATGGGCAAGCTCCGTAAAATCAGGATTTTGCTGCTTTGTCAACGGAAGAATATAATCGTCAATCAGGGTTTGGATAAATTTTGTGCCCTGAATGCTTGCAAATACGGTCAAAAAAATACAGACTACAACAACTATGCAATGAATGGCGTAGTTTTTCAGGATATAGCGCAGCAGCTTTAAAAAGAGTCTGCCGGGATGGTTTAATTTCGGTCTGGGCGCGCGCGCGCCGCCGCGTCCCTGAATCGGTTTTGGATTTTCCTGTGCCATTATGCCGCACCTCCTTCGTCAAAGTCGCCGCCGCCCGAAGTCTGCGATTCGTAGACTTCCCGGTAAATGGCGTTGGCGGATAAAAGATTTTCATGCGTATCAAAGCCGTCGACGACGCCGTCGTTTAATACAATAATGCGGTCCGCATTCTGTACCGAGGAAATGCGCTGCGCGATGATAATTTTTGTAGTATCGGGAATTTCTTCCGCAAACGCCTTTCTGATTTTGGCATCGGTCGCCGTGTCTACCGCGCTGGTACTGTCGTCTAAAATTAAGATTTTCGGCTTTTTTAACAGCGCTCTGGCGATACAGAGCCGCTGCTTCTGACCGCCGGACACATTCGTACCGCCCTGTTCGATGTGCGTATCGTATCCGTCCGGAAAGCGTTCGATAAATTCGTCTGCGCAGGCGAGACGGCAGGCATGGCGGCATGCGTTCTCGTCCGCATCTTTATCGCCCCAGCGGAGATTCTCATAAATGCTGCCGGAAAACAGAACGTTTTTCTGCAATACGACAGATACCTTGTTTCGCAGCGTATCAAGGTCATACGATCGCACGTCTTTTCCTCCCACGAGAACCCGGCCTTCGTTTACGTCATAAAGACGGCTGATTAAGCTGACAAGAGAGGACTTCGAGCTGCCGGTTCCGCCGATAACGCCGATCGTTTCACCGGATCGGATCGTAAGGTTTACGTTGTCAAGAACGGGCTTTGCGGAAGCGGAGTTGTAACGGAACGTCACATGGTCAAAGACAATACTTCCGTCCGCAACGTCAAAATCCGGGTTTTCGGGATTTGTAAGACTGCTTTTTTCGTCCAATACTTCACAGATACGCTTTGCGCTTGCCGCGCTCATGGTGATCATAACAAAAATCATGGAAAGCACCATAAGGTTCATAAGGATATTCATACAATAGGTAAGAAGGCTCATAAGCTGCCCGGTCGTAAGCGTATTGCCGACGATCATTTTTGCGCCGACCCAGCTAATCGCAATAATACAGCTATAGGAGGCAATCTGCATCAGCGGATTGTTAAAAGCCAAAATACGTTCTGCTTTTGTAAACATACGGGCAATATTTTCACTCGCTGTCCGGAAACGCTTTTTTTCATACTCTTCACGTACGTATGCTTTTACGACACGGATGGCGGAAACGTTTTCCTGCACGGAAGCGTTTAAATCGTCGTATTTCGGAAATGCCTGTGTAAAATATTTATGCGCCGATACGGTAATCAACGCAAGAAGCGCTCCTAAAATCAATACGGCGATCAGATAAATCATGGCCAGACGGGGGCTGATAAAAAAGGACATAGCCATAGCGCAGATTAAAAAAATCGGCGCGCGGAAGCACATCCGAAGAATCATCTGATAGGCCATCTGAAGATTTGTCACGTCCGTCGTCAGCCTTGTGACAAGGCCCGCAGTACTGAATTTATCGATATTGGAAAAGGAAAATGTCTGTATATTTTCAAACATCGCCTTTCGTAAGTTTCTGGCGAAGCCGGTCGATGCCTTTGCGCCGTATTTTGCTCCCATAAGTCCGAAAAATAAGGAGAGGCAGGCAGCCAGTACCATAAATCCTCCCATTCGAAAGATATGTGAAAGATTGCCGGCGTCTACGCCGTCGTCAATGATAGAAGCCATCATAAGCGGAATAATGGTTTCCATTAAAACTTCCAATATCATAAAGACAGGAGTCGCAAGGGAAGCGCTCTTAAATTCGCGAATCTGAGCTCCCAGTGTTTTCAGCATAAAAGTGTCCTCCTTTTTTAAAATTTGTATTGAAAATATTTAGTTAGTGTGCTAACAATATAGTTATAAAGGATAAAAACATAATTGTCAATTCCGTTTTTTAAATGGACGCCGCATTTGGCGGAGCTATTGAAAAATGTACAAACGGAAGTCAGTGACGGAAACGGAGAAAGATGGAACACAGAGAGCATATTGGATATAAGCTGCGTATTCTTCATAACAGTATCGGAAAGCGGATGGAAGCGAAAAAGGAAAAGAACGGAGAGGGACTTACGGGAATGCAGAGATTTTTGATAAAATTTCTGCGGATGCACGAGGAGGAGGAAATCTGTCAGAAAGATCTTGAGACCTGTTTTTCCATGTCCGGAGCGACCGTTTCCAATATGTTACAGACGATGGAAAAGAGGGGACTGATTGTCCGCGTTCAGGAGAAGCGCGATGCAAGAAGAAAGAGAATTGTACTGACCGAACGCGCCAGGGAACTGTCGGAAGCGGCCAGACGGGATGTGGCGGAAATGGAAGCGGCGCTGACGCGCGGTATGACAGAGGAGGAAATACGGGAGTTAAAGCATTATTTAGACCGCATGATTGAGAATATCGGGGCTGATTCGGGGACGGATTTTCCCGAAAATTTTTGCGGGAAAAAGGAAGGAACCGTCGAGCCGGAAAAATAACGGCTGTGGTATTATGATAGGAAATACAGAATATGGTAATTCTGATTGACAAAGGCACAAGATGTGGTATTATAGGAGGTGCAGGACAAAGAATAAAGTACTGTTGGGAAGGAAAGGAATTGTTAAGGAATGAAGATTATTAAGAGAAGCGGTTCAGAGGATGTGTTCGACCTCGGAAAAATCGAAGCGGCAATCCGCAAGGCAAATGACAGTGTCATTGATTATGAAAAGCTGAGCGAAGCGCAGGTGACCGAGATTTTAAACAATGTGGAAATCGCCTGCGAAAATATGAAGCGCTCCCCAAGCGTAGAAGAAATTCAGGATATGGTGGAGAACCAGATTATGAATCAGAGGGCGTTTAATGTAGCCCGCAACTATATTACCTATCGGTATAGAAGAGAGCTGATTCGGAAATCCAATTCTACGGATGAACAGATATTAAGTCTGCTTGAATGCAATAACGAAGAAGTGAAACAGGAAAATTCCAATAAAAATCCGACCGTCAACAGCGTTCAGCGTGATTATATGGCCGGAGAGGTCAGTAAAGATATTACAAAGCGCTTTCTGTTAGACGAGGATATTGTGGAAGCGCATGAATTAGGGCTGATTCATTTTCACGATGCGGATTACTTTGCGCAGCATATGCATAACTGCTGTCTGGTAAATTTGGAAGATATGCTGCAGAACGGAACGGTAATCAGCGAAACGATGATTGACCGCCCGAAAAGTTTTTCTACGGCATGTAATATTGCAACGCAGGCGATTGCACAGATTGCGAGTTCGCAGTACGGCGGACAGAGCATTTCGCTTTCTCATCTTGCGCCGTTTGTGCAGGTCAGCCGTGAAAAGTTCCGCAGGACGGTTCGGGAAGAGCTTGAAGAAACCGGCGTTGCATGGACGGAAGAGATGGTAAATAAAATAGCCGAACTGCGTGTAAAAGAAGAAATCAACCGGGGCGTTCAGATGATTCAGTATCAGGTGATTACATTGATGACGACGAACGGCCAGGCGCCGTTTGTGACAGTATTTATGTATCTGGACGAAGTGCCGGAAGGGCAGCTCCGCGACGATCTTGCGTCTGTGATTGAAGAGGTGCTGCACCAGCGTATTCAGGGTGTAAAAAATGAAAAAGGCGTGTTCATTACGCCGGCGTTTCCGAAGCTGATCTATGTACTGGAAGAAGATAACATTCACGAAGATTCCAAATACTGGTATTTAACGAAGCTTGCGGCGGAATGTACCGCGAAGCGGATGGTGCCTGATTATATTTCCGAGAAAAAGATGAAGGAATTGAAGGTGGATAAAAACGGCGACGGACAATGCTATACCTGTATGGGATGCCGCAGCTTTTTAACGCCTTATGTAGACCCGGAAACAAATCTTCCGAAATATTACGGACGTTTTAACCAGGGCGTTGTCACGATTAATCTTGTGGACGCCGCGTGTTCTTCGGGCGGCGATGAGGACAAGTTCTGGGAAATATTAGACGAACGGTTGGAGCTGTGTCACCGCGCGCTTCTGATAAGGCACGAAAGACTGATGGGCACGCCGTCCGACGTTGCTCCGATTCTCTGGCAGAACGGCGCGCTGGCGCGTTTGAAAAAAGGAGAAACAATCGATTCCCTGCTGCTAAACGGGTATTCTACAATTTCACTCGGCTATGCGGGACTTTGCGAATGCACCCGGTATATGAAGGGCGTATCGCATACCGATCCGGCCGGCACGCCGTTTGCGATTCAGGTAATGAAGCGTCTAAACAGCGCGTGTGCGGAATGGAGAGCGAAACATCATATTGATTTCAGTCTTTACGGAACGCCGCTGGAATCTACAACCTATAAATTTGCAAAATGCCTGCAGAAACGTTTTGGCTTTCTGCCGGGCGTTACGGATAAAAACTATATTACAAATAGCTATCATGTTCATGTGACCGAGGAAATTAATGCGTTTGACAAGCTCAAATTCGAATCGCAGTTCCAGGAACTTTCTCCGGGAGGCGCGATCAGCTATGTGGAAGTTCCGAACATGCAGAACAATCTGGAGGCGGTATTGTCTGTCATGCAGTATATTTATGACAATATCATGTACGCGGAATTAAATACAAAGAGCGATTATTGTCAGGAATGCGGTTACTCCGGCGAGATTCATATTATTGAAGATAAGAGTAAAAAGCTGGTTTGGGAATGTCCGAACTGCGGCAACCGTGATCAGAACCGAATGAGCGTTGCAAGGCGCACCTGCGGATATATCGGAACTCAGTTCTGGAACCAGGGAAGGACACAGGAAATTAAGGAAAGAGTATTGCATTTATAAAAGATAAGTTGCGAGATAGACAAGCCCTCTTTTGGCAGGCTGCGCGAGCCTTTGTCAAAAGGGGGTTTTCGTTTCTCTGAAAAGCGGAGCGGTTCAAGCATGTAAAATGACCCTTTTTTCCTATTCAATAAGGAGTGCAGGCAGTTTATAATAGATCTGATGGAACTATTTTCTGACAGAGGAGATTTGCATGGAAAAAATACTTTTCTTTCACATAGAAGATACGGAGGCGGTCAGAAAGATTGCAGGCTCGCTTCGGATACGCGTAAAAGAGATCATGACAGAGGAATTAAGTCAGCCGCTTGGAAAGCTTGCGGGGACGTATATGGGAGAGAGCGCTTCTCCCTTTACGAAAACCGCGCCGGATGAGAGCCTTTTGGTTTTCTGCGGGCTTTCGGAGAAGCATTTGGATCGGGTATTGTCCCTGCTGGAGCAGAAGGGACTGAAAGTCGACTATAAAGCGGTTTTGACGGAAACAAACAGAAAGTGGAGTGTGATTCGGCTTTTTATGGAACTTGCGAAAGAAAAAGGAGAGATTGAACGGCAGAACAGAGGATAAACGCATGAATATTGGGATGAAAAAAAGGCAAGGTCTGAGAGCGCGATACGAAGCTTTATTACGAGCAGGCAGAGCCAAAAGGCGTAAGGCATTAAGGGCGAAGCGGCTATATGAAAATATTCTGGACGAAACGCAGGCCGGAGTTGTGGCGCATGATATGCTTACGGGCCGAATTTTTTACGGAAACAGCGAAATAAGGCGGATTTATCAGGTAAAGGGAGATTTTAAAGATCTTGGCTTTGACAGTCGGCTTTACAAAGAGCGGGGGAAAAATCACTTAAAGCCGGATATAGAAGCGCTGCGACGCGGGGCGGTAAGCAAGACGGTCGAGATCCACGAATCCGGCCGGATTTATCAGGTCAAAGGGAAAATCATAAGCTGGTGCGGAAGAGAAACCTATATCGAATATCTGTATGACATTACGGACGATACGAAGTATAACGAACAGCTTCAGTCCGCGCATGAAGAACTCCAGCGAAAGTATCAGGAGGAGCTTCTCTATCGGGAAAAAGCGGTAACGGACGATGTAATAGCTTCCAGCCGCATCAATCTTACGCACGGATATATCGAAGAAATGCGAATCGGCACACAGGACGGATTTGAGCGGAAATATCACTATGCGGCTGATCTTGTATCCAGGATTACAGCGTTTACCAATGAAATCTGGCTGACCGAAGAGCAGAATCACAATATGTCCATTCCGAATATGCTAAAGCGCTACGGCAATGGGGAGCGGAATTTTTACGAAGAATACATGGCGGAGTTAAAAGACGGAAGGCATGTATGGCTCAAGACGGACGCCAAGCTTGTACAAAGACCGGAGACGGCGGAAATCATAGCATTTAGTTACAGCAGAAATGTTACGAAAGAAAAGGTACTGACGGATATTTTACGGCGCAGTATGTCGTTTGACTTTGACGAAATATTTACGGTGGATTCCATTAACGGAAGGGTTTCGCTTATAGCGGCCGGGCGGTACGTTCTGGACGATCAGATGCGGGAGGGCGGCTATGAGGAGGAGCTTAAAAATTTAAAAAACAGAACCGCTTCAAAAGAAGAGGGAGAACAGTTGGAACAAGCGCTTACACTGCCGCATATTATTGAGGTCCTAAAGCGCGACGGCGTTTTTCTCTACGAGGCTGCGCTGCTCTCTAAAAACGGAAAATGCAGGTTAAAGCAGCTTCGTTTTATCTATTTACATGAAGAAATGGGGACGCTTTTATTTACGATTACGGATGTAGAAGATGTAGCAATTGCGGAAAAGAAAAAGCAGGAGGAGCTTGAAGTAGCGCTTCAAATGGCCGAAGAGGCGAATGCGGCAAAGATGAATTTTCTGGCGAGTATGAGCCATGAAATACGTACGCCAATGAATGTAATTATCGGTCTTATCGAACTTATAAAAGAGGAGGCGGACCATAAAGATCAGGTACTTGACTGTGCGGAGAAGCTGGAGGCTTCCTCTCGTTATCTTCTGGCTCTTTTAAATGATATTCTCGATATGTCCCGGCTTGAGAGCGGTAATGTCGAACTGCAGCGTCAGGAATTCGAGACGAAGGCTTTCTGGGAGAATGTCAATACGCTTGCATGGGCGCAGGCGCAGGCCGCCGGAGTGCGGTATATTTTTGACGAGGGAGAGAATCTTGCGCAAAAATATGTCGGAGACGCCGTACGGCTGCAGCAGATTCTCATAAATCTGATTAACAATGCAATGAAGTTTACGCCGTCGGGCGGAACGGTCCGCGTTACGGTCAGGCAGGAAGAAGTAAAAAATCGGCGTGCAAAACTGGTGATTTCCGTGTCGGATACCGGAATCGGTATGTCGAAGGAGTTTCTGCCGAATGTATTCCATGTATTTACGCAGGAGCACGACGGTATGACAAGCGCTTACGGCGGGAGCGGCCTGGGGCTTTCCATTGCAAGGAGTTACGCAAATTTGATGGACGGAGACATTATGGCGGCAAGCGAAGAAGGGAAGGGGACGACTTTTACGACCGAAGTCTGGCTGGATCTGCCTTCCGGCGGCGCTGCGGAAAAAGAAGTGAGAAAGCCGGATAAAAAAGAGGAAAAGCTGTTTGCGGGAAAGCGTGTCCTGCTTGCGGAGGATCATCCGTTAAATACCGTCGTTGCTTCGCGGCTTCTGGCAAAGCGCGGGATAGAAGTAATTACGGCGGTAAACGGAAAAGAAGCGGTGGAGCAGTTTAAAAAAAGCGATCCGTATTCGTTTGATGCGGTGTTAATGGACGTGAGAATGCCGGTGATGAACGGGCTTACGGCGGCTGAGGAGATTCGGAAGCTTTCGAGAGAGGACGCGAAAGCAATTCCGATTATTGCAATGACGGCAAATGCTTTTGACGAAGATCGTAAAATGACGAAGCAGGCGGGAATGGACGCGCACCTTGCAAAACCAATTGAACCGCAGGAGCTTTATGAGAAACTGGAAGAGCTGTTATAGTACAGGCGATTTGGCGCCGGAAACCGTGTAAACAGCGGTTTCCGGCGTCTTTTTTTGTGAAGAGACATTTTTTTGTATAAAATGCAAAAAAAAGTAGAAAAAGGCGCCTTCTTTTGATATAATATTGCCAATGAAATTAAAACGCTTTAAAGCGGCAGATTTCAGTCTTGCAAACCGGACAGCCTCGATGCTTATTTGGCTGATTCCGAAAAAGAGACAGCGGAGTAAATCCTGTTTTGTGCTATGTGTCAGAGCGCTGCCTGGCGTGTAACCATTTGTTATCCGGAATGTAAGTAATTATTTAGCCAAAGGAGGGCAGCGCAGAAATGAGGGTTCGTTATGAAAAAGGAAAACAGGAACAAGGAGCACAAAAAAACAGGTTTTGGAAAAAAGAACGGCGAGTTTGTCAGTATTGAAAAACAGATTTCCATGCGTTTTGCACGAGTGATTATGATTTGCTGTATTGTTTTGGGAGTGCTCACGTCTGTTTTAAGCTATGTTTCTTCTATCAGCGCAATTTCGGAAACGATTAACAATACTTCCGATGTGGCTGCAAAATATGTGGCTGCATCTTTGGAGGAATACAAAGCGATTGCATATGAAACGGGAAGTATAGCCCGTCTTGCCGATCCGGATAAGTCGGTCGAGGAAAAAGCGTCTATTATAAATCAAAGAATAAAAGATCATAATTTTATGGGTGCATTTCTGCTTGACAGTAACGGAATCGATGTTCTTTCAGGAGAGGACCTGTCTGACAGAGATTATTTTAAAGAGGCGATGAAGGGGAATACGTTTGTGTCGACGCCGGCATACAGCGAGGTGACAAAGACCGTTTCCTATGCGATTTCCGCGCCGTTGTGGGAAGACGGGCTTCCTGGAACAAAGCCGGTGGGCGCTGTCGTTTATATCCCGGACGGTGAATATTTAAATGATATTATGCGTTCCATCAAAGTGGGAAACGGCGGCACCGCGTTTATGCTGGATGCAAACGGAATTACAATTGCAGATCTTGACTCGTCCCTGGTCGGAGTAGAAGATAGCGTTGCGCTTGGAGATACGAATCGAAAACTCAGGAAATACAGTGCGATCTGTAAAAAAATGGTAAACGGAGAAGACGGAACGGGCACCTATTCCTATGGAGGAGTCACAAAGATCGTCGCATATTCTCCGGTCCCGAATATGAACGGTTGGAGTATCGGTGTTGCCGCCGTCAGAAATGAGTTTTTGGGTATGTTTTATCTTTCTCTGATGATTACAGTGATTCTTGTGATTGCATTTACCGTTTACGGAGTAAGAACCGGCGTGCATCTTGGCAAGAAGGTTGCAAAGCCGATTTCTGTAGTTGTAGAGCGGCTGAAGCTTCTGGAAGAGGGTGATCTTCATTCCGATACGCCGATTCCTGATACAAATGACGAGACAGCTATATTGATGAGAAGTCTTGCGGCAACAATTGACGGCTTAACGAATGTAATTTCCGATATCGACAGTCATTTGGCGGAGCTTTCAAACGGAAACTTCCTGATAAAAATCGACGGGGACTATGTAGGAGATTTTGCACAGATCAGCCATTCTTTCCGTGGAATTATTTCGTCCTTGAGCGTTGCGATGAGAGACATTGACAGCAATGCGGAGAGCGTTCAAAAAGGTGCAACCGATCTGGCCGGAGCGGCGCAGATGCTGGCGGAGGGCGCAACCGATCAGGCAAGTGCGATTGAAGAGTTGACGGCTACAATTACGGATATTTCGGAGAAAATACATGTAAACGCAGATAATGCGAAAAAGGCCAAAGATATTGTTACCGATATGAACGACCAGATTCTGGAAAGCAACGAGCATATGAAGAAGAGTACGGAATCTATGAATCGGATCCGAGAGGCTTCCGATAAAATTGCCGAAATCATCAGCAGCATTGAGGGAATAGCCGATCAGACGGCGCTGCTTGCGTTAAATGCTTCGATTGAGGCTGCAAGGGCTGGAGAGAACGGAAAGGGCTTTGCCGTTGTTGCTACCCAGGTAGGCGTGCTTGCGGATCAGAGTTCGGAAGCGGCAAAGAAGACGAAAGATTTGATACAGAATGCGATTATGGCAGTAGAAGAGGGAATGATGCTTGCGGAATCTACAGCCGATTCTCTGATTGCAGTTGTAGGCAATGCAAAAGTGGTGAATGAATCCGTGACGGAGATTGCCGAAGCATCGGATAATCAGGCGGATGCGGCGGCTCAGATTACGGACGGAATTAATCAGATTGCAACCGTTGTAGAATCTAACTCTGCAACCTCCGAGGAAAGCGCAGCAGCCTCCGAGCAGCTTTCGAGCCAGGCTGATATGTTGAAAGAACTGGTCGGAAGATTTCAGTACGAGGAATGTTAAGAAGCATTTGGAAATAAAAAAACAGAAGCCGCAATTGCTGACTGCGGCTTCTGCTTTTTTGTTAGGATATGGCGTATGCGATGTCAGATTCAATCAGCTGTGACTTCTTTCACGGCTGCTGCAATTGCATCGTCTTTGCAGTTCGCAAAGAAATATTCCGCAAAGTGTTCTCCGCTTAACGCGCCTTTTACCAGTTCTTTATCCAGCCCTTTTAAAATGGACACCATATCGTTATGCGTAACTTTTTTTACTTCGTCGAGAATTTTCTTGTTTCTTTGTTCCGGAACGACTCTTTCCTTTGGATAGCCGCCGCCTCCCGGCGCACAGAACAATTTTTCGAAGATATAAGTCAGATTTAATTCTCCGCCCCATCCGAAATTCTCCGCAAACGGAAGCGCGATACAGTTTCCGTCGTTGACCTGAGAAAACAGATACGCGTCGAGCGGGGATTCGATATGTCCGCAGAGTACCTGCGGAAATGCGTTGCAGGCAAGCATTGCGCCTTCTCCCGTGCCGCATCCCGTAATCACATAGTCCGCTGCGCCTGAGTTGATGAGTACGGCGGCGAGGATGCCGTTCTGGACATAGGTGAGCTGATGTTCGTCCTCTGCAGAATACATGCCGTAATTAAATACTTCATGTCCCATCGGTTCTACGACGGATTTTAATGTGCTGCAAATCAGTTCGTTTTTTGCTGCCTGGCTGTTTTCATTTATCAGTGCAATTTTCATAGTATTAATATATGATCCTTCCCTGCCCGCGTATGCGGGTATTTGCTTATTGTTATATTATGATTAAAGTAAATCGGTCATTTCGCAATGATCCATATCGTCGAAGTCCTGATTTTCTCCGACCATACCCCAGATAAAAGTATATGCCTGTGTACCGCAGCCTGAGTGAATGGACCAACTCGGAGAAATTACGGCCTGTTCGTTACGCATTACAATATGTCTCGTTTCTGTAGGTTCTCCCATATAATGCATGACAAGCGCATCCTGCGGCATATCAAAATAGAGATAGACTTCCATACGTCTGTCATGGGTGTGGCACGGCATAGTATTCCATACGCTGCCCGGTTCCAGTTTTGTCATACCCATTTCGAGCTGACAGCTTTCTACCTGACCCGGAAGAATGTATTTGCAGATCGTTCTATGGTTGGCGGATTCCAATGAGCCAAGTTCGACTTTGTTGCTGTCTTTTACAATCACAACTCCGTCTTCCGGCGTGCCCTCCGGCTTGATTAAAACGGTCGGGTAGGTCATATGCGCCGGAGCGCTGTTTAAATAAAATTTTGCCGGTTCTGCGGCGGAATCGCTTGCAAAGGAAATATCCTTAGAACCCATTCCGATATACATGCCTTCCTTGTGGCCGACCGGGTATACTCTGCCGTCGACCGTGATTTTTCCTGCGCCTCCGATATTGATGACGCCAAGTTCTCTTCTTTCACAGAAGTACTGCGCGCGGAGCTCATCTCCTGCCGTAAGTACCAGCGTCTCCCTGACCGGAACGGCGGAGCCGGTAATAATACGGTCAATATGGCTGTACACAAGCTTTATAATATCTTCTTTAAACAAATCGTCAATCAGAAATTCTTCTCTTAAACGTTCTGTAGTGTAATGTTTCACATCTCTTGGAGATGCCGCTGTTCTTAATTCCATTTGAATCCTCCATGAATTCTCTTCTTTCTTTTTTACAATTTAAATCCGAAATAGCGTACGGCGTTGTCATAGCAGATACCGTTTACGATCTCTGCCAGCGTATCGTAGTCCGCCGGATATTCTCCGTTTTCTACCCATGTTCCGAGCAGATTGCAGAGAATTCTTCTGAAATAGTCGTGACGCGTATAGGATAAAAAGCTTCTTGAGTCGGTCAGCATTCCGACGAAACCGGAAAGATTTCCAAGATTGGCAAGAGAAATCATCTGATCCTGCATGCCGGTCTTATGATCGTTGAACCACCACGCGGAACCCTGCTGGATTTTTGCTACGGCGGTAGAATCCTGGAAACAACCTAAAATGGTTCCGATTGCCTGATTGTCGTTCGGATTTAAGCTGTAAATGATGGTTTTCGGAAGTTCATCCGTTTTGATTAATGCATTTAAGTAGTCGGCCATTTCGGAAGACGGAGCGTAGTTGTTAATGCAGTCGTATCCGGTATCCGGTCCGAGCTGTGCAAACCGCAGCGTATTGTTATCGCGCTTGCAGCCGTAGTGAAGCTGCATTACCCAATTTCTCTTTGCGTATTCTTTTCCAACGAAAATCATGAACGCCGTTTTGTATTTCAGCTCTTCCTCGCGTGATACGTCGCTTCCCGATAAGCGCTTTGCAAAGATTGCCTCGATCTCTTCTTCGGAAGCCGGTGCGTACATAACATATTCCAGCGCATGGTCGGAAACCGAGCAGCCCATTGAAGCGAAGAAATCCATCCGTGCCGATAATGCGGTGCGAAGATCCGCGAAGGAGGCGATCGAAACGCCGGAAACTTCGGAAAGCGTATTCAAATAATCTGCAAATGTAGGCTTTTCGATATTCATTGCCTTGTCCGGGCGCCATGCGGGAAGTACCTGTACGTCAAAGCTGTTGTCCTCGGCCAGCTTTTTATGCCATTCAAGAGAGTCTACCGGATCGTCTGTCGTACAGATTAAGGTAACGTTGGACTGTTTGATAATATTTCTTACCGTCATGGACGGATCTGCGAGCTTTTCGTTGCAGAGATTCCATACTTCTTCCGCGGTATTTTTGTTTAATACGCCGTGATAGCCGAAATACTTCTGCAGCTCAAGATGACTCCAGTGAAACAGCGGATTGCCGATTGCTTTTCCAAGACATTCCGCCCATTTAAAGAATTTTTCCTTGTCCGGTGCGCCTCCGGTGATATAGTATTCGTCAACGCCGCAGGAACGCATAAAACGCCATTTGTAATGGTCGCCACCCAGCCAGACCTGAGTAATGTTTTCAAATTTACGGTCCTCACAGATTTCCTGCGGATTGATATGGCAGTGGTAATCCAGAACCGGCTTTTTTGCCGCAAAGTCGTGGTAAAGCTTCTGTGCGGTTTCGTTTGAGAGCAAAAAGTTCTCGTCCATAAATTGTTTCATTTCTTTTCCCTCCATAAAAAATGATATCTG
The DNA here is from genome assembly GCA_947573605.1 of uncultured Roseburia sp. Classification (GTDB taxonomy): domain Bacteria; phylum Bacillota; class Clostridia; order Lachnospirales; family Lachnospiraceae; genus Roseburia. Next base: position 39,576 of record CANPGM010000012.1, on the reverse strand, counting down.
TCTGCGGCGGCAGATAAGGCCTCCGCGGCCGTACCGAAACATAAGAAAAGATTTGTCCCTGTGCGGCAAATTAAAAAAGAGTGGTGCCTCTTTTAATTAATTTCCCTGAAAAAATAGATTTTTTCGGCATCTCTTCCCCGGAAAGAACGCCGATTAAAGTTTCTACGAGCCGATGCGTCTGGGTTTCGAGCCGATTGTCGATGGAAGTCAGTTCCGGCATACAGCAATCGGTCAGTACAGAGTTATTGTACCCGATTACGGACAACTCTTCGGGAATCCGCAGTCCCTTTCGGTTTGCATATTTCATACAGCCAACCGCAAGGCAGTCGTCGGACGCGATTACGCCGTGGAAGGGCGGGCCTGACGCCGCGATTTCTTCCACGAAGTCGGCAATTTCATTCAGCCGGTCCGTTCTTCCTTCATAGTAACAAATCAGACGTTCATAACCGGGAACCCGGTGGGCTTCCATTGCAGTAAGAAATCCCTTCCGCTTTTTTTCTCCGCTGTAGGACACGGAGCCGTATAAATATAGAATATCCGAAATGCCGGCAGTTATCAGGGCTTCCGCAGCCTCGTACGTAGCGCTGAAATCGTCGCAAAGCGTACTGTATACATTCGGGCAGTCATAAGATGCGTTTAACAGCATAATCGGCACCTGTGAGGAACACTCCCGGATATAGAGATTTTCCTCTTCATTTACGCCGATAAAATTGGAACCGACCAGAATCAGGCCGTCCACTTTTTTTGAGAGGATTAAATTTACATAATCCTTTCTGATATCCGGATTATATCCGGTACAGCAGAGAAGCGATCCGTAACCGTTTGACGAAAGTTCCTGTTCTAATAAATAAACGGCCTTTGCAAGAAACAAATCCGAGGAATCGGCGCAGAGAATGCCGATTGTCTTTAGTGAATGAAGTCCCATTCCGCGTGCAAAGGCATTCGGGGTATAATCGTATTCTTCAATCACGTCCATTACTTTTTTCCGGGTGGACGCTCTTACATTTTCGCTTCCGTTTAAGACACGGGAAACGGTGGCGATGGAAACGCCGGCTTTTTTGGAAATGTCATATATCGTTAATGCCATACTCGCAGTCCTCGAAAAGCTTCATTTATCCGCTAAATAAAGCTTTTAGTAATTTATGAAAGCAGTTACAATGCAATCGCAGATATTATACATCACTGCCTGAAAGAAAGCAAGGATATAAAAATTAAAAAAGCATTAAAATAACAAAAATATGCGAAATTGAAATAATCACACAAAAAAAGTATGCGAAATATACAATTTCGTCAAATTTACATATTGACTAAATGGAAAAAAGGTGCAAGAATAGGAAATGTAAACGCTTACATTTAGTAAGTCTGCCTTTGTGCATCCGGGAACCCGGAGAAATTAACGGCAAATGATTTAAGCGCCCAAAGCAGTGAGCGGGGATAAGAATCTTTCCCTACTCGATTTATAATGGAAGAAAGGAAAGGGAAAAATGGAACTTTTAAGCAAAGCAAAAACAGGCAAAAAAGAACGTCCGATCAAAGTATTACAGTTTGGAGAGGGAAATTTCCTTCGTGCATTTGTCGATTATATGATTGATATCGCAAATGAGAGCGGAGAATTCGACGGAGACATTGTATTGGTAAAGCCGATTGAATTCGGCACTTTGAATCTTTTCCATGATCAGGAATGCCAGTATACCGTTCAGTTAAGAGGTATCGTGGACGGAGAACCAAAGAAAATCAACCGTGTGGTGACAAGTGTAACAGATGTAGTTGATGCTTACGGCGAATATGAAAAGTATGCGGCGTACGCAAAGCTGGATACGCTTCGTTTTATCGTTTCCAATACAACGGAAGCGGGTATTGTATACGATGATACGGATAAGTTTGAGCTGAATCCGCCGAAGACTTATCCGGGCAAGCTGACAAAGTTCCTTTTTGAAAGATATAAGCATTTTAACGGTGCGATGGATAAAGGGCTTGTAATGCTTCCGGTCGAGTTGATTGACGACAACGGTATCCATTTAAAGGAATGTGTATTGAAGCTTGCGGCGCTTTGGGATTTAGAGGAAGGATTTGTAAACTGGATTAACGAAGCGTGCGTATTTACATCCACATTGGTAGATCGTATCGTAACAGGGTATCCGAGAGACGAGGCGGATGAGCTCTGCAAAGAGTTCGGATATCAGGATAACCTGATTGTAACGGGAGAGCCGTTTGCACTCTGGGTTATCGAGAGCGCAAAGGATATCAGCGATGAGTTTCCGCTTCCGAAGGCAGGCCTTCCGGTTATTTTTACGGACAACCAGAAGCCATATAAGCAAAGAAAAGTACGTATCTTAAACGGCGCGCATACTTCTTTTGTGCTTGCTTCTTACCTCTGCGGCAACGATATCGTTCTGGAATCTATGAATGACGAGCTGATTTGCAGTTTTATGAAGAATACGATTTCTGAGGAAGTAATCCCGACGCTGACATTGCCGAAGGAGGAGCTTGAAGAATTTGCAAACGCGGTAATTACGCGTTTCAACAATCCGTATGTAAAACATGCGCTGCTGGCGATTTCTTTAAATTCCGTTTCCAAGTGGAGAGCAAGATGTATGCCGAGTTTCCTGGGATATATCGAAAAAGAAGGGAAGCTTCCGGTGCATCTGACCTTCTCACTGGCTGCTTTGATGGCGTTCTATACCGGAACGGAAATCAGAGACAAGGCGTTAATCGGACATCGTGACGGACAGGAATACAATATTCTTGACGATGCGGCCGTTTTGGAATTTTTTGCGGCAAACAGCTCGAAAGAGCCGAAAGAATTTGCACATGCGGTTCTTTCAAATACGGAATTCTGGGGACAGGATTTAAGCGCGCTTTCCGGTGTGGAAGATGCGGTTGTTTCTTATCTTACGGCAATTCGTGAGAACGGTATGAGAGCTGCAATGGAAAAAATCTTTGCGTAAACGCAATAAATTGCTCGATATGGGGTATTAATATGAAGGATTATATAAAAATTCATGAAAATGACAATGTAATTGTCGCGCTTAAGGAAATCGGCGAAGGTGAGAACGTATCCGCGGGCGGTACGGAAGTTACGGCGCTTGAGACGATTCCTGCCGGACATAAAATGGCGGTACGCGATATTGCCGAAGGCGGAGAAATCATAAAATACGGTTTCCGCATTGGAAATGCCAAAGAGGCAGTGAAGGCCGGACAATGGATTCATACGCACAATGTAAAAACGGCATTGGGCGATTTGCTGGAGTACACATATGAACCGGTAGAGACAGAGGAACAGACGACAGAAGACGTTACGTTTATGGGATTCAACCGGCCGGACGGTAAGGTCGGCGTTCGTAACGAAATCTGGATTGTCCCCACCGTCGGCTGCGTCAATAACATTGCAACCGCTATGGCGAAAGCGGCAAACGAAAGGGTGAAAGGATCGGTTGAGGAAGTAATTGCTTTTCCGCATCCGTACGGATGTTCGCAGATGGGCGACGATCAGGAGCATACAAGAACGATTCTGGCCGATTTAATCAATCATCCGAACGCCGGAGGCGTTCTGGTTCTGGGACTCGGATGTGAAAACAGTAATATAGACGTGCTGAAGCCGTATATCGGCGATTATGACGAAAACCGTGTAAAATTCCTGGTTTGTCAGGAAGTGGAAGACGAGATGGAAAAGGGAGCAAAGCTGCTTGACGAGCTGATCTCCTATGCATCCGGTTTTACGCGCGAACCGATCAGCGTAAGTAAGCTGGTGATCGGTATGAAATGCGGCGGAAGCGACGGTTTTTCCGGTATCACGGCAAATCCGCTGGTAGGAAAGTTTTCCGATCTTTTAATCAGTAAGAAAGGAACGACGATTTTAACCGAAGTTCCGGAGATGTTCGGCGCAGAGACGCTTTTAATGAATCGCTGCGAGACAAAAGAGCTGTTTGACGAAACGGTAAAATTAATCAATGATTTCAAACAGTATTTCAAAGATAATAATCAAACGATATACGAAAACCCGTCTCCGGGAAATAAAAAAGGCGGCATTTCGACTTTGGAGGATAAATCGCTTGGCTGTACGCAGAAATCGGGCAGCGCTGCGGTGAAAGGCGTGCTTTCTTACGGGCAGGTCGTATCTGTTCCGGGCTTAAATCTGTTAAGCGCCCCCGGAAACGATCTGGTGGCGTCGACTGCTCTTGCGGCGAGCGGCGCGCACATTGTATTATTTACTACAGGTCGCGGTACTCCGTTTGCATCTCCGGTACCGACCGTTAAAATTTCAAGCAACAGCAATCTGGCGGGAAAGAAGAAAAACTGGATTGACTTTAATGCAGGCGTTTTAGTGGAAGATAAGGAGATTGAGGAAACGGCGAAGGAGCTTTTTGATTATGTTGTATCCGTTGCATCCGGAAAAAAAGTATGCAGCGAAGAAGCGGGCTTTCACGATATGGCGATTTTTAAACAGGGCGTTACGCTGTAACGGATGTTGCAGACAGCCGGAATTTTAGTAAGGGCAGTGCCGCCGTAAAGTCAGATACTGGCATTTGCGGCGGTGTCAATATAGAAAAGGAGAGAAAATATTATGGCATTTGTAAACAATTTTTCACTGGAGGGAAAAGTAGCTCTTGTAACGGGAGCATCCTACGGGATCGGATTTGCGATTGCATCCGCTTATGCACAAGCCGGTGCGACGATCGTATTTAACGATATTAAGCAGGAGCTGGTGGACAAGGGTGTTGCCGCTTACGAGGAGAAAGGGATCAAGGCGCATGGATATGTCTGCGACGTTACAAACGAAGAGCAGGTAAACGCTATGGTCGCTTTGATTGAGAAAGAAGTCGGCGTGATTGATATCCTTGTGAATAATGCTGGTATTATCAAGCGTATTCCAATGATTGAGATGACTGCCGCAGAATTCAGACAGGTAATCGATATCGACTTAAACGGACCGTTTATCGTATCCAAAGCAGTAATTCCGTCTATGATTAAAAAGGGTCACGGAAAGATTATAAACATCTGCTCTATGATGTCTGAGCTCGGACGCGAGACCGTTTCCGCATATGCGGCTGCAAAAGGCGGTTTAAAAATGCTGACAAAGAATATCTGTTCCGAATACGGCCAGTACAACATTCAGTGTAACGGTATCGGACCCGGCTATATTGAGACGCCGCAGACCGCTCCGCTGCGCGAGGTACAGCCGGACGGAAGCAGACATCCGTTTGATCAGTTTATCTGTGCAAAGACGCCGGCTAACAGATGGTTAAAACCGGAAGAACTGCAGGGACCGGCAGTGTTCCTTGCTTCCGAAGCGTCAAATGCCGTAAACGGCCATATTCTTTATGTGGACGGCGGTATTCTTGCATACATCGGAAAACAGCCGGAATAAAGCAGGAGAAAATAATAGAATCCCTATAGAACAGGCAGCTTAACAGGCTGCCTGTTTTTTTGCCATATAGGAAACTGCGTCGTCAGACGCATACAAGAGAGTGCGAAGCGCTCTTTGTTACCCGATAGGATGCAGGTGTCGAAAGGCACGAAGCGCTGTATTTTCCAAAAGAATTGATAAGCGCCGCAAAAAAGTTGAAATACGGAGGATAATCCAGTATATTTTTAGCAGGAGGGATAGGGATGAGTAGAATTTTACTGGTGGAAGATGATTATTATCTGGCAAAAAATATAAGGCTCCTGCTGGAAAAGGAGGAGTACGAGCCGGTTACTGCAAATACGGCGGAACTTTCCAGAAGTATGATCGATACGATGAATATCGAACTATGCCTGATTGACGTGATGCTGCCGGACGGTAACGGTTTTGAGCTGTGCCGCTATATAAGAAAGCGTTATAAATGGCCGATTATCATGATAAGCGCAAGGGACGATGAGGAATCGATTGTTATGGGGCTGGAACTTGGCGCGGATGATTATGTGACAAAACCTTTTAAACCTAAGGAATTGATTTCGAGAATCAGGGCACATTTAAGAAGAACGGAAATAAACGGCAATACGACCCGTTATATCTGCGGACGGCTGGAAGTGGATGCGGATAAAAGACGTGTGTTAAAAGACAAAAAGGAGCTTGCTTTACGGAATTTGGATTACAGGCTGCTTGAAATATTTATCAGGAATCCGGAAATTGTATTAAAAAGAGAAACGCTGCTTGGGAAACTCTGGGATTGTGAAGGCAATTATATCGAAGACAATACGCTTTCCGTAACAGTGAAACGGCTTCGGGAAAAAATCGGTGCGGATTGGGATGGAAATTCCTATATAGAAACGATAAGGGGAGTGGGATATCGATGGAACGCCTCAGTAAGCGCATATTAGATCGTGCGAAAAAAATTACGGTGAAATATGCCGCTGTTTTTACGGTAATGATTGTATTGCTAATGTTTTCTCTGACGTTGTTCAACCATGCGGCAGTCAGAAAGCGGCTCGTGGACGATTATTATGCCGTGATAGGAAGAATCTATCGGGAAAACGAAGCGGTTTCGCAGGAAATAGCAAAGTATCTTTTAGAGGAAACGTTTACCGCGGACGATATTCTTGCCGGAGAACGCGCGCTGCAGAAAACCGGATATACGGCGGACGGGATACGGACTGCACAGAAAGAAGATCTGTTTTTGAATCGGATATGTGACATTTTGTTTTTAATGTTGTCAGGACTGTTGTTTCTTGTTGTTTTTCTGCAGAGGCAGTATCTTTCTATTGAGGCGGAGGAGGAGAAAGAACGGATAAGAACGGAGCTTTTTCGCTCCAATCTGGGAAAAGAACATTTTCTTGCGATAAAAGCCAGACAGTCACAGAATTATCTGGAAAATGCAGCCCATCAGATCCGAACGCCGCTGACGAATATGATGTTGAATATCGGGCTGGTTTATGAGGAACAAAGCGAGGCTGGGAAAGAAATCCTGGACGAGTGTAATGCTCACGCGGAACGGATTAACCGTCTGATCGAGCGCCTTTTAAAGATAGGAAGACTGGAGGCGGGAAAGATAGAGTTTGAAAAGCAGGAGGAGAATATAAAGGAGCTTGCAACGCGTCTGGCGCTTTCATACCGCGGAGAAACCCGTATTGCGACAGCGTTTGAAGACGTTGTTTTAAGCGTGGATTACGATTGGCTCTATGAGGCGTTTAAGTGTCTGATTGATAATTGTCTGGAACATATCGGAGCGGAAAATCATGTATTTTTTTCTGTAACAGAAGAATCTCAAAGTGTAGCGGTACTCATTGAGGACGACGGAGCGGGATTTAACGAAGACGATATCCCGTACTTGTTTGAACGATTTTATTCGACGAAAGATATCCATGCGTCTAAGCATTACGGAGTGGGTTTGAACCTTGCAAAACTGATTGTAGAAGGGCATTACGGAACGATTGCAGCATATAACAGAGACGAAGGAGGAGCGGGATTTCTAATCAGACTGCCGAAGTACCAACTGAAGCGAAAGGCAAATATAACAACAAAGGAATAACTGTTTTTGGATAGACAGAAAAAATGCAGACATGTCACTTGCATGTAAGATTGTCATGCTACACTGGATCTTGTAAAGAGCCGGGGAATCAAGGTTCCTGTCAGGTAAAAAAGAACCCTGGGTATTATAATACAAATGGGAGGTGCGGCATGTTTCTTTTTTTTAAGGATACGATACGCGGAATGAGACGGCGCAGAAAGGAAATACGGCTGCTGGTTGCCGTGGAATTTGCGGTGATTGCATTTATTTCCGCGGCGCTTTTGTTTCAGGAAAACAGCGAGCGTTTCAATTTTGAAAACGGTAGGAACTATTACGGAGATTGGGTGATTGCAGAAGTAATTACAAACGAGCAATTTGGCCCGCAGCTAACGAATCATTCCTATTTTGATTCGTGCGGAACGGTGAAATCGGGGATAAAAATTTCCGGGAAAAGCGGCAAACAGATCGGGTCGGCTGTCGGTACAATGGACGATACTTTTTTAGAGATTGGCAAGATTACGCTGCGGGAGGGCAGGTTTCCGGATAAAGACGATGAGATAGCAATGGAAGCATCGCTTTTGATGGAACTGGGACTGCCTCTTGATACGGGGCAGGAAATTACGTTAGAAATCGTTCATGACGACGGAAGCAGTGAAAGCAGGACGTTTCTGCTGGTGGGAGTGATGAAAAAAAGCGCAGGTTTATGGTGTATCGGCAGTCTAATGCCGATGGCGGTTATTACGGAGGAAGCGATAAAACAGATTGATTTTACGCCTGTCTCGATCTATTGCTATCGACTTTCAAAGACTTATAAAGATGTCGATACGTTTGAACTGTATGAAAATCTGGCTGAAAAATATACCGATCTGCAATCGGACGGGTGGAATCTTGCGTATAACGAATATCTGTATGCAACTTCGTTTTGGGGAACGCCGGAGTTTTATAATTTTTTAAAGAAATTGATTCTGATTATGGGGATCGCAGCGCTTTCGTTTCTGCTTGCCGCATACATTCAAAAGCGGAAAAGGTACTATTACAACCTGAGAGTTATTGGTATTACCCGGTTTAAAGTAAAGCAGACGATTCTTTTGGAAAGCCTTTGTTTTGGGGTGTTGGGCGGATCTTTGGCGCTTGCGGCGGCAATCCTGTCTGGGGCGGCGATCTCGTTTTTTCTTTCCGTTACGAAGGGGATTGCTTATTTTTATGAGGTATCGGCGGAGTTTCTGTTTGATGTATTTCTTTCGTGGGTTTCCGTTTTTGTCGGGTCCACTTTGATTGCAATGGTTTCGACCGGAAGGAAAAGATTGTATGAAAATACGCATATTGTTTCTGTAAAGCCGCTGTTTAAAAAGCGTTTAAACCGCTTGAAGCCGAAGCGGAGATACAGCGGAATTTTCATTCGGGAACACAGGGTTTTTTGGGTGAGAAATCTGTTTGGCGGTTTAGTCTGTATTGTGTTTTCGGGGCTTATCATGCTCTGCGGAGCAAAGATTTGGGAGGGCTGGTACAATTTTAACACCGTTTGTAAGAACCGATGGGATATCGTTGGAACGAAAATTGCGGAAGAACCGGCGGAAAAAGCCGAATATGTGTGGGAGCATGAGATTTTAGGCGTTACGGGAACGCAATCGTGCGAGTATGGGAAAAAGCAGCTTACAAACGGTTATTCGCAGTCATTTTTTGAGCTGTTTGACCAGATGAACGGGATCAAAAGCTGTCAGTTTTCCACCTATGATGACGCACATCTGTTTGAATGGAAAAATATGGAGACAGACCCTTATGTTCAGATTTTTCTGGATTCGGAGCAGGGAAACGTGTCCGTTGTCAGGGACGGAGCCGTGATTGAGGATACGTATATGATGCGGGACGTCATTGACAAAAATTCGCTTGCCTTCGGCTATGAAGGCTGGTATGTAAGCAATACAAAGGAAACTTTTGACAGGTATAATGAGAAATATGGAAACGGGTCTATGGACTATGAGGCATTTGTAAATGGAGAACAGGTATTTGTTATTATACATGATGTAGGGAGTTATATAAAAGAAGGCAGTGTGTTTTCGATTCTTGCAGGAGAAGAAAAGGTGGAGGTTACTGCGGGGTGTGTGATTTTGTCAAATCAAATCGGGTTTGATTTTGCAAGATTCGTCCCTGTTTATTCGGAAGGAGAAGGCATGCATTCGCCGGTCTTTTTTATAATCGGTTCTGAAAATCTGGGAAGAAAGATTGCAGCTTGTGAGGGAAGGGAGTACGGATATAACCGCGCTGCGCTAAACCTGGATCTTTTTGCCAATTATAATACGACTGTAAAACAGTGTATGCAGCTTTTCTCCGGCGAAAATGCGGATATTACTTCCTGGTATGAGCAAAAACAGATGTATTTTTCGGAATTTTTAACGAAGTCGATTCTGTACGGCAGTTTTATTGTAATGTTATTTGCATTTTTTATTATGATTCGATGCAATTTGATTCAGGCCGGTTTTACCTTTCAGGGCAGCCGGATGAAACGCCTTAGGCTGCTTGGCATGAGTAAAAAAGAAATCAGGCGGATGTATTTGCTGCAGGGGCTTTATGAATCCATGTGGATCTGGCTTGCAATTCTGCCGACTTATGCGATACGTATCAAAGAAATATATGAAAATTATCGGGAGAACGAAAGACAAGGCATAAAGATGAGTCTTTATGTAGAAAAACTGCAAGTATATGTATCGGACATGTGGAACGTGATCCGTTACAGCATAGACGTCTATGTAAATATATGGGTTTGTATTGGCATTCTTGTGATAATTGCCGCGGTTATTGTTGTAACGCGATATTTTGTCGTAAAAAGTTCCCTTCATTCGATAGAAGAGTCAATTTAACACTTGCGCAGGATGGCAGCGCGGAAACGGAGACAGATATGGATCAGGAAATAATGATAAATGTACAAAATATCAAGAGAACTTACGGGAAAGGGCACGGAAAGACCGAGGCGCTAAAAAACTGCAGCTTTTCTATTCGTAAAGGCGAGTTTGTCGCTATTGTAGGGAAAAGCGGTTCGGGGAAATCAACGCTATTACGGATTCTCGGCACGATTGACAGACCGGATCAGGTTTACGGGACGGGGGAAAAACCGGTTGTAGAAATTGAGCATAAAGACGTATTGAAACTTGGAGATGCAGAGTTGTCGGCTTTCAGACGCAGGCGCATCGGTTTTATTTTTCAGGATTACAATCTTTTCCCGGAATTTACGGCGGCGGAAAATATTATTCTTCCGCTGCATCTCGACAAAAAAGAAGCGGATAAGCAAAGACTGAAAGTATTAATGGAAAGTCTTGGAATTTATGAGTGCCGCGATAAGTTTCCGCAGGAAATGTCAGGAGGAGAGCAGCAGCGGACGGCCGTTGCACGAGCGCTGATACATGAACCGGCGCTTGTGCTTGCGGACGAACCCACAGGAAATCTTGATATGGAAAATGCACTTGAAGTAGCAGTACTTTTGAAAAAAGCTGTGCAGAATTATAAGCAGACAATTGTAATGGTTACGCATGACAGACAAATGGCTGAATATGCCGACCGAATTATCAGCATTGAGGACGGCGTTGTGCGAATATAAATGGAACAGGTCAGATATCGGTTGTTCCTGTTCCGTTTAAATGTCCCTGGAATTCTTCAAACAGGCTTTCTTCCTGTTTTTTCAGAAAGACAGCGATATCGTTATCTCCAAAGGATAGTTCAAAATGAACGGAACCGACATATTCATCTATAATATGCGCTTTGATATAGAGCGTGTTTTCGGAAAGCCACACGCCGCTTGCGGCATATGCCATTTGATAAATCGGGAATATTCCGGTCATAAGCGTTCCGAGGCCGAAAGAAACGGCGTATTCCGTTTCGGTGACTGCGGCGTTTTCTTCTGTCAGAGGCGTAGACGGCTCTTCTAATGTAAAATACAGGGTTCCCGCACCGGGGCCGTCTGCGCTTCTGCTGAAAGAATCTGAACAATTGTCGTCTTTATTCAGATAGGAAAATTCCAGATGGATTTTAGTAAATTTTCGCTGCGCAGGGGAAGAAGCCGTCTGTTTTTTTTGTATTTCAAAGGTCCTGCCGGAGATTTTGTCCGCGCATACAGAATGAACCGCTCCCTTAAGCGGCGCAATTTGAAGCTTTGAAAGCATAACCGAAAGCAGCTGAGGTTCCTGCGGTTTTTCCGTGAGAGATTTCTCGGATAAAAAGGGCAGGATCTCTTCATATAAAGCGTCGTAAATTACCTGGTTGCCGCCGCCGATGCCCTGTGTATCCGCAGTAGTCACACAAATCATATCATATTCAGGCAGGACGATAATGAGCTGGCCGCCCATGCCGTAGCAAACATATCCGTTTTTTTCATTTCTCCAGAACTGGTAACCGTAACCGCAGGCTTCGCTGGGAATCGGAGCAGATACGATTGTAGCAGTCTGATTTTTAACGGCTTCTTTCAGGTAAGAGGCGGAAAGAAGCTGTGTTCCCTCGATTTTTCCTTCCTGATAAATAAAATATCCGAATTTCAGCAAATCCATCGGAACGGCTACCAGACCGCTCCCGCCCATAGAAACGCCGAAAGGGTCCGAAATCAGGTAGGATTCGTCGGACAAACCCAGAGGGGAAAGTTTTTCTTTCAGGTAGTCAAGCATATTTTTTCCGCTCAGACGTTCCGCCAGAGCGCAGAGCGTATGGGCGGAAGAAGTGTCGTAGTGAAAAAATCTGCCGGAAGGATGCGTGGGAGGAGTGGTAAAAAAGCTTTCCACCCAGTCGCTTGCCAGGTTCCGTTTATATGTGGTCGCGGCATGGCAGGTGCGCATCATCAGCATGTCGCGGATGGTCATGGCAGAAATCCACGGATGAACGTCCGCGGGAACCTTATCGGGAAAATAACGAACGATCGGATCGTCAAGCGAAAGTTTTCCTTCGTCGGCCAATAGACCGATGGCTACAGAGGTAAAGCTTTTGGTAATGGAAAACATCCGATGAGGCGTGTCTGCCTGATAGGGGGCGTAATAGCCTTCGGCAATCAGCTTGTCATGGCGCAGCAAAAGAAAACTGTGCATCGGAATTTCTTTTTTTCTGAGACGTTCTATAAAATTTACAATACATTTTGACGGAACGCCGGCGCGTTCCGGTATTTCTCTGATAAAATTCAGCATAAAATCCGGTTCCTTTCTTTTTTCCGATGCTTTTTACTGTGAATCCGCAGTCATTGCGCTTGGCGTAACGCCGAATTTTTTCTTAAACGCGCGTCGGAAGGAATTGATATTGTTGTATCCGACCTGTTCCGAAATACCGGAATAATTGGTATTCCCCTCTTTCAGAAGACGAGCGGCTTCGTTTAAACGCAGATCTTCAAGGTACACAGAAAAGTTTACGTTCATCGTTTCTTTGAACATATGGGAAAAGTAGCTTTCCGAAATATGAAACTCGTCGGAAATTTTATTAAGCCCCAATGAAGGGTCTGTATAATTGGCGCGAATATAAGCGACAATCGTATCAATTAATGTTGTTTTTTCTGTTTTTATCGGATGCAGACAGCATAATTTTAACGCGATTTCCTCGCAGGAGCGGAATGAGATATCTTCCGCCATAAGCATAGCATCGATATCGGCAAGTTTTGTCTCATCTGTTTTTTCGTTTTCCGAAATTGCAAACCGCGCTCTTAAAAGCGTATTCCGAATATCCGAGAGCAGGAAGTTCAAAAGCGAAAGCGAAAGCGAACGCTCTTCCATATTTTCACGCTGTATCAGATCGAACAGTTCTCTGACCTGCGCCTTGTTTCCGGCGGTAATGAACTGGATCAGTCTTGAGGAAAATTCAATCGGATAGTAATAAGCCTGAGAACTTTTTTTCAGCATTTCATAAGGAAGGAATATATAACTTTTGCTGGTATAACGGGAAGCGTCTTTCGCCTGCTGGTAAGATTCCCAGATATTGGAAAACGGGCAGGCAAGCCCGATTCCGGTAAAAAACCAGATAGAATCTTCACTTAACAGTCTTTCGTGGAGCTTTAATACTTTTTCCTGTATTGCAATCAGCGTTTTTTCATCTTCTCCCATAAAAGGAAGAAGAAGCGAATAGACGCGTTTTTTCGGAGAAAAGAGATAGAGCATCTGTCCGTAGCTGAAATATTCGGCAAGCGCTTCATGAATATAACTGCGAATATCGCCGCGGTATTCCGAAAGGCTGTTCCCGTCTCCGTCCGCAGGTTCGTTTTCATAGACGATTCCGTACATTACGTAAAAACGAAGATTTTCATTCTCAAGACGAAGAAACTTTCTGATATACGCCAACTCCTCCGGCGAAGAAACGTTTCCGGTTAAGAGCTGACGCAGGTAATTTTCGTAAATCAGAGGTTTTGCGGCGTCCACCGCTTCTTTTAACTGATTGCGGTCGGTAATCGTTTCCTGGAGCCTTGAATCGAGCTGCATGATCGGACGCATACTGTTTTTCACCAGAATCGCCGTGAGGAAGAGACCGATGACTGCCGCAAGCGCCAGGATTAAGCCGGAAGCGGCGCGATAGGGCCCGGCGCAGATCGACTCCGGCTGTACCAGGTAGTAACTCCAGTCGTTTAAGGTGGAGCGGCACATGGTAACATGCATCAATCTGCCGGAAAAGGACAAGGCTGCCGAGCCGTTTATATAGGTTAGCGTTGAAAGTACGCCGGGCAGCGCGGCAAATTCGGTTTCCTCAAGCGGAGGCTGCCCGGTTCCGTCTTCCGTAAAATAAAAAACCGGCATGTTATTATTGTCAAGAACCAGAAGGCATCCGCCGTTTTGCAGCGAGTTTCCGGAAAAAATAGATTTCAGCCTGCGGAAATTGATATGAAAGCATGCCGTTGCCGGAATTTCCTTATAAGACAGGGCGTCGATATCCACCAGATAGAGAAAGGTACCGTCATTGCCTGCCGTCATATTTCCCTCCACATAGCGCAGTGTGCCGCTGCCGTTGTCGTCATAAAGATAGCTTCTCCAGACATCGTATTCCGGTATGCTGGAAGGATAGTATCTTTTGTAATAAAGTTCTTCCGTTTTAAAAGAATTGATGGAAGCGGTATATCCGGTATTGCGCAGCAGAATAAAATAAGAACTGACCGGAATGCCAGGGTAGGTCGCCAGATAGGACGGCAGTTCCGATTTAAAACGATACCCGTTTAAAAAAAAGCTGTTCCGGCTGGAATCCTCCGCTTTGGAAAGACGCAGAAATGTCTGGTTCTGTAAAAGCTGTCTGCAATAATGATCAATTATTGTGAAATTATTATCAAGCAGTGTCACGGAGTTCTGGAAGGTAGTAAAATTCTGGTGCCAGAACTCTTCCGCTGAAATTTTTTCCGCGGCGCTGTGAAGATATGTAATCAGGATCAGAATGGAAAACATAAAAAAACTGTATACAATAGTAAATTTCATCCATATTTTTTTATGCGCTGCATTTTTTGATTCCTTATTCGAACGCATTTTTATATTTATCGTCATAAAATTGTATTATCCTTTAACAATACGTCAAAAAGTATAGTTCTATTTTACCATAATCAGAAAAAAATACAATATTTAAGTTTGTGGAAAGCCTTGAAATATCAGGGGTTGTAAAAAAATTATCAAAATTTGTATGTGAAAACAAAATTTGTACCTTGCCGAAAGCAGGAAAAAATGGTATGGTATATGCAGGACATGAGGGTAGCTGTGTCATGTCTGAAAACAAATTTTTTTAGGAGGTCTTTATGAAAAAGAAACTTGTTTCATTGTTGCTGGTTGCTGCAATGGTAACCAGCATGGGATGCGGCGACAAGAAAGATGAACCGGCATCCAACAACAACGACAATTCTGCTAATTCCGAAACTCAGCAGAGCGAAAGCAACAATTCTGAGACGGAGCAGCAGGAAGAGACGGAGCAGACGGCAGACGTTGAGAAACCGGAAGAAATCACAATCATGATTGACGGTACCGTATTTACGGAAGTCAACGCTCGTGATCAGTTTATGGCTAAACTGGAAGAGCTGATCGGAATCAAGATCAACGTAATTCAGCCTGACCATGACGCTTACTACGATACGGTTCAGCAGACCGTTGCAGGCGGAGACTGGCCGGACGTTATGATTCTGTCTTCTACCTATTATTCAGGCTATGCCAGCCAGGGCGTTCTCTGGGATATGACAGAAGCTTATGAAAGCTCTGATCTTAAGAAGAGACACGACGCTGCAAGCAGCACCAGCGTTATCGACGGTGTTAAGATTGACGGTTCCCTTTACGGTATGCCGGCAACCCGTGGTAACGGATGTGTAACTTATGTTAAGAAACAGTGGTTAGACAACTGTGAACTGGATGTTCCGACAAATTATGAAGGGTATCTTGCAATGCTCGATGCATTTACGACAGGCGATCCGGACGGTAACGGCGTAGACGGCGATACCATCGGTGTTACGGCTGCAGGCTTTATCGGCGCTGAAGCTCCGTTCACAAACTACTTCCCGGAGTTCTACCAGGATGGATATCCGTCTTTCTATCAGAAAGATGACGGTACATGGGCAGACGGTTTCGGCGAGGATTCTATGAAGGAAGCTCTTCAGAGAATGGCTGACGCTTATGCAAAGGGTTATATTGATCCGACTACTCTTACAAACGGTACAGGCGACTGCCGTAACAAGTTCTTCTCTGCTGACAACAGCTTTGGTGTATTTACATACTGGGCTGGAAACTGGGCACAGAGACTTAGCGACGGTTTAACATCTAACGGACTTGACGGCGAGCTCGTAGCTCTTCCGCCTCTTCCGGAAGTAGGCAAGTATCTTGACCGTGTTCCGCCAACGTGGTGTATTACAACCAAGTGCGAGAATCCGGAAGGCGTATTTAAGTATTTTATCGAGACCATGCAGGACGGCGGCGAAGTTCAGTTCTTATGGACATACGGTGTAGAAGACGTTCACTGGTCTACAAAGGCTGAAACCTTATTTGCAGGAACAGAAAATGAGAAAGTTTATGCTGAAGGTGAATTCCACGGAACAGAGAGCTTAGAGAATCCGGGAACACAGTATACAAAGGGTCATATCGATCCGTATATCGCACTTGTTCCACTTGAGGGAGATCCGAAGGATGAGTCTTCTACTCAGGCAGTAAAAGATTCTGCTCAGATGTTCGCAGAGAACTGTGTAACAGCTGACCTTGCTCCGTCTACAGATAAGATGAGCGAACTCAACGGTGACCTTACAACATTAAAGAATCAGCTCGTAGCTGACGTTGTTATGGGTAAACTGACTGTTGACGAAGCTTATGAGAAATATGAAGCTGACGGCGGCGCAGGCTGGTCACAGGAGATTGTTGATTCCTTAAACAATCGCTAATTGAATGATGTTTTTTCCTGGAGAAGGGAAATGCCGGATCATGTGGAGTATGGCGTGAGCTCATGCTCCACATGATTTTCAATAAGGGTAATTTAAATTTAATTGAAGAGGAAGAACAGGTATGAAGAATAATAAAAACCAATCAGCAAAACCAGCCGTAAAATCCGGCAAGTCAGTGGGGGCACGAATTTACAGATACAGGGGTTTTTATCTGATGTTCCTTCCGGTATTTGTATTTGCAATTGTCTTTTTCTATCTGCCGATGTTCGGTATCAGATTTGCATTTACAAATTATAATGGAATCAAAGCGCCGGATATTGTCTGGTTTGATAATTTCAAGAAAGCTTTTTCGATGCCGGGCTTTTGGAGCGCTGTTGTAAACACGCTGCAGATCAGTGTTATCCGTTTGCTTTTGACAACGATATTTGCGGTTGTCGTTTCTATTTTATTAAATGAAATAGTGAATATCTACTTTAAAAAAGTAGTACAGACGATTATTTACCTGCCGCACTTCTTGTCATGGGTTGTAACGGCGTCTTTATTCTCCCTGATTCTGGCTCCTACCGGACAGGGACTCGTAAATTCTTTCCTCGTTAATATTGGGGTGTTGGATTCCAACAGTATGATTTATTTTCTCGGGGATTCGAAGTGGTGGAGATTTTCATTCTATCTCATTGGTATTTGGAAAGAAACCGGTTGGCAGACCGTTATCTTTATGGCAACACTGGCCGGAATAAATACGGAGCTTTATGAAGCTGCTTCTATTGACGGCGCGGGACGCTGGGGCAAGATGCGTTATATCACTTTCCCGGCGCTGCAGAATACAATCCTGACCGTTCTCATTTTGAACCTTGCAAAGATTATGAACCTCTTTGAGTCTGCATTTGTATTGCAGAACGATGCTGTTTTAGATGTGGCAAACGTTCTTGAAACGTATATCTACTATCAGACCTTTAACAGTGGAGCAATTCCAAACTACGGTTATACGACCGCTGTTGGTTTATTTAAATCTATCATTGGTATGATTCTTGTACTTATCTGTAATCACTTGAGCAAAAAAGTACGTGAAGGCCGTGGTATTGTATAAAGGAGGAGGCAGTAGATATGAAGAAAAAGAAAATAGAAATTTTTCCAATCGTAAACGCTATTATATTTATACTTCTCGCGTTTTTAATTTTTATTCCGATGTGGAAGATTTTAAGTGACTCGTTTGACTTAAAGACGTCATACGGTATGCGTTTATGGCCGCAGAAGTTCGGTCTTGCCGGTTATCAGCGAATTTTCAGTGATCCGTTGTTATCACGTCCGTTGATGATTTCCTTTATTACCACAATTGCAGGTACTTTATTTGCTCTGACACTGTCTACGTTTGGCGCTTATGTACTGATTCAGTGGGAGATGCCGGGACGTACCTTTTTTGCAAACATGCTGCTGTTTACCATGATCTTCAGCGGCGGTATGATTCCTACATATTTGGTTTTAAGAGATCTTCATTTGACCAATACGCTTTGGGCGGTTATTTTGCTTCCGGCATTAAATGTATACAATCTGGTATTGATGAGGAACTTCTTTGAAGGAATTCCGGCAAGTTTGTTTGAATCGGCTACATTGGACGGCTGTTCTCCGATGCAGACATTTATCAGAATTGTACTTCCGATGTCAAAAGCGGCATTGGCTTCTATCGGTTTAATGTTTGCGGTTTCTTATTGGAATGATTATACGAACTATAAGTTGTATATTACACAGCCGACGCTTTATAACTTCCAGATGAAGTTAAGAGGTATGATCATGGGTAGTGATCTTCCTCAGGTAGGCGGAGGTCTTGCGGAGAACACAGTAAAGAATGCGGCGATTATCGTAGTTATTATTCCGTTTATGATTTTATATCCGTTCTTACAGAAGTACTTTGTAAAGGGTGTAAATATCGGAGCCGTAAAAGAATAGGTATTATGACAGCCAGGGGAGGTAGCGATGGCAACAATTTTCTGGGCTAGTGATTCTACCGTGCAATACAACAGTATTCTGACATACCCTCAGACCGGCATGGGACAGGTGCTTCACCTGTTCCTTAAGCCGGAAGTTGTTGTATCTAATCATGCAAAAAACGGCAGAAGCACAAAAAGCTTTCTTGATGAGGGCCGCGTAGCGGCAATTTATGATGAAATAAAAGAAGGGGATTTTCTCTTTATTGAGTTTGGCCATAATGATGAGAAGAAGGAAGATCCTGCAAGATATACGGAACCGTTTGGAGAGTTTTCGGACGATCTTGAAAGATTCATAAATATGGCGAGAAATAAAAAAGCTCATCCGGTATTGATTACGCCACTTGAGCGAAGGTGTTTTGACGAGGATGGGAAACTTGGCCGGAGTATTAAAGTTGATTATGTAGAGGCGACGAAAAAGACGGCGGAGCGTTTAAATGTTCCCGTTGTCGACCTTTATACCTTGAGTCGGGCGGAACTTGAAAAAGCCGGACCCGAAAAGACAAAGGAATGGTATATGCATTTGCCGGAAGGCGTTTATCCGTATCATATGGAAGGCCTTGTGGACGATTCTCATTTAAAATATGCGGGCGCCGTTGTTTTTGCCGGCTGCATTGCAAAAGGCCTAAAGGAATTAGGCGGTATATACAGTGATTTATTAATGGCTTGGGAGTAATTCTGAGCCATTTTTCACAAGTGAGATTTATTTTCACCTTGAACATACAGAGCGTCACAAGGTGACGCTTTTTATCCTTATAGGAAACTACCCTATCTATTAAAATTTATGGAGGAAACTGATATGGACAGACTGTGGAAATCCGATTTGGAAGACGGAAATTTTAAGAATCCGATATTGTTTGCGGATTATTCAGATCCGGATGTGATTCGTGTGGGAGATACGTTTTATCTGACGGCTTCCAGCTTTAATTACGTTCCGGGACTCCCGATTTTGACCTCAAAGGATCTGGTGAACTGGAAATTGGTGAATTATGCCATTGACAGGATTGATTATGAGGTTTATGAATCGCCGCAGCATGCAAAGGGCGTTTGGGCGCCTGCAATCCGTTACCATGAAGGACGTTTTTATATTTATTACGGAATGCCGGATGAAGGAATTTTTATGGTAAGTACGGAGGATGCGCTTGGAAAGTGGGATGAGCCTGTACTTGTTTTGGAAGGAAAAGGTTTGATTGATCCATGCCCGTTCTGGGACGACGACGGAAATGCATATGTGATTCACGGCTATGCAAGAAGCCGTATCGGATTTAAGAGTTTTCTCGGAATATTCCCGATGTCATGGGACGGAAAGAAAGCAGTCGGAGAGGACCATATTTTATATAACGGTTTGGAGACACAGCCGACAATTGAAGGACCGAAAGTATACAAAAGAAACGGTTTTTACTATATTCTTGCACCGGCAGGCGGCGTAAAGCCGGGCTGGCAGACGGCGCTGCGTTCGAAAAATATTCACGGGCCGTTTGAAGAAAAAGTTGTATTAAGACAGGGAAGTACGGAAGTAAACGGACCTCATCAGGGAGGACTTGTCGATACCGTAAACGGCGACGAGTGGTTTATCCATTTTCAGGATCGCGGTATGTACGGACGTATCTGCCATTTACAGCCGGTAGTTTGGGAAAACGATTGGCCGGTAATGGGAATTCATGCGAAAGAAGGATGCGGGGAACCCGTAATTGTCGGAGCGAAGCCGAATACCGGAGTGACGGAGGAACCGTGCTATCTTGAGGCGAGTGATGATTTCAATTCCGAAAAGCTGAATCTGATGTGGCAGTGGCTTGGAAATGCAAAAGAAAGCTTTTGCTCTTTAAAAGAACATCCGGGATTTCTTCGGTTGTATTGTAAGAATCCGTCCGGGAAAGCGGAGCCGGTACTTTGGGAGAATTCGAATGTTCTGACACAAAAACTGGTTTGCCCGTATTTTGAAACGGAAGCGTGTCTGCATGTAAGCGGATTATCCGGGAAGGAACAGGCCGGAATGGTAATGATGGGCGGGGATTATGCATATCTGTCCGTAAGAGGAACAAATGAAGGAAGAACGCTTGTACTTGGCGTTTCGCATGACGGCGCAGACGGAAAGAAGGAAGAGATCGAAGAACTCGCCGTACTTTCCGACGGTACGGAAACGGTGAAGTTTATTTTTGCGATGGAAAAGGGCGCGGACGGTCCGGTATTTCGGATGTATTACATAATCGGTGAAAACGGAGAACGTACAAGCGTAAAAGTAGATTTTATGCCTTCCGACCATACCTGGGTAGGCGCGAAAATCGGACTTTTTGCAAATGTTTTACAGCAGGAGGAAAAGGGCGGTTACGGTGATTTTGAATATATCCACGCCGTGGCATTAGAAGGATAATTTGGAGGATTCATATGAAACTTTGTGAGGCGATCAGGAATCAGGATTTGGAAAATGTGATTCGGATTTTAGTAGAGGATCCGCCCTGCATTGACGAAAAAGACGAGCGGGGTATCCCGCTTTGTCTTTATGCGGCGGAAACCGGAAATTTTCCGATTGTAAAATACATTGTAGAGTATTCAAGAGCCAGTATGAATACGGTGGACGACGAAAACCGCACCATACTGCACTATGCCGCAATGTCAGGGAACGTGGAACTGAACCGATATCTGGTGGAAAAAGTCGGAATGGATATTACGGCGGGCGATAAAAGCAGAGTTACGCCGTATCAGATTGCATGGGAGAGAAGAGACGACGCGCTTCTTTCTTATTATAAAGAGAGAATCGGAGCGTCTTATGAAGAGATGTACCAGAATCCCATTCGAACAGGGATGTTTCCCGATCCGTCTATCGTACGTGTCGGAGAGGATTACTATATGGTAAATTCTTCGTTTATCTTTTTCCCATGTATTCCGATTTCTCATTCGAAGGATTTGATTCATTGGGAGATTATCGGTCATGCGATCGAGAATCCCGAATGGGCGGCGCTGGAGGAATTAGAAGGCGGCAGAGGCTTTTGGGCGCCGGATATCTCCTATGACAACGGCAGATTTTATATTGCCGCAACATATCGGTTAAATGACACCGGGACCGTTTATCGGAAACAGTTTGTCGTTTCTTCCGAAAAGCCGGAAGGACCTTACAGTAAGCCTGCGGTCATAGACGAGGATGGTATTGATCCGTCTATTTTCCATGAGAACGGCAGGCATTATATGCTGTTAAACCGCGGAGCGCGGATCTTTGAGTTGAACGAAGACTGTACAAAGCAGATTTCTGAGGCGAGCCTTTTGTATTACGGCGATCAGAAACGGGCGCCGGAAGGGCCGCATCTTTTGAAAAAAGACGGATACTACTATCTGTTTTTAGCGGAAGGTGGAACCGGGCCGGGACATCGGATTACGGTTGCGAGAAGCAGGGAACTTATGGGAAATTACGAGCCGTGTCCCTATAATCCGATTATGCGTCAGATGGATGAAAACGCGGCAATTCAGCGCTGCGGTCACGGTAAACCGGTTTGTACAACAAATGGCGAATGGTATATGGTCTATCTCTGCGGCAGGATGATCGGCGGAGGATACAGTATGCTCGGACGTGAAACGGCGCTGGATCCGATTACCTGGACAGCGGACGGCTGGCCGGTTGTGAACGATTTGAAAGGACCGAGCGTCCTTCAGAAAAAGCCCGATCTTGCGCCGTATACGGCGGATGAAGGGAAAAACAATGCTCATAAATGGGTAACGCCGAGGGCGCCGGAACCGGACGGCGTTACGATCGGACCGGATGGTTTTCGGATAAAGGGAAGCCGCTATCCGTTGTCACAGGTGGAAGCGAGAAATATTTTATTACAGAGACAGACGGCATTTTGTTTCCGTGCGGAGGCGGCCCTTGTGATACCGGATTTGAAAGACGGGCAGGAGGCCGGATTGACCTGCTATTACGATGAAAATACCTGGGTGAATTTTTATCTGGGCAGAGAGGGCGGCTATTTTCTGACGATTCGGGAGCATATCGGGAAAGAAGATGTCTACCATAATAAAATTGAACTGAAGCATTCTGCAGAGGAGTTAATCGGAAAGGAAATCCGCTTTGCCGTAGAAACGGATTATCTCGAACGGACGTTTTTCTATCGTCTTTTCGAGAAGGAGGAACAGGCGGATGTTCTGGATAATGTTTATTATCTCTGCGATGAGGGAATTAAGATGGGCAAACGATTTACCGGCGCAATGACCGGAATGTTTGCTTATGCCGGAGAGGAGCCGTTCTTTGCCAAATTCAGGGAGTTTTTGTATCAGCCGCTTTTGTAGGCAGAGGACTTGGTAATTTATGAAGAAAAAATTAAATACGGATTTAATTTTAAACGGAAGTATGATAAGGGCAATATTGTCACTTGCAATTCCGGTTGTAATTAATAGCTTTTTACAAACGATGTACAATCTGACCGATACCTACTGGCTCGGTAAGCTCGGAACGGAAGAACTGGCGGCGATTAATCTGGTAACGCCGGTTCAAAGCATTATTATTAATTTCGGTACGGGTATCACGGTTGCCGGTTCGGTATTGATTGCGCAGTATATCGGTGCGAAGGCATACGACGACGCCAGATCAATGGCGAATCAGATATTTGCCTGCGCAATGATTTTTTCGATTGTCTGCGCCGGAGTCTGCGCGCTGTCATCGCCGGCAATTGTGGGATGGCTTGGTGCGGAGGGCGGTACTTACCAATACGGCAAGCTTTATTTACAACTTGTAGTATTAGATATGCCGTTTCTATACATGGTTAATATGTATACTGCGATTAATCAGGCGCAGGGAGATACCCTGCGCCCGATGCTTTTGAATTTACTTGGAATTTCTTTGAATATTGTGCTGGACCCGCTTTTTATGCTGGTATTTCAAATGGGTGTCGCGGGAGCGGCGCTTGCTACAATTCTGGCTAAAGCAGTACCGGCGGTAATTGCATTTATTCTTTTGCACAGTAAGAAAAAGCAGGTATATTTGCAGCTTTCCAAATTGAAATTTGAAAAGGAGAAGCTGAAAAATATTCTTGTGGTCGGACTGCCGACCGCAATCGGAGGCAGTACGATGCAGCTTGGATTTCTGCTGATGAGCAGAAATGTGTTCAAATACGGGACGGAGGCAATGGCCGCATACGGAATCGGAAACAAGGTAAACGGTTTGATCACATTGCCGTCTACCGGTATCGGTTCAGCAGTTGCTACCATTGTAGGACAGAATGTCGGGGCCAATCAGTTGGAGCGGGCGGACGAGGGATATCGGATTTCAAGGAATATCAGCGTCGTATTTTTATTTCTGGGGGGAATCATACTTTCCAGAATGCCGGTTTCGACGGCAATTGTCAGTATTTTTTCCGACGACTCGGATGTCATTCAAATGGCTGCGGAGTTTTTAAGCATTATGGCGTTCTGGTGTTTTACAAACGGGGTATATAATGCGACCAGCGGTCTGTTTCAGGGGAGCGGGCATACCGAAGTTACGATGATTATCGATGTTACAAGGCTTTGGGTGCTGCGTTTTGCAACGCTGTTTGTGTGCGAGTATTTTCTAAAAATGGACGTGCAAAGCGTCTGGTATTCCGTTGTCGTCAGCAATGGAATATCTGCGGTAATGCTTTATATTACCTATAAAACAGGATATTGGAGAAGGAAGCGGATTAAAAAAGAAGGGGAAAAGTGTGAATAGAATGGAGATTTGCTAAGAAGTCGCGCCGTAAGGCGCGGCTTCCAGGTGAATCTGTCTGTTCATTGCTTGTTTGCACATGCGCGCCGGTTGCCGCAAGCTTGATATGTAAAAGAAACGGCGCAGAAATGAGGGAAATAATGAATACAGAATATTTGCGTATGCCTGCGCTTATGGAGGAGCAAAAAGCTGCAGGGTCGAAGGATAAATATATTGAGATTACAGATACACTTGTTTGCGCAAGGGACGGATTGGAGAGCGTCGGAGAGAAGACGGGTTATTTAAAGGCGCTGGCGGATACGATGCTTGCGATGGATTTTCAGGTTTACGAGCTTTACCGGAAGCTTCAGGATACTTTGAAAGCAGTGTTAAAAGAGGTTTTAAACGATTATGACAGTCTTTCGGAGAATGAAAAAGGCACGGTTTCCGAAGTTGTAAAAAAAGCCTGCGGAC
Source organism: uncultured Roseburia sp. (assembly GCA_947573605.1). Lineage (GTDB taxonomy): Bacteria > Bacillota > Clostridia > Lachnospirales > Lachnospiraceae > Roseburia. The sequence continues at coordinate 14,703 of CANPGM010000012.1, read as the reverse complement.
TTGGCATTCTGATAGAAGAAAAATATGAGAAATATTTATAAATTTTAGATGATATCGGAGGGAATGGTTGAAAGAAAAGCGCTTTCAACCATATGAAAAGCCACTGAAACGGCAGAATGAGAGGAAAATGGATGGAAGTAAAATTGATTATGAAATCGGCGAGAAGCGCCGTTATTGAAATAGCGGACGGCGGGCGTTATCGTACCAGAGAACACTATCAAATATCCGTAAACGGCGCGCCCTGTGCAGAAACGGATACGGTCATTACGTCTCTGTTCGACTTAAAGCCGGAGACAGAATATGAAGTAAAAGTCCAAAACGCGGATGGGACGGAATCCGGCGACGTCAGATTTACGACGGATTACGAATATGTAACGCTGAATGTAAAGGATTTCGGCGCGAAGGGCGACGGTATTTCAGACGATACGAAGTTTATTCAGGCTGCGATTCTCTGCTGCCCGGATAAGAGCCGCGTCCTGATCCCGCGCGGAACATACCGGATTACGAGTCTGTTCTTAAAGAGTCATTTAAGACTGGAACTGGCGGAAGGCGCGGAGCTTTTGGCGGATACGGAGCGTTATGCTTATCCGAAGCTTCCGGCGCTGTTTGAAAGTTACGACGAGACTGACGAATACAACCTGGGAACCTGGGAAGGCAATCCGCTTCCGATGTTTGCCGCTATTATAACGGGGATACATGTGGAACATGTGCTGATTTACGGGAAAGGGACGATTAACGGAAATGCTTCCAAAGAAAACTGGTGGAAGAATCCGAAGGTAATGGAAGGCGCTTTCCGTCCGCGGCTGTTTTTCATCAGCCACTGCAAGGACGTTACGCTGCAGGGCGTGACCTGCTGCAACAGTCCTTCGTGGACGCTTCATCCGTATTTCAGCAGTGATTTAGGGTTTTATAATCTGACCGTTAAAAATCCGAGCGATTCGCCGAATACCGACGGATTGGACCCGGAATCCTGTAAAAATGTGGAAATTGCAGGCGTTTGTTTCTCACTTGGCGACGACTGCATTGCAGTAAAATCGGGTAAAATTTATATGGGTAAAAAGTTTAAAACTCCTTCCGAAAATATTCATATCAGACAGTGTCTGATGGAAAACGGACACGGAGCCGTTACGGTCGGGAGCGAAATGGCGGGCGGAGTAAAAAACCTTGTTGTAGAGGAATGCCTGTTTTCCCATACCGACCGTGGTCTCCGCGTGAAGACGAGGCGCGGACGCGGAGAGGACGCCGTACTGGACAACATTATTTTTAAGAAAATCGATATGGATCATGTAATGACGCCGTTTGTTGTTAATTGCTTTTACTTCTGCGATCCGGACGGGAAAACCGAGTATGTACAGAGCCGGGAGAAAATGCCTGTGGACGACCGTACGCCGTATGTGAAGCATTTGATTTTTGAGGATATCAATGCGAAGAACTGTCATGTGGCCGCAGCTCATTTCGACGGACTCCCGGAACAGAAAATTGAGGAAATCGTGATGAAAAATGTTGCGGTTACTTACGCCGAAAATCCGAAATGCGACGTACCCGCCATGTCGGAAGGCGTGGAGGCCTGCAGTTTAAAAGGTATTTTTGCAAGAAATGTGAAAAAGTTAACGATGCAGGAGGTATGCGTATCCGGACAGACCGGCGAGGCGGTTGTTTTAGAGGGAGTCGACGAGCTGATTTCATAATGCAGGGAAAAGGGGGATTACATGCAGTTAGGAATACGTTTACACGATATTAAAAAAGCGCCGTTAGAGGAGCGGCTGAAAATAGCAAAAGAGCAGGGGTTTGCCTGCGGACATCTGGCTTTATCGAAAGTCATTTCCGAGTATCCGGTAGACGACTGTGCGTTGACGCCGGGGCTTGCGCTTTATCTGAAACGCATTTTTGCCGAAAACGGGCTGGACGTGGCGGTATTGGGATGTTATTTAAATCTGGCCAATCCGAATGAGGGAAGCTTAAGGAAGATAACGAAACGGTATCTTACGCATATCCGGCTGGCTTCGCTGCTGGGCGTCGGCGTAGTAGGCACGGAAACGGGAGCGGTCAATGAAAGCTATTCGTTTGAAGAACGAAATCATTCGGATGAGGCGCTTGAAATTTTTATAAAGAATCTGCGTCCGGTAGTGTCGTATGCGGAAAAGATGGGCGTCATTATGGCGATTGAACCTGTTTTTAAACATATTGTATGTAATCCGAAACGTGCAAGAAGGGTACTGGATGCAATTGATTCACCGAACCTTCAGATTATCTTTGACCCGGTCAATCTGCTTGATCTATCCAACTATGAACGGCGGGAGGAGATTTTTGCGGAGGCGATCGAAGTACTTGGCGAAGACATTGCAGTCGTTCATTTAAAGGATTTCGTAGTAAAGGATGAGGAGCTGGTTTCCGTCGCGGCGGGAACCGGAGAAATGGATTACACACAGATTATACGTTTTATAAAGGAAAGAAAACCGTTTATTCATGCGACGATGGAAAATACAACGCCGGAAAACGCGGTTGCAGCCAGAACTTATATTCAGGAAATCTGGAATTCACTCTAAAATTTTTGTATATTTTTCATTGCCCCGGCAGATACTACACCTAAAAAAAGAAAGCAGGTGTGGCAGGATGTCTTTGGTAATTAAAATAATTGACGTACATGCAAGAGAGATTCTGGATTCGAGGGGGAATCCTACAATAGAGGCGGAGGTTACAGCGGAAACGGAGACGACAGGCAGAAAAACGACGGCATGCGCGTCGGTGCCTTCCGGGGCAAGTACCGGACGTTTTGAGGCGATTGAGTTAAGAGACGGGAAAGAGCGGTATTTTGGGCTTGGCGTAGAAAAGGTTGTGGAACATGTCAATACGAAAATAAAAGATGCGCTGCTTGGCGTGAATGTATTGGATCAGGCGGAGATCGATCGTATGTTAGTAGAGCTGGACGGAACGGATAATAAGGGAAATCTGGGCGCTAATGCGACGCTTGGCGTATCGTTAGCCTGCGCGAGAACGGCGGCAAAAGCGCTTGATATGCCGCTTTACCGTTATCTGGGCGGAACCTCGGCGCATATTCTGCCGATTCCGATGATGAACGTGATTAACGGCGGCGCACATGCGAAAAATTCTCTGGATTTTCAGGAATTTATGATTATGCCAATCAGCGCCGAAACGTTTCGCGACGGGCTTAGGATGGGAGCCGAAGTCTATCATTTCCTGCGCCAGATTTTAAACGAGGCGGGAATGAATACGGCAGTCGGCGACGAAGGCGGTTTTGCGCCGGATTTTAAGGATACCAGGGAAGCGTTTTCCTATTTAAAAAAAGCGGTTGAAAAAGCGGGATATCGTGTCGGAGAGGACATTGTATTTGCGATGGACGCCGCCGCAAGCGAGCTCTATGACGAAGAGACGGGCGTATATATTTTTCCGGGAGAAACGAGAGAGGCGGCGGGAGGCGGCTTTCATTGCAGCAATAACGACTGCGCCGGTTCTGCCGATAAAACAGGGGAAGCGTCGAAGAAGGACGGCTGCTGCGACAGCATTAAGCGCAGTTCCGAAGAAATGATTGCGCTCTATGAGGAGCTTGTAAACGAGTTTCCCATTGTGTCGATTGAGGACGGGCTGTTCGAGGACGACTGGGAAGGCTTTAAGAAGCTGACGGAGCGTCTCGGAAACCGCGTACAGTTAGTCGGAGACGATTTGTTTGTTACGAATCCGAAACGAATTAAGTGCGGCATTGATTTACAGGTGGCCAATGCCGTGCTAATTAAGGTCAATCAGATCGGAACGGTGACAGAGGCAATGGAGGCCATTGAGATGGGCAAGCGCGCAGGATACCGGCCGGTGATTTCTCATCGATCGGGAGAGACGGAGGATTCCTTTATCGCAGATCTTGCCGTTGCGGTCAATGCGGGTCAGATTAAAACGGGCGCTCCCTGCCGTGCGGAACGGACCGCCAAGTATAATAGACTGCTCTGTATCGAGGAGGAGCTCGGCGTAAAGGCGCGTTACGGTACAAAGACGAGCTGACGGAGAGAAGCATTTGAGGCTTTACAACGGTCAAAAGTTTCTGAATAATTTTTCCTGTTACGGTTGAAAAATGCAGACAGGTATGTTATACTGAACCGAGTTGTTAGTTTGTTTACAATTAGGAGGTATCAGTCGTGGCAGTTTTAAAGGTGATTTTGACAATTGTATTTATTATAATCAGTCTGGCATTGACGGTTATTATTTTGATGCAGCAGGGCAAGAGCGCCGGGCTCGGAGCGATTGCAGGAGCGGCGGAGACGTACTGGGGCAAGAACAAGGGACGTTCGATGGAAGGCATGCTTGTTAAGGTTACGAAAGTGTTTGTGGCGCTTTTCTTTGTGATTGCAGCAGTGCTGAATATGGGAGTATTCTAAAAGCAGATAAGACTGTCGCTTGTGCGGCAGTCTTTTTTTACCTTATAGGAAACTGCGTTGTCAGACGAAACAGGGAGGAATGTAATGGAGAAGGAACTGCGGGAAAGAAGAAAACGTACAATTTACGATTTTATCTGCGACAGGCAGTATGTACCGATGAAAGCAAAGGAAATCGCGGCTGTTTTAAACGTTGCGAAGGAAGAACGGCCGGAGCTTGCTTTGGTATTGGACGAATTGCTTTCAGAGGGAAAAATTGAGCTTACCGCCAAAGGGAGGTATAAAAAAGCCGACGAACGCTATATCGTCGGCCGGTTTACGGCGCATCCGAGAGGGTTTGGATTTGTGACGGCAGATGGGGAGGAAGAGGACATTTTTATTCCGGAGTCCCAGGTAAACGGCGCGCTTCATAAGGATACGGTACAGGTGGAGCTGCTGTCTGTTTCCGGGTTTGTGAAAGCGGGGAGTTCTAAGAGAAGAAGAGAGGGAGCCGTTAAGAAAATTATAAAAAGGGGATTGGAACGCCTTGTCTGCTATTATGAAGGGAGTACAAACTATGGGTTTGCCGTTCCGGACACGCAGCGATTCACACAGGATATCTTTATTCCGAAAGAGCGTTCGATGGGTGCGGTAACCGGACATAAGGTTGTTGTAGAACTTACAGATTACGGTTCACCCGGCAAAAAGCCGGAGGGAAAGGTGATTGAGATTTTAGGCCATAGAAACGATCCGGGAGTCGATATTTTATCGGTTGTTAGAGCTTATGAACTTCCGACGGAATTTTCGGAGAAAATCATGCGTCAGGTCGAACATGTTTCCAATGAGGTAAGCGAAGCGGACCGGGCAGGCAGAATGGATTTGCGAAAATTACAGACAGTTACGATTGACGGAGAGGACGCAAAAGATCTTGACGACGCCATAACGCTGACAATGGAGGACGGCAAGTATAAGCTTGGCGTACACATTGCAGACGTAACCAACTACGTACAGGAAAACAGCGCGCTTGACAGGGAGGCGCTGTTGCGCGGAACGTCCGTCTATCTGGTGGACCGAGTGATTCCGATGCTGCCGCATAAGCTTTCAAACGGCATCTGCTCTTTAAACGAGGGAGAAGACCGTTTGACGTTAAGCTGTATTATGACGATTGACGAAAAAGGTCATGTGCTTGACCATGTGATTGCGGAAACAGTAATTCGTGTGGACCGCCGTATGAGTTATACCAGTGTGAAAAAAATTCTGGAGGATAACGACGGGGAGGAGAGAAAGAAATACAAAGAATTTGTCCCGCTGTTTGAACGAATGCGCGCGCTGGCAGAGCTGCTTCGTGAAAAAAGAAGGAAGCGCGGTTCGATTGATTTTGATTTTCCGGAAACAAAAATTTTGTTGGATGAAGCGGGGAAGGTGACGGAAATTAAGCCGTATGAGCGGAATACGGCTACCAAAATCATTGAGGATTTTATGCTGATTGCAAACGAAACGGTCGCTTTGGATTGTTTCTGGCAGGAGCTGCCGTTTGTTTACCGGACGCATGACAATCCGGATGATGAAAAAATAAAGAAACTGGCGGCGTTTATCAATAATTTTGGCTACTCGATTCATATCGGACAGGAGGAAATTCATCCGAAAGAGCTGCAGAAGCTTTTGCAAAAGATTGACGGAACGTCAGAGGAAGCGCTGATTAGCAGACTGACGCTGCGTTCCATGAAGCGGGCGAAATATTCGATTGCAAGTACCGGACATTTCGGCCTGGCCGCCCGGTATTACTGTCATTTTACATCTCCGATCAGGCGATATCCCGATTTACAGATTCACAGGATTATCAAAGATAATCTGAGGGGAAGGATGAACGGAGAAAAAATCGCGCATTATGAAAAAATTCTGCCCGAAGTCGCCGCTCATTCGAGCGAGACGGAGCGCAGAGCCGACGAGGCTGAACGCGAAACCGAAAAAATGAAAAAGGCGGAATATATGGAAGCGCATCTGGGAGAGACGTTTGAAGGGGTGATTTCAGGCGTAACGGAATGGGGATTTTATGTGGAACTGCCGAATACGGTCGAAGGTTTTGTGCATGTGACGTCGCTTACGGATGACTTTTACCGTTACGAGGAGTCCTCTTACGAACTGATTGGAGAAGCGACGAACAGACGCTATAAGCTGGGACAGCGGATTACGGTTACGGCGGAACGGGTGGATTCGGTTTTACGGACCGTAGATTTTCTTACGGCAGAAGAAAATACGTCTGTGTAAATAGATGGATTATTTGAATCTGCTATGCTAAGATAGTGGGAAAGACAGGAACGGATCGGTATAAATCCGCCAATAAGGAAAGAGGTTTATAAATGAAACCGGTAAAACAGGGCATGACAGACAGGATTGAATGGGTTGATTGTGCAAAAGGCATTGGCATATTATTCGTTATCATTGGGTATACCGTAAGCGGAATTCTTCGCGGTGCGATTTTTTCTTTTCATATGCCGTTGTTTTTCATATTAAGCTGTGCAGTCTTTCAATATTCTGCAGATACGGAACAATTGTCGATTAAAACAAGTCGTGGATTTCGACATTTGGTAATACCTGCAATTCTAATGTATGTCTTGTCGGTGCTGACATATGCCATTAGAAATAAGGAACTGTTTTCTAATGTTGAATCGGTTCGAAAATTTATAATAGATATCCTGCTGACGGGGATATTTTCAAGCGGTGTTCCGGTAAAGGTATTTTCTTATGAAGTACTTGCCATTGGAATACCGTGGTTTTTAATCGTCTTATTTTTTGGAAGGACGTTATTTGACTTTCTGCAAATCAGATTTTCCGGAAGCGGATTAATGTTATGTTGTGCTTTCTTATCGGCTTTGGGTGTTTGGCTGGGAAAAATACAATGGCTTCCGTGCTCGCTTGATATCGTTTTTGCAATTATGCCAATCTTTTATATCGGAGCGAACATTGCCTGGTTTCAGGTCGAACAAAGACCGGTACCGAAATTTTTGTTATATGGGAGTGTCTGGGCCGGTACTTTGCTTTTGTCGTATGCAATCAAAGCGGATTATCTGGAACTTGCCTGCAGAAGATACCCGCTGTATCCGCTTAGCTTTGTCACGGCTGTCGCCGGAACATTAGCGGTCGTTGAATTGAGTGTCATTCTTACAAAGATAAAAAAATATACATACCGTTTATATATCTGGGAAAAAATTCTCTTTATCTGTTATTTATTCATAATTTTGACGAAAGCTGGTTCCAAAAGCTATGGAAACTCACAGATCGTTCATTTACAAATTGCATTTTGAGAATTCTGATTGATCTTGTACTTCTTGTAATTGTAATGTCTGTTGCAGATAAAATAAAAAAAAGAAGAGAGCGGGATTCTATTTTATTCTTGTAAATGAATACGACTTTTGATAGAATAATAACGTTAGTTAAATGTTAAGTATCACATAGCAGAGGAGCGTATGAGAAATTATAAAAGCGAAAGAAGCACGGCAGCCGTAAACATACAAAATATTGTGTTTCCGGTACTGTTTGGCGCCGTTGTTCTGGGGATTCTGACTTATTATAAGTTTCACTATGGGATTCGCCTGATGGAATCGGATTCCGCGTCGGATCTTGTCTATGCGAATTTATTGGCAAAAGAGGGGACCTTTCTGTCGGATAACTGGTATTTTTCAACTGAAATCCGGATTTTTGACAACGAGCTTCTGTTTGCTCTTTTATTTAAGCTGTTTCCGGGATTAGGCTGGTGGGAGATCGAGACGATCGGGACGGCTCTTATGAATCTTTTTCTGGGATTGTCGAGCGTTTTACTGGCATATCAGCTTGGAATGGGGAAGAAAAGCCTGTGGATGTTCGGGTTTTCTCTTTTGCCGTACGGATTCAGCGAATTCTATTATGTTTTAATGCACGGCTGCGGCTATTATGTACTTGCAAATATAGAGGTTTTTGTAATGCTTTCTCTGTATTTGGCGATTGTCAACCGGAACAGCAGGAAGAAGACGGCATGGTATATTATATTTGGAATCTTTTTGATTTTGTCGTTCCTGATTGGGTTACAGGGCGTTCGCCTGCTGGAAAGTCTGTATGCGCCGTTATTGGCGGGCGTTGTCGTTTTGTTTCTGTACAGGTATACGAAGGACGGGGGCGGCCTGTTTTGGTCCTATGTAAAAAAGCAGGGGAGATATGTCCTTACTGCCGCGGGGGGCTGCTGCACGGCCTGCATGGGATTTGCCATAAATAAGTTTTGGTTGAGTAATTATTTTATATGGGAGAATGCAAAGGGATTTCAATGGAAAGAATTTTCCGTGAAGCCAATCGAAACGATAGCCGCGGAGGTAATGTCTAATTTGGGATATCTGCCAAATGCGGAGCTGTTTAGCGGAAGAGGGATTTTTAATTGTATCAGCATATTATTGTGCGCTACAATCATAGTTTTACTGACGGGCGCTACGAAAAAAAAGGCGGTCTTTCAATGGAATCATTTGATTATTTGCTATTTCCTTGCCGCGTTTCTGATACATACGTTTATCTATATATTTTTGTTCGAAGAGTACAAGCCAAGATATATGCTGCCGTTTTTTATGGTTCTGCCGCATGTTCTTTATCAGCTTATTCAGAGACAAAAGGCAGGCGCCGGAAAAAGGCTGACTGCGGTTCTTACGGTCTGTTCCGTTTTGGTAAGCGGCAATATTTTCTTTTACGGACATGCGCGCGGAAATCATCAGAAGATAGACACGGAGAAACAACAAGAAATGGCTGAATTTCTCGTTGAGAATCATTATCGGTACGGATTTTCTACTTTCTGGTATGGAAATTCGACGATTCAGCTTAGCGACGGAGAGTTGGATATTGTGTCGCTGGGCTCGCTGGAGCATTTTGGGAAATATGAATGGTTAAGCACGAAAGAGGAAATAAATTATGGATGGCCGGAAAAAACATTTTTGATTGTATCGGATTCTCAGTTAGCAGAATATCCGGAGGCGGCATGGAATCAGGAGCAGAAGGCAGTCTGGCACGACGGCGGAATCTGCGTTTTTGCATATGAGACGGTAGAAGAGCTGCAGAGCTTGTTTTTGAATGAATAAAAACATGCATGTTATGACCGGGATTATACAGACAGAATAGAAGGGAGATACATGGACTGCTTATACATCGTTATGCCTGCGTACAACGAAGCAGAGAATATAGAGAAGGTAGTTCGTTCATGGTATACCGTTTTAAACGGTAAGGATGAAAAATCAAAGCTGATTGTGGCGGACAGCGGAAGTACGGATGAAACGCATCAGATATTGACGGAATTAAAACAGAACTATCCAAAACTGGAGATACTTGCCGATACAGGGAAACAGCATGGACCAAAACTTATGGCGCTATATCATTATGCGGTAAAAAACGGCGCCGATTATATTTTTCAGACTGATTCGGACGGCCAGACAAACCCGGAAGAATTTTCGGATTTCTGGGAACTTAGAGAAACGTATGACGCTGTGATTGGAAAACGTTTATCGCGCGGCGACGGAAAGGCAAGAAAATTTGTAGAACGCGTGTTGTGCCTCCTGCTGCGCCTTTATTTTAAGGTAAAGGTACCGGATGCAAACGCGCCCTTTCGGTTAATGCAAACGAAGCTTGTAGGGAAGTACATAGACCGGCTGCCTGAGGATTTTAATCTTCCAAATGTAATGCTGACGACTTATTTTATCTATTACAGCGAAAAAACAGAGTTTGTAACCATTACGTTTAAGCCAAGACAAGGCGGCGTTAATTCCATCAATATTCCTAAGATAATCAAAATCGGGATAAAGGCGCTTTACGATTTTCACTCTATGAAAAAAGACATGAAAGAGAAAGACAAACGTGATTAAATTGTTAAAAAAATACCAAAGTGTGATCCTGTATCTTGTGTTCGGGGTGCTTACAACCTTAGTTAATATAGCGGCGTATTGTCTGTTTTCCGATGCGCTTATGTTTTCTACGATAGAGAGTACCTGTATTGCGTGGTTTATGGCGGTTTTGTTCGCTTATATTACAAATCGGAAATGGGTATTTGAGAGTAAAGCCGTAACTGCAGAGAATGTTTTAAAAGAGGTTGTCTCATTTTTCGCCTGTCGTCTGGCAACCGGAGTACTTGATCTGGCAATGATGTATGTCTGCGTAGATCGTATCGGATGGAATGGCATCTTGATGAAGACAATCTCAAATATACTTGTAACAGCGCTTAACTATATCGCAAGCAAATGGCTGATTTTTAGAAAATATCGTGGATTAGAAGGAAGAACCGGGGAAAACAAATGATGGAGCAGAGGAAAATGGAGCGCTTGAAACAGTTTATGAGGAAGAACAGGAACGTTATATTTACGGGTCTTGTATTTGCATTCTTTTTTTTCACGATGTTTTTTCAATTGAATCATTCCGCATTATGGGGAGACGAATGGAATGAGTATTATTATTCTCAGGCTTCTCTTAAAACGGGGGATTTGTATCAGAAAGTTATCGGTACGTTTCAACCGCCGCTCTATAATTTTATCATGCATTTCTGGCTGAAAATAAATGATACGGCGGAGTGGTTCCGCTTTTTTAATATTGTAATCGGGATGATTACAGGAGTGTTTATCTATCTTACGCTGAAACGGCTGTATCATACAAAAATGGCCAATTTTGTTTTATGCGCGCTTGCGATGTCGCATCAATGGGTATATTGTATACAGGAGTGCTCGGAATATGCATTAATGATTGTGTTTCTTGCCGGGGCCGTCTTTTTTTATGTGGAACTGGAACATAAATTCAGCTATCGAAACATGCTGCTGTTTCTTCTTTTGTGTGTTGGAGCGGTATACAGTCAGTACGGCAGCGCATTTGCCGTTTTGCCGCTGTTATTGTTCTTTTATTTAGAGCAAATATTTCGGAAAAACGGTTCGGTAGGGCGGAAGATTGCAGTAACCGTTTCCTATGCGGGATGTTTTCTTGTATTTGCAATACCGCTCTATTACTTTTTTCTAAGAGTGCAGATGGGAAAGAATGAGATCGCGGAACATACGGTTACGTTTGGTCTCCATATTTTTAAGGATATATTTACTGCGATCGGTAATTTGATCGGATATTTTTATGTGTGCCGATCTACCGATGCATGGGTGATTTTTTGGGGAGCGGTAAGTATTTGTCTGGTTATAGGTTCTGTTTGCCTTTTCATAAAAGGAAAACTGTCCCGGATAAAGAAAAACCTGCTGTTCCTTTTCTGGACGGCCTATTTGATTCATTATATGCTGGTAGAGCTGCATATTTATGCGATGATGCATCCGAACCAGAGCGGCGGATTCTACTGGCGGTACAGTTATTTTTATTTCCCGCTGTTTTGCGTGGCGCTGCCGATTATTCTCTATGAAGGGTATCGCTGTTTCAAATCGGAAATTGCAAGAAAAGGATTTTTAATTTCGGGAGGAGCGGGACTTCTCTGCCTGTATTTCTCTTTTTTTGCGCTTCTTCAAAATTGGGAGAAAGCGCTTGACGATCAGTTTGCGGTTATCTGGATGTCAGAGAAAGGATGGAAAGATACGACGTATCTGATCGGCAATGCAAGCGACGGATTTCATTATTATGTATCAAGAGAGGAAGGCTTTTCGGAGGATTACTTTCAGGGCGTTTACCCTGAGGCAGAGATTGATCTTGCGAATCTTCCTGAACGGTTCTGGCTGTGGCGGACGAACTGGGGCGGAGAAATGTATCAGATCACGCTGGAGGCGGCAGAGGAGCTGGGATATGAAGTCACCGTATACTGTGATGCCGGTTATACCGGGCAGTTGGCATATTGTACAAAGTAAAAATTCTTTTATTAATTCCGGAAATATATAGTTGCAAACTTTAAAATGATGTGGTATGATTATGCTTGCTAAGTGAGAAAGCTTGGTTTGTTGTTTTATGCAGGAGTGGCGGAATGGCAGACGCATCAGACTCAAAATCTGACGCTGGCGACAGTGTGTGGGTTCAAGTCCCATCTCCTGCAGTAGATAAGGACAATCCGATCTCGGTTCCAATCGAAGAGGGCTTCGGATTTTTAGTATATCTTTAGTGCGAAAAGCAAGCGGCGGTATTGTGAAGGATACCGCCGCTTTTGTCATATGTTCCTTTGTTTTTGTGCTTCTTTTGCCCTCTGCGCTTTCCATTCTTCAAATTCTTTCTGCCCCTCCGGGCTTTCAAAGAATTTCTGAATTTCTGGAAGCAGACAGCGGGCAAGGGCTTCTATTTCATGTTGGGGGATATTTGTGTCCGGTTGCTTTTTTGCCATATATCGCCTTTCTTATTCAGTTGTCAAGGTACAGCTCATCGATGAACTACCCTAAGTCTACACCTAAAAGGCCGCCCGCCGTATATCCATAAGGTCGGAAATCAACCCGAAATACTCTTTATTTCTACGTTCTCGGAATTGTGGTAAAATAAAAGAAATCAACCCGAAATTAAAAGTTGAAAAGAGGTGAGAAGATGGAGCGAATTATAGATAAGCCTTATTTTACTTATTCTGTTTATACAGCTTTATCATCAGGATTAAATGTAAAATGTCCGAAGTGTCATGGATTTGGTATTGTAACAGCAAATGACAATACAGCTTTTTTCAAGTGTACAAATTGCGGGCATACAGAAGAAAAAGACCGCACAATTTATCGTTATGATGTGCATAATCAATGTAAATGCTGTGGACGGTATTATCGAGTGGATATTCAAGATGAGGACAAACAGCATTTTCAAGTTCTCCATGTCGCTTGCCCATTTTGTGAAACCATGATGTCAGGAAAAGTCCATAAAACAGCAGAAGTATTTTCTTATACTGGCGACATAGAGAACGGCAAGGAACCGTATTTCGGCCTGGAGTTGTGGTTTTTGACATTTTTCCACAACAAGCCAGTTTGGGCTCTAAATCGGGAGCATTTAGCCTATCTAATTGACTACCTCAGTGCTGACCTGCGTGAAAAGCTGTTCAGTATCCCGAAGAAAACACAAGCAGACCATCTTCCTACTTTTATGAAAACAGCAAAAAACAGGGAGCGTATCGTCAAGATTCTAAAAGATATGCAGAAAAAATAGTAGAAGGGAGGGAAAGCATGGAACTATCCATACAAGAACGATTGAAAGATCTGCGTGTGGAGCGTGGGCTGACGCTGGAGCAGCTTGAGGAGCAGGTAAATCTCTCCAAGTCTGCACTGGGCAGTTATAAAGCAAAGGACTTCAAGGACATCAGCCACTATGCCATTATCAAGCCGGCGAAGTTTTACGGCGTGGATTGAATTATTGAAAAGTGGGCTGGTGGATAATTCTCTTTTATGCGAAATGGCGGCGCACCCGGATTTTCCCCGGCTCATGGCAGACCTTGAAATCTATGTGAATGGTATCGCTGGCAAACAGGTGCAGAGTGCAAACGCCATCGTGGAAACTGTGAGCGCAACCATTGTGAAGCAGCACAATCCCGGCTTGACCGACCCGCAGTTAAGACAGCTTATCGCTGCCCATATTGATGATGACAGTTTTTGCCGCTATGTGATACAGCAGGATATAAACGGCATAGCCCTTGACCTGCGGGAAGCATATAAGGACGATTTTTTCAGCGACCCGGAGGACAACCCACTGGAAGATTTCTTGCAGACCTCCGAGGAAACCGCCAGCCCAGACAGCGACCCGGAGCAAGCGGCTTTGGCGTTTATCTGTAAGCGCCTCAAATTGAATTTGAAGAAGCTGTCCGAAGAAGAAAAGAAGTGGATGAAAAAGATTGCACAGAAGTCGGACTTGCTGAAAAATCCGAACCCACAGCGGGGGCGGAAATAGAGGAAGTAAGAATTTATAGAACTAAGAAAAAAGAGGACGAAAAAGATGAAAAGAATACTTGTGACGGGTGGAACTGTATTTGCAAGTAGATATATTGCGGAATATTATGTAGAAAATGGATACGAAGTATATGTTCTTAATAGAAATACAAAAGAACAATCAAAGGGAGTAAAGCTTATTCAAGCAGATAGACACAATATAGGAAAGGTACTTCAAAATATTCATTTTGATATTGTTATAGATAACGCACATACTTCATATGATGTTTCATTATTGCTTAATGCTTTAAATGATTATGATGATTATATCTTTATTAGTTCAAGTGCAGTTTATTCAGAGTGTTCCCCACAACCATTCGAAGAAAATACACCATTAAATGTAAATAAATTTTGGGGTAAATATGGAATGGATAAAATTGAAGCTGAAAAAACTTTATTAGAAAGAAAACCTAATGCTTATATTCTTAGACCACCTATCTCAATATTTGAAATTTGTCAATATATCTCCCGGTATATTTTTACATTTA
>CANPGM010000011.1 GCA_947573605.1 uncultured Roseburia sp. | reverse complement strand
TAGAAATATTTCTGGAATCCAGAATATTTACAGAGTGGTTGGAAGGATTCTCAATAGTAATATCACCGACATAAACGTTGGTAATATTTCTCATAATAAGAAGACTGGAACGGGTAGCGTAAGCATTCTTTAAGTCATCCTTAGCAATGCCGGTAGTAACACCCTGATCCAGTTTGGCAATCTGTTCCTCGGAATACTTGCCAAGATTGGAAAGCCATTTTTTGCAGGAGTCTGCAGCCTGGATACCAAGAGTAAAAACCTTCGTATTGCTGCCTGCGACCCATCCGGGAACACCCCAGGTAGCGGTATCGGCAGGATCACCGGACTGGGTATTCTGTCCTTTGTTAGAAGTATAGCCGTCACCGGAGATCTTATCACTGGCGCCATATTTCCAACCGTTACCATATAAGGTACCGTTACCGGTAATACGGATATTCTCAAGCGGATGCTCTTCGTCAGCGCTGGTAGCATTAACAAGCCCCCATCCTCTGGTATCGGTATAGAACGGATACATCAGGAAACCGATTTCAAAATGATCGCTGTTAGGAGAAGCCCATAAGGTACCGTTTACTTCCAACGTCATATCGCTCTTTAACCAGAGTGCGCCTGATACATACGTCTTACCTTCAGGAATGACAACCTTACCGCCCGGCGTACAAGCGTCGATAGCGTCCTGGATTGCCTTTGTGTTCTTCTCTACTTTTGCGTTAATCGCATCATCATATGTAACAGGACCGGTTGCACCGGATTCTGCTACAGCGCCGAAATCTTCAATATTGAAAACTTCCGGCGTCGGTGTTGTCTTCTGTGTAAGTTCCGCAGCGGTGCCGACTTCCTGGCCTGCGTCATTTACAGCGACAACCTTGAATGTGTACTCCGTATCCGGCGTCAGACCCGTAGCACGATAGGAGTGAATGTCGACTTCTACCATCGGAACGTCGCTGTTCGTTGCGTAGTACTCATAAAATGCCTTCATATAGGTATCTGCCCATGCAGCATTCTTTGCATAACTCTCTCTTGCCGTGCCGTCTAACTTATCATTAATATACACCCTGTAATCTGCGATATCATCATACTTCTCCGGTTTCATCCAAACAAGAGAAATGCTGGTATCGTCATATGCAAGCGTCGGAACCTGCAAATCGGTGACATCCTGGCTGCCCTTAGACTTATCGAACAGCGGAGCATCCAACGGCTTGGAACCGAAGTCTTCGGCGGAAATCACGTCAAATACTTCTTTGTCTACGTACTTGTCGTGTCCCTCCGTACTGGGCAGTCCCGCAGCGGAAACATTGATACCCGTAACATTGAATGAGCTTACGGTCATCAGCACTGCTAATCCGGCTGCAACTGCCTTTTTGAGTCTTTTAATACTCATTTGTCCCCCTCTCCTCATCCGTCATACAACGGATGAACATAAAAGTTGATTTTTCCTTCCGAAGGTTCACCTGTGTCGGCGCATTTTTACATGGATTCCCCTCAAAAGAGTTAATAAGATTGTACCATCTATGCATAATTTTTTCAATAGTACTTTGTCCCTCCCCTGTTTTCTTGTTACTTTTATACAACTTTTTTATCTATTTTTTGCTTTTATGCTATAAAAACTTTTTAAAAACCGTGTTTTTGCACAAATCCTGACGTGCCCGTGCACATGGTGTCTTTTTTCATTTTTTCTGAGACAGCTCCCGAATCGCCTGAAAATACGGCGTTTCTTTTTCATCAGAGCCATTTATCCTTCAGTTTCTTTATTTCTTTGGGCGGAGTATTCAATATCCGCGCCACCGTTTCATGATCAAGCCCGTTTTCCAACATCTGGATAATTACTTCTATCCTTCCCTCCTCCTTCGCAGTTTTTGCATATTCCTCTACCCGGCTGCGCATTTCGTCCAACGCTTTCATCTGCTTTCTTTTATATGCTTCCGCCCGCCGCATACTGCCTGTAAGCTCTTCGCCGGTTTCTTCTGCTTTCTCCGTTTTTTCATCCGTTACAGGCATTTCTCCGTTTTCCTCACGCTGTCTGAACAGTACGTCGATTACTCCCGTCACAACACGTCTTTCATAGGCGTTCAGTTCTCCGTATAATTCTGCGACATCGAATTTTTCAGTATCAAAATCCCGCAGCTGACGCCATATCTCAGGACTCTGTCTAATATCCGAAACCCCAAGTATATAGTCAGTCGTCACATGAAAATACTCCGCGATGCTTCTTAACATATCAGCAGGGATATTACATATATTTCGTTCGTATTTGCTAATACACTGCTGTGTCGTATGCACGCGGAGTCCAAGTGCGATCTGCGTAAGGTGCCGGCTTTCCCGAAGTTCCTTTAATCTGTTCATCCTTTGTACCTCCTTTAAGCATTGTTATATCCAATGTAACATCACCGGATTCAACCTAATAATAAAAACCCTCGCGGCGCAAAAGCTTTGCAAACTCAAAGAGCTCGTTTCCGGTAACTTCCGGCTTAAATATAAAGTTAAAACCGATCTCCTTTTCGCTGCTGCGGCTGATGTTTTCATGCATCTGTTCTATTGTCATCCCGGTTAAATAATAATCCTCCAGATAATTCTCAGCTCCATATGCCTCAAACGGTATCTTTGAAAAGCTCAAAAACGCATACTGTATAGCCTTTTCCCGTTTCAATTTTGAAGTAACTATAATCTCTTCAAAATCAATCTCAATATCGCAGACCCCGTTCACACTAATAACCGGAATCGGATAATAGGCCATTTGATACTGCCCGTCTTCATCCTTTTTATAATGCCCGTTATACCAGCCGGTCTCCACACTGAAATTACGATGTGTAAGACCGGACGTCAGTTCTGCGCACTTCAGGCTTAGCTGATAGTACAGTTGATTAAGCTTTTTATAATCTGCTTTCATATCTTTTGTCTCCTTCCGGGCAGGCGGTTTCTCCCCTGCTGTCCAGGCATTCTTCTGCTGTTTTAACTTCTAAACCAATGACAAACTACGTTTTAAATTTAACATTAAAATATGGAAATATCAAGCAGTACCTTTGGCATTTACTACATATATAATATTTTAGTATTATTTATAGAATGATACGCAAAAAAAGATAGCGCTGCAAACTATTTCCCTAAGTTTTCCAATACCATCAAAAGGTGTTTTCATATCTTTTCCTCTCTGTTTTTTCTTACTTTCTAATAGACATTCTATATCGTAATAGTAATCTATTGAGAAATTATTATTTACTTTATTATAAGATTTTGATAAAATCAAACTACACCATTAAGAAAACCGTATGAAGAAATAAACCCTCTATTGCGGTAAAACACATCAGCTCAGGAGAATTTTTTATGGGAAAAGAAGAAGCCACCGACAAAACAGGAAACAAAAAATTTAAAAATATCGGAAAAATTCTAATTTGTCTTTTGGCATTACTTCTTGTTGTCTTTATGCCGGATATCCTATTTCATATTCGTACTATTATAAAAAAGCTGCCCTTTTTAAACATTATTGTATACACTGGAATTACAGATGCAGAATATGTTCAGCTTATGGTCGCTTCCCTTATTAATTGCGCTGCTGTCAGTGTCAGTATTATGGCGTATCACGTTGCCAGGACAACCGGAAGGACGCAGACTGACCGGCAAAAACAGGAAATCATTTTATCAGCTACAAATATGGTAAAAAATATTATGGAAAACAGCCGTAAAATATATGACTTTGGAAAAAACATTCCTGCCACTCACGACCTGGAAATGAATTACGACTTGGAAATAAACGGAATCTGCCTGTTTTCTTCAGCAAAAATAACAAAAGAACATAGAGCTACATGGCAATCATATGTGGATAAAGTGCAGAAAATCAAAAAATATTATAACTGCGGAAACGACAGGCTAAAGGACGAAAAAATCAAGTCCTTCTGTAACAGATTTTTTGATGACGACGCTGACGAAATGACATTTAGCCCAGAAATGGAAAACCTTTTAGAGAAGTTAAAATTAATTAGTAAAGGAGAATAAGCCATGTACAGAAAGCCAAACGAAGATATCCTGAACGCAAAAAAAAATGATTCTAACAAAAGAAATCTGCTTGGCCGTAAATTCTCCGAGATCTTCGAGATATTAATGGATCCCGGTTATTATGAAGGAACGAAATACGCAAATTACTTTAACAGACTTAATGAGGACGGCACAAGCCGAATTTATGTTTATGACCCTCTGGAAGAAGAGCTGAAAAAACTGATACACAAAAATAAAAATCAAATGAAATACCTTGTGGGATTAACCGGCATGGGAAAAACCACGCTTCTTAGAAATTTCTTCCGCATCACAGACAGAGACGTCAAAATAGAAGGCAACCGGATCATAATATATATTTCATTTTACTACGCGCATTTGTACGCCGATAATCCTCAGAAAAGCGTGGAAAACGAAGTGATTCAATATTTTGCACGCACCGTAAAAGTATTACTGGGTCAGAACACAAGTCTGATTGAAAATGAGGAAGCATTTTGGCTGGGTTTCTATCGTTTTCTGGAAGGAAACAAAGCCCCTCTTCTTGAAATAGAAGATTTATCCCCCGGTTCGCAATTTATTCAGGAATTAACAGGGAACAAAACATATCAGCACAAACTCAACCAGCTTAAAATGGTCTGCGAAAAAAAACCGGTAGAATATTATTCCAGTTTTATCAAATATATTCTAAAACAACTGGAGCAAAAATATCACATAATTTTAATTTATGACGATATCGAATCAAAAGAAGGGATCTTTCATCGGCCATTAGTCGAGGTGGCAAGGCATGTTCATTCCTGTTTTTGTGCTATTGAGGATAAAGAACGCACAATTAAAACAATAGTTGCGCTTCGGGCGTATACGTTCCGAAGCAATATAGGCAGACAGTCGGATGCCCGAAGGGAATACCTGCAAAACGATACCATTCTTAAGAAGGAAACCGTAAGCCTTCACGATATATTTGAAAAAAGGTTTCAGGAAATCGAAGAAGTAGAAGAGATTGCAAATCGCGTAAAAAACTATGACAGTTATACCGATGCAAAAAAACAGCTCAAGTATGTAGAGCAACGCCTTGACAACCTCGGCAGCAACTTAATCTATAACTTGTCAAACTACAATCTTTGTGACGCCATGATATTATATTGCAGCGTTATGACAAATATAGAATGGATTGCCTGCAATGAAATAGAAAACAAAGGAAGCTTTGTGATAGACTCAAAAAATTATCAATTGACGACAGAAAATCTGATTTATGCAATTGCAAACGGAAATTCTAAAGAATATATGAACCAGAACGGAAGCTTTGTGCCCAATATTCTCGACAATAGCACGGAAGGAACCGACCTGATCGGCCTCTACATCATTCGCTACTTAACAAGAAAAAAAATAACGAATATCTATGGCGAAAAATATGCGGAAGGTCAAATCATACTCTCCGAATTGATGGGATTGTTTGTAAATAATACTGATAGCGAGGCAAGAATAGACAGATGGCGCTACCGTATTCTGCATATGTTGGAATATTTATACGATTCCGGAATTCTATTTAGAAGTCTGCACGACATAGAAGATACGGTAATAGAACAAACCGAACGGCAGTATAACAATAACTTTAAATTATATTTATCTCCCCGGGGAAAATGCCTGTACAGTCTGCTTTCAAAAAATGCCGTTTTGCTGGAACTGTACAGAGACGATATTTACACGAATCTAAAGTATAATGACATCCTTACAAATGAATTAAATACAATTGTATTATTTGACTATTTACTTGAATACATAGAGGAAACATTTCTCCTGGAAAAGAAAAATATTGCAAGCGCTAATTTTAACCTGGAAAAGTATCAGGAATTGCTCGGAAATGAATTTATCACTATTATTCTGCTGGAAGGCATTGTAAAAAATCTCGGCGCTTACTTTAAAAACAGCGGGGAAGAATATGATGATAAAATGCGGAAAGTATATCAAATCCGAAAAGACATGCTGGAATATGCCTCTCTTTTGGAAGAAAAATGCAACGCTCGTTTTATGATTTCAAATTATATTTTAAGTGTATAACCGCCTGATAAGAGCAGACTTTTGGCCGGAAACAGCTAAAAAACACTTGAAAAGTATTACTTAACCTGTTATGATAAAGGACAGTAAAAGATATCTTGCTAATAGTCGACGGATAAGTTCCTGATTTTTATCAGATTATTTATCGTAAAAGAGAAGAAGACCCGTACTTTATATCCCTGTATCAGGCATATGCAGTCCTCTTTCTCTGTCAGAACCTGAAGTACTATTAGATAAAATATACATAAATACGCAAGAGAACTGTTAAAGTACAGAAGAAAACGAAAAAGGAGCGTCGCACCGGTAAGTGCGTCAGCTCCTTTTTCTATTTGACATTCTATTTCGGCAGAAAGGAAATAAGTTTTCCGTATCCATATGCTGCGGCAATACTGATGATCAATGCAAACAGCGCTATGGGAATTTCCGCTGTCAGAGAATCGCTCCGCAAAAAATAAAACACGGTTTCAAACACCAGAATATGTACGAGATACCATTCATAGGATATTTTTGATAACCATAAGACTACTTTCTTTATCGGGTCGCGGCACAAGGTATAAAACAAAACAGCCAAAGACAGATATCCCATAAGAGCGGGAATATCATTAAACAACTTAAACACACCTCCCCTGACCGCCATAATTCCGAAAAGAAGGAATCCGACAATTGAGGTAAGCGCCAATAAGCCGCGGGGAATCGTTATCTCATTTCCTCTGTAAAGATATTCCGCCGTAAGCATTCCGAGAACAAATTCCCAGAAATACTGCAGGAAAAAACTGTTCCAGACACGAATATCTGCCTTCCCGATCAAAGCGACAAAGATCCACCAGAACAGACTGAGACCCACCGCAAGAAAAAGCATCTTTCGCGGAGAAAGCTTCTCTTTTATTTTGCATACAATTATAAAAACAAGATAAAATTGAATGATAGTAGATACAAACCAAAATTGTTCCCCAAAACTCGATTCATATTCGGGAATAAACATCTTATATAAAAAGACATGGCTGAAAACCGCTTTGATTCTGTCTGCGCCCTGATACATATAAGGAATCCATGCGGAAATCAAAATTACAATTATATAGGGCAGATAAACTTTTCCAAAACGTTTCTTTAAAAAATTCCCATAGCCCAACGGCTTCTTCAGCCGGGACAGATATAAGCCAAACCCGGAGCAAAAGATAAATACATGAACACCGGTTCCTCCCGCGGATGCACAAAGCAGAACGACATTCGGCAGTCCTTTCATATAAATCTGCATCAGGTGCATAATTACAATCGTAACAATTGAAAAGCCTTTCAGGAAATCAATTATTTCGTATTGTAAAATACCCCCCCCCATGATACTACATTTGTATTTTTTGATATTATTCTGTCGCATATCATTGTCAAGCCCTTTCACATACAATGTTTATTCTTTCTTTTATTGGTATGTCACAGAAACATTCTGCTCTTTTTGCAGCTTCTCAACATCCGAATAATCGTCAAACTCATAAACTTCCGAATCGTCTTCCAGTATTTTTGCATACAGCGCAAACTGCGGCAGATACGGCAGAATAAGCTCGTCCCAATACTGCAGCCGTTCCGAGGGATTTTCCCAGTTAATTTCACAAAGCCTGTCATGAATAAACGCTAAATCCCCAGGAATCCAATGTGATATCCCCGTATAGGAGTAACCTTCATAGGCCCGCTGGTTCACAGATATAAACCTCAGATTTTCATCCAGCCTCGCAATCCAATCCGGCTTTGCATACCGGGCTGCAGGCCTCAGCAGATAGAAACTGTAATCTTCTCTGTATTTTAGGAACGGATTTGTTTTCAGATAGATATCGGCAGTTGTAATATAGGTTTCCTGATTGAAATAATCTTTTGCCAGAAACAGAGACGAAACCGTATTAGAAGTACGAAATTCCCTGTTTTCAACAAGTACCAGCTCAAATCCCTGATATTTGTCTCTCAGGTACTCAAACCGTTCTTTCTGATACCCGACTACCAGTACGACTCGCTCAAACCCGGCCTCCATCATATAGCCAATGTTTCTTTCCAGAATCGGTTGTCCGTCTACCTTTAGTAACGATTTCGGCGTAATCTTCGTTATCTCTTTCAATCTTGAACCGAGACCGGCCGCTAAAATAATTCCCTGCATTCCTTCCCCCTTATCCATACAATTGATCTATCGTCTCAAGCGCACGATGCAGCCGGAACCTCCAGGAAGCATCGTTATACTCCGTCATCTCATCCTGAAAAAACTTAATCAGATGCCAATAGATCCACAGATAATCCGTCGCAGCTTTATACAACAAATATTTTTCTCTGTCCAGCTTTTCACCGGAACAAAGTTCGTATGATTGTAAAACAATTTCTTCTTCCGTATTATTTAACCTGTTCGTCATGGTCCAGTTGACGAGATCAAAATATTTCTCCGCCATGCCGGAATACTCCCAGTCAATCAGCCACATCTTATCCCCCTGCAGCAGGAAATTATTCAGCTTCGGATCGCCGTGGCAGGGAACGAGCTCCTTTTTATATTTTAAAAACAAGTCGTCCGACGCTTTTAAGAGCTTCGGAACATTGTCTAACAGCTCGTCCGGCAGTTTAACTTCCATTTTTTCCAGTATTCGCTCATATTTTTTACGATTGCCGGTTATATCAAATTCATTGGAAAGCTCCATAGGCGCGCGGTGCAGACGAACCAGACTTTCATTCATTAACCGAAGTCTTCCGTCGTTATATATATCCGTTTTGCACATCGAAATATTATTTTCAATATACTGCGAAACAATGATTCCGGTAGCTGCGTCCGCATAGATGATTTCGGGCGCAAATCCAAGAGCAAAGACCCTTTTCATATTTTCGATTTCCCAGTTCCTGTTAATATATTCATTTGTGCCTTTGCCCGGAATCCTTATAATATAACGGCCCGCCGAGGTTTCCACCAAATAACTTAAGTTCGTAACTCCGCCGTTTAATTGATTCACAAAAAGGCATTTCTGCTTTATAACAGATTCGAAGATTTGCTTTACATCCATCCGTCAGTCTCCCATCATATCCTTCACCGCTTTACTTTTTCCGTGTTTTATCATATAAACAATAAAACAGATCATCATCAAAAGCCCAAGCAGCAAAATCGGAAAGCCTGCGATTGTTTTAACAATTTTAATCCCTTCCAGGCCCCCGGTCAGTGTAAAGACAAGCGACGACGCTCCCATAATGAATCCCCACAGAAGTTTGATCGAAGCGGGCGCCTCGTCGACGCCAACGTTACTCTTTATCGTCATAAGCGACACCGTGGATGTCGTCGAATCCGCCATTGTAACAAAAGATAATACGATTAAAATAAGAATAATCGGCTTTAAAACACCGGAAAACGGAATTGTTTCCATTACTTTCAACATCATAGCTTCATTGCCGAACCGCTGCATATAGTCGAACAGACTGGCGCACCCCTGCAAATCTATTCTGTCCGCATAAGCGGCAAAATTATATTGAATATCAAGAGACAGGCCGCCGAAAATCGCAAACCAGATAATACCGAACAGAGACGGCACCAGCCAGTTCATCACCACAAATTCCCGAAGCGTTCTCCCTTTTGCAAGCTTTATGGAAAACAGGCCGACAATCGGTCCGAAGCTCAGAAAGTCCACAAAGTAATATTCATCCCACCACTGCGGCCATAGCTCGCTCGACTGATACCACACGCTCCCGACCGCCTCTCCGGTATCTGAAAATGCAGAAACGGCAGTAATCGATTCGACAAATGTAGAAATAAAATTCCCAAACTATTCGGTAAATAAATTGCATATCCACTGTGCCGGACCGAATACAAATGCCAATACCATTAGAATCAAAAACAGCCACGCATTTTTATCGCTCAGCCAGCGGATCCCCCGGTTCATTCCGGTGATACTGGAAATATTATAAATTGCTACAATTACCACACAAATCGCAATATAGGAAACCGTCTGCGCCGGAATCCCGAAAACCGTTTCCAGACCGCTGGCAATCTGAAGCAGACCGTATCCCAAAGAACCGGCCACTCCGCCCGTGATTGCAAAAGCGGTCAACGTATCTACAATCCCGCGAAACCATGATTTTTCCGCCTTCTCACCCAGCAAAGGCGCAAATCCCGCACTTACCGAAAAACTACGGTGGAGATTATAATAAGCAAACGCAATGATTACGCCGAACACCGCATATGTGGCATAAGGAGCAAAAGACCAGTGCATATAACTTTTTCCCAGAGACCAGATTACAGCCTCTCTTGTATTCGGCGCAATGCCCGTAGATAGCTGCGGCTGTACCGCGAACTTTAAAGGCTCCACCGCACCCCAGAACACAATTCCCGTACCGATTCCTGCGCATAGTGATATCGCAAACCAGTTCCACAAACTATATTCCGGTTTTGCATCCTTACCGCCAAGTCTCACTTTCCCAATCGGATGAAAACATACCACGATCAGAAAAATAATAAACGCCAGCGTACCAAGCGCAATCAGCCAGCTTCCGTTCACCATCAGCGAAACAAAAAACGTGTTCAGCATGGAAACAAACGATTCCGAATCAATCATTCCAATAATGGTTAAGGTAATAAAAATGATTACCGGAACTAAAATTACACCCGGACGAAGCCCTTTTTGAATTGCCTGCTTCCATGACAGAGATTTGGTTTTATTCTTTTCCTGTTTTATTTTACTCATGATTGCAAAAACTTCCTTTTCAGCTTTACATTACCGTATTCGCATACGGCACGGCCCACAAAAACAGCAGCAGCAGCATAATTACTGCGCCTGTAAAAATGTACCCTGTCAAAAATCTGCGTGTAATTTTAGTCTCCTGCAAATCGCGTTCTTCCGGCGGAGTCACCATCAGTTTCTCATGTTCTTCTTTTTCTTCCGGACTTACTTTCGTAAACGCCGAACCGATAATCAATCCCAAAACATTCATAACCAGTCCGACAAAAAACGCATCCAGATAAATCGGGATACTCGCCCCGCTTACCGTAGAATAGATTTTTACCGCCGCACAGCCCAAAAATCCGCACAGCATTCCGCAAAACGCCCCCGTTTTCGTTACGCGTTTACTCCAGATACTCGCAACGCATACCGGAAACCACGCGCATACGACGACCGTCCCGCTCAGGCACATGATGACATAGATATCCGGAGGATTGAATACCGCAAGTAACAGAATAACCGCACTCGAAATGCCGATCGCGATTCTGCCTGTGCCGACTTTTTTCTTTTCATCACGGATTTCAAATAAATCGTTCGCAATGGAAGAACTAATCAGTGAGAGAAATGTAGTGGCGGATGAAATTGCCGCCGCCAGCACTCCTGTCAGCAAAAGAACGCCCAGCAGCGCAGGCAAAAGATTGGTTGCGCCCCAAATCATCGCATAGGAAGGCCCCGGCATATCCGGCTGAAATCTTGTAAGAAACGCGCCGACTGTCATCATCAAAAATTCAATTAAAAACACAAAAAATGCGGCAAGACAGGAGGAACGAATCACGGCATGTTCGTTTTTTGCCATTAAATAACGACTCGACTGCCACGGGCCGACCATACACACGGTAATCCAGGTAAAACCGGTCATAAGCGCCCAAATCATATTTTCTGTTCCCGTCGGATAATAGTGATTCAAATTTCCGTGCCAGGAAAAAATATCGGGATTTATCTGCGTAACGGAGCGTACAGCCTCTGTCCATCCGCCCGCTTTATTTACAATCACGAACGCGCCGATAACGGCCGCAACTGTAAATAAGCCAAACATAATCGTATCGGTAATAAGAACTCCCTTTGATCCGGAAGTAACCGTAAGAATCGTAAACGTGATTAATGCCAGTAAAATACATACATTGTAATGCACTCCCGTTACATAATTCATTAACGTTCCGATACCCTGCATAATGGAAAGCATATATACCAGATAAATCACAAGCCCCGTCAAAGATGAGAGAATTTTCATCTTTCTCGACCGGAATCGCTTTCCGAAAAATTCCGGCA
This sequence comes from uncultured Roseburia sp., assembly GCA_947573605.1. Classification (GTDB taxonomy): domain Bacteria; phylum Bacillota; class Clostridia; order Lachnospirales; family Lachnospiraceae; genus Roseburia. The sequence goes on along the minus strand of CANPGM010000011.1, from coordinate 61,606 downwards.
TCGTCAAAACCTTACTCCGTCTTAAGTACTTGCCGAAAAAAATACTTCCGAGTACATAACCGGTTACCAGCATAGCGACCGTAATCAGAACCGGAACATAAAAACCGTCGTAAGCCTCCCCGACGTCCCCCATAAATAAACCGGTGGAGCAATAAGAAGCTACGAGCGATCCTGTAATTAACAGTGTCGGCGCATTTCTGCCCGCAACATAGAAATCGTTTGCGTTCTTTACCGATCTGCTTATCACAAAACCCAGCACAATATAAGCAGCCATTGAAATTATCATTCCTGCAAAATAAATATTCATGTTCATTCCTCTCCCATGTCTTTACAAAACCGCACAAGAGAGATGACTCCTGTAGCAATAATAAAGATACCTAAAAGAACCGCAATCCAGACTTCCATTTTTCACTCCATTTCCGCGCTTTTTTGCGCATAACGAGTCAGCTTTTCCTGTTTTCATACTCATTGATATATCTGTTTGTAATCGTAAGATATTTAAAGGCCAGATCCGCATAATCATTTCCTTTTTTTACCATATACAACGCCCATACGTACCAGTAATAAAAAGACACAACCGCGCATCCGACTATATGCCTGCATTCTTCACAGTCAGGTTTTCTGCCAAAATAAAGGCTCAGATACCTTTCAATATCTTCGCCCGTCGCTTCGTTTTTTACAAACAATTTGCAAAGATCTACACCCTTGTCGGCGTCGCCCGCATATTCCCAGTCAATCAGATATAACTGTTCCCCTGAGACTAATAAATTATCTTCGTATACGTCGTTGTGTATCATCTGAATCGGCCATCCGTCCCCTTTCACCTCTCTGTCTGTCTTCTCAATTTTTCCTAACAGACCGGCAGCCGCGTCGTATGTTTCTTCATCCATCAGCCGCAGCTTTTCCAATAATCGTTTCGCCTCGTACAGATGATCGAAGATACGTCCGCACGTCAGATTATGATCATATAATTTGTGAAAAATATCACAAAGCAGCTTTAAATGCTTCTCATTGGAAAAGTCAAATACTTCCGTAGACTCAATATACCCCGCTATCTTCCAGCCCGCAGCTTCATCCTGATATATATAGGAAGTATCGATGCCGATTCTCTTTGCCGTTTCCAAAGCGCCTTTTTCTATTCGTCTGTCAATAAATTCCGAAAACGGTCTGCCCGGCACACGGTAAATGTACTTTTTCCCGCGGCAGCAAAAACGAAACGATTTATTTGTAAAACCTTTTGCCACGGGCTTTATCCCGTAAATATCGGCGGCGGAACACCGGAGCGCAGAACAAATGTTACGCAGAAGCTGCAAATCATTGTACTTTATATATTCCGGGTCAAACGCCTCAAGTTCGGAAAGCGAATCGAACTCCAGGATCACGTCGTCGGTATACCTGACTTCATACAAATGCAGACGATCGATATGTTCCGCATATACCTGCTCCCAATATAAATCATTTGTACCCGGCTTATTGTATATTTCTTCAAGAATCGGGCCAAAATTCCTGCTGAACTCCCTGTCAAAATATGCATATCCGTTCATTCCCCACTGGTCGACGGCAGGCCGTCTCGTATTGATAATCAGCCCGTCTTCCTCACAAAAAACGCCCCGCTCGCCACGCCAGATACCGGACATATACAGGGTAGAATAAAGCGCATGATATTCGTATTTATGGAACACATTTTTCGTATAATAATTATCCGCACAGCATATATACGTATTTTTCAGATAATCCCTTGCAAAATAAATGCTTGAATGCGTATTCTTATACCTGTATTCATTATTGATCACTACTTTAACTCCGTACTGATCCATCAGATACAGAAATTTTTCCATCATATGCCCAAGCACAACAATGATTTCCTTCACTCCTGCAGTCTGGAGCTGTATGATCTGGCGTTCGATTAAAACCTCTCCCTTTACAACCGTAAGTCCTTTTGGTTTTTCATAAGAAAAGGGCGCAAATCGCGTACTCATCCCCGCAGCGAGAATAATTGCATTTTCTACCTCAAACGGTTTCAGAGCCTCGATTCCTGTTTCCGTTATCTCATAATCCTCCGTTATTTGCTTTTCTCCGATTAACTGCGTTACCATTTCATTTACGCTCTCCGGCGATATTCCGATTTCTTCCGAAATCATACGCTGCGTAATCTTTCCCGGATTTTCTGCAAAATACCTGAGAACATTAAAAACTTGTTGATTCATTACCAAATACCCTCTGCTTCCGCCGTTACTTTGGCCTTTCAAGTCCCATGAATTCAGCCAGCCGCGCGCAGCTGTTTCCGTCACAGTCTTCATAAAGCCAGTCAATTACCTTTTTTCGTTTCGCTTCAAACGCATCCCGTCCGTTTACCACATCGGAACAAAAGCTGATAAAATCCTCAAAGGTATAAATCTTGGGGCCGACGATAAACTCATCCGGATTTTCAACGACGAGTCCCAGCTTATAGCTGCTTAAATCAGACAAAACAAATCCGATCGGGCGATTCAGCAGCAGGAAGGAATAAGCAATAGAAGAGTAATCACTGATTAAAGCGTCTGCATCCCTTATCATTCTGTAATTATTCAGATTGAGTTCCTTCATCGTAAGACCGGTAACGACCTTGATATTCTCAAGGCTTTCCAGGTCCTTAATCGTCGACGGATCCTGCTTGGGATGTATCTTAATTATCATCAATACATTCTCTTTTTCCAAATAGTCCTGCAGCGCCTGCAGCATTTCCCTGCTTTTTATCAGAGGCAGTCCAAGCGGCTGTTCGTCGACACTGTCGTTTCTTCGGAATCCGCCGCCCTTACGGAACGTCGGCATCCAGATAATTGTTTTCCGATACTCTTTATCCGAAATCTTTTTTACCTCATTTTCAACATGCTCCTGGAATATCACGTCATGAAACGGATAACCGGTATGAATCATGGATTGATTCGGGTATGCTCTGCCGACCTGTACGGAAAGGATCGGATCATAATTTTTTGAAGAAGATGCGATGTAATCTACACTTTCCGGCAGATTCAGCATACCCACGCAATTTTTTAATCCGAATGCGCCATGACACAAATAGAAAGAAAGCTGTTCCTTTCTCACCTTGTTTGTCACAACATTATCGGCAAGAAAGTACTTGGCCCTACATATATAGTAATCCTTTTTTATTCCCGGCTTGTACAGATGAAACGCCTCCACATTCGGGGGAAGCTTTTTCGGAATCTTATGTTTTAACAGCCACACAATTTTATATTTTCTGTGATAGCCGCCGGCAATCAGATAGTCATAAAACGCCCCTCCGTTACAGTCAAAATCATCATGGCTTTCTATCAGAATCACATCTTTCAGCGGTTTCTTTTTTAAAAACGGAAGCATTAGTTTCTGCAGAAACAGATCTATTTTGTACTGATAGATGACGTCTAACGCATGTTTTACTCCGTTTTTCCTCAGGTATCCTATTATGCTCATCAAAGCCTCCCCTCTGACCAATTCAAATAACTACTTTTTTGAAAATCCCCGTACGGCCGCCGCTATCTTTTTACGTTTCCCAATCCCAACTGCAAACAGGATTACAATGATTCCGTAACGAATCAGATACATATGGTAAGTAAACGCCATTACCAGCATAACGAGAAGTACGGCCGATGCCGTAACCAAAATCAATTTCATATCATATAAGTTTCTAATCTCCGGCATTTCTTTTCTCAATACTTTCTTATAAAACGCATAATGCATAACCGCGAGGCAAATATAGCACACCAGTGTCGTATATCCCGCTGCATAATAGCCGTACAGAGAAATAAAGAGATAATTTAAAACCAGATTTAAACCTGCGCTGATACATGTCGCAACTGCAATAAACCCCGTTTTTTGATAAAAATATTCTATTGTACTGAACAACGAATATAGAAAAATAAAAAAAACGGAGGCTGCAATCGGCGGAATTACATAGATTGCGTCCGCATATTTTCTTCCGGCAAACAGAAGAATGATTTCCGGAGCAAAGGCCATTGTCAGAACGCTAAGCCCTGCAACCAGAAGAATCAGCGGCTGCGTCGCCTTCTTAATCCCTGTTTTTTCTCCGGTATCAATGGATTTATAAATATATGGCGTCAGCGAGTTATTAATCGAAGTAGTAATTAATACCGCCATAGTAGAAATTGTATATGCAACGCTGTAATATGCAGCCTGTTCGGCTCCGGCCATCCGGCCAATCATCAGACGGTCGGACTGGTTCAGCACATAATTAGATAAATAATGAGGAATCAGCGGCAGGTTAAAAGCAAGCGCGTACTTCCAGTAAGCTCTGTCAAAAAATTTCCTGCCTTTCGCAAGAACAAGTACAAACAGGGTTCCCGCAAATATCGCCTTTGCAATTACATCGGAATATACCCTTGCTTCAACTTTACAGGACGTACTGAGTACGGCGACAACGCCTCCTCCCAGACTTAATATGCTCATTGCGACAGAAATCGCTACATATTTTTTATAACGGTAATCGAATCTTTCCCGCGCCGACCAAAATTCCAAAGCCGGCATTGTCAGAAGCTCTATGAACATCGCCAGCATAAGCACGGGAGATAACTCAAAAACATCTGTCCAGAAATCTATGTTTAATACGTACGCTGCTGCAAATACCATTGTAATCAATGTTGTCAAAGATAACAAGGAAGATGTAAATTCATCTCTTTTATCTCTGTATAGAAGCAGCCCTTTTGTATAGCCTCCCAAAAAAATATTAAAAGAGGTAAAGATCAGAATAATGCTAAACCAGGATTGAAAAATGGAGAACGTACCGTACTGTTCCTCCGTGAGTATTCTTGTAAAAATCGGAGTGGACAAAAGCGCGATCCCCTTATTCAAAACGTTGCAGATTGTATACCAGAACGAAGCTTTGACAGGTTCCGACAGATTTTTATACTTATTTATCACTTTACCTGCTTTCATTACCATATCCTTAAAAAAAGAAAGAATCTATTTTTTTACTGTGTATCAAAACAAGGATCAGCCCCGCCGTCAACGAAACAGTAATTGTCGTCAAAAAAGCTTCGGGGCCGAAAGTAATCCGGCCGCCTTTCGCTAAACAATACAGGGAAAATACCCACATATGTACGAAATAAAGAACCGTACTGATTTTTCTGAGTGCAACATACCCCCCCCCGGGTATGGAAATGGATCTCTTACCGTCCTTCACACTTAGACACAGCAGTCCCGCTGCAATTGGAATTCGGCTTATATTTTGAACGATCTCACCCAATATTCCGTCTCCGGCAAAATATCCGCATAGCAGACCGAAACAAACGCCGGCAGCAAGAATCCCTGTCTTATCTCTCAGTTTAGTTAAACCGCCGCTAATGAGAATTCCGGCTTCTATATAAAACAATCCATAAAATAACCGGCCGGTTCCGCCAAACACCTTGCTCCATAAGAATATAAAACTGTTTGTCGCTCCTGTCTCGATAAGCGACGTCATCACCGTGCCGATAAGGAACAAAATACCGCCCAATAGCAGAATAACGCCCTTTTTTACACCGCGATCATTTAAAAAGGCAAGAACGGTAACCGCATAAATTGCGGAAAGCAGATACCACAACTGCCAGGAATGAAAATGCTGACCGATAAAAAGCAGACCGCGGATATATTCGAGGACTGCGCTGCCTATGCCGCGTCCTTCCATGCAGTAACCGTAAACTGCCAGCGGAAAATATAAAATATTCCAGATCAGATATAGTCTGATTGTTTTATGCGCATATTGTTTGAAAACAGCGGCCTTTTCACAGTTTGACTTCGCCTTCATTTTTTCTCCCAGCAAAAAACCTGTTGCAAGAAAAAAATAAGGCACCGCAGTATAAATAAAAACGTTATAGAGCCTGTTCACAGACTCCAGCGTACAAAATTCCAACGGATGAGTATGAATTGCGACGACGCAGATCGCCATGAAAAGTTTTCCCGCATCCAGTCTGTCATAATTTTTGCCCATTTTCGATTTGTCCCGTCTGATCGGATTTTATGAACGCTTCTTGCCCTAAAAATACAAAAATAACGATCATAGATGTTACGCCTGCCTCGTTAATAAAAATACTCTCCACCAACGAAGCAATAAAAAGATACGCCAGCATAAGATACGCCGCTTTTCTTTTCCATTCCAGCACAAGGTATTTACGAACAATTATTTTATACAGCGAGAAAAGTATAAACGCAAACAGCAAACATCCGATCACTCCAAACTGCCCGTAATAATACGGCCATCCGGCATCCCCCAAATTCTCATAATTATTGGGACTTACTCCAGGTATTCTGCTGAAACCATACATATAATATACTTTTGAATAATACTCACCGGACAGCGGACTTGCAAACGTTCCGAACCCGCTTCCTATCGGGAAACACTTCCTGAGCAGTTGAAAACCGGTCAAATACATTCCGGCACGAGGCGACCACGAATAAGATAAATAGGCCATAATTTTACTGTAAGATACTACCAGTCCGGCTATACCCACAATGATAATATACCGAATCTTAATCCGTTTAATATTCGGAATCAAGATTAGCAAAAAGACGTATGCAACCAAATACAAAAATGCTTTATCACGCATACTTAAAATCAATAGAGCGATCGCCTCAATATGATATTTTATATCCTTACGCTGTATTCCATGTGCAACCATTACAACAGACATTACAACTACCGCGTAAACCAGAAAGGTCGGATGATTAAATAAAAATCTAAAAGAACTGATACCCCTTCTAACATCGTGAGACATGCCGATATCAACAAACAACGATATAATTGCAAATACAAACATAATTGTCAAAATAATCTTAGACAACGTATATGCAGCTTCAAGCGCACTGTCATTACTTTTTTTATCGCTCCACATCGATAGGGCTACCATTGTAACCGGCATTTTAGAAAATGCAACAATATCCTTTATGACAACAAGCCCGCCTTCCTGATAGGACCATATCAGATTTCCCGTCAGACCAATTACAATTATAACGGCAACAACCATTACAACATTAAAATATCTTTTTTGCATTCCTTTACGCCAATGAAATATTATATAAGTAAAAGAAAACAAGGCTGCCAGTTCGTCAAAATAGTTCATACCGATCACGTACTGAACCATTATAGAATTCAATATAACCGATAAAAAAAGGAGGGCATATAAAATCTGTCTCTTCGTTACCTTCATTCGAGCTTCTCTTTCTTTTTATACTTTAGAAATCTTTTTACCTTATAAAGTCTTTCCGCACCTATCATCCGAAAAATTTTTCTCTTCCACTTATTTGATGTCGATGTCCAGCTTGCGGAGTAATGATGAATAGAAACAGTATCTTTGCATAATAAATTTGTGGTATCACCCGGCGCCAGCGGATCAAGGTAGCGCGGCGGTAAAATAAGTACGCCTTCTGTCTCTGTGACTTCATTACAAAATCGGTATCCCAGATCAACCATCACTTTATGGTTCATCCTGGGACATACGACATTTTCTATATCTTCCTTTTTATAGACCAGGCCGTCATATTGCATTATCATTCGCTTTACGGTTGGATTCCCCTTAACGGCTCCATAGCCCAATCCCGTCGTACAAAAATGTCCTACTTGCTGAACTCCGATATAACACGGATAATTCAGCAAAAAATCAGGATTTTTCAGAAGCTCTACGTCTGTGTCCAAATAGATGCCGCCATGATCATAGACAACTTTCAATCTCGCGTAGTCCGAAACAAACGCCCATGCCTTTGCTTCATATGCGCTTTTTACAAACGGATGGCAGTTTATATCAAAATTAGACTCATTCCATTCCGTTATTTCATAATCAGGACAGAACCGTTTCCAGGATTCCATACATTTTTTTACATCCTGCGGCAAAGGATTCCTCCCAAACCAACAATAATGAATCCGTTTTGGAATCATATCAGCCTCCCATTTCCATTTAGATCTGCATTATGAAAATATTATAATTTTCGTATAAATTTTACCGGTACTCCGCCCCATACCTCATGAGAAGGAATATCTTTGTTCACAACGGCTCCGGCAGCAATCACCGCGCCGTCGCCAATCGTAATTCCTTTCAAAATAACAGCATTTGCACCAATCCATACTTTATTTCCGATTTCTACCGGCGCGCTTAATGTATCTCCCAGCACGCCGTCGGCCGTCATAATATGATCATGATCTACAATAACAACATTATTTGCAATATTGCAATCGTCGCCAATTATGATTTGCTCATTGCAGGTAATCGAACAATTATGATTCAGGAAAAGATGTCCACCTATCTTTAATTCGCTGTTTTTAGAACATTTTATATAAGTCGGCCCGCTGCACATGAGAAATTCTCCAATAGAGCATTTCCCATTTTCCGCCAGTTCGATCTTCAGCGTACCTTTAATAGAATTAACAGGTTTTAATTGTATTCGCTTTCCATATAACATTTTATACTTACAAAACAGGATAACAGATTTTAAAAACAATCTTCCCCTTTTCACAATGTTTCTCATTTTAAGAAGGCTCCTCTGCCGCTTTGCTTTACATTCGATTCAATGAAGCAAGGAAGCGCTTTTAATTTTATAAACAAGATTCTCATTTCTTTTTCTAATAAATTTTGCAGGTACTCCACCCCAAACTTCATAGGGAGGAATATCTTTCGTAACTACGGCTCCTGCGGCAACCACTGCTCCGTCGCCTATGGTAACGCCCTGCAGTATGGTAGCCCCGGTTCCGATCCAGCAGTGATGCCCGATATGAACCGGCTGAAAATCTGCCGTGAACTCAGGATCATCCACATCATGACTGCCTGTTATGATCTTTACATGGCTCGAAATATTCCCGTCATGTGAAATCGATATTCCGCCCAGTGCATCCAGTTCCGCAAACCAGCCGACGGCGACATTTTCTCCTAACGACAGACCTTTTGGAAACAACACCTCTACCCGTCTGCACGGAAACGTACCTTTCCCGATATGAGCGCCCATAATCTGATAAAACCATTTTCTGATATGCCTGCTTGGAATCTTGTTAATTACTGCATTTCCAAATAGCACTACTGCATAATAAATACATTTCAATGGTTTGGGCATAGAGTTTCCCAAGCTTTTCTTATGCTCGCTCATTTATGGCCTCCTTATAATATGTGATATATTTCTCCGCAAAACATGCAAACGAAAACTCTGCCTGATACGTTTCTGCGGCGTTTTCTTCCAATTTTTTTCTTTCCTCTTTCTCTCTGATCATCCAGACTATTTTTTCCGCCATCTGTTCCGGCGACTTCTTCTGAACGAGTAACCCGTTTTCTTTGTCCCGGACAATTTCCGCTGTGCCTTCCACATCCGTTGCAACAATTGTCCTTCCAACCGAAAAAGCCTCTATCGGCGTCAACGGCAGTCCCTCCCATAGGGAGCTTAAAACGACTAAATCAAGCTGAGACATCAGATTTTGAATATCGGGTCGAAATCCCATAAATGAAAGAACTTCACGGATTCCAAGAGCGGCGGCAAGTTTTTTCAGTTTCTCCTCTTCCTCGCCCGTACCGATAATAAGGAATCGTGCTCGTGCACAATGTTTTAAGACCAGAGGAATCGCCTCTATAAAATATTCCATGCCCTTTTGCTCCGAAAGACGTCCTATATTTCCCACCAAAAAATATCCTTCCTCTTTCAAGCCGGCAAGCTGTTTATCCTTTCTTATATTTCCGTCAAAAGGCTTCACGGCATTATGCAGAACCGTTATCTGCGCATCCGGCAGCCGGAACGTTTGAACAAGATTCTTTTTCACTGTCTCTCCGCATGCAATAAGATGTGCATGCCTGTATGCAAACCGGGTCAGCCCTTTCCTGTTTTCAAACGTATTATGGCTGGTATTGAGAAAAGCGCATTTTTTGTACAGACAAAGCAGCGCTACGTAAAACGCCGCCATCCGATGATGCGTATGAATTACCGTAATCCGCTCTTCTCTGACTGTTTTTTTCAGAATCGCAATTGTCTGTTTTATTACAGTCGGCGATTTCATCTCAATATCCGGTATTTCATAATGCCGGATTCCCATTTTATCCAGTTTTTCAGTATAAACACCTCCGGCGGAACAGACCACTATTTTTTCAGCCATCGGTTTAAATATTTCGCAAAGCTGTAATATAACGTTCTCTGTTCCCCCGGCATTCATTGATCTGGTAAAAAAAAGAATTCTCTGTTCTTTCAGATTCATCTTCTATCCTCTTTTTTGTATTTCCATGCTAATTTAAAAATTTTCATATCGTCTATGATATAGCGTTTAAACATTCTTCCGGGATCACTCAAAAGCCGATACAGCCATTCCATTCCGATTTTATTTATCCAGCGCGGCGCCCGTTTTTGAACTCCGGCTTCAAAATCAATTGTTGCGCCAATCGAAAAGGACATCGGAATCTGATACTGATTCATATTTTCATAAATAAAAATATCCTGTTTCGGCACACCCATTCCGACGAATAAAAGATCGGCGCCGGATTCCTTCAGAATTTCATTTATTCTATTGATTTCCTCCGGGTTCTTTTCAAAACCAAACGGCGGAGCATATACCCCGGCAACTTTTAATCCGGGATTTTTTTTCTTTAAGTTTTCTGCGGCTTTAGCGGCTACGCCTTCTGCAGCCCCCAGCAGAAAAATCGAATATCCCTTCTGTGCGGCTATTGCACAAAGCTCCGGCATCAAATCAGAACCGCATATTTTTTCTTTGACAGGCGTTCCATACCATTTTGCAATCCACATCAGCGGCGTCCCGTCTATCAATAGCAGCTCGGCATGTTCACATATTTTCCGAAAGTATGCATCTTTCTCATTGCGGATAATCTGATCTACATTTGGAGTAATGACATGTCCGATTTTTCTTTTTTTTATACAATCCTCTATGTGTAAAATCGCCTCCGCTTTGGAAACATTATCCACATATGTGTTCATAAATTTCATTCGTCTTAAAGCCATTCTCCAACCTCCGACAAATTTGCAATGCTGCGTCCTATAAATGCTGCCTCCAGTATTGAAGCATGTCTGCAATTGTCTGCTCCATGGAAATTTCCTGTTTCCATCCCGTGTCCCGTTTCAATTTGGACACATCTCCTACAATAACTTTCTCGTCTGTCGGACGAAGCAATGCCGCATCAACATTTATTTTTAAACTGTGGCCGATCTGCTTTTCAATCATCTCCACGATATCGCTCATTTTATAGATATGTTCGGAAGAAATATTATACGCCTCTCCTGGCGTTCCCTTTTTGGCAAGGAGCATCAGCGCATTCACCAGATCCCTTTGATCCATAATCGCTCTGCGCGTTTCAAGATTCCCGGTTCGCAGCTCATAGATGCCCGATCGTTCCGCTCTGACTGCACGATACGTAAAATCCGATGTCACATCATTTACCTTTCTGGTACCTGTAGAATTAAAAATTCTGGCCCGAATGCATCGAATATGGTCGTTCATATAATACTGAAAAGCAATCAAATCCTGTCCAACCTTACTGACTCCATATGGGTGGAGGGGCTTAAGCTCGGCCGTCTCCCTGACATAGATTTCATCCCCTTCTAGCTGGTTTAACGTCTCCCCGTATTCGGCGCTTGAGCAGGCTACAACAATAACAGGATCATATTCGGGATTTTTGAAAAGCTTTACTTTCTTTACAGCCTCAAATACGGCAATCGTACCGTTTATATTTGTGTCAATTGTCTCATATGGGCGTTCCCAGGAAACGGTAGGATAGCTTTGCGCCGCCAAATGGTAAATCTGTTCGGGCTGATATTCCAAAAGAATCTTTTCTACACTTGGAGCATAACGAACATCGCATTCCAGCATTTTGATTTGTTCAGGCAGCTCCTTTATATTTGTAGTCGGCTTATAATAGGTTCCGATTACATTTTCTCCCTTTTCATTTAAAAGTTCTACCATATGAGAACCAACCATACCGCCGGCGCCTGTTACCAATATATTCATCTTTCCTCTCATTCTGCCGCTTTAGCGGCCTTTACTCTCCAAAAAAATAATCTTCCAGCATCAGACACCAGCAGTGATAAATCGGCAGATGCAGTTCCTGAATCATATACGTTTCTGTTTCCGGCACATTTACTGATATATCTGCAACCAGCGACAGCTCGCCCCCTTTTGCACCGGTAAGACCGATTACCTGAATCCCTAATGCTCTGGCAACCACGGTTGCATTCAAAATATTTTTACTGTTGCCGGAGGTAGAAATACCCAGAAATGCATCTCCCGGCTTTCCATATCCGAACAGCTGCTGTGCAAATACTCCCAGCCCATCCACATCATTAATATACGCCGTAGTTAATGCCTCATGAGACACCAGCGGAATCGCTGTCAGACTGCACTCCAAATTTACTGCCAGTTCTTTTCCCCGCTCCGGGTCAACTGCAATCAGCTTTCGGGCAAATTCCTCACTCACCGGACGGGGTGTTTTAAACCGCTTCATCAGTTCTCCCGCAATATGCTCCGAATCCGCAGCAGAGCCGCCGTTGCCCGCAATTAAAAGCTTGCCTCCGTTTTTATAAGTCTCTTCCATAACCAGATATGCATCAATAATATTCTGTTTGATACTTTCCAGCGCAGGATAACGAGTTAAAAGTAAATCCATATGCTTTCGTAGCTTCCGATCCAGCGTTTTCATTTCATCCCTCATGTTTCCAGTCTTCTGCTGTCTATTCCAAATATTCAAACGCAAATTGTTCCAGTGACTCTACGCAAACCGTCTGGCCAAAATCCTTGTTTTCCCTACTGATTAGCGCTGTTTTACATCCTGCAGCGATTCCCGCCCTGACATCCGTTTCTCCGTCGCCAATCATCCATGACTTGCCTAAATCAATATGGAAATCCAATGCAGCCTGTAAAAGCATTCCCGGCTGCGGTTTTCTGCATTTACAATGAATCTTTAATTCTTCTACTTCGCCCACAAATCCCCGGTCCGGGTGGTGCGGACAAAAATAGATCCCATCCAGATACGCCCCATTTTCACCCAGAAGCGTTTCCATTTTATTGTGTATTTGTTCCAATTCATCATACGTTGTCTCACCTCTTGCAATCACAGGCTGATTTGTTATCACAATTGCAAGATAGCCCGAATCATTGATTTTTTTTATCGCCTTTGCTGCATTCTGCAGTAGTTTAAATTCTTCCGCCCGTCGTAAAAATCCGACATATTGATTAATCGTTCCATCCCTGTCAAGAAAAATTGCTTTTTGTTTTCTCTTCAGATTTTTCATTTGTATCTTCCCGTTTCTAAAATCTCTGCAGACCGACTCATATCGTTCCGGCGTTCCCATATCTCTGACATATTCGGGACTGTCATAGCAGAACATCTTCCCGCTTCCGGCCAGAGGCTTTAGAATCTGTCTGTCAAGGTCAACTTTTATTGGCTTGTCGTCTATGGAAACACTTTTCTCCTGTTCCATCTCAAACGCCGCTCTTTCCAATACCTTCGGAGAAATTACATGAAGCCCCGCATTGACGCGGTTTTTGTAAAACTCCGGTCTGTTATCCTCTTTTGTCAACCACTGTACCACAGCGCCGTCATTATCTGCGAAAATCAATCCGCTGTCATACGGATGACTATTGGGATGCGTAAACAACGTAACCAGTCCGCCTTTTTTCCTGTGATACTCTACAAACCTGTTAAAATCTACATCAAACACAGCGTCTGCGTTTAACAGCAAAAAATCTTCCTTTAATTGATCCCTTATCTGAAAAAGAGCGCCCGCGTTTCCCAACGGCTCTTTTTCGATATAATATTCAATCTTTACGCCAAACGGTTTTCCTGTCACCGGAGAAATTTTACTGCCGTCTCCGAAATAGTCTGTAATCACGCCTCCTAAATGACCGACCGTCAAAATTATCTCTTTAAATCCCTGCGCGCAAAGGCACTCAATCTCATGTTCCAGTACGGGCTTTCCTTCTATTTGAATCATTGGCTTTGGAATATCGCGTGCAACAGAAGAAATCCTGGTTCCCTTTCCGCCGGCCATTATTACAACTTTCATAACCCGTCTCCTGATTTACAGTTAATTTTGTTTTCCCGCGGTTCATAACTTTCCGGCGTATAATGGATGACCCTGGTACCGCCATTTTCAAATTCAAACGGTACGTAGAGTAAATCCTTCATTGTCTCCTTAACGGCATTTTGATATTCTGGCCGCACATAAAAAAGCAGAAATCCGCCTCCGCCGGCTCCGAGAAGCTTTCCTCCCAGAGCCCCCGCCGCAATCCCCTTTGCATATAAGGAGTCGATATCATCTGTTGTAACGGCGGCTCCCGTCCGACGCTTCAATTTCCACGTATGGTCAAGCAGCCTTCCAAACTCATCCAAATCACCTGTTTTATCCGTCAATATCCTTTCCGCTTCATCGACAAGAGAAAGTATTTCTTTTAACTGCGCAGTTTTGTCTCCTCCTCCTGCGCCGTTCGCTTTTTGAACTTCAGAAGAAAGCCGCGTAAAACCGGTAAAAAACATCAGCAGATTTTGATTCAGACAACGCTTTCTTTCCGGCGCAATAATTATGGGAAGTACCTCATATCCATCACTGCTAAAATTAATGCGGTTAAACCCTCCGAATGACGCTGCAATCTGATCCTGCCATCCTCCAGCCTCGTCACAAAGAACTCTTTCCAGATAAATCGCTTCATCCGCCAGTTTTTTCTTATCGGCATATTTTCCTTTTAATGCATAAAATGCATTTAACATCCCGACTGCAAAAGAGCTGCTCGTCCCAAGCCCCGAACGGGCAGGAAGGTCGGCTTCATAGGTAAGCCTGATTTCATGCATATCCAACATACGCATTGCTTCTCTGATTGCCGGATGGCGTATTTCATCCAAAGATGTTACACGCTCCATTTTGGAATAAGTAAGTTCTGTAGAATAATTAAAAAAACGAGGCAGATGCCTGACATTTACATAACAATATTTATCAAATGTAGTAGAAAGCACCGCACCGCCGTTTTCTTTAAAAAAACTCTCAATATCGGTTCCACCGCCAAAAAAAGACATACGAAACGGCGTCTTTGTAATTATCATCTTTTCCTCTTTTCCCTAAAATATCAGTCTGCAACTGTGCCCTACATCGCACCGTCGTTTTTCACTACTACGCCGACCGTCTTAAATAAAATCCGAAAGTCCAGTCCCATACTCCACTCGTTGATATATCTGGTATCCAGCTTCACAACTTCGTCAAAGTTCGTAATATTGCTTCTTCCGCTGACCTGCCACATTCCGGTGATTCCCGGTTTAATTGCAAGTCTCGCTCTGTGATGGAGTTCGTATTTCTTCCATTCGTCCAATGTCGGCGGCCTGGTGCCCACAAGACTCATGTCACCTTTCAGAACATTGAACATTTGTGGCATTTCATCCAGACTTGTTTTTCGAAGAAAACTTCCGATTCCTTCCTTAACGGTTCCATCGGGAAGTTTTCGGTTTCCGATGATTCTCGGATCGTATTTCAGTTTAAACATCATGCCGTCGCTGATCCGGTTTTCGGCCAGCAACTCTTTTTTTCGCTCTTCCGCATCCATATACATGGTACGGAATTTGTACATTTTAAACAGCTTTCCGTTTTTTCCGACTCTGGTCTGTACAAAAAAGATCGGCCCCGGCGAACTGATATAAATCATAGGCGCTATAAAAAGAAACAATATGCCGGTAACCAGACATCCGATCAATCCGCCTATAATATCAATCGTACGTTTTAACATCAATTGTGACGTAGTAGCATAATTTAAACTGGTTGTCAGAACCGTATAGTTGCCGATTCGTTCAATCAGCTGCCTTGTGCCTCCCGACGCCATATTTTCCGCAATTGCAGCATGTATTACAACGCCCATTGTGCGAAAATCATCTAAAAGTTCCGTGGGACAGGACACTCCTTCCGGCAGAACAATCAGCACCTCGTCAATCCATCTTCTGCATATATAGTCCGAGACATTTTCATGGTCGGCGACAACGGGGATTCCGTTTACTTCCTCTCCCTTTCTGTCACAGTCCAGCACTGCCGCGCCGGTCACCGTCACACCGATATAATTATTATTGATGATATTTGCAATCGCTTTCTCCAAAAGAGCGCCGGTTGTAACAATCAGCATGGAACGTTTGTCTCCGGCTTTAATCTTCTTTTTCAGATACAGTTTCCACACCGTCCGCGCCCCATAGCTGAAAAGAATATAAAAAGGCACAAACAAATAAAAGACCGTTCGTGAATAAATATCTCCACGCTGTGTAGAAAACAGATAAAAAGCGGACATCAGCTCAACCAGGCAGACATGTTTTACCGTCGCAGCCAGTTCGCGGTAATAGCCTCTTTTTAATATGTTTTTAAAAGAAGCGAACATCACTCCCACAAAAATATCTATGAGCGTTAATACAATCATCATATTCAGGTAATCCGTATTTAAATATAAAACCCAGTGACCATGACGGATTGCATACGCCAGCATAAATGCAAGCTGCATACAAATATAATCTATAAAGATAAAATCTATATGCTTTAACCATCCCTGCAATCCCCGTTTATACATAAATGCCTCCTGCATACCGCACTTGCGGTACTTTATAAACAGGCAGTTCGAAAGTGTTCCGCGCTTTCAAACTGTCCTCTTGTTCTCTGCTTAAACTCCTGTCCCTGCCTCCGTATTATTTTCTGCATCCGACGGATTATCCGAAAGCGTCGGATCGTTTAACATCACAGCCTGAACCAACCAGCGGTTATTCGGTTTACCGCTGATACAGGTAGAAAGCGTAATGACATGGCTGTTGCCGTTTACCTCACTTTCTTCCCTGATGTGATCCGACATGCCTCTGACGCTTTTTACCTCATCCAGATACAGGTCAAACGAATCGGGGGTTTCAAAATCATATGAATATAACAAATGCTTATCACTGTATTCATATGCCGCAAAAATTTCATATACGTAAGTTTCGTCCGGCGTATAAATATAAGCATAGCGGTTTTCGTCAAAAAATACACTGTCCTCATAATTATGAAGATTCTGGAACATAGAACCGTTCTTCATATTATGTCCATAGAG
The DNA here is from genome assembly GCA_947573605.1 of uncultured Roseburia sp. Taxonomy (GTDB): domain Bacteria; phylum Bacillota; class Clostridia; order Lachnospirales; family Lachnospiraceae; genus Roseburia. The sequence goes on along the minus strand of CANPGM010000011.1, from coordinate 44,568 downwards.
GATTGTATTCGGGTCCATGAAATCCTTATCATTTAAATTCTGCGTGTAAATACATCCGGGATATCCCGAACTGCCGTCCAGATTCCGGTCCAGATAATAATTTAGCTCCGTCGGATGCTGTAAAACGGGATAATCGATGTTGGTATCGGGAATATAAATCCACGCGTAAATATGTTCATTCTGTGCTCGAAGCGCTTCCCAATCCAGGTTCTTTTCCGGGATTTCATATCCTGACGCAGACGGTTCCTCCTCCGTCTCCGGTTCGGTTTCCGACTCTTTTTCCGTCTCTGTTCCGCTGTCCGTATTTCTCATATCTTCCGTACTTGCATTTGCCAAATCCTCAAATGTCTTTTCGGCGCGCCGCTGTACAATCCCGTTACGGATTAACACCCCCACACATACAATCAAAACAATCAAAAGAACAGCAATAATACCTATATATAAACGCCTTTTCTGCTTATTATCTTCTCTTTTATTATTTCCAGCCATATTTCTCTATCCTTTTAACACAGTTATTCTTTTTTTAAATGAAATCAGAGCCGCAAATGCGGCTCCGACCCATTAACCACATGTTGTTTTTAAGAACATTTTTATATACCTTTTAAAAGATATATGAATTAGTTGTTAAATTTAACATTTTTTCCGCATACTGCAACACCTGCAAGGCAGATAACTGCAACAACTGCGAAAATTGGTAATGCGTTTCCTGTCTTCGGAGAAGCTGCTGTACCAGCTGCCGTTCCGTTTACAATAAATGCAACAGGAGATAAAGATGTGAATGTAGCGGTAATTGTACCGTTACCAGCGGTAGCCGGAAGTAATTCCCATGCACCAGAAGCTGTCTGATGTAATACGGAAACACTCTGTCCTGCCTTAACGCCGCTTACTGCAAAAGTAATGGTTACAGACTTAAAATTTACCGGAAGTGTTACATTTACAACTTTTAATACACTTGCATTAGAACCTGCTAATACAGTTGCTGCACTCTTTGCAGAATCTACCGTTGCCGGAGCAACAGCAGTAATGGAAGCGTTCACTGTGGAAGCAGCTCCATCAATAACGATACCTGCCGCACCTGCAGAAACACCTGAAGCAAGAGCTTCAGCCTCCTTTTCAGCGGCAACCTGTGCCTGAGTCTTAACCGGCTCAGCGTTGCTGGATGAACTTCCTGCTGCGAATACTGTAGTACCCATTGTGAGTACCATTAAAGCAGTAAGTAACACTGCAATTTTCTTCTTCATGGCCTCATTTCCCTCCTTTCATCCTTTATTCATGTGGTTTATATTAAATTCTCCGGGATTGCCCATTGAACCTAATATCACTGTACCGCTTCTACTTCTTCGTAGAAGACGTCCAGAATCATCTGATAAAGCGCATCCTCATCCACATAAAATTCCTCGTAGACTTCTCCCATAACAGTTTCACCGGGAACGGTATACATCAGCGACTCATCAAATCTATATTCTAACGCTTCGCCCGCAAGGCTCACAAAATCAATATTCGTAACGAGATAATCTTCAACGGAATTATAAATCCGAAGAACGGAGGACTGATCCTCTCCCGCCACCTGTTTTGCCTTAGCCATAAAGCCCGTCAGAAACTGTTTCTGGCGTTCCAGACGAAGTGTTGCACTGCCGAATTCATTAATATCTCTCTGTCTGAGATAGACATACGCCTGATCTCCTGTTAATGTTACGGTATCTCCCTGTTTTAACGAGACACCCATACCCTGATTTTCCAAATCGTTCATAATCTCAACCGTAACGCCGCCGACCGCATCGTTCATTTGCGGAATCGCTCCCATATTAAGAGCAAGATAGCCGTTAATCGGCAGGTTGCGGAACAAACGGGATACCGCTTCTACGCTGGCTCTGCAGCTTATTTCCATCCCGTCTCCATATCCATGCTGAAGACAAATCTGCGCGGTAATCTGCCCCAAAGCATTTCCCTCTTCGTCACAGGTGTCTATCTGCGTCATGGCATTTCGATTGATTGCAACAATCGAAAGCGTTTCTTCTTTTGCATTCTGTACCAATAAAAACAGCGAGTCGGACTGACCTCCGCTGATTCTGTCAGGCGAGGGGCCGACCGGATCATCTTTATCAATTCCCATAAACAGATACGTTTTAATCTGATTATTATAACGATAATGCTTTCCGTTATAGCTTATCGTTCCTTCCTGCCATTTTTCCGGTTCTTCCATACCTGGTTCGGTATTCACAGATTCCTCGGTACTGTCCGCAGATGAAGCCTCTGTGTTCTTCCTTACGGCAAGAACCACAACTATCGTCAACGCGACTGCGAGAATACCGACAAATAGAATCATAATAATGTTATTCAGTTTTTTACCGTTATAACCCGATTCTTTTCTCATTCTGATTCCTGTTTTTATTTAAAAGACAAATTTATGGTTCCTCGTCTGCTTCGCTGTCCGAATCCGGATCTTCTTCTTCGCCGCTTTCGCTTCCTTTATCTTCTTCCGAGCTTCCTTCTCCCCCGTCGTCTTCACCCGGCTCTTTTTCATTGCCGTTTTCAGGCGGATTGTTTTCCTGGGGCGGATTGTTATTCTCCACAGGAGGTTCGTTCTGTACAGGCGGATTATTGTTTTCCGCAGGAGAATTACTGTTTCCTGCAGGCGGATTGTTTTCCGCAGGAGACGTCTGGCCTCCGCCGTTATTTTCCGGCTGTTTGTCATTCCCGGCCTGCTGGCCGGTACCGTTCTGATTTGGCTTTCTACCGTCTGCAGAATTGCCGGACGAAGCGTCGGCTCTGTTGCCTCCGCTGCTCGCCGTGCCGCCCGAATCAGGCGCCGCCGGCGCGTTTATAAACAATTTTTTTGAAAGAATATGCTTTACTGCAAGATCAAGCTGTTCGGATGTAATTCCTCCGGCGTTTACCGCATCAAGCACTGCCTGATACGCCGCCGCAAAATCAGCGGGCTGATAAATCAGATCCACTCCGGCCTGCACTGCCAAAACGGCAGCCTCTCCCGCCGAATATCCCGAAGCAACCGCCTCTGCGGACAAAGTGTCCGTCATTATAAGGCCGCTATAGTGAAGCGTACTCCGCAGATAATCGACCGATTCTTTTGAAAGGCAGCATGGCACTCCTTCCTGGCCGGTAACGGAAACATCCGCCGCATTACTTATCATAACACAGAATACGGATTCGTCAATCAAATCCTGATTTTCCGGGAAATGTATCGGAAAAAATACAGATTCATTCGACTGTAATGTGCGAATCGCATCCTCTTTCTTAATATATGCCGTCAGCGGCTTTGCCTCAAAATCATTTGACATCGCCGTCATAAGCCGTCCGTCCTGTCCGTTTCCCGCAGCCAAAAGCCACAGATAAAGACCGGAGCGTTCATTTGAAAACTGTTCTGCACCGGCAAGCAGCGCTTCCGCCTGCCGATCCCCTACGTAATTATCATTGGAATACACAAGTCCGCCTACCGGATATTGTGCAAGCGCGTTTTTCGTTCCTTCACCGGCAATCGTTACTCCTTCCTGACCGGTCAGAGCTTCCGGCGATATCACAAAAAGCTGCGCCACCTTCTCTTCCGTAGTCATGGAAGCAACTTTTGTCTCTACCTCTTCGGGAAATGTTTCCGCAACTGCAGAGGACTCGTCTTCCGTATCATCTTCCGATTCCGTTTCCGACTCCTGCTCCGTCGGCTCAGGCTCCGCTGTCTCACTGTTGCCTTCCTGTTCAGTCGGCAGCTCCGGAATAGAATTCTCACTTGATTCTTCTACATTAAATTCGGATGTTTCTTTCGGTTTAAAGGACTCCACCACTCCAAGCACGCTGACAATCACTAATATAATAACTTCCGCTATCACTAATAAATGGATTGGACCTCTCTCCTGTCTCATTCAGTCTCTTCGTCATCCTCTCTCTTATAGTAATTTCCGTAATAGCTGCCGTAATAGCTGCCGTAGTAGCTTCCGTAATATCTGCCGTAATACTTACCATAATATCTGCCGTAATATTTCCCATATCCGTAATAATGGCTCTTTTCCATTTTCACTTTATTGAGAACCGCTCCGAGAATACGCACGCCGGAAGCTTCCAGCTGCTTCTTTACTCCGCTTATCATACGGCTTCCTGCCATTCCCTGTGCAATCACAATTACCGCTCCGTCGCAGTGTTTTGCCACAATCGCCGCGTCAATCGCGGCTCCAATCGGCGCACAGTCAATCAGCACATAGTCGAACTGCTGCCTGCCAAACTCAATCAGGTCAAGAAAATATTTCTTTTCCAATATCTCAGTCGGATTCGGAACGGACGGCCCTGCAAATATCATACACAGCTTGGGAATCTGCGTTGCATACAGTACTTCTGTCAGCTTCTTCTGTCCCGACAGGTAATGAGAAAGACCCAAAACTTCATCTTTGCCTTCTGTCTTGGCACGAAAACGACCGACCAAAACCGATTTTCTCATATCCGTATCAATAAATAAAACGCTTTTCCCCGATTCTGTCAGCGACCGTGCAAGATCGAACGTAACCGTACTTTTTCCCTCGTTCGGGACGGAACTTGTAAACATAATTGTTTTTACGTCGTCTCCGCAGAACTGTATATTTGTTTTTAATGCGCGGAGAGATTCTTTTTTTGTATAACTGAATTCCTTTGTATTACGAAGTTCAATTGTTTCCATTTTTTACACCCATTCTGCCTCTGTTAATCAGGCGCTTTTCTTTGTCTGCTTGCTTCCTGACGATTTCTTTTTCTTTTTCCTGGATTTCGATCTCGACTTTCCGTCGTATTCTTCCGCGTCTTCTTCTAACGGAAGGCTTCCAAGCAGATTAATGCCAAGCCGTTTCTCAACGTCCTCCGCTCCCATAATCGTATCGTTAAGCAGATAAGAAATAATCACAAGCGCCATTGCCAAAAACGCGCCTAAAAATGCGCCGATCAGTACATTTTTCGGAATGCTCGGGCTTACGGGATTTCCGTCCGTATAGCCGTACTGGGTAATTCTCGGCGGCTCCTGCTTCATTTTTTCAGAAATAAAAGCGGACGCCACCTCCGCGATTTCATCCGCGATTTTTTTCGCGCGAGCCGGATCAGGGTCCGTAACCGTAATGTCCAAAATACGCGAGTCCGAAGGATTATTCAGCGTAATTTTATCTTTTAACGTATGGTAGGTTTCATCTTCCAATCCGAGATTGTCAATTACCTGTTCAATAACCGGCCTTCCCTTTGTAACAACGATATAATCGTTCGTAAGGTTACTGCCCACCTGAATATCTGCCAGACTGGTGATTGATGTACTTTCTGATAATACATATAATTCGGCTGTAGATTCATACTGCGGAGTTATCAGGAATTTACTGAATACAAATGCAATCGCTCCTACGATAACCGCAGACATAAGAATCATCTTCCAATGACCCAAGAGTTCAAAAAGCAGTTCTCCCAAGTCAATTTCAACTTCATCATCCTGGTATTTTTCCTGCATTATTTATTCCTTTCTAATATTCTGTTTCTGCCTGCCTCTATATCAATTCAATCCGCCTTGATACTGTTTTTACAGTTCGTGTACTGACGCATCCTGAATGATCTTTTTCGGGTTCCGATAGAAAAGTCTGCCGGCATAATGCTCTCCGTATTTTTTTGCCACAAACTGATAGCAGCGAGCCATATTGTTCCTGCGTTCTTCCAAATCATGAGAATCACTGGCAACGATATCCGCCCATTCATTTTTTAATAGTTTTTTACAGCAGCGCTCCGGCATCTTACCTGCCAATCCCAGTACACTATCTGCATTTATCTGAATATAAGCCCCCCGGTTGGAAAGCTCTTCGCATAATTGCGGTTTTTTGATAAAGCATTCGTATCGCTCCACATGCGCGATAACCGGAATATAGCCGCAGGAAATCAGGCGGTTTGTATGCTCCGATATGTATGAATACTCGGTCTCATAAGAATATTCGGTCAGGACATAGTCCGTATCGGCAAGCGAATGAACTTTTCCGGAACGAAGCGCTTCTATCATCTGACTATTTACGTGATATTCACATCCGAGATAAACTGCAATGCCGATTCTGTCCGCCTCCGCCTTTAATTCGGAAAAATGCTGCTCGACAGTCTCCGTCCGGTAGGCAAACATGCCGTGCCGGTAATGGGGGGTGAGAATAACTGCTTCGATTCCCTGTTCAAATGCATGTTCCAGCATAGCCACAGATTCATTCATTTCCTCCGGACCGTCATCCACGCCAAACAGTGTGTGATTATGAATATCTATATACACCTTCATCCCTGCCTTCGCACTACAAGTTTATCGCTCTTTTTTATATCACTTTAGAACATTTTTCGAAAAAAGTCAATAACCAGAATTATCCTTGTATAAAAGTATCACTTAAGTCAAAAAAAAGAGATAAAAATATGGCATTATAGCATATAAACCCGTTGTACAAGTACCTTATTTTACCGGTCTAAAGCTTAATAATACACAGGTTTTTCAATGTTTTTGCCGTCCCTTTCGTCATGGTGCCCGTATCCGTTCTTAAGCGCCTGATTTCGGACGACAAAACTGCCGCAAAACGAGATTCCGTTTTGCAGCAGTTCTTCCCAATTGCCATATTTTACAGCCGTTATTTATTTTCCCATTTCAGATTTTAATGCAGCCGTCAGAGCCGGAACGATTTTATTCAAATCGCCTACCAGGCCGTAATCGGCTACGTCAAATATCGGAGCGTCCTCATCCTTGTTGATGGCAACGATAAGGTCGGAATCCTCCATACCTGCAACATGCTGAATCGCGCCGGAAATACCGATTGCGAAATAAATCTGCGGACGTACTGTCTTACCGGTCTGTCCGACCTGTAAATCTACCGGCTGCCAGCCGTTTTCTACTACGGCACGGGAACAGCTTACGGTAGCGCCAAGTACTTCTGCCAGATCGTCAAGCAGCTTAAAGTTTTCTTTGGACCCAACGCCGCGTCCACCGGATACCAGAATCTTTGCATCCATAATATTTGCGGTGTTCTTAACTGCTTTCACAATATTAAGAATTTCCACATATCTGTTATCGGGAGTAAAGCCCGGATTAAATTCTTCAACATTAGCATGAGCGCCGGCAATCGGAGCTATTTTCTGCATTACGCCCGGTCTTACGGTCGCCATCTGCGGACGGTTGTACGGACATGCGATCGTCGCAATCGTATTTCCGCCGAACGCCGGACGCGTCATCAGTAACTGATTATGCGACTGTTCCTGTCCTTCCGATACGTTTAACGGGAAATCACCGATTTCAAGTACGGTACAGTCCGCTGTAAGACCCGTTTTCACTCTTGCGGAAACGGTAGGTCCGAGGTCACGTCCGATTGCGGTAGCTCCGACTAATACGATTTCCGGTTTATATTTGTTAATTACGGAAGCAAGCGCATGTGCATACGGCTCTGTCCGGTATTCTTTTAATTCCGGGTCGTCAACTACGATTACTTTATCTGCGCCGTACTCTGCGAGCTGGTCTGCCAGTCCTTTAATTCCGGAGCCAACCAATACCGCCGTTACGTCTGTATTTAAATCCTTTGCCAGATCTTTTCCTTTTCCAAGCAGCTCAAAAGCAACGCCGTCCAGTACGCCATCTACCTGCTGCGCGAAAATAAATACTCCCTTAAATTCTTCTAAACCCATTTTTTTCACCACTTTTCCTTATTTATAGTTAGATAACGTGTTTCTCTTTGAATTTACCGATTAAGTATGCAACAGCTTCGTCCGTATCAAGGACAACCTTCTCACCCGCACCTTTGCGAACTTTATCGGATGCCTTTGCAATCTTGGTCGGAGAGCCTTTTAATCCGAGATCGGAATCATCTACGTCCTTTAAATCCGCACGGCCCCAAACGGTTACTTCTTTTTCATAGGCATCGAAGATTCCGCCCGGCGTCATATAACGCGGCTGGTTTAATTCGGAAAGCGCTGTAATTAAACAGGGCATTTTTACTTTTAACTCATGATATCTATCTTCGTACTGACGCTGAACGATTACAGAATCGCCGTCAATTTTAATATCCTGCGCATAGGAAATTACCGGCAGTCCGAGGTGCTCCGCAATCTGCGGTCCTACCTGCGCCGTATCGCCGTCGATTGCCTGACGTCCTGTAATAATTAAATCATATTCCAGATTACGAATTGCTCCTGCAATCGTAGTAGATGTTGCCCAGGTATCGGCTCCGCCCAAAACGCGGTCCGTCACAAGAATTCCTCTGTCGGCTCCCATTGCCATTGCCTCACGCAAAACCTCGTCGGCCTTCGGAAGACCCATTGTAAGGACCGTAACTTCTGCTCCATACTGCTCTTTTAATCTAAGCGCTGCTTCCAAACCTGCTTTATCATCCGGATTCATGATGGTAAGCATCGCAGCTCTGTCTAATGTACCGTCCGGGTTAAATTTGACGCCGCCCTTTGTATCGGGTACCTGTTTAATACATACAACTATCTTCACGGTATTTCACTCCTTATTCTATTATTTTGCCGAATTACTATAAAATGCGACCTGCTATTTCAGCAGCGCGCCTGAGATTACCATTCTCTGAACCTCGCTTGTTCCTTCGTAAATCTCGGTAATCTTCGCATCGCGCATCATACGCTCTACGTCATATTCTCTGATATATCCATAACCGCCGAACAACTGTACCACTTCTGTAGTAACTGCCATAGCGGTTTCTGCCGCAAATAATTTTGCTTTTGCAGCCTCTACGGAGTAAACCTTCTGTGTCGCCTTCGCCATTGCCGCTTTATAAACCAGAAGCTGTGCAGCCTCGATTCTCGCAGCCATATCAGCCAGCTTAAACTGCGTATTCTGCTGCTGTGCAATGGAACGTCCGAACTGCTTTCTTTCTTTTGTATAAGCAATTGCTCTGTCCAATGCGCCTTCTGCAATACCAAGCGCCTGAGCCGCGATACCGATACGTCCGCCGTCAAGCGTATGCATTGCGATCGGGAAACCTTTTCCTTCCGGTCCGAGAAGATTTTCCTTCGGAATTCTGCAGTCCTCAAAAATCAACTCATATGTAGAGGAACCGCGGATACCCATTTTCTTTTCCTTTGTTCCGAATGAGAAGCCCGGCGCTCCTTTATCTACGATAAAAGCAGAAAAATTCTTTTTCTTTCTGCCTCTCTTGTCTTCCACAACGCTTGTAATTGCAATAACAATATAAACATCCGCTACTTTACCGTTCGTAATGAAGCATTTCGAACCGTTTAAAATCCACTCGTCGCCGTCCAGCACCGCCTTCGTCTGCGCGCCCTGAGCGTCCGTGCCCGCGCCCGGTTCCGTCAGTGCAAATGCGCCGAGCTTTTCTCCCGTTGCAAGCGGTTTTACATATTTCTGCTTCTGTTCTTCCGTTCCGTATGTTAAAATCGGATCAATGCAGAGAGATGTATGCGCGGATACAACAACGCCTGTTGTTGCGCATACTTTCGATAATTCTTCTACGCACATTACATATGTAAGCGGATCGCATCCCTGTCCGCCGTATTCCTTCGGCACCGGAATCCCCATAAAACCGTTTTTCTGCATTTTCTTCACTGTTTCCATCGGGAATTCTTCTGTCTCATCCACTTCCTGTGCAAGCGGCTTAACTTCATTCTCGGCAAATTCTCTGAACAGAGAACGCGCCATTTCATGTTTTTTATCTAAAGAGAAATCCATGATTTTTTTACCTCATTTCCTGAATTTATAATGCAGACACTGCCGTATCCCCTACGGCAGGTGTCTGCTGCAAATACGGTTTATTTGCTGTAATCGTAGAAACCGATTCCGGTCTTGCGTCCTAACTTTCCTGCGCGGACCATCTTTTTAAGAAGCGGATGCGGACGATACTTCGGATCGCCTGTCTCGTCATATAATACGTTCATAATTGCAAGAACGATGTCAAGGCCTACAAGATCCCCCAGCTCCAACGGTCCCATCGGGTGATTTGCGCCTAATTTCATAGCCGTGTCAACGCCTTCTACCGATGCAACGCCGTCCGCAACAATTCCGATACCTTCGTTAATCATCGGGATTAAGATTCTGTTTACTACAAATCCTGCAGCTTCGTTTACTTCTACCGGAGTCTTGCCGATTGCTTTGGAAATTTCTACAATCTTATCTCTTAATTCATCCGGCGTATTCTCTCCTTTAATTACTTCGATCAGCTTCATAACCGGAGCCGGATTGAAGAAATGCATTCCGATAACCGGTCTGTCAAGACCTGCTCCGATTTCCGTAATGGAAAGGGAAGAAGTATTCGTCGCAAACATACAGGTGGACGGAACAATGTTCTGTAATTCCTTAAAGGTCTGTTTCTTAATATCCATTACTTCAAGCGCAGCTTCCACTACCAGATCGGCGTCTGTACAAATATCTTTTACGCCGGTAGTAATCTTTGCAAGAATCTTATCGGCGTCTTCCTGATTCATCTTGCCTTTTTCAACTCTCTTTGCAAAGCCCTTTGCAATTTTATTTTTTCCGTTTGCTGCAAATTCTTCGTTGATATCGCACAGATATACTTCGTATCCTTCTGTCTGTGCAAATGCCTGAGCGATTCCGGAACCCATTGTTCCCGCTCCAATAATTCCAACTTTCATTGTCGTTCCTCCTGAATTCTATATTTTAAACAAAAAACCCCTGGTAATTATTCGTATTTCTCAACAATTGTAGAGCAGCCCATTCCGCCGCCGATGCAAAGAGTAGCAAGACCTCTGTTTGATCCTCTCTTCTGCATTTCATGCAGCAGCGTAACAAGGATACGGCAGCCGGAAGCTCCTACCGGATGTCCGAGCGCGATTGCGCCGCCGTTTACGTTTACTTTGGACATATCGAAATTCAAATCTCTTGCAACTGCAACGGACTGCGCCGCAAACGCTTCGTTTGCCTCGATTAAGTCCATATCGTCAATAGTAAGTCCTGTCTTTGCAAGTACCTTTCTGGTGGAAGCAACCGGTCCAACGCCCATGATTTCCGGCTCTACGCCGCCAAGCGCGCCTGCTACCCATGCAGCCATCGGCTTCACGCCAAGTTCTTTTGCCTTCTCTTCGCTCATAACAACGATTGCAGCGGCGCCGTCGTTGATACCGGAAGCATTTCCTGCCGTAACAAGTCCGCCTTCCTTACCGGAGCAGCATTTTAAGTTAGCCAGAGATTCGGCTGTCGTTCCCGGGCGCGGACCTTCATCCGTTACGAAATCTACAACTTCTCTCTTAACTTTAACCGGAACCGGTACGATCTCGTCTTTGAACTTGCCTTCCGCGATTGCCTTCTCGCATTTCTGCTGGCTGTTTGCGGAAAATGCATCCAGTTCTTCACGCGTAAGACCATATTTATCACATACGTTTTCAGCCGTAATCATCATATGATAGTGGTTGAACGCATCTGTCAGAGCATCGTTTACCATTGTGTCGATAATTGTCGCATTGTTCATACGATATCCAAAACGAGCCTTTGTCATGGCATACGGAGCCATAGACATATTTTCCATACCGCCCGCAACAACAATGTCCGCCTGTCCTGACTGGATCAGTGCAGCCGCTTCATTGACGCACTTTAATCCGGAACCGCATACCACGTTCAATGTAACGGCCGGAACTTCGATCGGCAGACCTGCCTTGATAGAAGCCTGACGTGCAACGTTCTGTCCCTGAGCGGCCTGAATTACGCAGCCCATTAATACTTCGTCAACCTGTTCAGGCTTTACGCCTGCTCTGTTTAACGCTTCCTTAATTACGATTGCTCCCAGATCTGCCGCCGGAGTATTGCTTAAAGCCCCACCCATTTTACCGATTGCAGTACGGCATGCGCCTGCTAAAACTACTTTGTTTGCCATTTTCTCGTCTCCTTCTTAAAAAATAAAGTTTGCTGAAAAATGCTGTTAATTTTTTAACAATCTTTTGCAAAAAAATAATTTCTGCACAATGCAGATCCGCATGCGGTCGTATTCGTAATGCCGCACGACGGAATGGATTCCCCTGTCTCTGATATATTCGGGTACGATGATATGTATTCAGACATTTTTCAAGCTTTTCCGTACTTGTTCATGCTATCATATTTTCAATTCTATTGCAATAGATTTATCTGCAAAAAAGAACGTTTTTTGTATATTTTTCACAAAAACGTTCTTTTTCGTACTGCCGGCTGTTTTGCCGTTTTCTTTTCATTAATAAAATACGTGATTTCCGATTACGATCCCCGTTATAATGCCGTTGTTCGTCCGGAAAAACAGACAGTTCAGCGTAATATTTCCATCGAGCACTTCCTGCGCCGCCCGCATACATTCTTCGTTGACCCCCGCCTGAAGCCGGTATTCGTACCGCCCGCTGGCAACCGGGGAAAACTGTCCCGACTGATAGATCACGCCGGATATTGTATTCGGAAAATAAGAACTCTTTACCCGGTTTAAAACAACGCTTCCCACCGCCAGTTTTCCTTCGTAGGGCTCTCCTTCCGCTTCGCACTGAATAATGGCCCCCAGCAGATATAAATCGCTTTCTTCCGGTATGTATATAACGCCGGAGGTATCCTCGGCCTCCTGTTCTTTTATTGCGGCGAGTCTCGCGGCGTCCTCTTTGGCCTTCTGTTCCTCCAGCTGCCGCTCGTATTCCTCCATCTTTCTGATCTTTTCTTCAATATCCTCAATATTTCCGAGCGCTCCCGCCAGATTTGCCTCCGCATTCGACAGATTCGCTCTGGTCGCCTGAATCAGGCTGTTTACGGTATTCTGCTTGTCCTCCATATCCGTGCGTAGCGCCAGAAGCTCGTTCCTGTCCGCCTCCAGCTTCTGCTTGTTCTCCGCAATCTCCCGCTGCAGCGTTTCAAATTCTTCCAGTTTTTCTCTGTCATACTGATTGATATCGGAAATATACGCCGCACGGTTTAAAAATTCCGATATGGAGCCGGATTCAAACAACGCGACAAGCAGAGACGTATTTCCGTTTTCATACATAAACTGAATACGCCTTTTCATATTTTCATACTGATCGGCCGACTTTAACTCCGCCGCGGCAAGTGAATCTGTTGCAGCGGCAATTTCAAATTCCTTGTTCGCAATTTTTCCTTCCAGCTCATTCATGGAAGCGGCGATACTCTGAAGCTGGCCGTTTAAACTATTCAAATCCCCATTGAGCTTTTCCCGCTCCCCCGCGTAATTTTCTGCGGCGTTCTCGGCATTGTCCTTCTGATCTTCTAATTTGTCAAGCTCGTCTTTTGCCGCATCGATATCGTCCTGCGTAACCTCCGCATACACCGTCGTAAGCGTCAGGATACAAAGAACCAGAAATGCAGCCAAAACTCTTTTCATCGGTATTCTATTCATAGGAACCGCCATCCCCTTAAAAAAAATGTTATTTGTCTTATGATAGCAGATTGTAATTAAGCTTTCAATATGCTATTATATGGTTAATATAGTACTTTTTCTCATACAATTGCTTTTCGTGACAAAAGCACTGCATACTTTAGAATCTGAAAGGAATGGTTATATCTATGCAATTTGTGAAAACATCGGATTTAAGGCCGGGTATGCGCCTGGCAAAGCCAATCTATAACAAGATGGGCGTTCTCCTCTACGAAAGAAATACCCAGCTAACGGTACAGGGTATTAACAGCGTGGAGAATTTCGGACTGATCGGTCTTTTTATCCTCGAACCGGCGGAACCGGTGCCGCCGCTTTCCAAAGAGGATATCGAATTCGAACAGTTTCAGACTATCTACATGTTTAAAATCAAGGACTGTATGGATCGACTGACGGCAGGGAAAGCTGCTTCCGGCATTGTAGAGCTTACGAACAATATCATTAGCCGTTACGGCTCGCTAAACCATAAGCTGAACTTTACTCAGAATCTGCGCAGTTCCGCAGACTTCGCCTATAAGCACTCCATCAGTGTCGCCATTCTTGCAGCCATGCTTGCAAATGAGATGAAGTTTAACCCTGAGCAGGAGCAGGCCCTTGTTACCGCCGCGCTTCTCTATGATTTCGGTTATCTCTATGTACCGCGCTCCATTCTTGAAAAAGGGGAGAATCTGACGGTCAGCGAATATGACGCGATTCAGCAGAATCTTGAAAAGGGATTTGAGACCATACGAACGTTTGCGGACGAATCCGGCATTTCCAGATTAGGTCTTGAGATCATGAAACAGTTTGTTTACGAAAGCAGCGCATCCGCCAAACCGAAAGAGGTATCTCCCGAAATCAAATTGTTTGCCGATATTCTGAAAGTTGCGGATAAGTTTGACCGTATGACGGCTATGAGTCTTGACCAGCCGCCCGTATCCGAGCTTATCGCGATCAAATATCTGAAAAAGAACAGCCGCCTGTTCAAGCCCAGCGCGGTTGCAGCGCTTGCAAACTGCATCCACATTCTTCCTCCGGGCGCATGTCTGGATTTCTCTAACGGGGAAAAAGGACTTGTCGTAGCAGAGAACCCGGACGATCTGCTTCATCCTATGATTTTAAACTTTAAAGACAATCAGCTCTACGATTTAAGCGATCCGAATATCGGAAGCGAACTAAAAATTGTCGATATTATGAAGACCATGGATAACCGGATCCGAATCGACGAAAACAGTCTGGAGCATTTTTCCGCGGACGCTCATTTACAGAAAACGACGGAACGGTTCCGTCGTGCGAAGGAAAAGATCGAACAGCGGCAGAACTGATCCCGCAGATCGTCCGCAGCAAATAGAAGCAGGCCCATACTCCCGGAAGCATTGCGTTTCACAGGAAAAGGGCCTGCTGATTTTTATTTCTCTCCATTCCATAAAATCATACACAAATTCGATAAAAACGGCCAGAACAGGCCAAAGCACAGAGCGTAAAGAATGTTTCCGATTCCAATCTCCCGGTAATACAGACCGGAAAACAAAAGCTGTAAGCAGAAGAAAACCGGAAACACTCTGCATACAAAAACAGCGAGCCGCTCTGCACGAAATCTTTTCAGATACTTTCTTTCCACCGGCAAATACTTTAACAGTTCCCCGATTTTCATTCGTTTTCCCTTCCCCACCGTCAGAAAAGACGGAATCAGATAAAAGGCCGGGCCGAAAATACCGGTCGTCATCGGTACAAGATAGACGGCGCCGTCAAGTACCGCCTCCTGATACGGCACCATCATCGCCACTCCGTGAAACAGCTCAAAAAAGATTGATAGCATCAGAAACGGCGTGCAATCCGACCGTATGAAGCTGTAGTCTTTAAAAAAGCTTTTTATCCGTTCGTATTCGTTTTTTCTTTCCATACTTCCACACTTTCTCCAAACTTTGTCATAATTCCTTTTTCCAAAATCCCGGTATAGTCTGTTTTCTGCACGAGTTCCTCCTGAATATGACTGGTTAATAAAACGGAAGCCTCGCCCGATTCAATGACTTTATGGAGCATTTTAAAGAAATCAATTCGAAAAACCGGGTCCATGCCCGCCGTGGCCTCGTCGAGCAGATATAAGACCGGCCGGTGCGCCATTGCAAACGCCATCTGGAATTTAAACCGCTCTCCGCGCGACATTTGCCCGACCGTCCTTGCGCCGGAAACCCCCGTCTCCCGTAACACCGTATCAAAGAGCTTCGCATCCCACTGTTTATAAAATCTTCCCAGAAGCTTTGCATTTACTGCGGCTGAATATGTCTCAAAAAAACGATTCTCTTCGGAGACAAATCCTATTTTGTCCTTCGCCGCCGTAAAATCCTTGCGAATATCCATTCCATCAATTGAAATGGTTCCGCTATAACGGATATTCGGATTCATAATATAATCGATCAGAGTCGTCTTCCCCGCTCCGTTTTTCCCGGCAAGCCCCATCAGATATCCTGCGGGCAGCGAAAAGCTGACGTCCTTTAATCCGAATTTTTTTCCTTTTCCCGTCACATGTGAAAATTTCAATGTCGTCTTGTCATCCATGTATTTCCTCCCGTTCCCGACCGGTGAAGCCGGCGTTTCAAGCGTCCGCTTCCTCTTACACTCCATCCCGATAAAGAGTTTCCGTCATTTCCAACAATTCTTCACAGCTTAGCCCCGCTCCCTTCGCCTCATGAATCAGCTCCGTTAAACGCGACTCTATCATAATCAGCTGTTTTTCCTTCAGGTAGTCCTTATTGTATTCGCAGACATAAAATCCTTTTCCGGCTGCAGAACGGATCAGTCCTTCCTTTTCCAGCTCTTCATAGGCGCGCTTTGTCGTAATCACACTGACCTGCAGCTCGCCCGCCAGCGCCCTTATGGAGGGCAGTGCCTCTCCGGCGCTCAATTCGCCTGATACAACGGCATTCTTTAACTGATTTACAATCTGTTCATAAATTGCCATTGTCCCCTGCGGTTTTATTATCATTTTCATAAATCTACCCTTTTCATATCTACCGGCCACATCCGGGATATGCCCTTACCAGAAACGTATTTACTATTGCTTCGTCAATTATCTAAATAATCGCAGGTCCGCTCGTAATCCGCGGCAATTTCTACAACCGGCCTGATATATCTGACGGCCAGAATATCTAAAATCAGCTCCAGAACGATTGCGGCCGCCCATACGGCATCAAGCCAGCGCCATGTCCCAAAGTTCATAAACGCAACGCTTCCCGCCAGTAACACAATCCCGACGCCGACTCCGGTCAGTCCCGCCGGTTCCAGTCCCTTCAGTTCTTCCGGTATCTCTCTTTGCGGACGACGCCCGCTCCATTTGCCGTTTTTATATCCGTTTCGCTGCCAGGAAGAAGAAATGCAAGCGCAGAGCGCAAAAGAAAACAGCGAAAAAATTCCTACGGCGCAGCATACCGGAGACACATTGATCCGATAACAGCCGACGCCGTATAACACCAGTCCCGGCGTCATCGGGACAAAGAGGCGCGCCGCAAACATCAGATACAGATATTTTTTCCGCTCCTCCCGATCTAACGGACAAAGCAGCATAAGCTTCGGCAGACGAACTTCCGTTACACACATGGAAAATCCGATAAAACATGCCGGTATGACACTTCCGTAATAGGAAAACCAGTTGTCCTCCCAGATACGAAGGATCATAAACGGATAAATTACCAGGACATAGATAAATAACCAACCGAAAGTAAAATTACCGAATGCTTCCTTTATTTTTCCCCACCGAAATGCATTCAGATAATCGCAGAAAACATGAACGATCATTTTCTTCCCTCCTTTTCTATTGATACGGCTCATTTTTCCGTCTCGTAATAAAATACATCAATTCCTCCAGCGACGGCCTTGACGTCTCAAGCCCGTGATAATCAAGACGCCTTTTATGCCGCACCAATGCTTTTGTACCGAAACTTCCCTGTTCCATACAGATAATATTCTCCTGCGGAAGCAGCATGACTTTGTAATGTTCCCCCGCTGCCATCCGATACATATCACGGAGATTTTCTATATCTGTAGAAAACAATTGTTTTCCTTTTTCCAGCCAGGTAATATAATCCGCAATCCGATCCAGATCCTCGGTCAAATGCGTCGCCAGAATTACGCTGTGCGCTCCGTCTGCAATAAATTCCTTTAAAACCAAAAAGAATTCTTCTCGAAATTCCGGGTCAAAATTAGCGGTAGGTTCGTCTAAGAGTAAAAGCTTCGGTTCATGCGCCAGCGCAAAAGCAAGCTGGAACTTTAATTCCTCTCCTTTTGATAAATTTTTATATTTTTGTTTCGGGATAAGCCCGAACCTCTCGATGCGGTTTAAAAGCTTTTCCCTGCGGTAGTTTTCATAGTATTTTCCGTAATCATTTCCGTTCTCCTCCAGCGTCCGGTGCGCTTCAAACATTCGTTCCTGCAATACGACGCCAAGCCCCTCCCGGATTGCCCGCTCCGACGTCTGATAGCTTTTGCCAAAAACAGAAACGTCCCCCTCTTTGGGCCGCAGCAGTCCTGCAATCAGATGTAACAAGGTCGTTTTTCCCGAACCGTTTTGACCGATCAGTCCCATAATATAACCGCCCGAAAGCTCTATTGAAACGGGTCCGAGCTTAAAATCCCCGATTTGTTTTACTGCGCGCTCTACTTTTAACATGCCTATCCCCCTCTTCTCCCTAACCGCCTCATATCCGCCCGGTTTCCAGCATTCCGCGTTTTTCCCGTCCTTTAACTGTGCTTTTACTGTATATATCAATATATACACTTTATATACAGATTTGTCAATCTCTTTTTCCGAAAAAAAGAATGCTGCAAAACAGTCGTTCCTGTTTTGCAGCATTCTTTATACCTCTCTGCCTTCGAATATTATTACATTGTTAGTTTATCTAATTCCTGTTTTACATTATCCGCCGTACGAACGATAACGTCCGACGACGCTGCAATTTCCTCGGAAGAGGCCGCCAGATTCTGCGTTCTGTCGTTGACTCCCGCAATAACAGCCATAAGCTCTTTGGTGTCTTTTAAAATATCTTCAATTGATTTCAGTACTTTTTCCTGGTTGGAATTACTTCGCACAGCCGTATCCTTTGAATTGGATGCAAGCTGATTGATTTCGCTTGCCACAACCGCAAACCCGCGGCCTGCGTCTCCGGCTCTCGCCGCTTCAATGCTGGCATTTAAAGCAAGCAGATTCGTCTGCGAAGCGATGGATACCACTTCTTTATTGTTTTCGCCCAGCTCATTTAAAAGCCCTTCGATCTGATGCATGGACTCGTCTAACTTTTCGCAGAACTCCTTCAAGTGAAGCATATCGCCGGAAATACCGGTGCTCTCTTCGGCGTTGCTCTCATTCCCGCTTGCCATATCGTCTACCGAACGATACAAATCCTCAAACATCTCGTTGACGCTCTTTACAATCTCAATCGTAACGGCCTGACGGTCTTTGATTTCTTCTTTCTCAAGCTCTACGGCCTGTGCAAGCTCTTCCGCATGTTCTTTTTCGATTTCCGTCCGGCGCTTCATATAATAAATGCAGTTTCTGCGTCTGTTAAATCCGTTGTAAATCGCCTTTGCCATGTCTTCGCACGTTTCGTAACCGCAGCAGCCGCAGTTAATCGTCCGGGACTCCGGCGTGTCTTTTTTCATTTTTATGTAAACCTGCTCCAGTTCCTCGCGCGTCGGCTCATTAAACGCGCATTCCGCCGAGCGGTCCGTGTACTTTCTGAGATAGTCCTCCAATCTCAGCCCCGAAAACTGCTTATTCAGCTTCTTTAATCGAGCGGCCGGAGTCAGATTTCTCGACCAGGCGCCGCTTTTTCCGTTCTTTTTGCAGGCGGCCTTTATCTGCTGCACATTGTAAAACGCGTCGTCGCAGGCAGCCTTTTGCGCCTCTACGCCGGTGCCGTAAAGGCATCCTTCCGCGCAGTTTAACGCGTCCATAAAGAGATACTTCGTCCTGCCCTGGGCGATCTCGTCTCTGTTATTCATCAGATAGTGATACACATGCTTTTCGCCTTCAATTTGTCTGATGAAGATGTCTTCGCCCAAAAACCAGTAAACGTTTTCCTTCAATCCGCCCGGATTCGGATAGACGGACCCAAGTCCGTATTCGATTTCATCGCTTGCCAGAGAACCGGAAATACGGTTCTCCCTGACGTATTTCATCAGATGGTCAAACGTTACGTTATAAGTAACCAATCCCCCGTTATTTGGATCCTGGATTTCCATTTTTTTTGCTACGCAGGGACTGATAAACGCCAGTTTATCGGTAATGCCCATCTGCTTTCTGGCATAGATTGCCGCGCACATTAAAGGACTCTGTACCGGGAACAGACGAGGCAGCAGATCTGGAATATAGCGCTCAATATAGCCGACAATTGCCGGACAGGGCTGTGAGATTCCTCCGGTAAAGTGATATTTACTGATATAATTCAGATAGCCCCAGGTGGTAATATCCGCCCCGAAGGATACGTTAATCATCCGGTTTACGCCAAGACTTTTCAATCCTCCCAGCACGGATTCGTACTCCGAAGGATAATTGGCCTTAAAAGCCGGGGCAATCAAAAGCGAAATTCGTTCACCCCGCTTTAAATCCTCAAAAAACTGTAACGTATCGTCATTGTATTCTCTTGCGCTGTGCTCGCAGGCATCCATACACGCCCCGCACGCAATACATTTTGTCGGATCTACCTCGATTCTGTCCTTACCGTCCACCACAGCCGAAATATTAGCCCCAACACAGCTGCAGGCCCTGATACATTTATTGCAGCCGATACAATTTTCGTTCGTATATACTAACTGCATACTTCACCCTTCCCCTTTACGCCGTTGTAATTACAACGACAGCAAAACCGTAATTCATTGCTTTTTCTATTTGCTTATTTTAGCATATTCACCCCTTTAATTCAATAAAATTCGGTATTTTTCCACAAAATCCTACAAATGAATCCAGTTTTTTTATATGAAACTATGAAATTATATGGTTTTTACTTTTGCGATATCAATCGGCGTCAGCGTGTCGGTAGCCGTTTCCAGGCTTCTTGCCAGCGCATTTGCCGTATCCATTGCCGTAATGCAGTATACCCCCGTTTCAATCGCATTTCTGCGGATTAAAAAGCCGTCTCTTGTCTTATCGCCGTTCCCCTGTGTCGGCGTATCGATGACAAGATCTATTTTGTGACCTAAAATCAGATCCATGACATTCGGAGATTCCTGTGAGAGCTTGTTCACCCTGCGGGCTTCTACCCCATGCTCTTTTAAATATTTTGCCGTGCTTCTGGTCGCGTAAATCCGGTATCCCAGCTCTTCAAAACGCTTTGCCACATCCACGGCCTCCGGTTTGTCTGCGTCTTTCACGGTGATAATCATCTGCTTATATTTCGGCAGCTCAACGCCCGCCCCCAGAAAAGCTTTATAAAGGGCCTCGTTAAAGGTCTTTGCAATTCCCAGACATTCTCCGGTCGACTTCATTTCCGGTCCGAGCGAAATTTCCGCGCCGCGCAGCTTTTCAAATGAAAATACCGGCATTTTTATCGCAATATAATCCGCCTCCGGAGCAAGCCCCGGTTCGTAACCCATGCCGCGGATTGTATTTCCGATAATAACTTTCGTCGCCAGATCCACAATCGGAATCCCCGTAACTTTGCTGATGTAAGGCACCGTTCTTGAAGAACGCGGATTGACCTCAATGACATAAACCTGTTCGTCCATTACAATAAACTGAATATTGATCAGTCCCACTACATGAAGCGCTTTCGCAAGACGTTTCGTATATTCTACAATCATTTCCCGAACCGCTTCGCTGATGGTCGGAGCCGGATATACCGAAATGCTGTCTCCCGAATGGACGCCGGTCCGCTCGATATGCTCCATGATGCCCGGAATTAAAATATCCGTGCCGTCGCAGACGGCGTCAACCTCGATTTCCTTTCCCTGAAGATATTTATCTACAAGAATCGGGTGATCCTGTGCGATCCGGTTAATAATTCCGATAAATTCCTCGATTTCTTCGTCGTTAAAAGCAATCCGCATCCCCTGTCCGCCCAGAACGTACGACGGTCTTACGAGCACCGGATAACCCAGACGTCCTGCAACCTCTTTTGCTTCCTCCGCTGTAAATACGGTGCCGCCGGCCGCTCTCGGAATTTCCGTCTCTTCCAGTATTTTATCAAACAGCTCTCTGTCCTCGGCCGCGTCGACATCCTCCGCCTTCGTCCCCAGGATTTTAACGCCCATTTTCATAAGGCTTTCCGTCAGCTTAATCGCGGTCTGCCCGCCGAACTGCACCACCGCTCCGTCCGGTTTTTCCAGTCTTACAATCGCTTCCACATCTTCCGGCGTCAGCGGCTCAAAATAAAGCTTATCCGCAATGTCGAAATCCGTCGAAACGGTTTCCGGATTGTTATTGACAATCACCGTTTCCCAGCCTTCCCTGGAAAACGCCCATGTGCTGTGTACGGAGCAGTAATCAAATTCGATCCCCTGTCCGATTCGAATCGGGCCCGAACCCAAGACGAGAACCTTTTTCGCCGGATTGGTTATCGCAGCCTCATTTTCGCTGCCGAAGACGGAATAATAGTAAGGCGTGCTTGCTTCAAATTCCGCGGCGCAGGTATCGACCATTTTATAAGCCGCCACAATTCCGTTTTCATAACGCATATCGTGTATTTCTCTCTCTGTTTTTCCCGTAAGCGCCGCTATCACGGTGTCCGGAAACTCGATACGCTTTGCTTCTTTTAAAAGTTCCGATGTGAGCGGCCCTTTTCTTAACGCCTCTTCCATCTCTACCAGAATTGCAATTTTATCGATAAACCAATTGTCTATCATAGTAATATTATGAATGGTTTCATAGGAAATGCCGCGCCGGATCGCTTCCGCAATCACCCAAATTCTGCGGTCGTCTACAATTTCAAGATGCGCGAAAAGTTCTTCCTTGCTTAAGTCGGAAAAATCGTATGACATCAGACTGTCTACATGCTGTTCTAAGGAGCGGATTGCCTTCATCAGCGCCCCTTCAAAATTGTCGCAAATACTCATGACTTCTCCGGTTGCCTTCATCTGTGTCGTCAGCGTCCGCTTTGCCGTAAGGAACTTGTCAAACGGAAGTCTTGGAATCTTTACGACGCAATAATCAAGCATCGGTTCAAAGCTCGCATAGGTTTTTCCGGTAATCGCATTCTTAATTTCATCCAGCGTATAACCCAGCGCAATCTTTGCCGCAACCTTTGCAATCGGATAGCCGGTCGCCTTTGAGGCAAGCGCCGATGAACGCGAAACACGCGGATTGACCTCGATTACGCAATATTCAAAACTGGTCGGATGAAGCGCATACTGTACATTGCATCCTCCCGTAATATTTAATTCCGATATGATATTTAATGCAGATGTACGAAGCATCTGGTATTCCTTATCGCCCAGCGTCTGAGAAGGCGCAACTACAATAGAGTCTCCGGTATGCACGCCGACCGGATCAATGTTTTCCATATTACAAACCGTAATACAATTGCCTGCGGCATCCCGCATGACTTCGTATTCGATTTCCTTCCAGCCCGCGATGCAGCGTTCTACCAATACCTCCCCGACGCGGCTTAAGCGCAGGCCGTTTGTTAAAATTTCCACAAGCTCCGTTTCATTATGCGCGATTCCGCCGCCGCTGCCGCCAAGCGTAAATGCGGGCCGCAGCACAACCGGATATCCGATGGTATTCGTAAACTTAATCCCGTCCCGTACGTTGTTAACTACCTGCGAAGCCGCGCACGGCTCGCCTATTTTTTCCATTGTATCTTTAAATGCCTGACGGTCTTCCGCCTTAAAAATCGTCTCAGCGCTCGTACCAATCAGCTTTACTCCGTATTTCGCAAGAATCCCCTTCTCTTCCAGCTCCATTCCGAGATTTAATCCTGCCTGTCCGCCTAACGTCGGAAGGACGCTGTCCGGTCTTTCCTTTGCGATAATCTGTTCCAAAACGCCGACTGTCAGGGGCTCGATATATACTTCGTCCGCAATTTCTTTATCTGTCATAATCGTCGCCGGATTCGAATTGACCAGAACTACTTCTATCCCTTCTTCTTTTAAAGAACGGCATGCCTGTGTGCCCGCATAATCAAATTCCGCGGCCTGTCCGATGACAATCGGCCCGGACCCGATGACAAGTACCTTTTTTATCTCGTTATTTTTTGGCATATCCAATCCTCCTTCTTAATCCAGCATGTCGATAAAGCGGTCAAATAAATAACCCGAATCCTGCGGTCCGGGACACGCCTCCGGATGAAACTGTACGGTGTAAATCTTTTTTCCGACGTATTCAAGCCCTTCGTTCGTCCCGTCGTTTACATTTATAAACGCCGGTCTTGCAACTGCTTCGTCAAGGCGCTCCGTATCCACGACATAACCATGATTCTGAGAAGAAATATAGACGCGTCCCGTTTTCAAATCCTTAACCGGATGATTCCCTCCCCGGTGCCCATATTTCATTTTGTAGGTATCCGCACCGACGGCAAGCGCCATAAGCTGATGTCCCAGACAGATTGCAAAAACAGGCAGGTCGGAATCATACAGCTTTTTTATCTCCTTTATAATTTCGGTACATTCTTTCGGATCTCCAGGGCCGTTGCTTAACATCACCCCGTCGCAGCCTGAGGATAAGATTTCTTCCGCAGCCGTATGCGCCGGATAAACGGTCACTTCACAGCCGCGTTGCGTTAAAGAACGGGCGATATTGTCCTTTGCCCCCAGATCCAGCAGCGCAATTTTTTTCTGTAAAGCAGCGCCCTTTTTTCCCTGCAGTACATATTTTTCCCTACAGGTTACTTTCTCCACGACATTTCCCGTGCGATATGCTTTCAGCCGCGAAAGAACGTCCTCCATTGTGTAGTTTTCGTCTCTGGTAATCATGCCGTTCATGGTTCCCTTTTCCCGGAGAATTTTGGTAAGCGCTCTCGTATCGATTCCTGCGATCCCCGGAATATCGTATTTTTCCAGAAATCCCTGAATCGTTCCTTCCGAGCGGAAATTACTTGGCATTCTCGATAATTCTCTGACAATATAGGCGTCCGGCCAGGGACGTTTTGATTCCATATCCGGCGTGATTCCGTAATTGCCAATCAGCGGATATGTCATGACTACAGCCTGTCCGGCATAAGACGGATCAGTTAAAACCTCCAAATAGCCGGTCATTGAGGTATTAAATACGATTTCACTGACAACCTCTTTTCCGGATCCTATTCCGGTTCCGGTAAATACGGTTCCGTCTTCAAGTATCAAAAAAGCTTTCATATTATCCCTGTCCTTTCCTTTATATGCTGTTTTCCGGCGTTTCCCGCGCAAAAAAAAAAAACGCTTCCGTTTTTTCTTTTTTGAACAGGAACACGAGAGAACTCCCTCTTGCGTTCCCATATTAAATTGTTATGAGTTTACCATATCGCAGAATGATTTTCAACTGTTTTGTAAGAAAATTAATCCAACCATATATTTACATTATGCAAAGCAGACCATCCGCTGCAATATGATAAACGGAGTATCCGATTCCCACCATAAAACAAAGTGCAAGCGTGACTGCTGCCAGAAGCAAAATTGTTTTTATACGGACCTTTTTCGTCGGATAAACGACTTCCGTTCTTTTCTTCTTTATCTGTTCGCAGGGATATTGGGCATAAACCACCCCGGAATTTCCGTACGGCATATATCCGGCCCGATTCGGGTACGAAAGCATCACTTGTCTGCATTCCAGCGGAATATAAGCGCCCTGTTCCGGTATCCCCGGTATCCGGCAAAACCCGCGCCTGCCAAAAAACGGCAGATTGTGCTTCGGAAAAACGCACGCCGTTACGCGGCCCGTGTGCAGCCGGAAAAACGCAAAATCCCGCATCGTATTTAAAAGCAGCGTCGCAAACCCTCTTCTCTGATATGGCTGCCTGACATAAAGCATTGTAATATGTCCGACATTCTGCATTGCTCCGACTGCGCACATTGCTCCGTTCTCAAAGATTCCCCATAAAAACAGCCTGCCGCAGACCGCTTCCTTCCTTAAATGATTCGCATCCGCATAGCGCCAAAACTGCTCCGCTTCATACGGAGCCATTGTAAACGGAACTACAAACGCACGGTAAACCTCCGCTGCCAGAGCGGAAGCCGCCGGTATCTCATTGCTTTGTAAAAATCTTACTTCCATTTCTTTCCTCATTCCTGCGCAGATTCCTCTTTTGCCCAGCCATACGCATATCGAACCGCCTTTTCCCAGCCTTTTCTTTTTTCCCGTCTGTCCGTCTCCGGCATTTCCGGTGAAAAAACGCGGTCCGGTTTCTGATTGTTCAGTACTTCGTCGCTGTTTTTCCAATATCCCACTGCAAGGCCCGCCAGATAAGCGGCTCCGAGCGCGGTCGACTCCACGCACCGGGGACGTATCACCGGAACATTTGTCATATCCGCCTGAAACTGCATTAAAAAGTTGTTCGCGCTCGCTCCTCCGTCCACTTTTAACGATTTTAAGTCTGCTCCCGCATCCGCACGCATGGCGTCTATGACGTCGCAGACCTGAAGCGCAATCGATTCTAACGTCGCGCGAATAATGTGATTTTTATCGGTTCCTCTGGTAATGCCTACAATAGTGCCTCTTGCATACTGATCCCAGTGCGGCGCGCCGAGTCCGGTAAACGCCGGTACCACATAGCAGCCGTGCGTATCCTCCACTTTGTTTGCCATATACTCCGAATCCGCAGCCGAGTCAATTAAACGCATATTGTCACGCAGCCATTGCAGCGCGGCGCCTGCCACAAAGATAGAACCCTCCAGCGCATAATTTACATGGCCGTCAAGTCCCCATGCAATTGTCGTTACCAGCCCGTTTTCAGAAAAGACCGGCGTTTCCCCGGTGTTCATCAAAAGAAAGCAGCCGGTTCCGTAGGTGTTTTTTGCCTCTCCTTTATGAAAGCAGGCCTGCCCGAAAAGCGCCGCCTGCTGATCCCCCGCGGCTCCGGCAATCGGAATTTTCCCTCCGAAAAAAGCGGCGTCCGTGTATCCGTAAACCTGGCTTGACGGAACGGGCTTTGGAAGCATAGTCTCCGGTATCGACAGCTCGTTTAAAATTTCCTTATCCCAGCAGAGACGGTTAATGTTAAACAGCATCGTCCTGGAGGCGTTAGAATAATCGGTGACATGAACCCCTCCTTTTGTAAACTTCCAGATCAGCCATGTTTCCACCGTCCCAAACAACAGCTTTCCTTCCTCCGCCAGTTTTCTGGCTCCGTCCACATGATCCAGAATCCATTTAATCTTCGTCGCGGAAAAATAGGCGTCAATCATCAGCCCTGTTTTTTTTCGGTAAGTTTCCTCTAACCCCTTTTTCTTTAAATCGTCCGCAATATCGGCCGTCCTCCGGCACTGCCATACAATTGCATGGCAGACCGGCTCGCCCGTTTCTTTGTTCCATACGATCGACGTTTCTCTCTGGTTTGTAATGCCGATTGCCGCAATATCCGACGCCGACGCTCCGATTCTGTTCATTGCCTCAACGGCGACGCCGAGCATAGAAGACCAGATCTCGTCCGCATCGTGCTCAACCCAGCCGGGCTTTGGAAATATCTGCTGAAATTCTTTTTGCGCCATCGCGCAAATCTCGCCCGCTCTGTTGAACAAAATGCAGCGGTTGCTTGTCGTCCCCGCATCCAGCGCCATAATATATGATGCCATCCCCGCGATTCCCCCCTTATTTCTCTCACAAAAAGGATTATAATTCCGAAATAAACTCCTCCACCAGCTTCGCACAGTGCTCCGCCGCCGCTCTTTCAAACGCCGGATAATCCATTTCGGCCGAATTGTCCGCTTTATCGGAGATCGCTCTTAAAATTACAAACGGGACGTTGTTTAAATATGCCGCCTGCCCGATTGCGGCGCCCTCCATTTCCGTACAGAGCCCGCCGAATGCCGCGCTGATTTTCTCCTTTACGGCTTTATCGCAGATAAACTGATCGCCGCTGACAATACGTCCGGTAAACGCTTTAATTTTGGTATTCACCTTTTCACAGACACTTTTCGCAAGCGCCGCCATCTTTTCGTCCGCCGGAAAACTTATCGTTCCAAGCTGCGGTATTTCACCCGGAGCATAACCGAAGCCGGTCGCATCCACGTCATGCTGCAATACGTCTTCACTGATAACGATATCTCCAATATTGATTGCCGCGTCCAAAGAGCCTGCCACGCCTGTATTGATAATATGCGTAACGCCGAATAAGTCTACCAGAATCTGTGCGCAGATACCGGCGTTTACCTTTCCGATTCCGCTTCTTACAATCACGGCTTCCACACCGTCTATGGTACCCTCGTAAAAATGCATCCCGGCCTTCTTCTCGACGGACTTTACTTCCATTTTTGATTTCAGTGTCTCTACTTCCAGCTCCATTGCGCCGATAATTCCAATTATTTTCATAAAATTCCTCATTTCTTCGCACGTTTTTTCGCGTTCATTTTGTATCGCAGTTTTCTGTCTTAAAGTTCCAGCAGATAATCGAGCAGTTTATGTCCTTTGGCAATATAATTTCCTGCCGCGGCAGCTTCTCTTTCATTATAGCGCCAGTTACGGTTCTCCCGTTTTCTGCTGTCATAGAGCAGATACGGCACGCTGTCCGCCGTATGCGTACGAATCGAAACCGGGGTCGGATGATCCGGAAGAATGACCATACGAAAATCGCAGCCTGCGGCGTGAAGTCCCTCCGCAATCGGCTTAATAATCCGCTGGTCCAGCCGCTCAATCGCTTTTATTTTTTTCTCTGCGCTCCCCTGATGTCCCATTTCGTCCGGCCCTTCCAGATGTACATAGACAAAGTCGCAGCCTCCCTTTGTCAAAACGTCCAACGCCGCCTGTGCCTTTCCCTCATAATTAGTATCAAGCCCGCCGTTTGCACCGTCCACATGGATCACTTTCATGGAGGCGCCCTGTGCGATTCCCTTTAAGAGATCGACTGCGGATATCATTGCTCCGTCTAAATGCGCCCGCTCTTTGAACGGAAAAAGCGCCGGTCTTGTACCCGCTCCCCAGAACCAGCAGGAATTTGCCGGATGCAGTCCCGCCTCTTTACGCGCAAGATTAATCGGATGACTGACTAAAATATCATAACTTTTCTCCATCATTTCCCGAAGCTTCGGATGCATTGGCAATTTATCGCCGATTGTCTGTCCGAGTACGTCATGCGGCTGCACCAGATCTAAAATCTCGCCTCTGTCCCAGATCAGGCAATGGCGATAACTCGTGCCCGTATAAAAATGAAATTCCTCTGTCTCCAGCTCTTTTCTGACCGCTTCCAGTAAAACCGCACAGTCCTCCGTGCTGATTTCCCCGGAGCTGTGGTCGATAATCGTGCGGTCCGCATACGCTTCCTCTTCTTCGGAAAGCGTAACGATATTGCAGCGCAGCGCAATATCGGTCTCCTTCATGGGTATTCCGATAGAAAGCGCCTCAAGCGGAGAACGCCCCGAATAAAACTTCTTGGGGTTGTATCCAAGTACCGAAAGATTTGCCGTATCGCTGCCCGGCTTCATACCGTCCGGAATCGTATGTACCATACCGATTTCTCCCATAGAAGCAAGCTCATCCATTTTCGGTGTGTTTGCATATTCAAGCGGCGTTTTTCCTTCTAACGCATCCATCGGTAAATCCGCCATTCCGTCTCCTAAAATCACAATATATTTCACAATCTGCCTCCCTAATCCGCAACGCGTATTTTCTGAATGATACCGGGCAGCAAAGCAGCTCTTTTTTCAAACTCCGCCTCGGTCATTTTCTCTGTAATAAATCCGATTTCCCCGTCGATTCCTTCCGCTTCTACGGCAGTGATCCCGCCGAATGCCTCAACCGCGTTCGCTTTATCCGCTTTTGCCCGGACAAAAAACCGATTCTTAAAACATGTATAATCCGCAAGCGCCAATTTTTCCGGGGACCATTCCACTCGAATGTTTTTATCAATATGCTTTGCCATTTCCACAATATCCGAAACAACGGCGCCCGCTGTCGGAAGCTTTCCGGCGCCGCTTCCGTAAAACATGACGTCGCCCGAAACATTTCCTCTTACAAAAATAGCATTAAATACCCCGTTCACACTGTAAAGCGGATGTGTTTTGGGAAGCAGAAACGGCGCTACCATTACCGCGTATGACGTTTTGACTCTTCTGCTTGTCGCCAGCAGCTTAATCGCTCTGCCCATCTCCTTCGCATACCTGATATCCGCAGCCGTAATATGAGAAATGCCTTCCGTGTACACATCCTCAAAATCCGTCTGTTTTCCGCACACAAGGGAAGTCAGAATCGCAATCTTACGCCCCGCGTCATATCCTTCAATATCCGCCGTCGGATCCTTCTCCGCGTAGCCTCTGTTTTGCGCGTCTTTTAATACCTCGTCAAAATCGACGCCCTTCTCGGTCATTTCCGTCATCATATAATTGGTCGTACCGTTTACAATTCCAGTAATCTCTTCCATGACGTCGCCCGTCAGACAGGCGTTTAACGGCCTGATAATCGGTATGCCGCCGCCCACGCTGGCCTCAAACATAAAGTTTACTTTTTTCTGCCGTGCCAGCGCAATCAGCTCCGCCCCCTTCTCCGCAACCAGCGCTTTATTTGACGTCGTGACATGCTTTCCCGCCGTAAGCATTGCTTTTACAAATGTATATGCGGGCTCCACGCCTCCCATCGTTTCCACTACGATCGCAATCTCCGGGTCATCCGCAATCATTCTGTAGTCATGAACGATTTTCTTTTGAATCGGGTCGTCCTTAAAGTCTCTGAGATCAAGCACATATTTTACTTCTATCACATCGCCCGCCCGTTTCGCAATCGTCTCTCTGTTCCTGGAAAGTACTTCGACTACCCCCGAACCTATTGTTCCATATCCCATAACGGCTGCTTTTATCATCTTAAAATCTTTCCTCCAATCTAACTGATCCTTTTACGGCATATCCCCGAATACAAGAATACCCGTTTTTAGTTTTTTTCCTGCCCAAGAATTTTCACATAATGGATTCCGGGCTCCGACTCAATCTGATTCACCATTTCCGTAACGTCGCCCGTCTCCGGCAGAATGTCAATGCTTAATGTAAGAGAAGCGACTCCGTTAATCGGTATACTCTGATGAATCGTTAAAATATTCCCGTGAAACTCCGCTACTTTTGTTAATACCGCAGACAAAATTCCCGGCTCATCCTCCAGTTGTATCACAACCGTAATTGTTTTCCCCTTTGCCGTCTCATGAAAAGGGAAAATATCTTCTTTATATTTATAAAACGAACTCCGGCTGATCCCGACATGTTCAACCGCCTCCTGAACGGAGGCCATCTTACCGGAATCATGCAGGCGTTTTGCCTCTACTACTTTCAGCAGTACTTCCGGCACTGCCCGTTTCCGCAGTACGTAATACTGTTCCTTCTCAATCATAAATCCTTATCCCCTTTGTCAAAACAACTATCAAGTCCTTACCACTGAAAACATAAGTTTTGCATGTTTTTTTCACGCTTACAACTGTCCTTGCCAGAAAGATAATAACACAAAGAGGCTGCCAAAGCAACCTCTTTTCCAATGAAAACTTTTGCACAAAAACGTTCGTTAAAACTTTTTGCCTCCGCCGCCGTGCGTACGGCCGCTGCTGCTGGTATGTGTACTGCTTCTGGTCGTGCTTCTGCCGCCGCTGCTGCCGGTAGTCTGCCGCTCAACCCGGTGATGCGTCGTCGTCTGATTTACCAGCCGGTCTTCTTTATTTGTAAGTGCAACTCTGCTGTGACTGCGGTAATCGTAATTATATGTACCGATTTTCAGCCGGTATTTTCCCAGCGTAATAAGAAATACGGCTGCCGCCGCGCCCGCCGCAAGCAAAAGCGCCCCAAACGCTTCCTCCAAAGTAATGCTGCGGTAATACGACCGCTTGCCCGTTTCCGTATCGTAATTATACTGCCCTTTTACAATTCCGTTATCGTAGCTTCGTTCCACACCGTTTAGCATAGTTAAAAAGCACTGACCGTATTCGGCGCTTCCGGCGTAACCGAACGCTTCGTCAAGAATATCTTCAATCCGCGCATCGGTCAGGTAGCGAATCGCTTCGCCGTATGTGGAAATATAGACCTCTCTGTTATCCATATCAATCAGAAGCGCGATTCCGTGTGAATCTTCCGACGTAAGCCCGTCATAAAAATCGTCGGCATATGCGGCAGCCGTTTTCCCCTGTGCATTGTCGGTCGTTACCGCAAAAACTTCCCATCCGGTTTTTGATTTCAGCGCGTCGATTCCGCTGTTCACATCTTCCGTCTCTTCAGAATCAAGCAGTCCCGCATCGTCATAAACATTTCCGGCCGTATCGGCCATCACCGCAGTCTGCGCCGCGCCGGAAAAAATAAGAACCAGCATAAAAAGACTTATCACTTGTTTCAGGCGTTTTATCATACCAGATATCCTCCGATCAACCCAAGCGCCGCAACAACCGCGAATACGACTGCGCTGACTAAGGACAGTTTTTTATAGTCAAGGGGAAGCTCCCCGCACACCTTTCCGGTCTGCCCGTTCATTGAGTAGTAATAAATCTTTCCGTCCTTCGCCTTATAAGTGAGCGTCCATACCGGATACAGACAATAGGAAAAACGCTCCGAAAGCGCATGAAACCGAATGTTTCGCAGAGAATGAGAACTATATCCGCTTACCGTCTGACGCAGAAGCTGTTCGGCAAAGCCTCTCATTTTCCCCTGCATCTTTCCCTTTACGGCGCTTTGCTCGATATCTCTCTTTTCCGCCAGAAATCCGGAGAGATAGCCCATATGAAAAGGCTTCGTTTTACTGAAATCAAACGGCATTACGCCCTGAATCAGCTTCTGATTTGCCTTATTTAACGCCGTTTCCGTTAAATTGTCCAGCGATATATTGCCCTCTCGGACAACGGCATAATGCTTTGTCTCCGTATATACGATATCGCCCGACCGCCAGGTCCGAACTCTCCTTGCCTCGCCTTCAAGACGCCCCGCAAGATCAACGTCGTAGCTCCAGTAAGGAAAATAAACGCCTGACATACTTTCAATCTGACTTTTGTTAAAAAAAGCTTTCGGCACAAATTTCTTTTTTCCCACATAGTCCAAAAACCCTTTTACGGCCGCTTCTTTTGTGACCGTAAACGGAATAATGCGATCGGGAAGAAACTCCCCGGAAAGCCTCGTGCCCAAAATAACCGGATTATGGCAGTAGTAACAATACGTCGCCGCCGTCGTGGCGTCCGTTAAAATCTGCGCGCCGCAGCTCGGACAGGAATAGAGCCTCGCGTCCTCCCCGGCAGAAGTCCTCTGATCTGTCTCCGCTTTGTTCTCCCTGCCGTTTGCAGGCGCCTGCTGCATCGCATCAAGCTCTCTTTGTGTAAACTTTGAGCTGCAGTATTCGCATTTATAGTTCTGCGACGCCGGGTCAAAAATCAGCTCGCCGTCGCAGTTGGGACATTTAAAACTGACAACCGCCATTGTCAATTCCTGCTCTTTCCGCAATTACTGCAGAATTTTCCGGTATTTACCTGCCCGCATTCACACGTCCAATCCGCCGGTGCAGGCGCGGGCTTTCCACAGTTGCTGCAAAACTTCCCGGTATTCTCCGTTCCGCATTCGCACGTCCATCCTTTCTTCGGCACAGGCGCGCTCTTACCGCATTCACTGCAGAACTTTCCGGTATTTTTCGCTCCGCATTCGCAGGTCCAGAACGCCGCCGCGCCCGCCGCGCCCATTGCGCCCATTGCGCCTGCCTGTACGCCGTTTCCAATCGTCTGGCCGCGTCCTGTATTCCAAGATGAATTTGCTCCCGCACCGGGCATTCCTGTACCGGGCATCCCCATTCCCTGCTGCATCTGCATCTGTGCATAATTAGCCTGTGAAGCGGCTCCCATCATATTTCCGCCTGCGTTCATTCCCATTCCGACGCCCATAAAGCTGGCCGCCGCGCCGTTCGGATTTTTACCTGCCGACTCAATGCCGCGTGCCATAGCGCCCTGTACATAACCTTCACGAATCATCGGATCGCTCAACATCGCGCCTTCGTTTCTTAAGCTGATCATCTTCTGTGACTGTTCGTCATAAGAAACGCTTGCGATACCGACCGCCTGTATCTCCATACCGCGCAGTTTATTCCACTCTTCGTCAAGCGTATCCGCCATATACTTCCCAAGCTCGCGCGCTTTCGACGTCACAAAAGAAATACGCGTACCGTCCGCCGACATCTGGTTAATCGAAGACTGCAGCGCCTCTAAAAATTCGGACACATACTGCTCGTTAATTTCGTCGATTACTACTCTGTCTTTGTTTCTCGGAATTACCTCCGCGTAGAACTGAAGCGGATTTGTAATTTTAATGGAATATGTACCGTGCGCTCTTAAAAAAAGCTCCGCATTATAAAAATTATCAAAATAATTGATCGGATTTCTGGTTCCGAACTTAATTCCCTTTATTTCCTGCAGATTGATAAAAAATACCTTCTGAAGCGTCGGCGTCTGTCCGCCGTATTTAATACGGTTAAAAGCTTCCTTTAAGGAGTCGCCGAATTGCCCGTTAAACAGCGAAGGCAGTGAAGAATTATCCACCTTGTAATACCCCGGCTCCGCCGTATAGTCCACAACCTTTCCGCCGTCGACTAACATCATAAACTGATTGTCGTAAACATGAATCACGGAACCGTTGGTTACGGTCTGATTCGTCCCCTTTACATTTTGTCCTCTGCGGATTAACGAACCGTTGGTAAAGACCGTTTTATCGCTCATATCGTTCGGTTCATATACCTCTAACCACTGATCCGCAAGCGCTCCGCCCATTGCCTGTGCCGCCGCTTTAATAATTCCCATAACATTTTCCTCCTGTCATTTTTTTCCGTATAGGAAATCGCGTCGTAAGACGCATTCACAAGTTCGCAAATAACGAATTTGCAAAGAGTACAATGCACTCTTTTTATACGCGATGATAATCGACTTCATAGTATTTATGAAACGTCCAAACTTTCAGATTAATCGGCGTCACCGCCAGTCCGCAGAATTCACAATACATCGCGCCGAGCTTCGTTATGGGCGCGCCGCAGTTCGGACAGGTCGTTCCCACCGCATTGTCCTTTTTGGATAGCTTTTCATCCTGAATGTATAAAAGTTCTATATTATACTTTGTCTGAGTCAGCCGATCCGCATCCCCCCAGACTATTTTATTCTCCTTTTTTTTGTAATGCATATGTTCGACCGCGCTTTGGAAAATAATCATACATTTTCCGTCTTTTTTCACATAATTCGCTATTTCGGTACGGTGAATCCGAATCCGTTCGTAAACCTCCGAAATTCCCGCGGAGCGATTTGTTTCAATCTGGTTTTCCACCTGACTTTTTAATTCCTCCGTGGGCTCTTTTAACAGGGAGACATTCTCGGCGTCAACCGCGTTCAAAGCCGAAATCAGCATATTTTCCGCTTTATTTTTAAACTGAACCAGATTAAAATCCGGAAAATCCCGTTGAATCTGAGGTTCGAAAATGCGCGTCATACCGGAAACGGACTTCGGCGTGCGGGACAGCTCATCCGCCTGCTTATTCCATCCGTCAATCAATGAATTCGTTCCGAAAAGCGCTCTTGAAAAGCTCTCAATCTTTCCTTTTACATAGCGGTAGCCGCAGTAACCCAGAATGGATACAACTGCAGCAACCACCAGCCATACGATCGCCTTATTCATGTTCCGCACCCGTTCCTTTCGGACAGCCCAAAGAAAGCCATTTCAGATATCCGTTGATAAAAGGGTCCAGCTTCCCGTCCATTACGCTGTCCACATTTCCGGATTCCGTTCCGGTTCTGTGGTCCTTTACCATTGTATATGGCTGCATCACATAGGAACGGATCTGGTTGCCCCAGCCGATCTCCGTCACCTCTCCGCGGATTCCTGCCGCTTTTTCCATATTTTCCTGCTGCTTTAGCAAATAGAGCTTTGCCTTTAACATTTGCATTGCCTTATCCTTATTCTGGAATTGGGAGCGCTCGTTCTGGCACTGTACCACAATTCCGGTCGGAAAATGCGTAATACGAATAGCGGAAGACGTCTTATTGATATGCTGTCCTCCGGCGCCGCTGGAGCGATACGTATCAATGCGGATATCTTCATCGTTAATTTCAATATCCAGATTTTCTTCAATATCCGGCATTACGTCGCATGACACAAACGACGTCTGCCTTTTTCCTGCCGCGTTAAACGGCGAAATACGTACCAGGCGGTGCACACCCTTTTCGGATTTTAAATATCCGTAAGCGTTTTCTCCGTTTATTTGAAACGTAATGGACTTAATCCCGGCCTCTTCTCCGTCGAGCGAATCCAAAACCTCAAGGGAATATCCCTTATCGTCCGCCCATCTTGCATACATGCGGTAAAGCATCGCCGCCCAGTCGCAGGATTCCGTTCCGCCTGCTCCCGCATGCAGAGACAGAATCGCATTGCTTCCGTCATACTCGCCGGAAAGCAGCGTCTTAATTCGGATACTTTCAAACGTTTCACAAAACGCCTGCAGCTCCGCTTCAATTTCGGGAATCAGAGAAACGTCGTTTTCCTCGTATCCCATTTCGATTAACGTCTCAATATCTTCAAACTGTCCGGTAAGATTTCCAAAGGTCTCCACGTCGTTCTTCAGGCTCTTTAAGACCTTCATCTTATTCTGCGAAATCTCCGGATCGTTCCAGAAATCCGCCGCTTCCATTTCCCGTTCGAGTTCTTCTATTTTCTGCTCTTTCGTTGCCAGGTCAAAGTGAATCCCTCACTTCCTGCAGCGGTCCCCGGTATGAATTCAGAGTAACCTTAAATTGATCAAGTTCTACCACAGTTATCACCTCTTTACCCTTATTTTTTACGGTACAAAACGCTGCACCATATACTGCTATTTTACGGGATACGGCCGCATTTCGCAACGACTTCTAACAAATTTCAAAATAAAATACAAGAATGCAAGTCCGAGCAATGCCCCTGCGGTATCAATCAGTACATCCGAAACTCTTGCCGCCCTTCCGTCGCTGAAAAACTGATGAAGCTCATCCGCAGACGCGTAAACGATTACAGTAAGCACCGAATACAAATATTTCCTTCTTTCTTTTGTTGTAACGCCATGAAAAAATGCAAACGAAAAAATTCCCAAAACAGCAAATTCAAACATATGCGCCATTTTCCTCACCGGAAATTCCATCCGGTCGGCAGCGGCGGTTACTTCCTGTTCCGTCATGTTCATTCGAAACGCATCGTTTACGGTTGATACGATTCCGTCGCAGACATTCCCGCTGATGCTGCCCGACAAATCCGCATTCTGTGCGGAAAAACAGTAAATCACTGCCATCCAGGCCAATACCAGCAGTCCCGTCGCAATACGATAAACCGGTCCTTTCATTGTTAATCCCCTAACTCTTCCGTTAATACCTCTATTGCTTTTAATATCTGATTATCATACTCCTTTTCATATTCTACCCCGTCTTCGTCAAGATACTCATATTTTAATTCCAGATCCGGCTCGATTCCGACTCCGTGAATATAATTTCCCTTCGGTGTAAAATATTTTGCCGTCGTAAGCTTAACGGCGTCTCCATCCTCAAGCGGAAAGATCGTCTGGACAATTCCTTTTCCGAACGTCTTCGTTCCGATAAGCGTACCGTATTCATAGTCCTTAATTGCGCCGGCAAATATTTCCGCGGCGCTTGCGCTGTCTCCGTTAATCAGAACCGCTATCGGCAGCTCCATCTTTTTCTCTTCGTCCGAAGTATAATCCTCACGGTTCCCGTATTTATCCTCAATATAGACAAGCAGTCCTTCCGGCAGAATATCGTCTAAAATTGTGGAAACCGAACTTACCAGACCGCCCGGATTGTAACGAACGTCGAAAATTACCGCCCGCATTCCCTGTCCGGTCAAATCGGCCACCGCATTTTCAAACTGATGCGCCGTCTCTTTTTCGAAAGAGTCGATACGGATGTATCCGATCTGGTTCTCCAGCATTTCATACTCGACGCTTGGAAGCGTAATGTCTTTCCGTTCTACGTCAAAAGCAAGATTCTCACCGGTCGAGGGTCTGTAAACTTCTAAGTGTACGGTTGTCCCTTCCGCTCCGCGGATGATTTTGACAAGCTCTGTAACTTCCATACTGGTACTTTCCGTGCCGTCCACCGAAAGAATCACGTCGTCTTTTTTTAACCCCGCTTCATGCGAAGGCGTTCCCTCATAAACACGGTTTACGGTAACTACCATTGTATCCTGATCCTGTTTCAATCCCGCTCCGATTCCGTAATACTGCCCTGTCGTGCTTATCTGCAAAGCCTTGTAGTCTTCTTCATTGTAATAAACGGAGTAACGGTCGCCCAGCCCGGTCAAAAGTCCGGAATACATGCCGTCCTTTAATTCATCCGTCTCCACGTCGTCATAATAGTAGAGATATGCATAAGCAGTCAGTTCTCTGATTTTTGCTATCGCTTCCGCGTCTAAAATCGACTTCTCCGACGTGTCCGCCTGCTGTTCCTGAACCCCTCGATCGGCAAATACAATCTGCGTATTTGTAGCAAGACAGGCAGCCCCAATCGAAAGCCCTCCGAGAAAAACCGTTCCCAATACGCCGATTAATATTCCAAGCCCGATTCTGCTCTTTTGTTTTTTCTGCGGCGGCAGGTTCATGCCGCCCGGAAATCCCGAATAAGGATACATCCCGTTATTCTGATACCCCCCGTCATTTTGATCATCCATCCCAATTCCCATCTGCGCTGCCTCCTTCTCTATATATATGGGAAAAAGAGGGTATCCCATAATAAAATACAATGGGTGGGATACCCTCTAAACAATGCTTTCCCCGCTTCATTTTTCTCTCATTCCGCCGCATTAACGGC
This sequence comes from uncultured Roseburia sp., assembly GCA_947573605.1. Lineage (GTDB taxonomy): Bacteria > Bacillota > Clostridia > Lachnospirales > Lachnospiraceae > Roseburia. The sequence goes on along the minus strand of CANPGM010000011.1, from coordinate 6,374 downwards.
TTTTCACGGGTAAAAAGCGTTTATTCCAACCTTAATTCCCCAGATAATTCCAGGGACTGACATAGCTTCCATTTAACGAAACGCCGAAATGCAGATGATTTCCCGTAGAAATTCCCGTACTTCCGACTTTTGCAATTAGCTGCCCGGCCGATACGGTATCACCCACCGATGCAACCAGAGAAGAAGCATGCATATAAACGGTATACAGCCCGCCGCCATGATCAATCATAATGTAATTTCCCGCGGTACTGCTGTATGTTGCGGCCTTTACGGTTCCCGGCGCCGCGGCAACAATATCCGCGCCGTAAGAAGCTCCGATATCAATCCCTTTGTGATCGGAAGACGCGCCTGCCGTCGGTGAATTTCTCGGACCAAAATTGCTTGTAATTGTCTGACTGCTCGGACACGGCCAGGTAAACACACCGCCGGAATACGGACTGTCTGTAATTCCTGCCGCCCGCTTTTCCGCCTCGATTCGTATAATTTCCGCAATCAGCTCCTCCGCAGCCTTTAATTCGGCTTCAAAATATTCCGCTTCCGACATCGCTTCCGAAATATTGTTCTTAATACCGGCCAGCTCCGTTTCTCTCTGGCGCATCAGCTCCGCGACCGCAGCCTTTTCTTCTTCCACATCCGCTTTTAAAATCTCAATCTCTTCGTAATCCTTTTCAAGCTGCGCTTCCGCAGCCTCCACTCTGGCAATCACCGATTGATATTCCTCAAGCTTTGACCTGTCATACTGTTCTATCTGCGAAATATACTCTGCAGAATTTAGAAATTCCGCAATCGTACCGGAGGAAAGCAGCATTTCCATAAAGGTGCTCTGTCCGTTTTCATACATAAACTGAATCCGGACTTTCATGTCCTGATACTGCCTGTCGGCATTTTCCCTCGCTCCTGCAAGCTCAATTCTCGCAGCTTCCAGCTCGTTATTTTTCTGTGCGAGCTGCTGCTCTAATCCCGCAATCCGTTCGGATATCTGAATCAGACTTGCGTGCAGCTCTCTTAAATTTTCCTCGATGCCGCCTTTGGACTCTTTCAGATTACTGAGCGTTTTCTTCGCATTCGCAAGCTGCTGTTCTAATGCTTCTTTCTCCTTTTTGGCATCCGTAAGCGTCTTGCTATCCGAATCCTCCTGTTTTGAACCGGACGTATTATTACCGGAACTTTGCGAACCGGAAACGGTCCCTGAGCCGGAGGCGCCCGCCTGAGCGCCGTTCCCTTTTAAACCGGCGGCCTGCGGATCGTCGGAACCGGAAGCGGCGTGCACGGTCATTCCCGCTGTCAGAAGAATCAGCAATCCCGTTGCCGCAATTCTTTTTAAATAGAATATGTTTTTCATAGGCGTTTATACCTTCAAATGCTTTCTTATCGTAATATGACTTCCGATAAAACCGATACCTACACCAAGAATCAGCGCTACCGGAACAAGTGTCCGAAATACTTCCTCGGCCTGAAGGAAATTCATCATTTTACTGATAAAACTGAATTTATCTCCGATATAGACAATAATCTTTCCATATAATATATATAAGATACCGAGCGGGATAGCTGCGCCGATTAATCCGATTACGATTCCCTCTACTACAAATGGCGCTCTTACAAAATAATCCGTCGCCCCGATCAGTTTCATAATTCCGATTTCTTCCCTGCGGACCGATATACCGACTGTAATCGTATTGCTTATTAAAAAGATCGCTACGCCAAGCAGAATAATAATGATTCCGGCGGAAACATAACCGATCAGCTTATTAAAATCCGTCAGCGTGTTGGCAATTTCCGCCGACTTATTTACCTGACGCACGCCTTCCACAGATTCCAGATATGTAACAAGTGTATCCTGCATGGATATATCGTTCATATAAATCGCATAGCTGGCCGAATTTACCAGCGGATTATCATCTGCGAATACTTCCGCAACTTCCTCATGCCCCTTGAAGTAACCCTGCTTGCAGGTTTCCCATGCCTGTTCGGCGGAAATAAACTCATAGCGGGAAACCTCCACTCTCTGGTCAACCAGACGGCCGATTTCTTCAATCTGTTCCTGAGAGATCCCCTCGTCAAAAAGTACCGTAATTGCAATGCCGGATTCCGCTTCCTTTACCATCGACTGAAAATTTGTCACAATAATATAAAAGAGTCCGAACAGAAAAATACACGCCGTCATCGTCGCAATCGACGCAACGGAAAACATCAGATTTTTCCAGATATTTTTTAATCCCTGAATGATTGTATAAAAAAAAGTACTAATCCTCATCGAAGCCGTCACCCTCGCTGTCCTCAGTGACAACGCCTTTCTGCACCGTGATGACGCGCTTATTCATCGCCTTCACAATCTCCATATTGTGCGTTACTACCACAACCGTCGTCCCGCGGCCGTTGATTTCCTCCAAAAGTTTCATGATCTCCCATGCATTGTTACTGTCAAGATTCCCCGTAGGCTCGTCGGCAAGCAGAATTTTCGGCTCGTTAATCAATGCCCTGGCAATTGCGACTCTCTGCTGTTCTCCTCCGGAAAGCTGTTTCGGATAGGAGCGGTATTTTGCGGCAAGACCCACCATTGAAAGCATACTCGGCACGTTCTTTCGAATCGCACGGCTTGATTCTCCGACCACTTTCTGTGCAAACGCTACGTTATCATAGATATTCCGGTCCTTCAATAATCGGAAGTCCTGAAAAACCACTCCGATGTTCCTGCGGAATTTCGGAATCTGTCTGCGTTTGATACGATTCAGCTTTCTTCCGTTTATCGTTATCGTACCTTCCGTCGGCTCCAGCTCCTTTAACAGAAGCTTTATCAGCGTCGATTTTCCCGATCCGCTGTCGCCGACGACAAATACGAACTCTCCTTCTTCAATACTTATACTGACATCATTTAACGCCGGTATTCCGGCAGAGTACGACTTACTGACGTGCTCTAACTTTATCATTGCTCCCTCCTCTAGTAATCCAGTGTTTCCATATACTTCATGTACTTTACAACCATAAGCGCTATCTTAAACGTAATGGCGTCCTCAAAGACGCGCAGATCAAGCCCCGTATATTTCTGCAGCTTGTCAAGCCTGTATACAAGCGTGTTTCTGTGGATATAAAGCTGCCTTGAGGTTTCCGATACATTCAGGCTGTTTTCAAAAAATTTATTAATGGTAATCAATGTCTCCTCGTCAAAATCATCCGGGGACTTTCCGTCGAAGATTTCTTTAATAAACATCTTGCACAGCGGAATCGGGAGCTGATAGATCAATCGTCCGATTCCCAATGTAGAGTATGCGATAACATCCTTATCCTCAAAGAAAATTTTTCCCACGTCAAGCGCCATTCTTGCTTCTTTATAAGAACGCGACACTTCTTTGATTTCGTTTACAATTGTTCCGTAGGCCACATGTACGTCGCTGTCGATATCCGGACGAAACAGGTTTGCAATCACTTCCGCCGTCCTGTTCAAGTCGTCATAGGTTTCGTTATCCGCCACCTCTCGCACGACAATAATGTTTTTTTCGTCAACCGCCGTTACAAAATCCCTTGATTTTCCCCCAAAAATTCCACGGATCTTTTCCAGCTCGTTTCCGTCCTTATCCCGGTTCGTTTCAACGATAAACACAACCCTGCGCACTTCCGTATCAATATGCAGCTTTTTAGCCCTGTTATAGATATCTACCAAAAGCAGATTATCCAGCAGCAGATTCTTAATAAAATTATCCTTATCAAATCTTTCCTTATATGCTATCAAAAGATTCTGAATTTGAAAACTGGCAATTTTCCCCACCATGTATACGTCTTCGCTGTCGCCTCCGGCTAACAGTACGTACTCTAACTGGTGCTCGTCAAAAACCTTAAAAAACTGAATTCCGTTTACTACCTGACTGTCTGCAGGAGAACCTACAAACGCGTGTGCGGCTTCCACATATTTGTCCGCATCCGGGAATGTAGCTGCAAGTACCTTGCCTTCTACGTCAATAATACATAAATCAATTCTTGTAATTCCCTTCAGTCCGTCAATTGTGTTCTGAAGTATCTGGTTCGATATCATATGCTATACTCCTTTAATATTGTTTCTGTCTGAAACGGTATTCGGATTCTGACACACCCCTCCCAATTATTTCTGTGCCATAGACAACTTTCACAAAAGATTTTGTCCTTTCCTCCGAAAATAAAAATACCCAATCTCTATATTAATGCAAGATTGCAAAAAAAGAAAGAGGAAATGCACACTTTTTTATGCATTTCCTCAATTTTTAACACAAAATTAATAATTTTGCCTATATGCATAGTTCACAAATTCCATGCGGCAGGTACGGACTTTACTTTCTCGTATACTCCAAAAACCCCTCGCCGAGCACTTCCCTGGCATCCGAAACAATGACGAATGCACGCGGGTCAAGCCGTGCAACGATTTCTTTTACCTGAACAATCTCCTTTTTGGATACTACACAGTAAAGCATACATTTCTCATCCCCGGAATACATCCCTTTTGCAAATAATCCGGTTACGCCGCGGTCCATGTCTTCTAAAATCCGTTTTGCGACTTCTTCGTATTTCGAAGTTATGATAAACGCCGCTTTGGAATATTTAAAGCCCTCCATCAGGCCGTCTGAGACTTTTGTTGTAATAAAAATTGCAACAATCGCATACATTCCGGCTTTGATTCCGAATACGTAAAGGCCGCATAACACAATAAGGCCGTCGAGAATCTGCATTATCTGAACAATCGAATACTGTCTTAAAAAATGCTGGATGACAGTCGCTACCATATCCGTACCGCCGGTCGTCGCCCTCGCCATCAGCACTAGTCCCATCCCGATTCCGCTGATACAGCCGCCGAACACCGCGGCAAGAATATAATCCCCCTGCGTTAAATCAACCCGCGGTATCACATAGAGCCATGCGGATAAAAGCAGCGTCCCAATCAGCGTCCGCCAGATAAATTTCTTTCCTTTTACCTTGAGCGCAATCAGAAACACAGGAACGTTTAACACAATATTGGTAAGCCAGAGCGGGATACCGCCCTCTATGACACTCTGCGAAAGCTTTCTGATAATAATTGCAAGACCGGAAAAACCGCCGGTAATTAAATTAATCGGATCGTAGAGGCATTGTACGCCTGTCGCAATAAATCCCGTTCCTATAATAATAAATACATACTCCAAAAAAGCGGATCTCTTATTCACAAAATTCTGTATCAAAACTATTCTTCCTCATTATTCATATGATATTTACTGATAATGCTTTTCAGTCTCATACGGTGCATAACACTTTGAATCCCCGAAATAATCACATGCTTTTTCTTTCGAATCGGAATCCCGCCTATTCCATACCAGAGATTCGCGCTCATCTTATCCTTATGTTCCCGCAAAAAGTGTTCCTGAAGCGGCGAAGGAAGCACGGATACAATCACATCCGGCGTCGCGGCATTCATGTCGTTAATTACAACCTCCAGGTCGCCTGCACAATTCGCAACCGCATATTCTCCCGTAAGCAAAAGCTTCGGAAAATCAAGCCCCAGCTCCTCCTTCAGCTCCGATAGCTTTTCCTGCGTCTCTCCCAGCAGGAATACTTTCATCTTATTCCGTTCGATCCGCTTAAAGAACTCAAAATAAAAATCGTTTTCCTCCGTTTCGCGAATCCGCTGCATATTTTCGAGCCCGGCAGCCTGTATGATTTCCTTTTCCCCTATTACTGCAAGATCCAATGAACTAATTACCTCTTTTAAAACGACATCGTTTTCCGAGTCAATCAGCATCTTAAGCGAAATGCTTTCAACCGCATTTAACACATGATTTCCCATGTAGCTTTCCACCTGCCTGATTGCCTCGCGAACGGTATAGTTGTCCAATGGAACCCCAAGTATATCTATCTTCTTAATCATAGTTCTCCCTTAGGATATTCTTTTCATTTCCAGTGAAACATATGTATGAAGTATAGCAAACCTGTTTCAATATTTCAAGTTGCAACTGACATTCGCTTTTCTTTTGCACAATCAGATATTTTTCTGACATTTTACAAAAATATTTCCATATTTTTACATTATTATTCCCGCTTTGCCGTTTGACAGGCAAAACCGATTTTTGCGCTTTATCATATCTTCACAAAACATATATTCTTTTCCCGTCTTGTTTTAAACCGGTTTTCAACCTTCCTTTCTGTGGATAATGTGAATAACTTCGTGTATAACTTTCATCTTCCGCGTTTTTCGGCCTTTTTTATGTGGATAACTTTTTGATACAAAAGAGAGCCTCTTTTATAAATTTCGATTTTTTTACATACTTTTGTGCAGATTGCATAACCGACAAATTATTCTACAATTTGCCGATAAATTCGGTAAAAAAGAGCGCTTCGCACTCTCTTGTATGCGTCTGACGACGCAGTTTCCTATA
>CANPGM010000010.1 GCA_947573605.1 uncultured Roseburia sp. | reverse complement strand
TTCTGTTAATAGCGGCTTAAATGAGCTCAAAGCCGATTTTGTTTCTGCTAATTGCAGCTTACAGGAGCTCAAAACGGATTTTGTTTCTGCTAATAACGACTTGCAGGAGCTCAAAGCCGATTTTGTTTCTGTCAATAACGACTTACAAGAACTCAAAACAGATTTTGTTTCTGTTAATAACGACTTACAGGAGCTCAAAGCCGATTTTACTTCTGCTAATTGCGACTTACAGGAGCTCAAAGCCGATTTTGTTTCTGCTAATAGCTCCTTAAATGATTTTATAGAGGTATTGCAAATAGCAAAAGATGATATTCACCACATCAAATTAGTTCAGGAAAATATGATACTGCCGAGGTTAAATACAATTGAATCCTGTTATGTAGATACATATACCCGATATAAAAAATATACGGAAAAAATAGACACAGCCTTTACTGATATCGAAACTATGAAATCGGTTCTGATCGAGCACTCTGAGACCCTTAAAATGCTGGCATAAACCGTGTCTAACCCATCTACTTTCATCTAATAATTTCTTAAAACAAAATCCGAAATCGGATACAGTTCCATGATTATTCCGATTCTTTTCACAGACAAAATTATTAACTACAAAATGTAAAAGCCAGCCTTCCACTTATGGATGCGCAGGAAAATAAGATTCTTTTTATGCTCTGTTCCATACCCGCAAGTTCGGTACATGAATACAAAATAAGGATGTAAAGCTTCTTATCATGCAAAACCCGCAATGAGCCGGGATGGCAGATGGCGGGCGGTTGCACTGCAGTAAAATCGCTCAGTTAGAACATTTAAAGAATCCATTTGCCGGAACATACAGCGAGTGATATTTTGTGCAATTTGACAGCCAATAACCGAAAACCTGTCTTTTGACACCCGAATCCTATAAAAAAGAGCGCTTCGCACTCCATATACATGCGTCTGACGACGCAGTTTCCTATAAGAAAATAAAAAACTCCAGCCCTGCAAAACATTTGCAAAGCTGAAGCTTAAACCCTACCATCTGGAATCAAAATGCTGCCCAACCTGTTTTTCCGCATCGGTCAGCACGTAATCGCTCATACCTGTATACATCATATCATTGATTTTGCGAATCAGCTCCTCTACGGAATTTGCAGTAATGGTCACCGTATCCTCAGAACCTTCCAGCCTCTCCCGATCTTCTGCGCGCTTTTCTTTTCTCGCCTCCGCACGTTTTTGATCGGCAGCTTTTTTCGCTTCTTTCCTGTCTTCCGCTTTTTTTGCAGCCTTCTGCTCAATTCGCTTTTTCTGTGCCGCCATGGACTTATCAATTACTGCAAAAAACGATGCATTGCCGCCGTCATTTACCTGCATACCGTAAGTCTTGACAGCAGACGCATTACTTCCGAGACTTTCCTTTAACTGCGACATTTTTGTGGTCGCCCCGCTGATAATTGACTCATACTGCTTCCGATATTTTTCGTCGGTCGCCATACGCTCGATTTTATCCTCGTCAATTAAGACAACCATTCGATTTTTATTGGCGTATTTTCCGGCATTTGCCTGCGCCTCTTCTTTTTTATCCCTGCTTACCAGAATAAAGTCCATATTAGAATATTTCTTTTTCAGTTTCTCATAATAATCCTTAGCTTTATCACTAAGCTCCGGTTTGCCAATCGTATTTCCGTAATTATTATTTGAAGTTTTATTCTTTTCCTGTGTTTTTTTGTAACTCTCGGTACCGGTTACATTCTGTGCCTCTGTAAAATAATCCATGCTCTCATCCTCCTTGAAAACAGGCCGCCCGATAAAAGGCTGCAAAAGGGCTGCCCTCCTGTTCTGTAATTCCGTTTACTGACATCCTACGCCTCTACAGAATATATCGGCGCAGTTACGTTATAATATAATCTTTCGCATGAAAATTTTACCAAAGGCATGACCATTGTCATACTGTGGCCAGCGACTGGTTGATAAAAGAAATAAACTCTTCTTTTGGCAATGGTTTTGAATAATAATAGCCCTGAATATAATCACATTGCAAGTTTGAAAACTGGCGTGCGGCATCTTCGCTTTCAATGCCCTCTACCACAATCTTCATGTTCATTTCTTTTATCATCCGAATCGTATTCTCCAGAATAACCAGAAGCTTTGGATTTTCATCCATCCTTGTAAAGCTCTTATCCAATTTTACAATATAAAGCGGCAGCGACGCAATTCTTCGCATATTGGAATATCCCGTTCCAAAGTCGTCAAGTGAAAAACTGATACCCGCTGCATTCAACGCGTTTAAATTTTCGATCATCGTATTCTGCGAATAAGAAGCCGCCGTCTCGGTAATCTCCAGATTGATCTGATCCGGCATAATTTTATATTTTCGCAGTACGCCGAGCACTTCACTCGAAAGATTGTTCTGCATACACTGTGCAACGGAAAGATTGATTTCGATATAATCAATTTTTAGCGTCTGAAACTCCTCGCTGGCAATAAACCGACATACCTCCTCTAAAACATACGCTCCGATTTTATGAATCGTTCCGTTTTTTTCAGCTGCCGGAATAAAAAGCTCCGGCGAAATAAAACCGTATTTCTCGTCATAAAGACGAAGCAGCGCTTCGGCAGAGTGAAACCTTTTTTCCGAAATCGAGTAAATCGGCTGATAATAAACAGAAAATCTCCGATCGGAAAGCGCGCGCTCTAAGATACCGTCCATGTCCTTCATTACGTCATAATATTCTTTATTGTACAAATCCGATACATACCGCACCTCGCCGGTGTATGCTTCTTCATTCAGACAATCACCAAAAAACAACAGAGAATCGACATTATCAATATCCTCAGGGCAACGCGCAATGCAGACATGCGAGACAAGATTCAGTTCCATTTTCTTTAAAGAAAATTCCTTTTTCAGCTCCGTATTAATAATTTCTGCCGTCCCTCTCACCAGCGGAAAATATTTTTCACTGACGACTATCCGAAACTTCCCAAGTCCAAGATAGTAAAGCTCTCCTTCCAATCCGCGGCTTCGGTTCAAACTTTCTAACTGTACCGCAATCTTATGAAGCATCTCGCTTAAATTATCATATCCCAGCATATCCGACAAAGAGCGGTAATTTGCTATATTTACCATGATAATCTCTATCGGCTTTCCGTTCGTAAACGTCTGCCGGATATCGGTAACATATGCGCTGTGCTTCTTTAGCCCCGTCACAATATCGATGATTTCCTCCGGCCTTTGTATCAGCATGGAAATAAACAGGATTCCTACCGAATTCATAAACATTTCTATAATATATTGGGGGAAAAAGAACTGAATTACCGCTGCAATCAGCCCCAGCGGAAAAATCAGCAGCATGGAAAGAAAACGGCCGGTCGAAAACAGCGAACGATATCGAAACAGGTAAACGGTTCCGAATACAATATAAAATCCAGCAACAAGGTATAACAGGAGAAAAAACGGTCCCCTGATATAAACACCGTTTTCATCCAGATAAAACATAACGTGACAGAATGGATTCAGGAACAGGAGCGCCGATATTAACAAAATCGGAAGTGACAGCGCCAGGCGGAGCGCCAGGCTGCGATTCATTCTGTGCCAGGTATCCGTCTGCGCTACAAGATAAGCAATATAAACCGGCGTAGTTATACCATGGAAAAAAAGATATAACGTATTAAAAATATATTTAGTCGTCTCATATCCGACACCGGTCCTGTCCAGTCCGACTGTAACAATATCGGTCAGCACTGATAATGCAGATGTAAACAACAGCAGCAGAAAGCAGCGGTTTCTCCTTCCTTTTGTCATGCCCCTTACAAACGTTGATATAATCAACATGGAAAGCACAATCAATGCCGCATAATCAAAATAAATAATTTTCCCCAAACTATACACTCCCCTCAGTATTTATCGCTGCATCCAAAAATCCCCCTTCTTTTATTATGACATAACCGTGCCCTTTTTCCAAGCTGAATTTTTTATTTCTCTACCCATAGTTCCGTAAGCTTCCAGATTCCTGTGTCGTCGTACCTCTCCTCTCCGTTTAAAACAGCCTGCATCCGCAGCGTCACATATTCATAAGAATCATTGTTCGGCGCAGGCGGTATCACCGTTACCGTAACCTCTGCCATTCCGCTCTCAAGGCTGTCTACATCATAACGAATGTCCGCAATCACAGGCTCCTCCGCCGCCGGATTCTCGTATACTTCCTTTAGCGTAAAGCCGTCAGCAGCATAAATCTCGTTAATTCTGTCCGTGTTGCCGGCATAAAAATAATATATCATTCCTTCGACCCGACTCTCCAGCTCGGAATCCCGATAAGAAAATCCGGTAAGCTTAAAATTTCCCTCTCCATGATAGATCACGCCGGCAGTGATTCCGTGCCCGTAATACTCACCCATTGCGGAATTGGTATGTACAGCCGCATCAGCCTCTATCTTTATTCCGTTTTCCTCAAGAGTAAAAGAAATCTGATCCCCCAAACAGAATATGCGTTCTGTTTCTTTTTGTTCACTGCCCATCTTAATCGGAAGTCCGACCTTCGTGCCGTCTAAGACAAAACGGACGTTCTCCCCTTCTGTCTCTGTTGCATAGTGCAAAGCTAACTGGCTGTCAAGATCCTCACTCCTAAATTCGAATAAATACCAGCTTCCGTCCGCGGCCTGATCGGCCATATGCAGCGACTCAACACAGACTCCGGTACCGTGATAGATTAAAGTCGCAACAGCAAGCTCTACCGTACCGTCGCCGTCAAAATCCCGCTCCAAAAGCCGCGGCTGCGCCATGTAATTAGAAGTAAAGGGTTTCTCGGCTTTGATATATCCTCCTTCCGGCGTTTGCACCAGCATCACGGAATCATAATATCCGTATTCCTCATTAAAGTCATACATTCCATAGAGAACAAAATTTCCGCTTTGACCGATTTTGTTTACCGCTTTGTAAAATTCTTCCTCCTCCTGGCTTCCTGCGGGCGCTTCCGTACACAGCTGATAATTCCTCCATTTATCATAATCCGTATAATCCCCCGCAGCTTTGATCCGCTCCGCCAAATCGGAATCGGGAACAAATGGCATACCTGCAATCGGATTCACCGAATCATTTTCCTCCTCCCCGCTCAATACGGTTCTTTCCGATGGATTTATTTCAGATGCCGGCATCAGTTGTTTCAATATGTTGTGTTCCAGACAATTAGCTTCCGTCCGCCGTATGTTTTTCCCTCCTGCGGTCAGAAAAAATACGCCGCAGACAAAAATCATGCAGACCAGCAAAAGACAAAGGAAAAAGCGCGGCCTCTTCGCGTTTAAAATATGCTTAATCCTGGTCTTCGTATTGCTTTCCCCAAAATTTAAAGTAAGTGAAAGACCTCCTGATTTTACTGCAAAATCGAGCAGCGACTGTGTATAACGTTTCTTTTCGTCAAAACTTTTCCCTTTCAGCACCCTTTCGTCACAAAACATTTCCATGTCCTTATTCATCATACGACATGCCAGCCAGACAAGCGGATTAAACCAGTGTAAAATAAGCGCGGCCGCCATAATAAGCTTAATCCAGTGATCCATATGTCTGATATGCTGTTTCTCATGAGCGACGATATCGACTCGTCTTGTATCATCCACTCCGGTCGGAAGATAAATTCTCGGTATAATGCCCGGCATTACAAACGGAACCTCAATCCGCCCGCTCTCCCATACGCCGTCTTTCGTGCGGACAGCCATTCTAACCCGACGCTTAACCGACCAATACTGAAGCATAAAAAACAGGGTCATTCCGAACATTCCCATCAGATAAAGGCCAACCGCCAATCCGCCGATGTCCGGCCTGTCCGCTTTCCAAATCGAATCAGATGTTCCGACCGTTTCTGCCCGCTGCTTCCCGGCGCCTTCGGACAGGATAAAACTTGTGCTTTTCTTCGATTCCGTTCCTTTCACAGGATTCTCTTTGACAGGCATGTCAGCCTCACTCTGTCTGATTTCCGAACTCCGAAAAACATTTGACGTCTCTGTCTCCCGTTCGGTCAAAACATTCCTTAAAGAATAGAACGGAGTGTGAATGACAGGCGGAACCAAAAGTTCAGCTAAAAGCAGCATCCACAAACAATGTACATATATTTTCGGCATATTCTTTGTAGCCTGCCGGAAAAACAAGATGATTATTATAAAGACGGACCCGATCAGGCTGTTTTGTAAAATCATTTCAAATAGTTGTTTCATCCTAACACCCTTCCCTTCGCTGCTCCCTAAAGGTTACCTTCGTCGTCTACCGCGTTGTCAATCAGTTTCTGAATGCATTCGGCTTCCTCTTTCGATAGTTTACGATCCTGCAGAAACGCCGCTACAAAGGCCGGAAGACTTCCTCTGAATTTCTTTTCCAGAAATTCGCTGCTCTCCTGTCTTTGTACGCTGTCCCTTGTCACCAGAGCCCGTACCACGGCATTTTCATTACACAATATCCCTTTTTCCGCCAAATTCCGAATCACCGTATATGTCGTCGGTTTTTTCCATCCCAGCTCTTTGGCGCAAAGCTTCACCAGCTCCGTAGAACCGATCGGTTCCGCATCCCAGAGAACATCCATAAAACGGTACTCGCTTTCATTAATATGATATTCCATTCGACTTCCTTATCCTTTCTCTTTCCAAAACCAAAATAGGTTTATGGACATAAACCTTACAACTAAAGTTTATAACCATAAACCTATTCTGTCAAGCATATTTTAATAAAAAATCCCGGTTCCGGACAGCGACAGCGTCTTTGCACTATATTTTACTGCGTTTCATTGAGCGAAAAAAGAGCCTACTGCTGGCCTTTTTCGATCAAACTCCGAATCATTGCTTCCTTTTCTTTCAATATCAGATCAATCTGTCCCTTTGTTACATCGTCGACTTTTCCTTTTCCATAGGCGCCGGAATAAGAACCTGTCGTCGGATTGTACTGAAGACTGGACATCTCTTCGGTTCCGTCGGCTGTTACGGTCACAGTATTCCCGCAGTCCTCCTGCTCTTCTGACTGCCGCCCTATCAGTTCTGCCTCCGTATAATTTACGTTCCATCGCTTAATAATACTGCTTTTGATTTTTTCCTTTTTGTTTCTCTCATCAATTAAGTCTCTCATAAATGATCTCCAATTTTATTGCATATCGTTCTGTAATTTTAATATACCATTTTATTCCACGAAAAAAAAGTGAAAAATTCGCATATTTTTTCCTGAATTACCACATCCTCTTACTAAAAGTTTTTGAATCTATTTCCGGAGGAATCTGTAACATGCCATCATACAAAGTAGAAATCTGCGGTGTAAATACCGCAAAGCTCCCAATTTTAAAAGAAGAAGAGAAGGAAGCGCTTTTTACCCGTATCAAACAGGGCGACCTTGAGGCGCGCGAAACTTATATCAAGGGAAATCTCCGTCTTGTATTAAGCGTGATCAAGCGCTTTTCCGGAAATGCAGAAAACGTGGACGACCTGTTTCAAATCGGCTGCATCGGCCTGATTAAATCCATCGATAATTTCGATCCGACGATGGGCGTAAAGTTTTCCACTTATGCGGTTCCAATGATTATCGGAGAAATCCGGCGCTATCTTCGGGACAACAATACAATCCGCGTCAGCCGCTCTCTTCGGGATACTGCCTATAAAGCAATTCATGCGAAAGAAATTCTCTCCAGAAACAGCTTCAAAGAACCGACACTTCAGGAAATCGCCGACGAAGCCGGACTTGCCAAAGAAGATATCGTCTATGCATTAGACGCGATTCAAAGTCCGGTCAGTCTATACGATCCGGTATATACCGACGGCGGAGATACGCTCTATGTCATGGATCAAATCAGCGATAAGAAGAACCGGGAAGACAACTGGGTCGAAAAACTTTCCTTAAGCGACGCAATGGATCATTTGTCCGATCGTGAAAACTTTATCATTACGCTGCGCTTTTTTGAGGGAAAGACACAGATGGAAGTAGCCGACGAAATTCACATTTCACAGGCCCAGGTCAGCCGACTTGAAAAATCCGCATTAAAGACCATCCGCCAGTATCTTTCCCTGTAAGCTTTTCCCGCCGATACGACTATGGCCGATACGGCTATGCTAACGCTCCCACTTTTTACTTAAAGCATTAATCTGATCGGCGAATTTGGCAAGATCCTTGTTCGCCATACCCTCGCTGCCGCGGATCACCTCAAGCAGGCGCGCTCCGGCGGCAAGCAGGCGTGCAAATACGTTGCTCGAAGCCTTGCTCTTTAAGCTCTTCTTCTCCGCATGTTCTCTGCTTCCTTCCTTGATACATGCCCCGGTCAGAAGATCGAACGTATCGCCGCTGAACGGCGCGTACGCCTCTACGCCAAGCTCCCTGTGAAGATGCGCCGCAAACTCTTCTGTCACCTGATCCTCTCCGTGCACGACAAACACTTTCTGCGGTTTTTCCTCAAATGCCGCCACCCACTTTGTCAGGTGGTCCTTATCCGCATGACCGCTTAAGCCCGGAAGGTTTAATATCTTTGCGCGCACTTCTATATTTTCGCCAAAAAGCTTTACCTCCTTTGCGCCGTTTAAAAGCGTAAACCCAAGCGTCCCCGGCACCTGAAAACCGACAAATACAATTGTAGAATCAGCCCGCCAGAGATTGTGCTTTAAATGATGGCGAATACGGCCCGCTTCACACATACCGGAAGCGGATAAAATTACTTTCGGCGCTTCGTCAAAATTAATCGCAATTGACTCCTCGCTCGTAATGGACATGCGAAGCCCCGGAAATGAAATGGGATTAATTCCCTCGTTGATTAAAGACAGCGCTTCCTCCCGAAAACAGTTTCGAACGTTTTTATTAAATATCGTCGTCGCCTCCACTGCAAGCGGGCTGTCGACGTATACTTCAAAATTCTCGAATTCGGGAAGCATATGCTCCGTCTTAATCCTTCTCATATAGTATAGCATTTCCTGCGTACGTCCGACAGAGAATGCAGGAATTACCAGATTTCCGCCCCGTGTAAACGTATCTTTCAATACCTTTGCCAGTTCCGCCGCATAATCCGGCGGAGCCGAATGAAGCCTGTCTCCGTAAGTGGATTCCACTACCACATAATCCGCGTCTTTAATATATTCGGGATTTTTAATAAGCGGCCTGTTGCCGTTGCCGATATCGCCGGAAAATACAATTTTTTTCTGATCATTTCCCTCGGTAATCCACATCTCAATACTTGAAGATCCTAAAAGATGGCCTGCATCGACAAACCGAACCTTTAACTCTTCGCATACTTCAACCGTATGATGATATTCGCACGGTATAAAATGCTGCAATACTCCCATCGCATCGTTCATATCATAAAGAGGAACTACTTCGGGAAGGCCGGCGCGCTTTGCCTTTCTGTTCTTCCACTCCGCCTCAGACATCTGAATATGCGCGCTGTCTTTTAACATAATTTCACAAAGCTGTACCGTCGCCGTCGTCGCAAACACTTGGCCGCGGAAACCATGATTATACAAAAGCGGCAGCAGGCCGGAATGATCGATATGTGCATGTGTGATAAAAACATAATCAATGGAGGAAGGTTTTACCGGTATCTCCTGATTTTCGTATAAATCCGGCCCCTGTTCCATCCCGCAGTCTACCAGAATATTTCTTTCCCCAAATGAAACAAAATGACAACTGCCCGTTACTTCATGTGCCGCACCTAAAAATTCAATCTGCATAAATTGTCCCCCAATCGCTGTGCAAAAAGAGTATCGGATAAACAGTTTCGATACTCTGATGTTAATTGTTAAGACAATTATACCTTAATTACTCAAATCGCACAATTTCTTTTTTTAACTGTCCCATAATCTTTTTTTCCAGACGCGAAATATAAGACTGAGAAATTCCAAGCATGTCTGCAACTTCTTTCTGTGTTTTTTCCTCGCCGTCTGCAGAATTTAATCCGAACCTCAGCTCAATAATCATGCGTTCTCTTCCTGAAAGCTTCGCAATCGCGGCTTTGAGCAGACTCTTTTCTACATCCGTCTCCATATCGTGATAGATGGCATCCTCGTCCGTCCCCAGGATATCGGACAAAAGCAGTTCGTTTCCGTCCCAGTCTACATTCAGAGGCTCGTCAATTGATACCTCCAGCCTTGTTTTACTGTTCCTTCTTAAATACATTAATATTTCATTCTCAATACAGCGCGAAGCATAGGTTGCCAGCTTAATATTTTTATCCGGGTTGAAGGTATTAATCCCTTTTATTAACCCAATCGTTCCAATTGAAATCAGATCCTCTACGCCCACGCCCGTATTGTCAAACTTTTTTGCTATGTAAACCACAAGTCTTAAATTATGCTCAATCAGCCGCTTTCTTGCGGTTTCCGGAGCGGTTCCCGCCAGCATTCGTATGCAGCGCGCCTCTTCTGCTCCCTCTAACGGAGGGGGAAGTACTTCCGCTCCGCCGATGTAAAAAACCTCCTCCTTTTTTCCGACAAAAAGGCTTCGGATCTTAGACCGAATGCCAAGTCTTTTGTAATCAGGTAAAATTAACTTTAAGAACATCATGAAACCTCCGTGAATTGAACTTTTTATAACTGTGAAATTTTTCACATTTCAAGCATAGATACATGCAGGATCAGATCATACTCTTTTTCTTCTAATAATCCTTTTTCCGCAATTCCAATTACTGCAGGTGCGGTCTTTAATTCCCGCCTGCACAGATAAATACAGAGCATATCCGCGTTACAGACAGGAAGCAGTCCTTCCGTTCTTCCCAGCGAGGAATACGGAATAAACCGCACAAATTCCAAATCTTTGCCGAATAAATGCTCTGCTTTCGTCCTTTCCAAAATGCATACGGGTTTTCCGACATATGGATCCGTCAGACGGTTTCCGCTGTCCCAGTATGCCCGTAACTCGATCTCTTTTTCTTTATGTATCAGTTTTGCAGGATAGATCTGCTTCCCTGACTTTTTTCTTCTTTCCGCATATATCGTTACTCCGGTTAGCGCCGCTGCCGCCGCTGCCGCCTGCAAAAGAAAACTGTTAAAAAGAATCCCGGCCTCCTGCTGCCATGCCATCACGCCGCCGAGAAACAATACCGCGGCATAGGTAAGCGCCCAATTTTCCGCCAGTTCCTTTTTGTCTTTTCCTCGAAGTCCTATATATGTCATTATTGGATTCAGCGCCAGGTGGATGAGAACAAAACGAAGGCTTTTTCCCGGTACAAATATGGTAAGCAGCAGCCCCGCTGCGGAAGAAAAAAGCGATGTAAAAAACAAACCTGCGGATTTTCTTCTTCTTCTCAGCAGAACGTTAACACCGGATAAAGCGATATAATCCATCAGCAGATTCTGAAGCAGATAAATATCCGCGTAAAAAATATAGATGCTCTGTCACCTCTTTTCCGCCTGCCGACTCCGTTTTCGTATGACGCTTATTATATACTGCCTGTTTTTTATTTTTTGTCAAAAAAAAAAGATTCTCCCGACACAGAGAATCTTTTTGCATATATCTATTTTCTGGAATTTTTAAGGAAATCCGGTATTTTAATATCCACCTGCGGTACGGAACTCTCCACCTGTCTCGGTTTCTGAATTCCGGAAAACGAAGGCGCTACCGGTTTTTGCGTCTGACTGCCGTAAGAAGCGCTTCCTAATCCGGAGGAAGTTCTGTTTAACGAAGAACCTGCGGACGGCCTTACCGGCGTCTGCTGCGGCTGATACTGCATTTTCGGCATAATCTTACTGCCTGCGGCGCCGTTTTCGCTCTCCAGTCCCGTTGCAATTACCGTAATCGTCGCTTCATCCGTCATTGATTCATCGAACTTGGCTCCGAAAATAATATTGGCATTGTCGCCCGCCAGATCCTGAACGTAACTTGCCGCATCGTTTGCATCCATCAGAGAAATATCGCCCGAAATATTGATAATTACATGACTTGCGCCATTTATTGTAGTTTCCAGAAGCGGACTTGCAACCGCCAGCTTAACGGCTTCAATCGCCTTATCGTCGCCCTTTGCCGCTCCGATTCCAATATGTGCAAGACCCTTGTCCTTCATTACCGTAGATACGTCTGCAAAATCCAGATTAATTAACGCCGGGAGATTAATCAGATCGGTAATACCCTGAACTGCCTGCTGAAGCACTTCATCCGCTTTCTTTAACGCATCCGGCATCGTAGTACGTCTGTCCACAATCTCTAACAGCTTATCGTTCGGTATCACAATAAGCGTATCGACGCTGTCCTTCAAACGCTCTATACCCGAAACAGCGTTCGCCATGCGCTGCTTTGCTTCAAACTTAAACGGTTTCGTCACTACTCCTACCGTTAAAATCCCCTGTTCCTTCGCAATCTTAGCAACAACGGGAGCCGCACCCGTACCGGTTCCGCCGCCCATTCCGCAGGTGACAAAAACCATGTCCGCACCTTTTACGGCAGCGGCAAGCTCTTCCGCATTCTCCTCCGCCGCCTTCTGTCCAACCTCAGGCTGCGCGCCCGCTCCAAGCCCCTTCGTCAGCTTCTCTCCAATCTGTATCAGCTCAGGCGCCTTACACAGCGCCAGCGCCTGCTTATCGGTATTGATTCCGACAAACTCCACACCGCCGATATTTTCGTCTATCATTCTATTTACAGCATTATTACCGGCACCGCCGACCCCGATAACAATAATCTTCGCGCTTGTATCCACTTCCGTTGTTCTAATCTCAAGCAAGGTAATTCCTCCTTTTTTACATCTAACAATTTATATAAAAATATATGCCTTCCAGCTAAAACCTTATAGAAACATATATCCAGCATAAAAATTCATATGTACTATAATATAATTTTTCCCACCACAAATCAACTAATTTTTTCATTTTTTTAAAAATAGCCGCTTATGGAACGCCTATTCTATTTTGTCAAAAACGATATCCGTATTGTCTTCCGCCCAGTTTTCCAAATGCAGTGTTCCGGAAAGTCCGTTTAACTGAGGAAGAATATAAGAAAGCCTGATAATCTTCTGCGATAAATTTTCCTCCGTCCCCATGCGAACTTCCACGCCGCCGTAAAGCAGCGTCGGTTCCAGACTGGCGTCATAATGTATCTGATCGGGAAGCAGACCGTATTTCTTCAGGATCTGCGTCAGATTCAAAAGATTCCGGAGCACCCCGTCATTCTGTAACGGAAGCCTTTCATATAACACTACTTCGC
The DNA here is from genome assembly GCA_947573605.1 of uncultured Roseburia sp. Taxonomy (GTDB): domain Bacteria; phylum Bacillota; class Clostridia; order Lachnospirales; family Lachnospiraceae; genus Roseburia. Next base: position 62,919 of record CANPGM010000010.1, on the reverse strand, counting down.
TGCATTCTACACCTGTAATTTTCGGAATACCCTCTATCATTTCAGACGAGGTTTCCACCACAAATCCGTCTTTGTCAAAATAAGCGTTCATTCCGATTGTATCGATATAGAGATATCCAAGCATCCCTTTTTCATAGACTTGAATCCGGAGCATATGCGGACCTTTCAGTGAAATTTCCATTGTATCTACAAACGGCACGTCTCCGACATCGAAAAAGCGGTATTTCAAATATACATACAGAGAATTCCAGGAATATTTGTCATTTAATACCATTTCCTCTATCTGCCTGTCGGAATAGAGTTCATTCCCCAAAACCTCCGCCCTCTCTACCGTAAACACATTTATCACAATCAACGCGCCGATTCCGGCAGTCAGCAGAAGAGCAAGAAACAGATAAACTCCGGTTCTCTTTTTCTTTGATCTCTTTTTTTCTCTCTTTTTCATAAGCTACCTCACCGGATTACCTAAGCGGTTTCCAGCTTAATTCCTCTTGCCACGCTTAGTGCAAGCCCCATTTCCGACATCAAAAACAGAACGGACGTTCCTCCATAACTGATAAACGGAAGGGAGATTCCGGTGTTCGGAATACTATTTGTTACAACCGCAATATTTAAAACTACCTGTATGGATAAATGCGCCATGATACCGACAACAATCAACGCTCCGTATAAGTCGGAGGCGTTATTGGCAATAATCATAAAACGCCATATCATAAGCAAAAACAATAAGATGACGCAAATCGCGCCGAAAAGTCCCAGTTCCTCGCAGATAACCGAGAAAATCATATCGTTTTGGGCCTCCGGTATAAATCCGAGCTTCTGCATACTCTCTCCAAGCCCTTTTCCAAAAAGTCCGCCGGAACCGATTGCATAAAGCCCCTGAAGTGTCTGATATCCTTTTTCATAATTCTCCGGATTCAGCCAGATCTGCACTCGCTCCATTCGGTAATTTCCCGCTTCACCGGCGCTTGCCGCGTACATGACAACTGCCGCGGCTACCGCTACGACCGCTCCTGCGCCGAGAAAAAAATAAGAATATTTCGGACTCGCCACAAACAGCATACATATCGTAATACCTACAATGATAATAGCCGTGCTTAAGTTATTATAGGCAATGACGCCCACAATCGGTAAAATGATCAAAAAAATCTTAACAAGACTTTTTAGTTCTCCCATTTTTTTCGGGGTCTTATAAATAATGGAAGCCAGAAAAATAATAACTGCCAGCTTTGCAAACTCGGAGGGCTGAATCGACAGCGGACCGATTTGAAACCATCTCGACTGACCGTTCGCGTTCCTTCCGACAAAAATAACCACCGTACAGAGAATCAGCGCCATAATATAAGCAAGCGCACTTAAGCGCATCCAGAACTGATAGGGAATTCTCGATACGATAAACATAGCCGCCATACCCAGGCACGATGCAAAAAGCTGCGTTTTCAGATAATGCGCCGCATCTCCGAACCTGATGGAACCATAATAAGAGCTGGTGCTGTAGAGCATAACCAGTCCAAAGCATAGAAGAAAAATAATTAAAAACAGCAGACTATAGTCAAAATATTTGATTGGCTTTTGTCTTTTTTCTTTTTCCCCGCGTCTTGCCATCCGCATTCCTCACTTCTTTCCAATTTCACTTCCGCGCGTACAGAAACATACGCGCATTTTGCTTACTCTGCAAGACCGTCTGCATACTCTTTGAAAATACGTCCCCGCTCTTCGTAATCTTTAAACATTCCCCAGCTTGCACAGGCAGGTGAAAGCAATACCGAGTCTCCGGAAACCGCATTTGCATAACAGACATCGACCGCTTCCTCTAAAGTATCGCATAGAATCACATCTGTAAACCCGTGCTTTTTTGCACATTCCGCAATTTTTTCTTTTGTCTGTCCAATTAAAGCCAGTTTTTTTACCTTTCCGTCAAAGCTTTCTATCCAATCGTCGAATTCGGAAGCCTTATCATACCCCCCTCCGATTAAAAGCGTAGGACCTGTCATCGCTCGAATCCCCCGGATAGCGGCGTCCGGATTCGTCCCTTTAGAATCGTTGTAAAACTTTACCCCGCGCTTTTCCGTTACATACTCAATTCTGTGCTCTACCGCATGAAACCTCTTTAACGCCTCTGTAATGATCTCTGACGGCACATGTAAGCTTAAGGCAATTCCCGCAGCCGCCATCACATTTTCATAATTGTGAACCCCAAGCAGCTTAAGCTCATTTACGGAAACCATTTTAAATGCGGAACTGCCGTCTGCATAATAAATATCCGTCCCGTCCAGATAGAGCCCTTTGGAAAGCTTTCTTTTGCTGCTAAAGTAAAGCACTTCCACCGAAAGCGTCTCTCCGAATTTCCGAAGCGTCTCATCCTCGTAATTCAGCACACAGACGTCTCCCGGCCTTTGATTTTCCGTAATACGCTCCTTTACCGCAGCATAACACTCCATCGTATGGTGCCGGTCAAGGTGATCCGGCGTAATATTTAAAATCGCAGAAACCACGGGGCGGAAAGTCTTTATCGTCTCTAACTGAAAGCTGCTGATTTCCGCTGCAATTACCGTTTCATCCGTGGTATCCGCCGCTACGGAAGTATAGGGAATGCCGATATTCCCGACCACCTTTACATCCGGGAAATAAGCGGAAAGGATCTCTCCCGTCAGCGCCGTCGTCGTCGTCTTACCGTTCGTTCCGGTAATTGCCGCAATCCTTCCTTTCCCGAACAGATACGCCAGCTCGATTTCCCCGATTACCGGCGCTCCTCTCTCCCGAAACGACTTCACCAGCGGAAGTTCCGTCGGTACGCCGGGGCTCAATACCACGCAGTCTATTAATTCTGCCTCCCGTTTTGAAAATTCGCCCGCAAACACTTTTGTATCGGAAAATACGGGGGCCCGTTCCTTCAGCTTATCAACGTCAAGATCTTTGTTGCCGTCAAATAAGACAAACTCTATCCCTTTCTTTTTCAATAGTTCTCCTGCTGCAATTCCGCTCTTTCCGGAACCCACAACAAGCACCTTTTTTCCTGTCAAATCCATAAAAATCCCCTCTTTTTGCACGTATCAGATTCCCATTAACGCAAGCATACAAAGGAGAGCTGTAGTAATGGAAAATACTGCAACAACCTTTGTCTCCGACCAGCCGCCGAGTTCAAAATGATGATGAAGCGGCGCCATACGGAAAATTCGTTTTCCTCCCGTTTTCTTAAAATAGGTCACCTGAATCATTACGGAAAGTACCTCCGCAAGATAAATCAGCCCGACAATCAGAATAAACAGCGGCATCTGCATCATATATGCAGCGGATACGACAAAACCGCCGAGTGCAAGCGAACCGGTATCCCCCATAAAGACACTTGCAGGATAGACATTAAACAGCAAAAATCCAAGCAATGCGCCGACAACCGAACATGTGATCGGTTCGATTCCTGCATTCAGCCCGATTGCCGCTACGGAAAAAAATGTCGCAACCATAATGGTTACGCTCGACGCCAAACCGTCAAGACCATCGGTAAAATTTGTGCCGTTCACAGTCCCGATTACGGCTATATACATAAAAGGAACGGTCAGCCAGCCCATATTCAGATACATTCCGCCGGAAAAAGGAATCAGCATCGTTAAAGAAACGCCCGAATACTTCACCATATATACTGCAAAAACGGTAGTCACAGCAATCTGTCCCAACATTTTCTGCCAGGGAAGAAGACCGTCCGACCGCCTCAGTACTACTTTTAAGTAATCATCTAAAAACCCGATGATTCCAAAACCTGCCGTCATAAACAAAATCGGCGTTATTTTCGGATATTCCCGCACATAAAGAAGCGACGTAATGATAATACTTGCAAGAATCATAATACCGCCCATAGTCGGGGTACCGTTTTTTTTCAGATGGGACTCCAGTTCTTTCCGCTCGGTCTGCCCGATTTTCAGCCTCCTTAAAAAGGGAATGACAATCGGCCCCAGTACTGCACTGATCGCAAAAGAGATAATAACCGGTATCAATACCTGATAATCCATAATAGTAACCGTACCTTTCTTCCTTTGGGAATGAAAGCGCCCGTCGACGCTATAGTATACCAGTATACGTCATTTTTTCTCATTTATCAAGGTAAGGCAGAATGTTTTCAAAAATTTCTTTTGCCACAGGCGCGGCAATTGTGCCTCCGTAATAAATCCCCTCGGGATCTCTGATAATTACAAGTACCAGCACCTTCGGATCGGATGCCGGGGCAAATCCGAGAAAAGACGAAATATATTTATGATCGCTTCGAGGAAGCGTCTGCGAAGTCGCCGTCTTCCCACCGATCTCCACACCTTCGATTTTCGCGTTTTTTCCTCCGCCTTCCGATACCACCTTCTCTAACAGAAACCGCATTGTTTCGGAAGTTTCCGCGCTGCATATGCCCTCGTAGGTTTCATAAGCAAAAGTATGTACGGTTTCTCCTTCTTCACTTTGTACCCGTACGCCGAAATGCGGCGTCACGCGCTTTCCGCCGTTAATAAGGGAAGAAACGGTTGTGACAAGCTGAATCGGCGTAATCTGGAACGACTGTCCGAAAGAAATCGTCGCCAGCTCAACCGGACCTATGTTTTCCTCTTTATGCATAATCGTCGCGGCTTCTCCAGGCAAATCGATATTGGTTTTTGACAGCAGCCCGAATTGCCGGAAATATTTATAAAAATTCTCTCTTCCCAGGCGTTCTCCAACCTCCATAAAAACCGGATTGCAGGAATTCATAATTCCTGTTACAAATGTCTCAGCCCCATGTCCGTTCGTACGCGCACATCGGATTCTCCGGTCTTCCACTATTTTATAACCGGGGCAGAAAAAATTATCCTCAAGGCGCACTACCTTTTCCTCTAAAGCCGCAGCCGCCGTAATCGTCTTAAAGGTCGAACCCGGCTCGTAGGTATCGCTGATACACTGATTTCTCCACATCTGATTTAAAAGGTTCTGATGCTCTTCGGCCGAAACCTCCTGCGTCAATTCATAATTTAAAGTAAACGGATCGTTTAAATTAAACTCCGGGTAATTGACCATTGCCATCAGTTCTCCGTTCTGCGGGTTCATGACAATTACGGAAACGCTCTCCGCCTCTTTCTTAAGATATGCTTTCTTCGCAGCCTGCTCACAGTACATCTGGATATTATAATCGAGTGAAATTACAAGGTCGTTTCCGTTGATCGGCTCCATCCTGCTCTCGCCCGCATTTTCGATTTCCACACCGCGGGCGTCGGTGAGCGTTAAGATCTTCCCGTTTGTTCCCTGCAGATATTTGTCGTATTTTACCTCCAGTCCCAAAATCCCCTGATTGTCTGATCCGGTAAAGCCCAGTACTTTAGAAGCAAGCGTTTCATAAGGATAATAACGCTTGTAGTCCTCATCTACCTTTACTCCCGCAAGTCCGTAGGCGCGTACCCGATCTCCGATCTCCTTATCTACATTTGTCTTTATCCGTTCAATCGAACTGACCTTTTCCACCCGTTTCCGTACCGTCTCTTCCGAAAGCTCCAGCTCCTTTACAAGCATTTGAATCACCGCTTCCGGTTCCTCAATCTGATTATGTATCACGGATATCGTACAGACAGATTTATTGGTCGCCAGAACCGTTCCGTTGACATCGAGAATCCGGCCCCTCGCAGCCTTGATATCTCTTTCTCTTTCATGAAGGTCATCTGCCTTCTTTCCATAATATTCGGAACAGAAAACCATCAGATAGACCAGTCTTCCGATTAAAAACATCAGGATAAAAAATATCACAAGAAACATAACCATAATTTTTTTGCGTTGAAATGTCTTGCTGCGAATCATCTTCCTACATCCTTATAACAGCTTTCATAACAACTTATTCAGACATTCTTCCGGTTATGTTTTTATCATGCTAATTTTCGGGAACAACACCCGCTTCCTCGGCCTCTACTCCGTCGTTTTTCTCATTTTCTTCCCTGTTTTCCTCCGCGCCCGGCATATTGTCCGTCGTATTCGGCACGTCTGCCGGAGCTTCAAATTCCTCCTGTTCTTCTTCTTTTTCTCCTTCTTTGTTATTCATACTGCCAATCAGCGTATCCGTCATGGAGCCCGCTCCCGTATCTTCGCCTTTTATATCCCATCCCAAATGCAGTCCGGTCGTGGGTTCATCGGGATAAATATTTAAATAAGGAAGAATCTCTTCCAATATCTCTCGCGCAATGTTCTGCGCAAAGGTGCTGTGCGGCTGATCATCTACATTTGGCTCGTCAATAATGCAGTAAACGACAATTTGAGGATTCTCCGCCGGAGCAAACCCGATAAACGAAACCAGATAATTTTCACCGTCTCTTAATAGCTTTTCTCCGGTACCCGTTTTTCCTCCCATTGAGTAGCCGTCAACCTTTGCCACCTGACCTGTTCCCACGCTGACGGTCGAAAACAAATATCCTCTTAACAGATCGCTTGTGGACTGCGATACAGTCTCCCGAACCAGCGTCGGTGAAAATTCTTCGATGATATTTCCTTTTTCATCCGCAAGCGCGCTTACCACGCGAGGCTGATAAAGATGCCCGCCGTTAATCAGCGAACTGAAGGCGGACGCCATCTGAATCATGGTACAGTTAAAATTCTGACCGAAAGAATTTGTTGCAAGATCAATTTTCGACATGTTCTCTGCCGTATAAAGCAGACCGTCTGTCCGCGCTTCTCCCGGAAGGTCAATATTCGTTTTCTGCCCGAACCCGAAAATCTGCTGATAAACCGCAAAATTCTCCGTGCCGATTGTATAAGACATCTGCATCAGCGCGTCATTACAGGAATTCATCAGCGATTCTTCTACCGTCTGCGTGCCGTGCCCGCTCCGGTTGCTGCATTTAATCGGCGTCGCCAGTCCCGGAAATGTTTCGAATCCGTCGCAGTCGTAAGTCGCGTCTTTCGAAACGGTTCCCGTCTCAAGGCCTGCGGCGATTGTAAACGCTTTTGCCGTCGACCCCGGTTCGAACGTATAATAAATACAGAAATTCTGCCACAATTCATTTAAAAGTTTCAGCTTTGCATCGTCATCAAGGCCCGCCAGTTCCTCTTCCGTATAATAACGGCTTAAATCTCTCGGCTGATTTAAATCATAATTCGGGAAATTTGCCATTGCAAGCACATCGCCGTTGTTCGGATTCATAACGATCGCTGCAATATGAGTCGCGCCTTCGTCTTCTGTTCTGAAATTTCCCTTATACGCCTCGTTAAAATCTCTGATTTTATCTTCTACCGCCTTCTGTACCGTCGCATCCAGCGTCGTCACAAGCGTACTTCCGTTTACTGCGGGTTTCACTGTTTTTTCAAAATTGCTGTCCGCATTCAGATAGCCGTATTCCCTGCCGTCAATTCCGTTTAACGTGCCGTTGTAATAATTTTCCAGTCCGTTGATTCCCAGATTTCCCGAAGCCGTAAAACCGATTACGGCGCTCGCAAGCTCTCCGTTCGGATACTGCCTCTGATACTCTTTTTCAAACCAAACGCCCTTTATGTCAGGATTGAGAAGCTTTCCGTTCTCGTCTGTTTCCTCCTGCAGCTCAATAAACTTTTGAACCGTATCATACGGCAGTTTCCTTGCAAGGATGATATATCTGTTTTCTTTCTCTTCCCTTGCATACGTATAGACATCCTCGCTTTTGATATCCGGAAAGCATTCGGTGAGCGCGCGGACGGTCGGTTCCAGATATTTTTCCTCACTGTTTAAAATGTAACAATCCAGTATCACATTATAAACGGCGATACTGGTCGCCAAAACCGTTCCCTTCCGGTCTACAATATCTCCCCGCTGATAGGGGATCGTTTTACTGTCATACTCCTGCTGCGACAATACTATTTTTTCGTATTTTGAGCCTTCCGTATGTTCGATGTACATCAGTCTCGCCACAAGCCCGATCAGCATCATCGAAATAACGGCAAACATTACCACCAGCTTTTTCTGCATCCTCTTTGGAAATTTTAACAGAGGCTTTTTTTTCTTTCTTGCTGCCATTGTAACACCCGCTTTTTACTTTTCCGGTATATCGCTATACTGATTCATATAATCGTCGTCGTCAATCGTATAGTAGATAATCTGGTCCGGCGTCGCATAAAACATACCGTATTCATTGATCGCCGTTTCCTTAATGCGGTCTAAGTCAATCGTTGTACTTATCCGCTTCTGCGCTTCGTCATTCTCCGCTCTTAAATCGGAAATCTGACTCTCAAGCTTTGAAATATTCTTTAACCTGGCTGTCACATCTGACTGTATCATAATATAGGTGCCGGTAAAAGCGCCGAAAACCGCTACCGCTAAGGTGAGAAATCCAACGTAGCTTCTGCCCATGCGAAGCGCTTTTTCCTGCTTTCTTCTGGCTTCCCTCTTTTTTCTTCTCCGTTCCTCCTCCTGTTCCCTCTCCTGCCTGAGTTTCCGCTCAAGCCTGTAATCCGGCATCGGTTCTAACTGACGAACCGTATTCCCCTCCGCATAATAATGATAATTTCTTCTATCTTCTGCTTCTCTTTTCATACTACCTCCATGCCGCAGCTTTGCCGCGACTTCATTCCGGATGAGAAATGCCATGTTCTCCGGCATTTCCCAGGCGTAAGAAAGCGTCTCTTCGTGACGCTTGCAAGCGTCTGACGACGCAGTTTCCTAATAAGGTGAGAAAAGTCTGCAAAGCAGACTTACAACCTGGTTTTAGCAGTTCTTCTTACGCTTAATCCCTGACTTTCTATACAACTGCAACTCCCTCTTGAAGCAGAAATACATTTAAGATCTTTCAAATACTCTTAATTTTGCACTTTTCGACCGTGCATTCTGATTCATTTCCTCCTCGGACGGCAGAATTGGTTTTTTGGTAATCACTCTGCCCCTTGACCTTTTCCCGCACACACAGACCGGAAAATCCGGCGGACAGGTACACGGGTTTTCGTTTTTCCGAAAGCCTGTCTTTACGATACGGTCCTCCAAAGAATGGAACGTAATGATGCAGATTCTGCCGCCCGGATTCAGCAGAGAAATCATATCGTCAAGACTGTTTTCTAATACGGCAAGCTCCTGATTCAGTTCAATCCGGATTGCCTGAAACGTTCTTTTGGCAGGATGCCCGCCGGTGATTAAGGCCTTCGCCGGAATCGATTTCTTTATGATTTCCGTCAGATCCCCGGCCGTTTTAATCCTTTTTTTCTCCCGTTCTTTTACAATATTGCCCGCAATTTTTTTTGCAAATCTATCCTCTCCGTAGTTTTTTATCATACGGTATAGTTCCGTTTCACTGTAGCTGTTTACAATTGTTTCCGCCGTTACCGTACCTCTGTCATCCATACGCATGTCGAGCGGCGCGTTTTCGTCCCTGTACGTAAACCCGCGCTCCGGCGTGTCAAGCTGAAAGGAGGAAACGCCAAGATCTAATACTATGCCGTCCACTCCTTTGACTCCGATCCGGTTAAGCTCTTCCTTCATATTGGAAAAGTTACTTCGTATCATTGTGACCTGATCCGAAAATTCCGAAAGACGCTCCCCGGCCGCCGCAATTGCATCCGCATCCTGGTCAAATCCGATTAACCGACCGCCTTTCGTCAGACGCCGCACCGTCTCAAGGGCATGTCCGCCCCCGCCAAGCGTACCGTCAACATAAGTTCCGGCCGGCCGGAGGTTTAAATGATCAATTGTTTCGTGCAAAAGCACGGAAGTATGCCCAAATTCCATTTAAGCCCCCTCTCTGCATTCTCCCTCACACTATATGCTGACTCCGAGATCCGCCATATGTTCCGCGATTTCGTCCATCTCGTCTTCGTCATATGCATTTTCCTGCCATCTGTTCTTATCCCAGATTTCCACGCGGTTTAAGACGCCGACTAAAACAACGTCTTTTTGCAGCTCCGCGTATTCCCGCAATACCGGAGGAAGCAGGATTCTCCCCTGTTTGTCCACTTCACAGGAAGCCGCTCCTGCAAAGAAGAACCTGGAAAACTTTCTCGCGTCCTTAGAGGTCATAGGAACGTTCCGAAATTTCTCTTCGATGTTGTGCCATTCTTCGAGAGTATACACAAATAAGCATCCATCCAGTCCCTTTGTTACTACAAATTCATCGCCAAGCTGTTCTCTGAATTTGGCCGGAACTATCAGTCTGCCTTTCGCATCTACTGTGTGGTTGTATTCTCCCATAAACATGACACAATCACCTGCCTTAACACCCGCGTACCGCGCATTTTTCTCAAAAAATACGGTCGATACCCCGGAAAAAAGTGGAAAAACGGCTGATTTGAAAAGTTATCCACAAAGTTATGAACTTATCCACCACTTTGTACCATTCTCTACCACTTCCCACCACTTTTAGGACTATCTTACCCCACTTATGGAAAAAAATCAACATTTATATCAAATAAAAAAGAATCTGTCTGCGACAGATTCTTTGTCCTGTTTCAAATTTTGCCTGGTGTTACCGGCATAAATAATATTCCGCCTGCCGTCTCGCCAGCAGTTCAATAATGGCTCTTACCGCCTGTCGGTTCACTCTGATAATATATTCAATATCATCTGCAATACCATGCTCTCTTCCGACATATTTTTCATGCGTCCGCGCAATATAGTCGCAGAGCTTTTCCGCATCGTCAAAATCCAGTTCGGCCTCTCCCTGTTTGAATGCCTCGCCGCCCTGTATGTATTCACGTAAATCATTTTTCAGTTCTTTTTCATAGGAACAGTGCTCCTTTAAACTGCCGGAGTATACTTCGTTATGAGGAAAGGTAAAATAATCCGCCAGATAATGACTGATCTGCCCCAGATCCATAAAATATTTCCGCCCCTTGCGCTTTCCATATACCAGTTTATCGCCCTCGGCCAGCCGTTTGATATTCTTCTTTATAGAAGGATAAGTTCCCTCCATTTCATGCCGCCTGTATACAAAAGACGGTTTGATATCGGGAAGAATACTTCCAAGATAAAAAGAAAACCGGTGTTTTTTCAATTCTTCATTGTCTAAAGCGCCTACCAGAAAACGTGCCAGTGAAATATGTGATTTCTTTCTCATTGCAACTAACCATACCTTTTGTCAAATCCGATTAAAAGTTCATACCGCTGCCGCAGCTGCAGGGAGTCGGCCAACATGCCGACACCCGGCTTAAGCGGCGCGCGCAGCACATGCAAAATCCGCTTTCTCCCTGTGATTCCGCTTCGCAAAATCTCAAACTCGTGTGTAGAATGCCGTATGCGAAACAGCCGTTCAGGGAAACATCAGAAGTTCGTTACGCGCTAACGGCAGTTACATTCAAAACTTGCGCATTCTGTCTCTCCGCAGGTACATGCATTACCGCCGGCGATGCCGATATGCTCAGCAGCGCATTTGCTGTCTTTGTTAAATCTGCAGTGGCAGGCTTCGCATGCGACGTCAATTTCCTTTGAACGCTCTCCCACTGCATTTCTGCTCTGATTCTGTCCTCTCTCCTTGAAGCTGCTGCAGCAGGTGCCGCTGTTTTCCTTCGCTTCTTTTCCGGCAACCATAATATCGCCCTTGCAGCAGCAGCGGTCTTCATTGTACATACATCCCGTAACGGAACAATCCAAATACGTCATTTCATACTCCTTTCCGGCATATCAAATTGTTACCTGATTAGTATTTCAAATCCTGATAAAATTTATACGGGTCATATACATATGAAATTCCGCAATTTAAATTTTTTTATTTTTTCTTTTCTTCTTCCGGTAACTCTTTACGGATTTCTTTTGTACGGATTTCTCCGGAAATATAATCTATGAAATCCGCCAGCGTCTTTGTCCCTTCGTTCCCTTCAAAACGGCTTCTAACGGATACCGTACGGTCGGTTTCCTCCTGTCCGCCGACGACAAGCATGTACGGCAGCTTATCAAGACGCGCTTCACGAATCTTAAAACCGATTTTTTCGGAACGATTATCGGCTGAGGCATCAATCCCGTTTGCCTTTAATTCTTTCACGATTTCATTTGCATAATTTTCGTATTTATCGGAAATCGGAAGTACACGAACCTGTTCGGGACAAAGCCAGGTTGGAAATTTTCCTCCATACTTCTCAATCAGCCACGCCAGCGTGCGCTCGTAACAGCCAAGCGACGTTCTGTGAATGATGTACGGACGAACTTTATCGCCGTTCTGATCGATATAATACAGATCGAAGTTTTCCGCGATTGCGCAATCCAGCTGAATGGTAATCATTGTGTCTTCTTTTCCATAGACATTTTTTGCCTGTATATCTATTTTAGGACCATAGAAGGCTGCTTCTCCTTCTTCCTCCGTAAACGTAACCTTCTTTTCCAGCAATACCTGACGCAGCGCATCCTGCGTACTGTTCCAATAATTATCGTCGCCTAAATATTTTTTCTTATTTTCCGGATCCCACTTGGAAAGCCGGAACGTAACGTCGTCCTGCAGTCCCAGCACGGACAAAACATGATAAGCAAGGTCAAAACAGCTTTTTAACTCTTCCTCAGCCTGGTCGGGCCGGATAACGAGATGTCCTTCTGAAATAGTAAACTGTCGTACACGGGTAAGACCGTGCATTTCGCCCGAATCCTCCGCACGGAACAGCGTAGAAGTCTCGCCCATGCGGTATGGCAGATCACGGTAGGAATGCTGTTCGTTCTTGTATACATAATACTGAAACGGACAGGTCATCGGCCGAAGCGAAAACACCTCTTTGTCGACTTCCTCATCGCCCAATACAAACATTCCGTCCTTATAATGATCCCAATGACCGGATATCTTATATAAATCGGATTTCGCCATAAGCGGGGTTCTCGTACGTACATATCCCCAGTCGTTTTCCTCCAGATCTTCTATCCAGCGCTGAAGCTTAGTCAGCATTTTAGTCCCCTTCGGCGTAAAGAGCGGAAGTCCCTGTCCAATCACATCTACAGTTGTAAAAAGACCCATTTCACGGCCAAGTCTGTTGTGGTCCCGCCGCTTTGCATCCTCCATTCGCTCCAGGTGCGCCGCAAGGTCTTCCTTCCTATTATAAGCGGTTCCGTAAATGCGCTGCAGACGCGCTTTTTCCGAATCTCCCCGCCAATAAGCCATAGAAGAAGAAGTCAGCTTAAACGCTTTGATTCCTTTTGTGCTTATCAGATGCGGACCCGCACAGAGATCGACAAATTCTCCCTGATCGTAAAAAGAAATCTCCTCTCCCTCCGGCAAATCTTCAATTAGCTCTACCTTATACGGTTCTCCTTTTTCCTGCATCCGCTTTATAGCTTCCTCTTTCGGAAGGGTAAACCGTTTCAGTTCGTGACCGTCTTTTATAATTTTTTTCATTTCCGCTTCAAGCGCGTCCAGGTCTTCTCTTGAAAACGGTTCCGTATCGAAATCGTAGTAAAAGCCGTCCGCAATTGCCGGACCGATTGCAACCTTTGCCTCAGGCCTAAGCCGCTTTACTGCCTCCGCCAATACATGAGATGCGGTATGGCGGATCACTTTTAATCCGGCTTCGTCATTTACTGTGATAATATTTAACTCGCAGTCTTCCTCGATTACAGTTCTTAAGTCTACGAGATTTCCGTTTACCTCGCCTGCACAGGCCATTCGTTTTAAACCGTCGCTGATATCTCCGGCAATTTCATAAACGGACTTTGCCTCTTTGTACTCCTTTATGGAGCCGTCCTTTAATGTTATTCTCATTATGATCCTCATTTCCGCGCTGCTTTTATCGCGCAAATATCGTGATTGAAACTTATAAGATTCAATCCCGTTCTTTCCCTTCCATTCATGCAAAAATCCCTGGCAATGCAGGATGATATCTGCATTGCCAGGGACGATATTCTTACTTACCGCGGTTCCACCCGACTTCATTCCTTTACATGAGACAAATGCATACGACACCCTCGTATCTGTACTGCGCTTCTCAAAAAAAAGAACCTCATTTTGATGATAACGGAATCACCGGACCGGATTGGGGCCGCTCGGAGTCAGTTTTCGAAAGCTTCCTGCAAAGATGCTCTCAGCGCGCCAAAGCCGTTTTACTTCCTGCTTTGTTCCAAAGCCGGTCTGTCTCTTTGGGGCATCTCTCTCTGCTGCATTCCACAGTCTACTCTTCTCGTCAACGTGTTTTCTCTCTTAACGTTTTGATTGTAAACCGAAATTCCGGATTTGTAAAGTGTTTTTTTATTAAATCCGCTTCACGTACGGATTACCTTTGGCGCAGCAGCTTTAACGGCCGCTCTCCGGCCATCCGTCTTACACACACATAAATTGCGGCGGCATAGAACGGAAGCTGTATCAAAACCCCGGCAAAGGCTGCCTGCGGCAACGCGGTCAGAAACTGCTCCACCGAAGCATATTCTTCCGGACGCACGCCGCTGTAACTGGTACTCAATACTTCAACTGCATTCGCAAATACGGACTGCAGCGTCCCGTTTAAAAAGAGCATTCCCAATACCGCTCCGAAAATCTGGGCCGCCGCTGCCGGAAGCATAGAGCTTAGAAAAAGAAACTGTCTGACACTCCTCTTTCCGGCTCCCAAAGACAGCATAATTCCGGCTGTTTTTCGCTGACTGTACACCGCCAGAAAGAGATAAACGGCCAGTGCGGCAAGCCATAAGCCGCATGCCGCCGCAAACAGGAAGACGGCGTCTTTCGAAAAGCCGTCGACCATATCGGCAATCCCGCCGTACCCGCCGTCAAAATAAAGCAGCGTACTTTCCGGAAACCCCTTTTCTTCTATCGCCGCTTTCACTTCTTCGATTCCGCCGTTTCCCAATACAAATGTGGTGAATATTCCCGCTCGTCCGGAATAACCGACTTCCGGAAGCGATGCATTCGGCACGAAAACAGTGTTTGGCGAAAATCCGTAAGGCGCATGTTCATCCCACATCCCGGACTGGCGATAGATTCCGATGATTTTATAAGCAGTGGGCTTTTCTCTCAAAAATCCCATATTACGGGAATACTCCTGAGCTGTCAGATTCTGTTCTTTCGTCGCGTTGGAATTCATTAAATTTATGTAAGACAACTCGTTCCAGAAAAACGACAAATCAATCGTATCGCCAACTTCAAGCCCGCCTGCGCGGGCTGTCTGCTCGGAAATCATACAGACCGTATTCCCCCTTCTATAATCCGCGTCCGAAAAAGCGCGTCCCTCTACTATGGACGTCTCATGCTGATGAAATTGATACAGACTCTCCAAAAAGTCTGTTCCTATGACAGGGACGCTGTTGTGCCTGATTTTCGTTTCTTCAATTTTTTCAGACCACTCCGCGCCTTCCTCCGATTCTAAAAATTCCGAAAGCGTTCCGCCAAGAGGCGCTATCGTCAATTTATTTATCAATATATCATTGGCAAACTCTTTCTTCGTCCCGTCAACCATAGTAATGGATACCGTAAACTCTTCGTCAAAGCCGGCGGGAACCCATATCGAAAATTGCCCGGTATCTATCATTTCAAGCTCATAGTTTTTCAAAAAGTATTCTTTCCCGGAGGGAAAACGGTATACCGCCGCAATTCGTTCTGAAAGCGGTACGGGGCGATTCCCGTATTGATAAGCCGCCCTCTCTGCCAGGTAATCTTCATATTCCGTAAGATCGCAGCTTATGCTGTCCAAATCGATCTCCTCCGGCTTCACGGCTTTATCCCCGTTCCATTCTGCCATATCCTTCCGAAGCAGCAAATCTTCATCAATATAACCTGAACCATAAACGAGGTAACGCTTACCGACCCTCAAGTCTGCAGCCAGATATTCATCCGCCGTCTGAAACGAACAATAAATGATAAGCTTTTCCCGCGGCGTATATCCGGGATGCAGCGCAACCGTTTGATCCACGGACGCCGTAATCTTTTTTGTAACCGAAGAAGAACCGGAATAACTGTCGTAATGCGCAATATCCGTAATTGTTATCACAAACACGGCGTCCCCGTACGGCTCGTCCGGAAAAGAATAGTAACGCTCCGGCTCCTGCGCAGTAATAAGCGTAGAGATTTGAGGACAGTACGCGTTTATAAACTGCTGTTTATATATTTTTTTCACGGCGGAAACGTTCTGAGGAAGCGCTGATAACTCCTCCCACATTTCAGGCGTAATCACGCTTTCCCTTTCATGTGTAATCCCTCCCGCCAATTCTTGATCAAGAATTATTTCTTCATTTGTAGGGAATGCAACTGTCACAAAATGTTTTTCTATTTTCTCTCTTGTAAAATCAGCAGATACCAGAATACCGAAGCTCAAACAGAAAAAAGTCCCTGTCACAGCCAGCATCACAAATACTGCCGCCGTATGAAACGGCCTGCGCAAAAGCTGACGCCACATATTCATATAAATCTCCATTCCGAAGCGTTTTATGGAGGGGCTGCCATCCTGGCTGTTTTGTGACGCTCCGGCACAAATAGCCCTACGGAAAACGCCCGTTTTTGGGGCATTTTCCGCCTTGAAAAATGTCTGCTGGACAAAACTTCTATTCACGCTACCGCAGCAGCTTTAACGGCTTTGTTCCCACCATCCTTTTCGCGCAGAGACAGACCGCCGCCGCACAGAACGCGGCCTGCAGAAGCGCCCCGGCTAAAGCCGCCTGCGGAAGCGCCGTCAGAAACGGTTCGATCGATGCGTGCCCGCTTACGGAACTCCCGCTGAAGCCGGTTCCCATTACTTCGCCCGCAGATGCGAAAATCGACTGCAGCGTCCCGTTTAAAAAGAGCATTCCCAATACCGCTCCAAGCAGCTGGGCCGCCGCCGCCGGAAGCATGGAAATTAGAAACAGATACCGCTCCGTTCTCCGTTTTCCCGCGCCAAGCGAAAGCATAAGCCCTGCCGTTCTCTTCTGGCCGGATACAAACAGCGCAAGATAGACCGCCATCGCCGCTGCCCAGGTCAAAAAGGACGCCGCAAACAGCCACAAGGCGCTCCCTGAAAACCCTTCCAGCGTGCCGGAAATTTCACTGTAACCGCTGTCGTAATAAAGAAGCGTGCTCTCCGGCCATCCCTTTTCTTCAATGGCTGCTTTTACGTCGTCGATTCCTCCGTTTTTCAATACAAATGTAGTGAATACTCCTGCCTGCCCGGTATAGCCGGGCGACGGAAGCGACGCGTTCGGCACAAAAATCGTATTCGGCGTAAAACCGTACGGCGAAAACGGTTCCCATACGTCGGCCTGGCGGTAGACGCCGATGATTTCGTATTCGGCAGGGGCATCCTGTAAAAATCCGGCATATCGGGAATATTCGTCAGCCGGGAGATTATGTTCCCACGGTAAGAACATAATAAATATATACGGATTCATCCCCCAGTAATACGAAAGCTCTACCGTATCTCCCACGCCAAGTCCGCCTGCAAGCGCCGCCTGTTCCGAGATCAGACAGACCGTGTTTCCCTTTTTATAATCCGCTTTCGAGAACGTCCGGCCCTCCACAATAGATGCCTCATGCCGCTGAAACAAATACATGCTTTCCAGCAGATCGGTTCCTAAAACCGGAACGCACTGCTGCCTGATTTTTATTTCTTCAATCAGTTCCGGCCAGTCCGCGCCTTCTTCCGAAGACAGAAAATCAGAAAGCTCTCCCTTAAGGCGCGTGATTTTATGGGAATCCGCCTGTGTCAGTATCTGATCCGTATACGTCCGAAGCGTCCCGTCTATCATCATAACAGACGTTTCTGTCGAATCACCCGGACTGAGAATCCGCACGTACAGAGAACAGGAACCAATCGAATCGAGCTGATCATGATACAAATAATATGCGCTAGTCGAAAATGGATAGACGGCCATCACATCTTTCGTCGTGCTGCCGTAGTTTCCCTTCTCCTCAAACGCCGCAAGCTCCGCAAGCTCGTCCTCATATTCCGATAAATCACAGGTGACTTTACTTAGATCAATATCCTCCGGCTTCAGATTTTCTCCCCTTTTCCATGCTGCAATGTCGGTCCGAAGAGACAAGTCGTTATCTGTATAAACATTTCCGTAAACCAGATAACGACCGCCGACCGTAAGATCCGCAGCCTCAAATAACTCTTCCGATTCAAATGTAAAGCTTAAACGGATTCGATCCCGCGCCTCATATCCGGGATGCAGCGCTACCGCCTGTTCGATCGTGCCTTTTACTTCCTTATAAATCAAATTATCATCATAAGCCGCCGCAAATTGCTCTTCAATGACCGGGTCCGCAATCTCCGTAATCTTTACCACAAACACGGCGTCCTGATAAGCTTCATCCAATCCTCCTCTATAACACCCCGGCTCCTGTGCGCTTACAAACGTGGTTATTTGAGGGCAAAACGCACTGATAAACTGCTGCTTATAAATCCCCTTTACGGCGGAAACATGTTCGGGAAACGTCCCGAGTTCCTCCCACATCTCCAGTGAAATCACACTCTGCCTCTCATAATAAGAAGTCCCGTCCGGCAGTTCCTTCTGCACCTCCTCCATTTCATTGGAGGGAAGGGCAATTGTTACAAAATTGTTTTCGATTTTTTCCCTCGTGGCGTTGGCCGATAACAGTACCCCAAGTCCCAGACACAAAAAAGCGCCTGCCGCAGAAAGCAGCAAAAATACCGCCGCCGTTTTAAGCGGACGCCGCAATAACTGTCGCAGTATTTTCATACGGCCTCCTCCTTCAGATATCCGCTTTCCATCCGAAACACAACGTCCGCCATTTCCGCTATTTTGACGTCATGCGTCACTACAATTACACAACAATCCTCCTCATGCGCCAGCTTAAGAAGCAGACTTGCGATCTGCGCCGTATTTTCCGTATCGAGATTTCCGGTCGGCTCGTCCGCCAGGATAAGCCCGGCGCTTACGGCGAGCGCGCGCGCAATCGCCACCCGCTGCTGTTCTCCGCCGGAAAGCATAGCCGGAAGCCGTTTTAAAAAGGAAACGTCAAGCCCTACCCTGCTCAACGTCTGTTCGGCCTTCTCCATTGCCTGCCGTTTCGTCTCTTTCTTTAACAACAGCGGATACATCACATTTTCCTGCACCGTCATAAGCGGAAACAGGTTATAATTCTGATAAATGACCGAGGCCTGTTCCCGCCGGTATAAATCCGGGTCTATCTCCTTCAGATTCGTTCCGTCAACCCGTATTTCTCCGCTTTCCGGCTGTTCCAGCCCCGCAAGAAGCGACAATAGCGTCGTCTTTCCGCTTCCGCTTTTTCCTACAATCGCATAAAACTTTCCATGCTCCATATTGCAGGTCGCCTCTTTTACCGCATGTACAGTCTGATATTTTGTACGATATGTATAAGAAACATTTTGAACAGATAACTGTCTCATGTCTAATCATCCTCCTTTATGTCCTGAATGCTCTTACGTCCCGTAAAAAGGTATCCCGAAACAACCGTTCCCAGTACGGCGGAAAGCAATATCCCCGCAAGTATTCCGTATGGCGCCGTCCGGGCGGCCGGCCGGCAGATCGCTGCCGCGGCGGCCGCGCCGATAATACCCCAAAAAGAGATTTCGGCAAAAAGCGCCAGCACGACGTTTCTCTTCGAGGTTCCTAACGAACGGGCCGTCGCCAGATCTCTCTTTCTCACCCGCACGGCAAAAAAAGCGGCGGAAAATGCAACCGCAAACTCCAATCCCGCAAGAAATGGGGACAGAAACTTCAACATTTTTAAGTTTCTGCTTAATTCGTTTAAGGTACGGCGCAATTCTTCGTCATGTATTGTCGCCGCAAATTCATAATGCAGCATGGTCGGAGAATCCTTGATCTCTTTCCTGCGTCCGGACGGATCCACCTCCGCAAAATGTCTCGCCAAAAGTTCCCGAAATTCCTCCAGTTTTCGATTATCGGCTATAACGGCGCTTAAACTGTCCGCCGTCACCCAGCCTGACAGCCGCCGCTTCAGCTCCGCCGCAGTGTTCCAGGAACAATAGATTGCGGAGGAATCGCCGGAATAAGAGCCGACTACCAGAAACGGCTGTTCCGTATCTTTTTTCTCCCCGGACGACGCTTTTACCGATAGGGTTAATACAAAGCTGCCGTCCTCCCTCTTCTCTGCGCCTTCCTCCAATGCTTCCAGTAACTGCCGCGGTACGATACAAAACGGCTCTTCCCCGCAGAAAACGGTTCCATCCCATCCCGGAAAATAGCTTATCATAACGCCCGTCACAGGATTGAGTTCCGGCACGGCCTCGCTCCTGGTAATGCCGATCAGCAGACGCTCCCCGGACGATACGGACGTCCCCTCTAAGATGTCCGCATCTGCGAATAACATATTTTTTTCAGGCGGAATACCGCAATATAATGTTGTTTTGACACATACATCTTTTACGTAGGAAGAAAAGGCAACCTCCTGTTTTTTTCCACCTATTACATAAGTATCAGACAGAAAATAATTAACCAGGTAATCATGGATTCCAAGCTGATCCGTCTGCGTCCCCTGTGGATTAGATACTACAACCGTAACTGGCAAAGCATCATATGTATATTCTATTTCCGTTTCTTTTTGTTCCATAAAGCCGCGGTAAAAACAGGCAAAGCCGCATAGCGCGCCGATTAACATGGAAAGCGCCACCCCGCCGGCAAAGCCGCGTCTGATTCTGCTTTGCAGATAAAGTAAAGTCGCCATAGCAGTTCCTACTTTTCTTCCGATTTAATGGAATATGGGACGATACAGTTCCCGTTTCCCGGACAAGGGTAAGGATCACTCCACCAGTAATCTGTAAACTCACATACCCAGCATTTTTTTGCATATTGAACCTTATGACTCGATCCGACATGCTGGTTTGCCCCGGTATAGTATGGGTCTCTAAAAGCATGTCGTCTATTTTCATCATTTATACTAATTTCCTGCGTATCGCCGCACAAGGTACAAACTTTGTACTTGCGTACTCTCAATTTATGCCATTCCTTATCTAAAGCAGAAAAAGAAAGTATCATTTCGCTTTCTGCATAGCTGTGCGTATGCGCGGTCGACATCTCCGGTTTTTCAGCCGCCGCAATCGCACCGAACGGCGCAATTAACAGAATAAACGTACAGATAATCATTGTCAGTCTTTTCCCGATTTCTATTTTTTTCATAAGAATCACCATGCCTTTCTCACAGCCTGCGGCATTTAAGCCGCCACGCACAAATCCGCCTGTACATATTATTTTTCACAATATGTTCTTATTTCCCTGAATTATAATAAAATGGTCTTTAAACCCTTACCGTTCCGCCGGTGTCATGGAGTTTACCACAATACAATTCCCATTTCCCGGACACGGATAAGGATCGCCCCATTCCGTCACTGAAAAACCGCATAAGGTACATGTTTTTTTATACTGAACCCGGTGCTGCGTACCGATATGCTGATTCACTCCGTTATAAACTCCCCCTCCAAATTTATGAGTGTCATATCTTTCTGCAATTTCAAACTTTTCCGTATGGCCGCATGTCTTACATACCATATAATGTGTCAAAACTCCCCTGTGCGTTGTGGCATCCCTCGCATAATACGACTCTACCGCATTACTGAGAACATAGCTGTGCGTATGCGCGGATAGGAATGCTCCCGTCGGCAATACGGCTAACGCAAGAACAAAAATTGCCGTTGTAATTCTTTTTATTAATATTCTTTTCCCCATAACTCCTTTCCCCCTTTTCTTCATTTTCCAGTATTTTCATTTGTTTAAGAAAGATTTCTTTTTTCTCCTTTCAGTTGTAATTTTGACACATATATAGTTTGATGTCAAGTAATATCATACCGTACATCCGCGTATTGAAACGGAGCCAATTTTTTCTTGACGTTTTTCCTCTGTTCTTGTACGATAGGAACAAAGTCAATGCAAGAGGAGAAGGAAGATGAAGAAAATAAAACAGATACTTGCCGTCATAGGGATTCTTGTCTTACTCGGTTTATATATCGCAACTCTGGTATGCGCGCTTTCCGCCAGTGAGAATTTTATGAATATGCTGATGGCGTCGCTTTATGCTTCTATCGTAATCCCCGTATTAATCTGGGCATACACGTTTATCTATAAACTAATAAAAGGCGGCGATTCCGATAAAAACGAAACCGCCGCCTCAAAAAAAGACGCGTAACCTATTTTTCTGTTAATTCAAGCGAACACGGAAGGATACAGAACCCGTTCCCGGGACACGGATAGGGCTCTCCCCACCAGGTCAGTACAAAACCGCAGATGGAACATTTCCTTCCGTATTGAACCTGGTGCTGTGTACCGACATGACGGTTTATTCCGGTATAATATTCGTTTCCAAGCGCATGCTTTCCACAGTTTACGTTATACCTTAGTTCATGGCAATCCGTCTCCCCGGCAGATGCAGATACATGTAACGGCATAACAGCCAATGCGGCGGCAGCGATTACCGTCATAACTCTTTTTTTCATTGCAGCTCTCTTCATAATAAACTCCCTTCTCCTTCTTAACAGTTGCAGCACTTACCTTTTCCGATAAATAATATCCTCCCTTCCCGGACCGTTGGAAATCATCGTAATCGGATATCCGATCCGCTCCTCAATAAACTCAATATATTTTCTACAGTTTTCCGGAAGCTCTTCGTAAGATCTGATACCGCGAATTTCACAGTTCCAGCCAGGAAGCTTCTCTATTACCGGCTTTGCTTTATTCAGACTGGCCGTAACCGGAAATTCTGTCGTAACTTCCCCATCTATTTCATAGCCGGTGCAGACCGGAATCTCTTCCAGGTATCCCAAAACGTCCAGTACCGTAAACGCCACATCCGTTGTGCCCTGAAGACGGCATCCGTACCTGCTCGCCACACAGTCAAACCAGCCGACGCGTCTCGGACGTCCGGTCGTCGCGCCGAACTCTCCGCCGTCTCCGCCTCTGCGCCTCAACTCGTCCGCTTCTTCACCGAAAATCTCGCTGACAAAAGCGCCCGCGCCGACTGCGGAAGAATAAGCTTTACAAACTGTTATTATCTTTTTAATTTCATAAGGCGGGATTCCGGCTCCAATGGCGCCGTAAGCCGCCAGCGTAGAAGAGGACGTTACCATCGGATAAATACCGTGGTCCGGGTCTTTCAGGGTGCCAAGCTGACCCTCAAGCAAAATATTCTTTCCTTCCTTAAGAGCCCGGTCGAGGTATAAAGACACGTCGCAGACATAGGGCGCCACCATATCCCTGTATTCATGAAGCGTCTGCAAAAGCTCCTTTTCCTCAATCGGCGGTTTCTGATACATATGCTTAAGCATAATATTTTTCGTCTCACAAATACGTCTGACTTTTTCCGCAAGCGTTTCCTCATCAAACAACTCGCTGACCTGAAAACCGATTTTAGCATATTTATCGGAATAAAACGGCGCAATACCGGACTTCGTGGAGCCAAAAGAATTCTTCCCGAGCCGTTCTTCTTCGTAACGGTCAAAAAGCACATGATACGGCATTACAATCTGCGCGCGGTTTGATACAAGAATCTTCGGCGTCGGCACATTGCGTTCCGTAATAGATTTTATCTCTTCAAATAATTTGGGAATATCAAGCGCAACGCCGTTTCCGATTATACTTGTGGTATGCTCATAAAACACACCGGACGGAAGCGTATGCAATGCAAACTTTCCATAATTATTGACAATGGTATGTCCCGCATTCGCACCGCCCTGAAAGCGGATAATGATATCTGCCTCCTTTGCAAGCATATCTGTGATTTTGCCTTTTCCTTCGTCGCCCCAGTTAGCGCCCACTACTGCTGTAACCATATGAATTCCTCCCTGTTTTGTATCCCGTATCATCCCAGTTTTTAACATGTAAAATCAGGGACAGTTGTAAAAACTGTCCCTGCCATCGACTGGCAAGAGGGAACGTACCGCGTATCCGGACGTTTCCCTGCTTTTACGATATGATTATACACAATAATTCCAAAAATGTAAATTCAATTCCCGCGTTATTTTCTCACTTATGACGACTGTTTGCTTTTTAAGAACGCGTCAACGCCCGCAGCAGCGGCCTTTCCGGCGCCCATCGCAAGAATAACGGTCGCCGCGCCCGTTACGGCGTCTCCTCCGGCATAAACGCCTTCTTTTGTAGTAGCTCCATCCGCTTCCTCCGCTATAATACACTTTCTGCGGTTTATAGAAAGTCCCTCCGTTGTAGAAGAGATCAGCGGATTCGGAGACGTGCCGAGCGACATAATTACCGTATCGGCCTCAATTTCATATTCGGAACCGGGTATTTCAACCGGACTTCTTCTGCCCGAATCGTCCGGCTCGCCAAGTTCCATCCGAATTACCCGGATTCCCCGTACCGCTCCGTCGTCATTGACTAAAATCTCAACCGGATTCTGAAGCAGGTCAAAAATAATTCCTTCTTCCTTTGCATGATGAATCTCTTCTCTTCGCGCCGGGAGCTCTTCCTCTCCGCGCCGATATACAATATGTACTTCGGCGCCCAGCCGTTTTGCCGTTCTCGCCGCATCCATCGCCACATTGCCGCCGCCGACAACTACCACTTTCTTTCCCGCTTTTATCGGCGTATCGTATCCCTCCAAAAACGCTTTCATCAGATTGTTCCTCGTCAGATACTCATTCGCGGAAAACACGCCCAGCGCCTGCTCTCCCGGAATGCCCATAAACTTCGGAAGTCCTGCTCCGGAACCGATAAAGACCGCTTCAAACCCCTCGTTTTTCATCAGCTCGTCAATTGTTACGGATTTTCCAATCACTACATTCGTCTCTATTTTTACGCCAAGCGCTTTTACATTTTCCACTTCCGCAGCAACCACTTTCTCCTTCGGCAGACGAAACTCCGGTATTCCGTATACAAGTACGCCGCCCGCCTCATGAAGCGCTTCAAAAATCGTTACGTCATATCCTAACTTTGCAAGATCGCCGGCGCATGTTAATCCTGCCGGACCGGAACCGATAACCGCTACCTTATGACCGTTTGAGTTCTCCGCTTTTTTCGGTTTTATCCCGTGTTCTCTCGCCCAATCGGCCGCAAAACGCTCCAGCTTCCCGATTGCAACCGCATCTCCCTTAATTCCCCGAATGCAGACGCCTTCGCACTGTGTCTCCTGCGGGCAAACACGTCCGCATACAGCGGGCAGCGCAGAGGATTCGCTGATAATCTGATACGCCTCCTCGAAATTCCCCTCTTTGACCTGTGCTATAAACCCCGGAATATTAATGGAAACCGGACATCCGCCAATACACTTCGCATTTTTACAGTTTAAACAGCGGGAAGCCTCCGCCATTGCCTCTTCCTCGTTATATCCGTAACAAACCTCTTCAAAATTTGCCGCGCGCGCCGCCGCTTCCTGCTCGCGGACCGGCACTCTCTTTAATACATCCGCCATAATTCGTTCCTCTCTGTTTTGTCTCTGTTCTATTTGCACATTCCGCATCCGCCGTGGTGCGTACTGCCCTCCTGCAGTTTCAGCATTGCTCTTCCTTCTTCCGTCTTATACTGCGCCTGACGCTTCATCGCCTGGTCAAAATCCACCAAATGACCGTCGAACTCCGGCCCGTCCACACAGGCAAATTTTACGTCGCCTCCGACCATAATCCGGCAGGCGCCGCACATTCCGGTACCGTCCACCATAATCGGATTCATGGAAACAATGGTCTTTAATCCCAGCTTTTTCGTCAGCACACAGACAAATTTCATCATAATCATAGGTCCGATTGCCACACAGTGATCATAACGCACGCCCTCATCCCACAGCGCCTGAAGCTGTGCGGTTCCGACTCCGTGAAAACCATAGGACCCGTCATCCGTAGTTACATACAGATTTGCCGCTGCGGCACGCATTTCCTCTTCTAAAATCAGCAAATCCTTTGTTCGCGCCCCCATAATTACATCGCAGGCAACGCCGTGCTCGTGAAGCCATTTTACCTGCGGATATACCGGAGCAGTCCCGACTCCGCCTGCGATAAATAAAATTCTCTTTTTCTTTAACGCTTCGAGTTCTTCCCCGACCAGTTCGGAAGCGCAGCCGAGCGGACCCGCAAAATCAGAAAACACATCGCCCTCTTCTAACGCGGCCATTCGTTCCGTAGAAGCGCCTACAATTTGAAATACAATTGTAATTGTGCCTTCTTCCCTGTTATAATCACAAATAGTAAGCGGTATACGCTCTCCTTTTTCATCCATTTTTACAATTACAAACTGCCCCGGTTCACAGTACTGCGCCACACGGGGAGCTTTCACATCCATCAGATAAATCTTATCTGCAAGCTTCTCTTTTTTTACAATTGGATACATGCTCTTCCTCCTGTTTTCCCTGCCCTTTGCAAAAAATGTCTGTTTCTGTAAACAAAGGGATTAGTCTCCTTGAATATAATAAAGGAAAAGCGCTGATAATTCAACGCTTTTCCTATATCTTCTAAATTATATCTTCTATTCCGCTAAAATCTTTTGATTTTCTTAGACGTCGTCTTTTCAAACTCCGTTTCCCGAACCACAAGACGTATCACGCGTTTATACAGGGGCGCTTCCTTATTATAAGCATCAATAATTTCCTGAAGCGTTTTTTCCATATCTGAAACTCTTTTCTTCTTCGCGTATTCATAATCGGGAAAAATTTCCGCTTCAATTACGCCTTCGTGTTCCCGAATTAAAATTTCCTGTACCAGACGATGTTCTCCGATTTTATTTTCAATCTCCTCCGGAGAAACATTTTCGCCGTTCTTTGTAATAATCAGATTTTTTTTTCTTCCGGTTAAAAACACAAAACCGTCCTCATCCACATAGCCTAAATCGCCTGTTTTCAGCCATCCGTCGATAAGCGTCTCCGCTGTTTCCTCCGGCATTTTATAATAACCCGTCATTACGCTGCTGCCGCGCACATAAAGTTCCTCGTCCACTACTTTTGCCTCACAGTTTGGCAAAAGTTTTCCTACCGAACCTTTTTTACTATTCCAGCTTACATTTGTACTAATTACTGGAGAACATTCCGTCATTCCGTAACCCTGTAAAATCGTAATCCCGTATCGTGCAAAAAAATCCAGATAATCGGGATTTAAGTACGCGCCGCCGCTGCATATCGTATGGAGATTTTTTCCGAAAACCTTGCTCTTTATAACAGCAGGCGGAAGCCATGTCGTAGATTCCAGCTTCTTCGCAAGCGTTTCTATCATGAGCGGTACCATTAAAATCATATCCGGTTGGAACAGCTTCATGTTTTTTGCCACACGGAGCAGTGAATCGTTGATACAGATTACGCTTCCTAAGGACAGCGCTTTTAAGATATCCATTGACAGACAGTATGCGTGATGAATCGGCAGTACCGACAGCAAAACCGTCCGCGACGGAATCCGCATATCCAGGCAGGTTGCGTTTTCCGCCAGATTTCGGTGTGTCAGCATAACGCCCTTGCTTTTACCCGTCGTTCCCGAAGTAAACATAATGGTACAAAGCGCCTCCGGCTCCGGAGACATTTCCGCATTTCCTTCCTGCTCTCTTAAAAGCTGCGAAAAAGAATAGATTTCGTCTGTTTTCGCTTCACTCTGTATAGAAATCAGGTATTTTAACTTCGGACAACGCTCCTTTGCCAATTCGGCCACGTCTTTTCGGGTCTCGTCAAAGACAAATACGGTTACGTCCGCCCGGTCGATCAGCTCGCACATCTCTTCCGCCGGAAGAGAAACGTCAAGCGGCACTGCCACACTGCCGCCGTTCACCGTCCCGAAATACGAAACCAGCCACGGATAGGAAGTAGGACCCGTAACGGCAATATGACTCCCCTCCTCTCCAAGCGAGCGTAATACAAGAGAAAAACGTTCGCTGTCCGCTAAAAGCTGCCGATAAGATTTTTTTTCGATTTCGTTTGGCCCGATTTTATAGCGGATCGCATCGGCGTCGCCGAACTGTTTGGCCGCCTCAGTTAAGATTTCATGTATCGTATGATATATTTTCATATTTACACCCCTTGCAAGTTCGCAGGCAGGCCTGTGAACTGCCCTGAATAAATAGTTTGAAAAAGACTTTCAAACTTCCTCTCATTCCGCCGCTTTAACGGACAGCTTTTCCAGATAATCTACCGCTTCCTGTACGGTGCGGATATTGGCGGCCTCCTGCTGGTCGATTTCTACTTCAAATTCATCCTCCAGCTCGCCTAACATACTCATAAAGTCAAAGGAAGTAAATCCCAAATCCTCCATAAAACGGGATTCTGGCTGAATCGTTTCCGGCTCCGCTTCCACATAGTTACCGATGATATCCACTAATTTTTCAAACATATTCTTCTCCATTCTCATATGATTTCTTCCGCGTCAAATCAGTTTCATAATATCTCCGATTTTTAAATTCGGATTTTCGGTTCCCTTAAACATTATTTTACAGAGATAATAATAGAGATACTCCAGCTTTTCTTTGGAAACCGCCTTTATCTGATGTTCAAAATTAAAATCAAGACCGTTGTCGTCCGACCGGTGCATGACTGTTAAATACATTGCCTGCGTCGTCGCTCCGTTCGGATACCATTTTGTTTTATAGTGAATGTCTCCAAGCTGGTCAAGCCCTTTCTCCTTTAACGTCAGAGGCTGGTAAGTCAGCGAAATCGGTTCATAAGTACGCCCGCCTTCGTTCGGATACACTTTTCCGCGATAAGCAAAATAGGACACCGGATCAAAATTGGCATGACGGAACATTTCGTTTTGCTTATCCCGGATCTCATAAATTCCCTCTATAAAAGTCCGGTCCTCCGGAATGATTGTCCGAAACGGGAACGAATGGATTCTGGTACCGCCCGATTTTTTCTCTTTTAACGTCGCGCGTCTTGCAATCGCCGTATTAATGGAAACATCGTCATTTCCGTTCATTTTCTGGTAATAAGTACGCAGCCCCATAATCAGAAGACAGGCAAGTGAAACATGATATTTTTCGCAGAAATCCATAAGACGCTTTGTCGGCTCAGCCTCCAAATGAAAAATATCCAGAGCCGAATCCACCGAATCGGATACGTTTACCGCCGCCCGAAGATTTGGATTATTGGTGCGTTCTCTTTCGGCAAGAAGTCTTTCCGGTCCGTCAATTCCGTTATAAATCGGCTCTGAGCTTTCAATCAGCTCATGGAAAAATGCCGTATCGCGATCCTTTGCCCTGCAGCCGGCCTCATAGGCCAGATCCTTTTCAAGCTGTTCCACATACGAGGCCATATCCTTCGGATACGGTACGCCCTCATACATCGTATTACTGTAAAGCTCAATGATGTCCTTTAAGAAGCAGATAATCGACTGTGCGTCCATCGTAATATGATCTACAAGCAGGTAGACGCCCTCAAAGCCGTCCGGCGTCTTAATCATCACAATGCGGTTTAACGGCGCGTCATGATGGTCGAACGGAACTTCCGTCCATCCGCGCATAGTCTGTTCCGCTTCCTCCATTGTCTTTCCGGTAAAATCCACATATTCGATTTCCCGTTCTTCTTTTTCCACGATATACTGATACCAGTTTCCGTCCTTATCCTCCGCAAGACGCAGCCGCATCGAATCGCATCTTTCATACGCTTTATAAATCGACTGCCGCAATACTTCTCTGTCCAATTCCACTTCAATCGTCAGACTGGTTCCGATGTTAAGCACCTGTTTTTTCGGGCAGAAGGCCAGATAAAACAAATGGAATTTCTGTGCCGCCGTAAGCGGGTAAACCGGATAACCTTTTCTCGTTTTCATTTTCTCCTCATTTCTGCCGCCTGTCACAGACGGCCAATAAAATCGTCCAGCGCTGCCTCGTATGCTTTTGTCTCTTTATAATAGCTCTCCGCATGCGCCGCCCCTTCTATAATCAGCTTCTGTTTGGGCGACGCGCAATTGTCAAAAATTTCCTCGCACATACGGCGCGGTACGAAAGTATCCGCACTGCCGTGAATGAATAAAATCGGCGTCTTCGCCTTCTTAACCTCTCTCGCCGCATTACACTCATCCATTCCGTAACCGGCTTTTATACGGTTTATCCGGTCTGCCAGCCAGATTACCGGAAACGACGGCAAATGATACATCGAATGAAGGACATGCGTAAATACTTCCTTTGGAGAAGTAAACGCACAGTCGGAAATAATTCCCTTTACCTGCTTCGGAAGCTCTAAGCCGCTTGTCATCAACACCGTCGCGCCGCCCATAGACGTTCCGTGCAGAAGAATTTTTACATCACTGCCGCATTCCTCAATTACCCAGTCGATCCACTTAAGCGCATCCTTTCTGTCCGGACACCCAAACCCGATATAAGTTCCTTCGCTTTTCCCGTGCGCCCTGGCATCAACCAAAAGCATGGCATAACCGCGTTTTAAATAATAATCCGAGAGCCCGATATAATCCTTCATCCCTTCGCTTGTATATCCATGAAAGCAGATAACCACTTTTTTATCCTGCGTTTCGAAACCGTTTTTTCCGGGAAAATACGTCCCATGAAGCATCAGACCGTCAAAAGACAAAAGATATACTTCTTTGTTCGGCTGTGCATACAGATATTCTTTCCTCTCCGCAAGCATCGGCGCATACTGGCTCCAATCTGTTCCCGCCATTTTCATGGTACGCTCCACTTTGGCTTTGCCCCGTTTCATAGTTCTGCGATAAAAGTAAGCCGTCTCTAACGCCGTTCCTGCCGCGAGCGCGCCAAGTACCGCAAATCCGATTTTGAACCCTTTCATATTTCCTCTCATTCCGCCGTGCAGGCCGCATCTCAATCAGAGTTTCCATTGCCGCATTATTTTTTCCGCTTGCTCTCAATTAAATCCTTTAACCTTAACGCCTTGCCGATATCTCCGTCTACTTTCAGCTTCTGCAGCGTCACCGCAAGAACCGGATCTGTCTTTCCGGAAGCAATTTTAAGCAGCGTCTCTGCCGAACAGGTAAAAATCGCATCTCTGTCATAATACTCATACGGCTCCACATACAGCACCCCTTCTTTCACTTCTACATAAAAGATGCCTTCTGCTTCTCCCGTAATATTAAACTGGTAAGCCAGATGTTCCGGAATGTCACTTACATCTGCCTCCATAAACTTTCCCTTAATCTCCGCAAACAACTCCGCATATGTCATTTTCATACCCTCCGTTTTATTTTTCGACTATCGGTCGACTTCTGGTTATTTTTACCTTAACACTTATTCGACCAAAGGTCAACTGTCAGTTTTCCCAAACTTTTCCACTTTTTCTTTCTATTGCATTGTCATTGTGAATTTTGTTATGATATAGTAATAATAGACTGACCTGTCCGGGAAAATATATACTTCGGCCGCAAAAATGAATTGCACGTTCCACAGGAAAAACCGGGCGACGCCGTATCGACGGCAGAATGAGAGGAAACATGCCAGATTCTATGAAATATAATCGAATTTTAGACGCGCTTGAGACGCTTTTAGATACGAAAAGCATACAGAAAATTTCCGTAAGTGAGATCGCGCAGGCGGCGGGAATCGGAAAAGGAAGCATTTACTATTATTTTCCTTCCAAAGACGCCATTTTCGACGCGTTAGTTGAACGGAATTACGAAGAGCCGCTGGAAACGGCGAAAAGCCTTAGAACACAGACAAACGTTTCCCCTTTTACACGTATGGCGATGATCTTTCAGGCCTGCAGGGATTCCTCCGCAAAGTTTTTAAGCGGCCCTTCCTCCGCTTCCAACGCACAGGATAAATCGTATCTTCACCAGAAATATCTGAATCATCTGATTATGGAATTGAAACCGGTACTTGCCGATATTATTAAACAGGGGATTGACTGCGGCGATATCCGCTTTTCCTATCCCGCTGCGCTGGCGGAAATCGTACTGATTGTTCTGGTCGTCAAACTTGATAATACACTTGTGCCTTCTACGCCGGAACAAATCGAAGAAACCATCCTCGGAATGATTGCTCTGTTGGAAAAAGGAACTGAAAATCCGGCAGGCTCCCTGAATTTTTTAATCACCTGACGACATCTTAGCTGTCAGGCTTTATTCAGGAAGCCGTTTTTTGGCTTTCCCGTATTCCTCATACAGTCTGCGGTAAGCCTCCCTATGTCCCTTTGCAAAAGCGGCTTTCAGCCGCTCTGCTACGACTGAGTCGCGAAGCATTGCCGTCAAAAGCGGAGAAAAGCGCCTGCCTTCCAGTGCAATGGCCGCTTCCACCGCTTCGTCAAATGTTTTCTCCACGCCTTTATACAGACGGGCCGTATAGGTTACGTTATCCAGCCAGTCCATTAAACCGATTACATCAACCATCTGACGGTACTGACAGTTTAAGCGCCGATAAGATTCGGGATAACCGCGCGACCCGTCATACCAGTAATGATGACCTTTTGCAACCTCCGCATAATGACGCGTTGAGAGCCGGTCCGCAAGAAGCGATTCGCCCACAAGCGTGTGCATATGCGCCATTTCATACTCTTCTTCAAACCATTGTCTCACCGTCAATGAATACAGGTTCATAAAATTCAGTTTTCCCACATCATGGTACATACCGCATTCCATCGCATATTGCGGCACTCTGCGCTTCTTTTCTGCAGGGTCCCTGATTTCCCGGATAAAATCGATATCGTCAAAAAATGAGGGATTTTCGTCCATTATAATCCGGCAGAATTCTTCCGCCGCGGTTCCCACAATCCACGAATGCACATAGATTTCCGGTGCGAACCGAATCTGAAGCATCTGCAGAAAATCCTTATAAGGAATACTTCGTTCCGTCTCTATAAATGTTTTTGATAACTGGCGCAGATAAAAAAAGAGCGACTCATTTTCCGCCGATTCGGGAAATGCCTCTACATAATCTTTTACTTTCAGGTAAATTCTCTCAAGATATTCTTTCCGTTCCTGCAGCCGATCGGGATATTGGTTTAAAAACTGACAGTAAAATGCAGGAAGAGAAATCATCCCGTACATGCTTTCCACGGAAAAATCCGCGGAGTCCGTCGCGTCCATCAGCCGTTCCAGCTTCGTAAGCAAGCCGTTTAAATGATCCAGTCCGCAATAATACTCAATGGCATAATACGAAAAACGCGTCCGAACCGGCAGAAGTTCTTCCTTTCCCTCCACTTCTTTTAATCGATTCTGATAAACAATGTAGACCGACTCCATCACGCATTCCACATCCTGCGGTGTCATGGTGCTCTCTTTGCTGTAGGAAATGCTGGCTGCCATCTGCTGATGAGCCATGTATATATATCGGTTCCACGGCAGCGTCGGTTCCTTTTTCTGGTACTCCTTATCCTGCAGAATCAGAAGCGACCGCTTTACCGTACGTATCTTTTCACTGGGGGATTTAAACGTCCCCAACGACATATTCGCCAAAGAGCGCAGTATGTACCCCCTTGTGTCGGAATCCTCAATTTCATCAAAATATTTCAGACAGGCTGCGGCCTCCGTAAAGCACAGTCTCATTCTTGTAACATATTTTTCACTGTCTGTCAGCTCAAGGCCGACGAGTTTATTACATAAATTATTATATCCGATTCCCTGCCAGTAGAGTTCCCGGATAATGCCGCTTCTGTCCTTTTTTAATCTGGCAAGATTTAACAGCGCCTTATGAATCAGGCAGAAAAGTCCTACATCAAGTTCTTCTCTGCCGTTTAAAAGCTTCTCTGCAAATGCAAAAAGCTCCCCTATGTCCTCCTCGTTTGCATCAAGTATGTGATCGAGAACCGGAAACAGCCCATCCCGCAGGAGCTCCATATTTCTTTTCACCTTCCGCTCCACCCGTTCCCGGTCCGTTACCACTTCTTCCAGATATTCCTCGAAAGATTCCCCGTTTGGCCTCCTCCGCGCCGTATACCTGGAAACCTCTTTTACGTTTGCAATATACTCTTCCTGATATGCCCGCATATTTCTCTCCATCCCCGGTTTCTTACTTAAATCTGCCGCGCAGGATCTCCTGCAGCCGATCCGGATCTATCGGTTTGGAACAGTGCTCGTTCATTCCGGCCTCTCTGGAAAGACGAATGTCCTCCACAAAAGCATTTGCCGTCATTGCCACAATCCACACGGTTTGCGCATCTTTTCTGGAAAGCGAGCGGATTTTCTCAGTTGCCTCATAGCCGTTCATTACAGGCATCTGTATGTCCATAAAAATCAGATCAAAATGTCCTTCCGGCGAAGCTTCGAACATCTCGACCGCCTTCGCCCCGTTATCGGCCACCTCTACCTGAACGCCTGTAACCGAAAGCATTTCCA
Source organism: uncultured Roseburia sp. (assembly GCA_947573605.1). Classification (GTDB taxonomy): domain Bacteria; phylum Bacillota; class Clostridia; order Lachnospirales; family Lachnospiraceae; genus Roseburia. The sequence goes on along the minus strand of CANPGM010000010.1, from coordinate 28,953 downwards.
CGACAATTTCCTGATTCAGCTCGATATCTTCCACCAGAAGTATCCGATAACTGCTGTAATCGGTATGAAAATCCGAAGAAGCCTCTCCGCCCTCGCCCGTTCTGGCGATTAGTTCGGAAAGTGTCTCCAACAACCTGCTCTGAAAAAGCGGACATGGCACAAATGCATTTACTCCGGCCCGCGCCGCGCGAAATTCAATCTGAGCCCAGTCTTCCTCCGAGACAAGCAGAATCGGAAATTCCGGCCCGGCAAGCTGACGTACATGTGCGGCAAGCTCCAGTACCGGCATATCGGGAAGCTTTTGCCCAAGCAGCATCGCGCAGGGCATACGGTCTTCAAACTGCTCCTCCGTCAGCCAGGTAACCGTCTCCAATCCCGTTTTTTTCTGTACCGGAACAAGTCCGCCCTCCTTTAAAAACCGCATAATCATTACGGCCCTCTCGTCAAGACTCTCCGCTACCAGTATCGTCTGTCCTGCCGGAAGCGCCCGCCCGTTCCTGCTTAAAGGCGCAACCCCCAGCGGAATCTCCACATGGAAACTGCTGCCGACGCCCTCTTCGCTTTCTACATCTATATTTCCTCCCATACGGTCTACAAGGTTTTTCACTATCGACATACCCAAACCGGTACCTTCTATTTTACTGATTGTAGAATTATTTACCCGTTCAAACGGTATAAAAATACGCTTCAGAAATTCACGGCTCATACCGATTCCGTTGTCCGTACACACAAAATCCACCCGGACCGTATTCTGTTCTTCCGAAGATACGCCGTTTGTCAGGTTCTGCTTAAAGCAGACATTGATTTCCCCGCCTTCTAACGTATATTTCACGGCGTTTCCGATAATATTTACCAGAATTTGCCTTAAGCGCAGCGGATCGCCCATTAGACTTTCCTCGTAAATTTGTCCGATTTCTATGTGAAACTTTTGATTTTTTAACGCTGCCTGCGGACGCATAATAACGGCAATGTCGTGGATTAAATCCGCAAGAGAAAACACTTCTTCATTAAGGGTCAGGCGTCCGCTGTCAATCCGGGACATGTCCAATACATCATTTACAAGACTCATTAAGTGGGCTGACGCCGTCTTGATTTTCTGCAGGCAGTCCTGTACCCTGGATTTTTCGTCAATATGAGCCAGTCCGATTGCCGTCATTCCCATAATTGCATTCATCGGAGTACGGATGTCATGCGACATATTCGATAAAAAGCTGCTCTTTGCCTGATTGGCTTCCTCCGCCGCCTTTAAGGCATCCTCAAGCGCCGCATTCACGCGTTCCAGCTCCGCCAAACGCATCTGCCTGCTGCCCGCCGTATTTAAAATCCAAAGTTCATGCCCTCTGTCAAGCGTTACCCGATCCGTATCAAGGCTTTCAGCCGCCTTTAACAGAGCGGTCAGATCCGGTTCTTCCCGTTTCAGACCTGCCAGCTCACAGGCCCCGTCGTCCGCATACAAAATGCGCCCAAAATCGATTCCCTCTTTTTCGAAAACAACATACCCCGTCTTTGCAAGCCTGTCTTCCTTCTCTCTTTTCTCCATTTCCATACCCCATATATCACGCAGGTTTTTCTCCGTTCTCCGCTTTGTTTAGAAGATCTAAACAAACTTCACAACGCCCGAACGATCGTGCGTGCGGATTTCTTCTTTGTCTGTCGGATTTAATATATATTTTCTTTATTATATGTTGTTTTTTTACTCCTGTCCATCCTGTTTTTATGTAATCAATATTCACATCAGCTCCTGCCGTTTGACATGTTGACAACTATTCCGTCTTCCTATCGTCCAAAACATTTAACAGAACCGATGTATAAAACATCCCGTCTTTTTCTTCACAGGTAAATACCCCATGGTAACGCGCTGCAATACAACGAACGGATTCAAGTCCAAGCCCCTTGCCTTTATGCTTTGTCGAAAGATAATCGCCGTCTTTCCCGCATTTTAGTTTTCCCGTAAATGTATTGTCTACCGTAAGCAGAATCGCTTCCTCTTCGCATTTTCCTCTGACTATAATCTTCCTCTTTCCTTTGTTCTGCTCCGTACAGGCGTCAATCGCATTTTCCAGCAAATTCCCCATAACGACAGAAAAATCACTTTCCGCAATGCCAAGCTGTTCCGTAAGCCCCATATGCACGGAAAACTCAATATCCGCTTCTTTTGCCTGCTGTGCAAAATAAAGCAAAAGCAGATTTATGGCATAATTCTGGCAATAGACAAGGGAATTATCTTCCGGAATCGTCTTTAAATATGCCGAAAGATACGCCTTCAGACATTCTGTTTTTCCGTCGCTTAGATAACCCGCCATAACGGCAAAATGATGCCTTAAGTCATGACGCGCCCGTCTTGTATCATTGATTTTCTGCTTCAGATTCCGATACTGCAAATTTTCCAATGCAAGAAGGCGGTTTTCCATCTGAAGCCGTACATTTTTATCAGATTCGTCAATCAGATTTACGACGATATAGTAAACCAGCAGCGCACCGAGATTGATAAATAACAAAAAAAGCATATTTTCCGGCTGCAGCGCGATTTCCAATCCCGCCTTTTCGTTTCCGTAAAAATGATAATACCATAGGAGATAAAAAGTAGCCGGAATCAGCCACAAATACCGCCAAATCGGTTGAAATTCCTCTCTTTCCAGCGCTTTTTTATAAAACCGACGAATGTAAAAAAAGAATGGAATCAGAACAAGCGCCTGAACAACTGCCATAATCAGTGAATTGGACCACCGATAGCGCTGCAGCGCGAATGCAGGAAATAAAATGCCTTCTATACATTTCGCACTTGAAACGATAAAATTAGCGATATTTGAAATCATCAGCAATGTAAAAAGAATTTTCCCGATATGCGCCCTGACGGCCCAAAAATAAAAAAGAAAGTAAACCATTGTACTTGCGATACTGATAAACCCCTTATTTTCACCGGACAAAAATACCGCGCTAACGCCAAACGCAATCTGCAGCGCCGTCGCAATTATCGTTAGAAATACCAAAACGACAGGCGGATAACGCAGTCTGTTTCGAAACGGATATAACGCCAATATCAGATACGGCAAAAAATCAATTGCGGAAAATAAGGCGATTTCCGCAATGCGATAAAATGAAGTCATCACTTTAACATCTCCTTTCTCAACCGTTCAAAGCGGAATTTCGTGTACGCATCCCGCACCTCTTTTCCTCTCCTGCGGCTAATCGGAACCGTTTTTCCTCCGTTCATAAAAAAGACATCCTCGCTCTTTCTCGATACCTCATAAAAATTGACAATCATCCCTTTAAAACAGCAACAAAAATAAGGATATCTTAAAAGAATCCCTTGAAGCTCCGTCTGTGAAATTCTGGTTTTGACTGCTCCGCCCTGTTTGTTATAAATCGTAACCGTATGATTATAATATTCCGTGCAAATAATATTCCGCAGAACAATCCGCTGCCCGTCCGGTAAAATTACGGCGCGGCCAAGTTCGTATTCCTCCGGATTGAGCTTTTTTAACATATTGGCAACGCGCTTTTCCGTAAACGGTTTTAAGAGATAATCATGGGCCGATACCTCATAGCTTTCGCTTGCGAACTCATTGCTTGACGACGCAAAAACCAGGCAAACCGTTCCGTCCGTCTCCCGAATTTTTCTGGCAACGTCAATACCGGACTTTCTGTCCATAAAAATATCCAGAAGAATCAAGTCATAACATTCCGCCGTAAAATCCGCTAAAAACGCTTCCCCGCTGTGATATCTGTCTATCCGTTTTATCGTCATTCCGACGCAAGACGCTTGTCGTTCAATCAATTCGGACAAGCGAAAGAGTTCCTCCTGATCATCATCTACAAGTGCAATATTCATACAATATCCTCAAAAAAAACGATTTATGTTCCCGACGTCCACTATACTGTAAAACACCCAAAAATACAACTTCCGAATTTTGCCGTTTGAGTAAAAAAACAGCCGCTTATGTCGCCTTCGTTACGAAATAAGTTTTTTTCCGTTATAATAATAACCATTACTTTAGAAGGGAGTTTCTATTTATGAAAAAAAAGACAGCACAAGCGTTAAGCCTGATTCTTACAGCTGCTATACTCCTTCCGGTTCCGCAGACCGCTGCGGCAAATCCGGGAGAAAATGCTCAAAAACAGGCGGATTATCTAAATCCTGATGCAACTGCAGAAAATCCATACACACATGCGTCAAATTCTTCCGATATGCAAAACCGGAACGAAGAAATAAAAAAACCGGAAGTTCTGCAGGCCGCCTGTCCGCAGCAGACTCTTCTGCAGCAGACCGCTCTGACGAACGGCTTATCCGGCACGCCGCCGCAGAATGCAGGTATTACGTATGAAACCACACAAGACTATGTCCACTCCATCTATGCCAACGGCCTGCCGCTATTAATTGTTTCCTCAGAATCAATCGGCTACGCCCGTCTCTATATTGACGCCAACGGAAACGGAGTCGGCGATTTAGACGAAGAAGTCACATCCCTGAAGGGAGACGGAACCGTAACCGGCGGCGGTATCTATTATTCCGACAGATCCGGTTACTTCCTTACGAATTCAACCGTATACGGCGGAGCAAAAGAAGGAACATTAACCGCCGATACGTGCATAACGCTCTCCGGAGCGGCCGATCCTTCCGACGACAACAAACAGACTCTTCGAATGATTTACGGCGGCAGTCAAAGCGGAACACAAATCGGCAATACCTGTGTAAACATATCCGGCGGAAACGTCAAATGGATCTGCGGCGGCAGTCAAAGCGCCGAACTAAACGGCAGTACCGCAGTCCATATTACCGGCGGATACACAATAAACAATATTTACGGCGGCAGTCAAAGCGGAACGGTCAACGGCAACACGGATATTCATATTGCAGACGCAGTCGTAAATTCCGTTTATGGCGGAAACGAAAACTCCGGAACCATCAACGGCAATACCTCCCTGACCTTTGAAGAAAATGCGCTTGTAAAGGGCTGGGTCTACGGCGGCGGCGCGGGATACAGCGATGATTTGATTACCGAAGTCACAGGCAGTGCAAATATTATTATCAACGGCGGCTCTTTTCTGCACAATGTTTATGGTGGCGGCGCCTGGCGCGGCGCAAAGACTGCGGACAGCAATATTACGATTAACGGAGGCTCTTTTGCCGACTGCTGGGTCTACGGCGGCGGAGAAGAAGAGTCTGTCATTACCGGCCGATCCTCCATTACGGTAAACGGAGGCTCCGTAAATACCGTCTGTGCGGCAGGTGCAGGCTTTAACAGTACAAATGCAGTAATCACAGACTCTGACATTCGTTTCACCGGAGGTTTTGTGAGACAATTTTGGACGCAGTCGCAAAACAACGCTCCGATTAATGGACAGCTATCGTTTTTGCTTGAAGGGGACGGCTATTCCGATACCTCTCTTTACTTTGGCCGAAAAGACGACACTGTCGGTTTTTCCGAACTCTCAATCGCATTGAAAGATACCTCAGCAGCATGGCTCCAGATACAGGCGCCGATCAAAGACAAACTTACGGTTTCTTTTCACAATGCATCCGTCGAACAATTTTACATGTCCGACGGCGTATTAGACAAAACCGCGGAATCGGCGCTCTCCTATCAAAATTGCGGAAGTGCGGACGGCAGGTGGGGAACTTATGTCTTTGCTACCAATTATAATGCTAGTTTAGTCGATTACGACAATCCGTTGCTGACAGGTTCGCATTTTAATAAGAATCAATTTACATCCATCACAATCAAAGACAGTTATCTGAATTTTCATGACGATTCTTTTTCTAACGACGACAACGGCCTGAAAACCTGTGCAAAAACGCTTATTTTAGACGGCGGAGCGCTGCGTTTGAACGGAGGAATGTGTTCCTATATGCCCGATACTGTATTTTTAAATAATCCTCTGCTAATCCGTTCCTCCAACTACCGCTCTCTTATACAGTTTGACAAAATTCCCGACGGCTCCGCCCGCATTCAGTGGCTTAACACCGACGGAACTGCTATTCCGGAAGACATGGAAACGCATGTTATCGCACTGACTCCGCTCGACAACCCGGACGATACGTTTACCTCCGCTCATTCCGGCTATGTGATAAGCAATGATTTCTCTTATATCGGCGATTCCTTGGGTAACTCATGGCACAAAAAAAGCTGGTACGTCGGCGCTCCCGAAAAGCTCTGCAAATGTGTGGCCTATCTGACCTCATTAGAAAATAATATGTTCTTCTTCCCGGAGGGAAACAGTGAATGGACTGTAACGTTAATCGATTATCTGACCGGCTCTACTTCCGGTTCCGCTAAATGCCGTGTAATAGCACATCGGGACACCACGCCGGTATTTACGTATTCTGTACTCTCGGATAAAACGACCGCACCCGGAGCAGAGATAACCGAAAACCGACTGACCGTAACGGAGCCCGGAATCGTAACCGTACAGGTAGATAAAGACCTGAACGGAAAAACATTTTCCTATGAAACCCCCGTATATATTGTTGGCGCTCCTGCAGAAGACCGCACGGTCATTGCGCTAGGTACGACGGAAGACCTGACGCTTCCCTTTTTCGGCATCGAATTTGACACAAGGTATTGCTATATTTATAATGCTACGTTACACACTTACCTGGATAACGACGACTATGACATGACGCTTGACGGCGATCAGCTCAAGTTTACCATTTACAAAGACTATTTGAACTCGCTTGCAATCGGTGAATATCAATATCACATACGCACTTCGCGTCTGGGAGATGTCCCTCTAAATTATTATGATTATAACTATACGATAAATATTGTCCTTCCTAAGGAGGTTACAAATCCGAAAATTACTGTTTTAACCGACTGTTTCCCCTATGACGGAAAAGAGAAAGAACCGAATATCATCGTATGGGACGACGATACGGTAATTCCGGAAGACGAATATACGGTAAGCTATGAAAATAACAGAGATACCGGTACCGCAACCGTAATCGTAACAGATAAAGAAGGCGGAAACTATATAGTAAACGGAAGAGCGTCCTTTGAAATTACAAATGATTATATTCCGGTAAACGGCGTAGACTATACCGTCAGGCTGAATGAAAACGGCTGGACAAATTCCGATTTTGAAATTACGGCAAACGAAGGTTTCCTGCTTTCATACGGAAATACTCTCGCGGACGACTGGGAAAAGAGCCTGACAAAAACAGAAGAAACCGAACAGGGACTTGTCCAATTCTATGTGAAAAATACGGCAAACGGGGAAATTTCCCTGCAGGCCGTCGAAATGTATCGCATTGACCGGACAGTTCCCGAAGTCTTCGAGATTTCCTTTAATGATAACCCGGTGAAAAAACTGATACATGAGATTTCCTTCGGTCTCCTGTTTCGGGAAAGTATCGATGTCAGAATTAGCGCAGACGACGCCTTAAGCGGAATCGAGAGTATCGCGTACTTCCTTTCGGACACAATTCTCTCCGTGGAAGAACTAAACGGTATAGAAGAATGGACCAATGGGACGCAGTTTTCGGTCAGTGCGGAAGACGGAAAAAGAGTTATTGTATATGTAAAAGTAACAGACAACGCCGGAAATGCCGTCTGCTTCGGCTCAGACGGCGCAGAGTTTGATTTGAAGGCTCCCATAATAGGCGGAATTACGGACAAAAGCGTCTGTTACACAACGCAAATCGTTACGGTTTCCGATAAAAATCTGCTGGAAGTCACGCATAACGGACAATCGGACTCCGAAACAATCATTCTGCCCGGCAACAGAAATAAGACATACGTAATAGATGCAAACGACCGCGTCGGCAACAGCGCCTCCGTTACCATAACAATGAAACCGATCAAAAGTCTTTCCGAACCAATTAAAGACCTTGATATCGGACACGTTACATCGGAGAACCGGGCGAACATTGAAACAGTCATAGCTGCTGTCGGCTCGCTTGACACGACAAATGCAACTGATGAGGAAATGAATGAACTGAAAACCGTTTCGGAACTCTGCGCCGCATTGCAAAACAGAATCAGCGAAGCGGCCAAAGCCGCAGATACGGAAGAAATTAATGCCGTCGGCGATGTCACATTGGAAACGGTACTTCTATCGGACGAAACGGCCTTAGAAAGCGCAAAGGCAGCCCTGGAAGCGGCATTGGCGGAATATGGCGAAAACTACACGAATAGCGAAAAAGAAGCGATCTTTATGGAAATCGACCGTATCGACCGTATTCTTATTAGCTTGCAAACCGTACGGGTACTGCTGGAGCAAATTGCCGCTCTCCCTGAACCAAACACAGTTTCCCCGGATGATTTGGATATTGAAAAAGCAGTGAAAGAAGCTGTCTTAGCTTATGAATCTTTGACAGATCACGAAAAAATCCTTGTTGGAACGACATCTTACGAAAAACTTACTGCGCTTCTTGCGGCGCTGACCGATTACAGAATCACGGAAGGCGAAAACGGAAGCTGGAAAAAGGAAACGGCGGCCGGACTTTCTTTCCGGGCAAACGGCGCATTGGAAAAGTTCACCGGTATTTTGATTGACGGAGCGGAAACGGAAGCGGAAAATTATCTGCTGAAGGAAGGCAGTACGATTCTTACACTGAAAGCGATTTACTTAAGCACACTCGATGTCGGAACACATACACTGACCGTTTGCTATACGGACGGAAAGACGGAGGCAAAATTTAATATTCTGCCTGCAGACGACGAAGATGTACCGGAGAAACCGGAGAAACCGGAGAAACCAGGGAATACCGGGAACCAGGAGATACCCGGCGGACCTGACCTTTCGTCCGGCGACGGCAAATCGCCTGATATAGAAAATCACATAGAAATAATCCGGACGGCTCCGCAGACAGGAGATCCGAACTGTTTAGAGATTTGGTATTGGCTGATTGTTCTTTCTCTCATTACTAACGCCGCTTTCGCCCTCTGGCGATTCGGACGAAAGAAACAATAAAAAAACGATCCGAGAAAAAATAACCGGGAATCCATTGCACATGGATTCCCGGTTGCTTTTTATATAGCAAAATGAAAATAGGCAGATACCCTTTCCGTATTCCCTCGCATCTGTCAATTTTATGAAAAATAAACCAGCTCGTCCTCCGGCTTTTCCGCCGGTTCCACAGAAACCGGGTAAAGCACCGGTCCCTTTCCCTTGTACTCCTTCGCAAATTCCACGCGAACCTCAGCCGTAAGATTAATCCACGACTTATGCGGAATTTCAGACTCTTTGTCATATTTCGTTTTAAATCCGATAAACGTTACGTCCTCAATACAACACGTCATTGCAAATCTTCCCGGCACCATCACGCCTTTTTTTAACGTATTAGGATTATAAACAAGCGCCAAAAACGAAACCTTTTTTCCTTCATATTTCTTCGGATGCTCAAGACAGTCCATATACCAGATTGCATAATCGGCCTCGCTGATAGAAAGCTCATTCCCGGAGATATCAAACGGAAGTTCCTCTTCTCTGTCGTCTATCGTTCCGTCCGCTCTTTCATATACAAGCTGCGCTTTCCGGTTCTGCGCTTTGACATTGCGCCGAAACTTTCCCTTATCCGTGCTGTCGTCGCAACGATTAAAAATCACAACATCCGCCTGAAAAAGCTGTTCCATAATCATCGGGCGCATGTTTGCAAGATACATTTCAAACGTAGTGGCGTCTACCGTTGCCAGCGACTGAACAATCGTCCAGTATTTCGGAAGCGGAGTCTCTAATATTTTATCCATGCCCCAGGTTCCGTTATATTCCAAAAACACCTGTTCCGGCTGATGTTCCTCCTGGATTGCCTTTAATTTTTCCTCCGTAAAATCCTCTTCTTTTTCGAGCATCACAAGGACCGTGCCAAAAGCCTCAAGCTGCTTTTCGTTATATTCCGTCTCACCGTCCTCGCAGCAGAGAATCAACGCTTTCCCTTCTCCCGCAAATCCCTGCGTAAACAGCGTATCCTGTATCAGCGTTGTTTTTCCGCTGTCCATAAAACCGGTAAACAAATATACTGGTATTTCCTGCATTACAATCACCGCGCCTTTCTAAACTCTGCATTTTCACACCGTCCGTAACGGATCAGGCTATTTCAAACAGCTCTTCCATACGGTGTTCTTCCATATCCGTCCCGATAACGCAGAGTCTGCCGGTATAGTCCGGTTCTCCCGCTCGAAGCTCATACTCTCCCGGAACCATATCAAAATAAATCCAGGAACCGTCCACACTCTCAACCATACCCTTAGCGCGCAGAATCTCACCGTAATCGTTCGTATCGCATAATGTCTTTAATATCTCCTCAAGCTTTTCTCTGGTATATTTATGCGGCGTCTCCCTGCCCCAGCTTGTAAATATTTCGTCCGCATGATGATGGTGATGCCCATGCTCTTCGTGCCCGTGACGGTGGCAGCAGTGTCCATGCTCTTCCTCTTCGTGTTCATGATGATGACAGCATTCGTGCTCTTCTTCGTGTTCATGATGATGACAACATTCGTGCTCTTCCCCTTCGTGTTCATGGTGATGGCAGCATTCGTGCTCTTCTTCATGTTCATGATGATGGCAGCACTTGTGCTCTTCTTCATGTTCATGGTGATGATGGTGGTGAGCCGCCTCATCCGCTTTTGCCCGCTCCTGTGCAAGAAGCTTCCTCTCAAGCGTATCCTGCCCCTCAGCCGCCTTTATGATCTGCTCGCCTTTGATCCGCTCCCACGGCGTCGTAATAATCGCCGCTTTCGGATTTAACTCCTGAATCTGTTTTACACATGATTCAAGCTGCTCCGGCGCAGCGTTTTGGCTTCTGCTTAGTACAATGGTAGTAGCATATGCAATCTGATTATTAAAAAATTCCCCGAACGCTTTCATCTGTTTCGCTGCTTTTAATGCATTTACAACCGTGATTAATCCGTTTAGCTTTACATCCTCTTCTTTTTCAATTTCTATGACGGATTTCATTACATCCGACAATTTTCCGACGCCCGACGGTTCAATTAAAATACGGTCCGGATGATATTTTCCGATCACCTCATGCAGATTTTTCCCAAAGTCTCCCACCAGCGAACAACAGATACAGCCTGAATTCATTTCCGTAATCTCAATACCTGCATCTTTTAAAAATCCGCCGTCAATTCCCACTTCGCCAAATTCATTCTCAATCAATACAATCTGCTCTCCCTGAAACACTTCGTCAAGCAGTTTTTTAATTAAAGTAGTCTTTCCGGCGCCAAGAAAACCGGAAATAATATCAATCTTTGTCATTTTTTCCACTCCTTACATTAATAAATTCCAAACAGTTTTATTTTACCCGTTTTTTCTTAGCAATGCAAATTATTTTTATAGAACCTTCCTTTTTATCTGTAATAGACTTTGCGGCAAAGCTATGCTATACTTATTTCAGGCGGAACGGATAACGGTTTTTATAATATGGAGGTGTTATTATGCCCACAAATGCAGAAATTGCAAAAGATACCATTGAACAGTTCAAAAAAATTCAACGGTATATGGCTTCGGCAAAAAAAGAAAATGCAACGGAAACATTCGCTATTTTAAAAGAAGAATATCTTTCTTTAAAGGCGCTGCTAAATGTTATTGGTGTAAATCTGATTGACATTGATGTCATGAAAGAATAATTAAGAAGGGGCTGTCGCATTAAGAAAGCCCCTTCTTTTTCTTTATTCTAATATGAATACCGTACGCCACCGGAAAAACAGCCTGTTTAAAGTCCCAACAATTCTTTAACTGTATCCTCGGAAATAACGCCCGTTCCGCCAAGAATATAATAGCTCTTGATATTACAATTTTTAATAAACTCAGCCTGATCCGCACATATTGCCAATGCGCAGGCGCGTTGGGACGCAGTTTTGGACTGCACATCCGTACCGCAATATAATTATATACAAAAAACTCGCTGAAGCCGTATGACTTCAGCGAGTTTTCTTTTAAAAAGCTTTTAAAGACCCAGCAGCGCTCCAATCGTATCGTCGGATATTACGCCGGTTCCTCCTAAAACGTAAAATTTCTTTATCTTACTGTTCTGAATAAATTCCGCCTGTTCCTGATAACTGCTGTCGGTCACGAGAATAATCGGAGCGTTCAGTTCCGCCGCGATAACGCTGCCTGTTAAACCGTCCGGGAAATTATTTCCGTATGCAATTACTGCCGCCCCAGCATTCTGTAAACCAAATGCCTTTGCAATCTCCAGAGACGTTGCGTAACGGTTCATACCGGCGATTCTCTGTATCTGACCAAGTCCCTGTAACTGGCTTTCTACCGCTTCGGGAACTGCGCTTGTTCCTCCGATTAAGTAGATATGCTCCGGCTTGATCTCTTTAATCTTTTCAACCGCTTCGTCGTTTAACGTCGCGCTTGTCAGAATAATCGGCATACCCTTCGCGCCCGCAATTCCGGATACGGCGATACTGTCGGGATAATTACTTCCGCTTGCAATAATTACATCCGTTCCTTCCGGCGTGTCGAGATTCTCCAAAAGCTTCAGATTTGTCTCATACCGGTTCGTACCAGCGATACGCGTTACCTGATAACCGTCTGTCTTAAGCTGCTGTTCCGCCTCTTCTGACACAGCCGCGGTACCGCCAAGAATATAAACCTCTCCGCCCGCTTTTACGTTTTTCTTAACATAATCCAGCGTTGCATTCGTATCGTCGTTCATGCTGCCTCCGGCAAGCAGAATCGGAGCGTTCTTTGCCGCCGCAAGCGTACTTCCTGCCAGTGCGTCCGGGAAGGCTCCGCCTGCTGCAATTACGACCGCGTCAAACTGGTCAATTCCCTTTAATTTTTTAAAGATGTCCGCACTCTTAAGCGCTGTTTCGTACCGGCTGTATCCGGCCACACGATCGGGAACCTCCGGATCGCCTTCTGCTACAACTGCTTCCACCATGCAGCTCTCCGCTGTTCCGATACGGCCGTCTACGGTCGCCGGTGTAACAACTGCTTTTAAATTGCATCCGGTATCGTCCGTCGTAATCTGATATGTCTTATCGGAAGCATCCGATTCCTTTACAAGCGTTTCCTTACCTTCTTTTACACGATACCACTCAATGACAGACGCATCGTCCGCCTCTTGCACGTCGCTCAAAGTATAGCCAACCGTCAGCGTATCGCCGGGACACGGTGCTTCAATATCGCCGTCGTCCGTAATAAACGGCTTCGTAGCAAATCCAACCTCTTTTAATTCTCCTTCATAGTAATACGGAATCCAGCCTTCAAAATAATCGGCCTCATTCACCTGACCGGCCTCCGCTTCCGTCATAACGTTGCCCCTCCGTCTTGAGGTATCAACTGCGGTTCCGTCCAGCGTGGTAGTATTATATTCATAAAAGAAGGCTTCCTCCGGTTCTACCGACATACTCTTCCAACCGTCCGGCTCAATCAAGTTGGCACGCTCCAGCTTTGTATTGAAAAACGTTACTCTTGCCAGCTTTCCCCACGGTCTGCCGTAATATCCGGCCGCAACTCTAAGTTGACCATTTGCCGTAATCACGCAGTCACGGAACAGATATCCTTTCGTGTCAGCAGCGCTCGGAGAAGCTGCCGTAATATAACCGCCGTATCCTTTATCCGTATCGCTATATCCCTTCCATCTCAATTCACATGCGTCAAAAATACAATTGCCGTCGCCGAAAATATAGTCTGTCTGTCCTTCAATCAGGCAGTCTTTAAAGTAAAGATGCAGTTTCTTACCGCCGGTATAAAGCGTATCCTGACTGCTTAAAAAGCTGCAGTTCTTAAATTCCGCTCTATCCGCATTAATTCCGATTGCAGCCGCACGTTCATTATAAAATTTACTTTGCGCATCGATATTCTTGTTTCTCTCCGGCTTTGTAATGCCTTCTACGCCGTCTGCAAGCTCCTCTTCCGTAACTTTCCGGTTAAAAGAGTTTTCAAATGTAATTCCTTCCGCACGAAATGCGGTAGCCGTCTCCTTTACATATACGCTGTGACCCCAGTTTGCCGGGTCTCCGTTCTTTTCGTATTTATCGTACGCCTTTTCCGGGTCATATAAGCCGTCGGAACCGACACTGTAATATTTATACCCGATTCCGTAGTACCATGTCAAAACTACTTCCTGATCAGTATCGTTTACCAAGCTGATATACGGAGCATTTACAATGATTTGTTCTCTGTAGGTACCAGGCGCAATATGCACGGTAATCCGCTGTTTTTCCCCTCTGTTCTCAACGCCCGGGACTTCCATCAAATCGCAGGCTTCCATTGCTTCCCGCATCGTATCATAGTTATGTTCCTGTTCCGGATATCCCACATAAATATCGGATACCCACGGAATCTTTGCTTTTTCTGCGGTATATACAAAAAGCAGATCTTTGCTTACCGCCTTTCCTTCTACTACCACATGTGTAATGGTTCGATAATCAGAAACTTCCGCCAATGCCAGATATGCGCCGTCTCTTAAGCTGATCCGGTAGCCGTTATCGGTTACTTCCGCCGGATAGATATATTCATCCTCTACATTCTGAAACTTCAACGACGTTACCTTCGCCGAATCCAGATCCAGGAAACCTCCTGTGACTACATGTACCGGCTTTGTCGCAACAGTAATATTTTCCGTATGATCTTTGCTGTCCTCGATACTGAGCGGAGTAGTAATCTCATAATCATTTACGCCGGAAAGCGATAACGTATATTTTACATTCGGATTTAACCGCGCAGTGAAATTCAGACTGCTGTCAATCGTTAAATTTACTGCATCCATATAAGACTCTTCCGGAGGCGTCAGTGTAACAATAAGTTTAGAAACATCATATCCCTCCGCAAACCCGGTAATCTTACCGGAAAAAGTAATCGTCTCCTGCGGCTGAACCACAAGAACCACGCCGTCTTTTCCGGTAATGGCTTCCGCATCCGTCGTCGCTACCGTACTGCTGTCCTCTGTAAATCCGAAACCTGCCGCGCCGGAGAACATCGCCGTATAAGTATAACCGGCCGTAAGGTATGCGGTAAAATTGCTGCCGTCTAATACGGCATCTGTTGCCTGCTTTGTTTCCTGGTTAATGAACTTTAACGTATGGCCGCTGCCCTGATACGCTCCGAACTCAATAGTACCGGTGACTTTCACGCTCGGAATTCTGACAATCCGATGGAAAAACGGTTTGCACCGGTTATTTTCCCAGATTTTATACTCGCCGCTATATTGTGCAATAAAGACGCCTTTGTGGAAAGATTTCTCTGTCATATCAATGGCATCCTTCTGCACGCCGTCGCTGCCCATGTACTCAAAGAAAAAGCTGGTATCCTTATTTCCGCCGGAGCCGGAATGGTTTCCGACATAAGCGATAATCTTATCACCGGCCTTCACATTCTGAATGACCGCATATCTCCTGTTATCGCCTCCCGTACCGCCGGTATGCCAGCCGCCGGCCGCCTGATAGCCGTCTTTATAATCATATGTCGCATTCCCGCTCTTTCCGGCGTTAATGCCTGAAAGCTCCGCCGCGTTTGAATACAGCTTGTCGCCCTTTGTATACTTTAATGTCAGATCGCCAAACGTTACCATTCCGTCTGAACCAATAAACTCGCCCTTTGTAGTCCCGTTCGTGCCGTCACCGATAATTTTTTTATCCAGCCACGCCTGCGGCGTAATATTATTTCTGTACATTTTTTCGTCGGACTCCGTCTTTGCGCCGAAATCCCAGACATCAATTATTTTTTCCCCATCATCGCGTATGGTAACAGGCGTAACCCGAATGGATTTCAGAGAAAAGCTATCGCCGGTCACTTCAATTACCGCAGAGCCTTCCGTACCTTCGCAGGTGAAGTTCTCTTCGCCCTGTGTCCAGATTGTAGCAGCCTTGCCGTCTACCGTATAATTCGCATTATAGCCGGTGACCGCGACAGTGCTTTTTCCCTGCAGCGGAACGCGGATAATCGTGCCCTTATTGACCTGTACCCAGGGATTCTCACTGTTCGCAACCGTAGAATCCCACTTTCCGTTTGTAGCGTCAATTTCAAGACCCGCTACGGTTCCTGTGCTCCCTTCAATTTTGACGCCGTTTTCACCGTTTAAGGACGAATCCTTTTCAAAGTCCCATTCGGTACTCCTCCGCTTTTGCATTTATCGCGCCGACGTCGGAAATAACCGTTCCCAGCACCATAAACGCTGCGCAGAGCACCACAATGACGCTTCTGCATAGTTGTTTCGTTTTGGTTTTCATTGTAAACCCCTCCTCAATTTAGATAGTAAAATACTTACAATTTTATTTTAGTATAATTCGGGAAAAAAGTCTACTTAGAAACTTGTTTTTATTGTATAAAAAAGGTGCAGAGCACCTTTTTTGTACTCTGCACCCTTTTTCGTTTATACTCCCAGCAATGCTTTAATCGTATCGTCGGAAATTACACCTGTTCCTCCCAGGATGTAAAAGCTTTCAATACTGCTGTTCTGAATAAATTCCGCCTGTTCCTGATAGCTGCCGTCCGATACAAGAATAATCGGTGCATTCAGTTCCGCCGCGATAACGCTGCCTGTTAAACCGTCAGGGAAATTATTTCCGTATGCAATAACGGCAGACTCCGCATTCTGTAAACCAAATGCCTTTGCAATCTCCAGAGACGTTGCGTAACGGTTCATACCGGCGATTCTCTGTATCTGGCCAAGCCCTTGTAACTGGCTTTCCACTGCTTCCGGAACTGCGCTTGTTCCTCCGATTAAGTAAATATGTTCAGGTTTGATTTCTTTAATCTTCGCAATCGCTTCATCGTTCAGTGTCTTATTCGTCAGAATAATCGGCATGCCCTTCGCGCCTGCAACGCCGGATACGGCGATGCTGTCGGGATAATTACTGCCGCTTGCAATAATTATGTCTGTTCCTTCCGGCGTATCGAGATTCTCCAAAAGCTTCAGATTTGTCTCATACCGATTCGTACCAGCGATACGCGTTACCTGATAACCGTCTGTCTTAAGCTGCTGTTCCGCCTCTTCTGACACAGCCGCGGTACCGCCAAGAATATAAACCTCTCCGCCCGCTTTTACGTTTTTCTTAACATAATCCAGCGTTGCATTCGTATCGTCGTTCATGCTGCCTCCGGCAAGCAGAATCGGAGCGTTCTTTGCCGCCGCAAGCGTACTTCCTGCCAGTGCGTCCGGGAAGGCTCCGCCTGCTGCAATTACGACCGCGTCAAACTGGTCAATTCCCTTTAATTCCTTAAAGGTATCTGCGCTCTTAAGCGCTGTTTCATATCGGCTGTATCCGGCCACACGATCGGGAACTTCTACAATAACAAGCTTTCCATTTACATAGGTAACATTATAGCTTTCTTCGTTTGTAAGCGTACCTCCCGAAATTACAATGTCGTATGTTCCCGCCGTATTCGTATTATCTACCTCTGCCTGAATTACCGGGTCAGTAAAAGTATCTCCGTTCACAAGACCGTCCGTCCTGCAGGTAAGTTTTGGCATCTTACTTCCTGCCATTATATTTACTTTGCTGTCCGCAATGACGGAAAGTTCCTTGCGGTTTACGGTTACATTTACTTTCGCCGTCGCCATGTTATACTTCTCGTCTTCCGCCTTTTTCGCGGTAATCGTTGCTTCTCCTGCCTTTAAAATCGTCGCCGTATCGCCGTTTATGCTGATTACGGACGGATCTGAGCTGGTATAGGTCACTTTACCGGTTCCGTCGGCTTCTCCGGTTACAGAAAGCGTAAACGCTTCGTCGCCGTAAGCCTTATCTCCGATTGCTGTCAGCGCAAAGTCTGTCAAATCCTCTTTTACATTCAGTTCGGCGTTCTTTTCTGCAATCGCGTCAAACAGTTTCTGTCCGACGCCTTCCCAGTAAGGAGCTCTTTCCGCATAATTGCTGTTAATATCAAACGCGGTAAGCTTGCTGGCTGCGTTTACGGAAAATACCGTCTTTTTATTTGTTGTTTCTCCCATTACCTGGCTCGGAGCTTTTACGGTACGGGAAATGTTTAAATCCATGTCCTGGACCGCGCCTGCAATCAGCGCCGCTTCAATTAATCCGCCTAACTTATTGTTATGCGTTCCGTCCTTTTTACCTGTTACTGCGTCATAATGCATAAGCTGTCTGCCGTACGTTTCGTTTCCGCCGGCTTTCCACGCGTCCTCAAACAGCGTCTTTGTCAGTTCGAAACCGTCGACCAGTAAGACGTCCTGTTCTTCGGCAAGCTGTCTGACCGCCGTTACATAAGCGTTGTTTGACGTCGTCTGCGTGTCGGTCGTCTTATCCGTCGCGTCATGATGCGGTTTAATCGTTCCGTCGGAATTGTAATTCATTCTGGAAACCGGAGTAACCAGCACCGGAATCGCGCCCGCGTTCTTTGCCACGTCGATATACTGCTTTAAATACCATTTATAGGTTCCGCCGCAGTCATAAGTATAGCAGGTCTCCCCGTAACCTTTGTCCGCAAGCTCCGCAGGAGTCGGTACCTTCGTACCCGGCGTCGTCGGATAAATACCATTCGCATCCGGCTGTCCTAACGGTACGTACCGGTCGGGCAGATAACTTGCACCGTTGGAACAGTCGTTGTGTCCGAACTGGATAAACAGATAATCGCCCTCGCCGATCTGTTCCGCAATGTCGTCAAGCGTTCCCTCGTTAATAAAGTTTCTGGTGCTTCTGCCTCCGTTTGCAAAATTGACAACCGTCACTTTTTCTTCATCAAAATAATTCTGGAAGAATTCGCCCCATGCGCCTTCGTCCCTTGCGGTTCCGCCGGAGTTCATTCCCTTTGCCGAATAGTCCTTCACAGTCGAGTCGCCTGCAAGGAAAATATTGACGCCGTCGCCGATTACGATATCGCCCGGCTTATCAGGATCTTCGTAGCCTTCTCTGACGGCCTCTTCCACCGTACAGCTCTCCGCCTTACCGGTATTGCCGCTGACCGTAGTGGGCGTTACCACAACTTTTAAGTTGCTTCCGACGTCTTCCGCCGCAATTTTATAGGTTTTATCAAGAGCGGTAGAATTTTTTACAAGTGTTTCTTTTCCGTCTTTTACACGATACCACTGAATGACAGAAGCATCATTCGCATCATTGGCCTTGCCCAAAGAATAGCCGACGGTCAAAGTATGTCCCGGATAAGGAGTATTTAAATCTCCGTTGTCCGTAATAAACGGCATAGTAGCAAACGCCACCTCAGCCTCTTCCTCTTCATAATAATACGGTACCCATCCTTCAAAATAGTCTGCAGCTTTGACCTGGGCGGCTTCCGCCTCCGTCATAACCTTCGCTTTGCGTTTTGAAGTGTCGACTGCCGTTCCTGTAAGCGTGGTCGTATTATATTCACGGAAATATGCCTGTTCCGGTTCTACACTCATCGAATTCCAGCCTTCCGGCAGAATCAGATTGTCACGTTCCAGTTTTGTATTCATAAACGTTACGGCCGCCGTCTTGCCCCACGGTCTGCCGAAATGACCGGCCGCAACATTCAGTTCCGGATTTGCCGTAATGACACAGTTTCGGAATAAATATCCTTTTATCACCGCATCGTCTTTTGCTTTTGCCGCAGTGATATAACCGCCGTATCCCTTATCCGTATCGCTGTAGCCCTTCCATCTCAGTTCACATGCATCAAAAACAACGTTACTGTCGCCGCAGATATAATCGGTCTGTCCTTCAATCATACAATTTTTAAAATAAATATGATTGTTTGCACTGCCGGTACCGATCGTATCCTGACTGCTTAGAAAGGCGCAGTCTTTAAATTCCGATTGATCCGCATCAATGACGATTGCAGCCGCACGTTCATTAAAAGCTTTGCTCTGCACGTCTGAATTATACGTTCTTTCGGGTTTGTTTCCTTGTGTTCCGGCATTTTCCACGCCGTCTTCAATCTCCTCGTCCGTAATATAACGGTTAAAAGAACTTTCAAACGTAATGCCTTCCGCGCGGAATCCGGTCGCCGTCCCTTTTACATATACGGAAACGCCCCACTTCGCTACGTCTAATCCGCTGTCGCCGTTTTTATAAAACTTATCATATGCATTTTCCGGATTATAGTAACCGGATGCGTCCGAACTGTAATATTTATAGCCGATTCCGTAATACCAGGTTAAAAGCACTTCTTTATCGGTATCGTTTACAAAACTTACATACGGTGCATTTACAAATACCTGTTCTCTGTAGGTTCCCGGTGCAATATGCACGGTAATCCTCTGCTCCTCGCCTCTGCTTTCCACACCAGGAGCCTTCATCAAATCACAGGCTTCCATCGCCTCCCGCATCGTGTCATAATTATGCTCCTGTTCCGGATAACCTACATAAATATCGGATACCCACGGAATATCGTCTTTCTGTGCAGTGGAAACGAAAAACAGATCTTTTTTTGCCGCGGCTCCGCTTACCGATACATGCGTTTTCGTACTGTAACCGGAAACTTCCGCTACCGCCAAATAGGAGCCGTCTCTTAATTTCAGGCTGTAGCCGCTGTCAGTTACATTTGCGGTATAGACATATTTATCGTCTACATTCTCAAATTTCAGAGATGTTACTTTTGCAGAATCAAGACCGATAAAACCTCCGGTCACTTCATATGTTGTTTTTAATCCGACAACGATGTCCTCTGTAAAGGTCTCCGCTTTTTCCACGCTGAGCGGGCTCTTGACTTCGTAATCGTTTACGCCGGAAAGCGATACCGTATACTTCACATCCGGCTCTAATGAAGCTGTAAAATTCAGACTGTCGTCAAGAATCAAATCAACCGTATCCGCGTTGGAATCCTTCGGAGGCGTAAGCGTTACCGCTAATTTGGTTACGTCATACTCTGCCGCAAAACCGGTCACTTTACCGGAAAAAGTAATCATTTCTTTCGATACCACAGCCAGATTGACGCCGGTCTTTCCGGTGACGGCTTCTTCGTCCGTCGTCACGACCGTCTTGCTTTCGGATGAAATTCCGAAACTGCCCGCGCCGGATAATACCGCCGTATAAGTATAGCCTGCCGTCAGATTTGCAGTAAATTGATTGCCGTCTATTACGGCGGCCGTCTCAGACCTTGTCGTCTGATTGATAAACTTTAACGTATGACCGGTACCCTGATAAACCCCGTAATCAATCGTACCGCTTACTTTTACGCTCGGTACTCTGACAATTCTGTGGAACATCGGCTTACACATTGCATTTTCCCAGATTTTATATGTACCGGAATATTCCGCGATAAATTCACATTTCTGGAATTCTTTCGCTTTCATTAGTACAGATTCTTTCTGGGTTCCTTCGCCAATATGTTCGAAGAAAAAAGTCGTTTCCGTATTCGTTCCGGAAGGATTATGCGTACCAATGTAAGCGATAATCTTATCGCCCGCCTTCACGTTATCAATCGTTGCGTATCTTCTCTTTTCACCGCCTGTACCATTCATATACCAGCCGCCGGACGCCTGGTATCCGTCTCCATACTTTGTGGCTGCAAAACCGCTGATAGAGCCGTAATTAATACCCGCTAACTCCGCCGCACCGGAATAGAGTCTGTCTCTGTCCGTAAAATTTACGGTTAAGTCGCCGAACGGAACCTGACCGCTTGCACCGATAAAATTACCTTTCACAAGCTTATCAATCGTCGTTTTGCCGTCATGGATAATCTTTGCATCCAGCCAGTCCTGCGGTGTAATCTGATTGTTATAAATCGATTCGTCGCCCTCTAATTTCGCGCCGAAATCCCATACGTCAATCTTTCTTGCTTCCGTTCCCTCTGTCTGAACGGTTTCATTCGCATCGGCGTAGCTGTCGGTTATCCTATCGTAAGAAACGGAATCCGACGTCAGCGCCTCTCCCTCTTTGTTGCCGCCTTGCATATCATAATCATACCTGGAGTCGGTTACTTCATCCGTAACTACGTCTGTGTCTGACCCGCCGGTATTTGCAAGTTCCGTACTCCCTGTCTCCGCCCTGGCCGTTACCATGCTCATGTCGGAACCAAGCGTTCCCAGCATCATAACTGCCGCGCAGAGTACCGCAAAGGCTTTTCTGCAAAATTGCTTTGGTTTGGTTTTCATCTCTACCCCTCCTGTTAATCATAATAAAAAATACCTTACTAGCTTATTTATTTTAGTACAATTCACCGAACCGTGTCAAGTCTGTACAGGGCATATAATCCATTGTTTTCCTCTTTTAAATCTTAATTTTGTATAAATTCACAAAAAAAACACGGGAGACAGTGTACTGTCTCCCGTGTCCGTTACGATAAACTTTATACTCGAAACGCTTCGCGCTTATTCTCCCAACAGCGCTTTTATGATATCGTCGGAAATCACTCCCGAACCTCCGAGTATATATAAATTCTCTATCTTACTGTTCTTAATATATTCTGCCTGCGCTTTATAGTTTGTTTTCGAAACCAGAATAATCGGAGCGTTCAATTCTGCCGCAAGTGTGCCGCCCGTTAAACCATCCGGGAAATCTTCTCCGTATGCGATAATCGCAGTATCCGCATTCGGATCTCCCAGCTTCCTCGCTACTTCCAAAGAGGTCTGATAACGGTCTACACCCGCAATCCGCTCTACATTATTGCAAAGCGCTTTTACCTGTTCTTCCGCCTTCTCAGAAACTGCATTTTTACCGCCGACAATATACACATTCTGCGGTTTTATCTCTTTAATCTTAGAGACAGCTTCATCAGAAAGGCTGCTTCCTGTCAGAATGACCGGTATACCGGATGCTCCTGCAATACCGGATGCAACGATACTGTCCGGATAGTTCTCGCCGCTGGCAATAATCACATCCGTTCCTTCGGAAACTTTCATATTGTTTACAATGTCAAGATTCGTTTCATAACGGTTCTTACCGGCAATGCGGATCACCTGATATCCGTCTTTTAACAGCGTTTGCTCCGTTTCTTCCGAAACGACGTCGTATCCGCCCAGAATATATACGTCTCCGCCTGCTTTTATATTTTCGTGAATATATTTCAGCGTATTGCGCGTAATATCGTTCAGGCTGCGGTCTACCAAAAGTACCGGCGCGTCTTTTGCCGATGCAAAAGTGCTTCCTGCAAGCGCATCCGGGAAATTGCTTCCGCATGCAACGACTACCGCCTCAAAATATTCTACACCCATTATTTCTTTAAACGTATCCGCACTATCGATAGACGTATCATAACGGTTCTTGCCGGCAACGCGATCAAATCCTCCCATGACCTTCAGCTCGCCCTTAACATATGTAACCTTATAGCTCTCTTCATTGGTAAGCGTTCCTCCGGATATGGTAATCTCAAAGGTTCCTACCGTATTCGTATCTTCTGCTGCTGTCGTAATCACCGGATTTGTAAAGGTATCATCGTTTACAAGACCGTCCGCCGTAAACGTAAGTTCCGGCATTGCGCTTCCCTTTAATACCGTTTGGCTGTCTGCCGTAACAGTCAGCTCTTTCCGATTTACCGTTACCTTCGTATTCGCTGTCGCGGAATAATATTGATCGTCTTCTGCCTTTGTAGCGGTAATTGTTGCCGAACCCGCTTTTAAAACAGTGGCCGTATTGCCGTTTATTCGGATAATCTCCGGGTTTGAACTTTCAAATGTCACTTCGCCCGTCGCATCTTCCTTTCCTTCAACGGAAAGTGTAAATGCTTTGTCGCCATATGTCTTTTCCGCAATCGGCGTTACTGCAAAATTTGCAAGCTCTTTCTTTTCACCAACTGGAGGCGCCCCTTTCTCTATAATAACAAGTCTGCCATTCACATAGGTTACATCATAGCTTTCCTCGTTATCAAGCGTTCCTCCGGAAATAACAATATCAAATGTTCCTGTCGTATCCGTATTGTCGGTTCCTGCCGTAATTACCGGATTCGTATAAGTATCGCCGTTTACAAGACCTTCTGCTGTAAACGTAAATTCCGGCATTGCGTCGCCCTGTTCGATATTTAACTTGTTATCCGCTTTTACCGTCAGCGCTTTGAGACCTACCGTTATCTCAATTTCCGCAGTCGCACGGTTATAATAATTGTCCTCCGCTTTTGTAGCGGTAATCGTAACTGTGCCCGCTTTTAAGATCGTAGCCGTATTTCCGCTGATACTGATAATCTCCGGCTTGTCGCTTTCAAATGTCACTTCACCCGTCGCGTCTTCTTCTCCTTCTACGGTAAGTGTAAACGCCTCGTCTCCGTAAGTCTTTTCCTCAATTGCGGAAATTGCAAAGTCTGCTAAGTCCTGTTTCATTGAATAATAATACGGTACCCAGCCTTCAAAATAATCATCGTCCTTGATTGCATCCGCTTCCTCTTTTGTCATCACGCCTGTCACACGTTTTGAGGTATCCACAGGATTTCCCCCAACCGTCGTGTTATACTCACGGAAATATGCATTCTGCGGAGTATTTTGGCTCATGCTGCTCCAGCCTGCAGGTACGATTAAGTCTGCACTGTCAAGAACGGTATTAATATATACCGCGCCTGCAGATTTTCCCCACGGTCTTCCAAAATAACCGCCGGCTACATTCAGCTCGCTATTTGCCGTTACGGTACAATTACGGAACAGATATCCCTTTGTACCCGCGCTTGGCATACCTGCGGTAATATATCCGCCCTTCGGTTTACTGTCGCTGTAACCCTTCCAGCTTAACCTGCATTTATCAAACACAATGTTGCTGTCGCCGAAAATATAGTCGGTCTGTCCCTCTATCAGACAGTTCTTAAAATAAAGATGTGTTGTTGCATTACCAGTGTAAACGGTATCCTGGCTGCTTAAAAACTGACAGTCTTTAAACTCTGTCTTATCCGCTTCGATTCCGATTGCCGCTCCACGTTCAGTCGCCGCAATGCTGTTTACATCCAGAGACTTTGTTCTGGCCGGTTTTCCCTGGCCTTCTTTTGAATCCGCCGGCTCTGCGCCGTCCGCGATCTCCTCATCCGTAATGTACCGGTTAAAGGAGTTTTCAAATATAATTCCCTCTGCACGGAACGCGGTCGCCTCCGGTTTTACATATACGGTAAGTCCCCATCTGTCGACGTTTTTACCGCTGTCCCCGTTCTTTACATATTTATCATGCGCATTCTCCGGATTATAATAACCTCTTTCGTCCGCGCTGTAATACTTATAGCCGATTCCGTAATACCATGTCAGCAAAACGTCCTGTGAAGGCGTGTCGTTTATCAGGGTTATATACGGAGCCGCTACGATAACCTGCTCTCTGTAAGTACCCGGAGCAATATGTACCGTAATACGCTGTTCCTCGCTTGCCGGAGCCATCCGCTCGCAGGCTTCCATCGCATCTCTTACGCTGTCATAATTATGCTCTTTATCAGAATAACCGACATAAATATCGGAAACCCACGGAATATTTTCTTTCTTTCCCGTCGAAACAAAGAGCAAGTCTTTTTCGGTCGTCTTTCCGTTTACAACCACATGCGTACCCGTCCGATAGCCGGTAACTTCCGCTACTGCAACATACGCTCCGTCCCTTAAGCTTATACTGTAGCTGTCTCCTGTCAAGACTGCCTCGTAAAGATACTGATCGTCTACATTCTGAAATTTCAGCGATGTTACAATTGCCGGATCCACATCCAAAAGCTTTCCGGAAACGTCATACACCGTTTTGGCTTCTACAACAATATTTTCCGTATAATCAACGTCTTTCTCAATGCTGAGCGGACTCTTAAGTACATAATCATTTACGCCGGAAATTCCTAACGAGTAGTTTATATTAGGCGCTATGATTGCTGTAAAGTTCAGATTTTCGTCAACCGTCAGATCCACATTATCCAGATTAGAACCTTCCGGAGGCGTCAGTGTCGCCACAAATTCGGAAAGATCATATTCTGCTGCAAATCCGGTAATTTTTCCGGAAAACGTAATGGTTTCTTTCTCTTCTAACACAAGCTGCACGCCCGTCTTGCCGGTTACGGCCTCCTCATCCGTAACTTCTACCACTTTGCTGGCATCCGTAAATGCATAACCCGTTACGCCGGAGAATACCGCCGTATAAGTATATCCTGCAGGCAGCGTCGCCGTAAAATCACTTCCGTTTAACTCGGCCACGATCTCGTCTTTCGTCGTATCATTCACAAATTTTAACGTATGTTCTGTTCCGGAATAAGTTCCGAAATCAATCGTTCCGCTTACCGAAGCGCTTGGAATTCTGACGATTCTGTGGAACATCGGCATACATTGATTATTCTCCCAAATCTTGTATGTACCGGTATATTCTGCGACAAATTCACATTTTTTAAATTCGCCCTGCTTCAGTTCTACGGTATCTTTCTGGCTGGCCGCCTCGCTCATATACTCAAAATGAATCGCAGATGCCGTCTTGCCGCTTACTCCGGAATGAATACCGGCATAAGCAACAATTTTATCTCCGGCCTGTACGTTCTCAAGCGTGACGCATCTTTTCGTATTTCCGCCTGCGCCGTTCGCATAATATGCGCCCGCCGACTGATATCCGTCCTCATAACTTCTCGTTGAATCGCTGCTGCTGCCTGCACTGATACCTGCAAGCTCCGCGGCATCGGAATATAATTTATCACCCTTGTCATAAGTAAGCGTCAGATCGCCGAATACAACCGTACCCGTGCTTTCTCCCTTAAAGACGCCGCCTGTATTTACAACATTTGCTCCAATCCAATCCGAAGGAGTAATATTATTTGCAAAAACCGCAGTATCGGCTTCCGTTTTGCCGCCGAAATCCCATACATCTATTTTTCTGTCCTGCGGCACCAGTCCCAGATACTCTACTTTAATACTGTGAACATATACGCTTCTTGTAAATGTAAGTGTCAGATATCCGGCGTCCGCTTCTCTGACTATAAATACGGGACCGTCGTCTGAGCCTGCCTTATCCTTCGTAATCAATGTACCGGAAGAAGCAGTCATTTTTCCGTCTGAACCCGCGCCGAAACAGCAGGTCTCTACAATTACATTCGCACGTTCCGAAAGGTTTAATAAAATTGTAGCGCCATCCGTATCGGAGGACGGTCCATGATCGGTTGACGGCGGATTCTGCATCCCGCTGATAAGAATACCGTCGAACTGCGAAACATCCTGGTTTTGATAGTCCCTGAAATTTGTAAGGCCTTCTGCTACAAAAGTATCCTTTAAGTAAGAAACATTAATACTATGGACATACATATTTCTTCCAAAAGACAGCGTCACATATCCGGCCTCCGCTCCTTCTACCGTAAAGAGCAGTCCCTTGCCGTCGCCTTCCGTTATTTCCGTCTGTGAGACTGTTCCGGAAGAGGATGTCATCGTTCCGGACGCTCCTGCGCCAAAGCAGCAGGTTTCTACCGAAACGTTCGCGCGTGACGACAGATTCAATATAATTGTTGCTCCTTCTACCTTCGTGGAAGGTCCATGTCCGGTTGAAGGAGGATTTTCCAGTCCGTTTAATGTCACACCGTCTATATCAGGAATTTCTATTTTATCATATGGCTGAAAATTTATTTTTCCTTCTGCAACCTGTGTATCTTTTAAATATGAAACCGAAATACTATGGATATACATATTATTTGCAAACGTCAGCGTGACTGTTCCTGCTTCCGCCTCTGCAATCGCAAACTGAAGTCCCTTATAACTGCCTTCCTCTACTTCCGCCTGAGTGACCGTTCCCGAAGAAGATGTCATCGTGCCGGACGCTCCTGCGCCAAAGCAGCAGGTCTCTACCATAATATTTGCTTTTGATGATAAATTCAGCTTAATGGTTGCTCCGTCTCCTTTTGTTGCCGGTCCGTGATCGGTTGACGGAGGATTCTCCATATTCCCTAAAGTAATTCCGTCAATCTTTGGTATTTCCACTTTGTCGTATTGTCTGAAATTAGTGGTACCTTCCGCAACATAGGTAACATACTCTACCGTAATGCCGTGAACATACATATTATTGGCAAACGTCAGCGTAACTGTTCCTGCTTCCGCCTCTGCAATCATAAACTGAAGGCCCTTATAACCGCCTTCCTCCACTTCCGCCTGTGTGACCGTTCCCGAAGAAGATGTCATCGTGCCGGACGTTCCCGCGCCAAAGCAGCAGGTCTCTACCATAATACTCGCTTTTGATGATAAATTCAGCTTAATGGTTGCTCCGTCTCCTTTTGTTGCCGGTCCATGATCGGTTGACGGCGTTTCTTCCATATTTGTTATTGTAATTCCGTCTATTTTCGGTATTTTCGTATCCTTATATTGCTTAAAGTCGGTGGTTCCCTCTGCAACATACGTAATATATTCTACCGTAATGCTGTGCACATACATACTCTGTGCAAAAGTCAGCGTCAGCACTCCTGCTTCCGCTCCTGTCACCGTATACTTTGCACCTCCGTCTGTTCCTGCCGTATCTTCCGTCGTCACCGTGCCGGAAGATGCCGTCATACTTTTCCCGTTGCTGTATGCACATCCATCCACTATTACATTTGCTTCTTTAGATAAATTTAATGTTATGGTTGCACCGTCTGCATTTGATGACGGGCCGTGATCATTAATCGGCGGATTCTGCATCCCGTTAAAAGCTACGCCGTCGATCGCGGGGATCTCTACCTTGTCATATAGTCTGAAATTTATCGTGCCTTCCTCTACAAAAGCATCCTTTGTATACGTAACCGTAATGCTGTGCACATACATGCTCTGTGCAAAGGTCAATGTCAGCTCTCCGGCTTCCGCTCCCGTTACTGTGAACTTAGCGCCTCCGTCCGTACCTGCCGTATCTTCCGTCGTCACCGTGCCGGAAGATGCCGTCATACTCTTCCCGCCGCTGTATAGACATCCGTCCACTACCACATTTGCCCGTCCGGACAGATTTAATGTAATGGTCGCGCCGTCTTTATTGGAAGACGGACCATGATCATTAATCGGCGGATTCTGCATCCCGTCAAAAGTCACGCCGTCAATCGCAGGAATCTCTGTCTTGTCATACTGCCTGAAGTTAATTGTTCCCTCTGCAACATATGTAATATACTCCACTGTTATACTATGTACATACATACTTTGTACAAATGTCAGCGTCAGCTCTCCGGCATCGGCACCTGTTACCGTGAACTTTGCGCCTCCATCCGTACCTGCCGTATCTTCCGTCGTCACCGTGCCGGAAGATGCCGTCATACTCT
>CANPGM010000009.1 GCA_947573605.1 uncultured Roseburia sp. | reverse complement strand
CGGAAATCCGTTTGAATCTTTCAAGGTTATTTCACTGTTCAGTTATCAAGGTTCTTTTGCCCGGTCAGAATCTATATGAACCGGTACTGCTTGTCTCGTTGACAGCTATATTATAATAGCAAATGTTTTTTTCTTTGTCAACAACTTTTTTCATTTTTTTCCAAAATATATTGACCGGCTCTTTAACAACGGTCGTTGATGCTATTTGCTGCATTTTATCCATCGAATCTCTTGTCAGAATGCAAACCAAACATCATTTGGAAACTCTGTAAAATGATCTCTTTCGTATGAGATTTCTATCATATCATTATTTTTTCTATATGTCAACTAAATTTTATTAATATTTTAATCCAAAAAAGAGGCTGTTCTGCGACAGCCCCTTCTTTCCGTATTGCAACAATATTTATTTTTGCGGATACAATGAAGCGACACCATATATTCTTATAAAAACTTTACAATTGTTTCAAGAATCGGATTGTGTTCATATAGAAAAGTCAGGAATCTGCTTTCATATATATAAGAAACGAGCGCTGCTCCTTTTTCTCCGGCGCTGAATAATGCAATAACATAAAATCCCACCCAAACCAGAAGCATTCCGTTCAGGGCGCCGGCAAACAGGCCGAAGATTCGATTCACACCGCTTAGAACCGGAATTTTTGAAAGGATCCCGATAAGACCCGAAATCACAATTGCAGCGAATGTGGCCACCGCCAATGCAATAAAAAACGCAAGTCCCTGAACGATAAAATCTGCCATTCCTTTCGCCATTTCTTTATAAACGCCGCCGGATTCCAGCACATCGCCCGCAAGTCCGGACGTTTTCTGCAAAATGCTTTCTATGACGGATTCGGGTAAAAGCGCGCCCGCATTTTCCGCAGGATTTTCCCGGCTTGTTTCCGGAAGCTGTTCCGGAGCCGCCTGAAGGCGCTCTTCTACACCTTTACGTATAGTATCTTCACAATAAAGCGTAATTTTTTCATACACTCCCGTATGATTTTTTAAAAAACCGGCAATAAACGGCGTCGACCACGTTACAAACACTAAAATCAGCAGCCACGCCACCAGTGAATATACAATTTTTAAAAATCCTTTCCAGTAGCCCGCTGCCGCAAATCCGGCCAAAACAATCACTACAGCGATTAACAACCAGTTCATATGTACCCTCCAAAACTGTAACCTGTCCTATTTTAATCTCACCTGTTCCGTTCTTCCGTTTAAAACAAATGTGTAATTCAGACCTGAACCGCGTGCGATAACGCGCAACAGTTCCGTATCAAATTCGTGATGAAATTTATGCACTCCTCTCGGCGTATAGATATCGCAGAAATAGTCATCCGTAATACAAATTTCATCGTTAGACAGCAACTCCACTCTGTTGTAATCCATCGAAAAATCTTTTTCCATTGTCAGGCCGCCCTTCATATCAAATACGCACACGCGATGACTAATCGCCTCCTCCGCGTTTTTATAGACTACTCCGACATAATTTTTATTGTGAAAAACACTTTTCGCTTTATCCTCCAGTTCAATACGAGTCGTTATTTTCGGTTTTTGCGCTCCTTCAAAAATGATAATTTCCGAATCGCCGAATGCGACAAGTCTGTTTCCGGAAGTGAAATCCAGTTCCGGTATAATCATATCGGAAAAAGAATTGGCCGCAACAATATGATCGATTTCATTTTCCCCGACAGAACCGAAATGATAAAACGCCACGGTCGTCTTTATATTACCGTCGTTAATATCCAGCATGGAAACAGCCAGCTTAACCGCATCGTCCGACAATGCGATTGCAATCGGATAGCCGCCTTTTTCTCCATGAATTGCGCCGCTTACAAGCTCATTCCCCTCTCTGTCATAGAGCGCCAGATATCCGGCGCTCTCATTATCCATCAGTACGGCTATCGTTCCCTGCCCGGCAACGCTGACCTGAGCAATCGGCATCGTAGTTTCAATGCCTACGGAAAGCCCGCTTTTTGTTAATATGTAAATATCGTTTCCTTTTTTATCATAGATCACCAGATAATCGCCGCATATGTCAATAGTCGGATACGACATTTCATAGGTCTGGTTCCAGATCATTTCATTATTGTGATCCGTATAAAACGCTCCGTCATTGCTGTATTTTAAGATATTTCCCTGAAATTTTTCAAACCTTGTCGCCGGCGTATCCAAACGCTCCACAGCGGTACGGACCTCGTAACTTTCATAACGCCGAAGCGAAAGATAAAGACTTACGCCCGCTAATACCGCACATAATACAACTGC
The DNA here is from genome assembly GCA_947573605.1 of uncultured Roseburia sp. Lineage (GTDB taxonomy): Bacteria > Bacillota > Clostridia > Lachnospirales > Lachnospiraceae > Roseburia. The sequence continues at coordinate 75,881 of CANPGM010000009.1, read as the reverse complement.
GGCAATCATAACAATTCTTAATATTTTCAGCCGGTGCTTTCTTAATTTTTGTTTATATTCTTCCATATCCGCCTGCTCTACGGTTCGGAATCCTCTTCTTTCTGCCTCGGTCATGTAACGCTCCTGAAATTTGTAAGTTTAGAGCCTGCTTCTCTGCGTTTAAGGCTCTTATCACAACATTATAGCATGACCTTTCCGCTCTTTCATCCTTTTTTTAATTTGGCAGCGCCAGATACTGTCCTGCATAGATAGCGTCCGGATTGTCGATTCCGTTAATTTCACAGATCTTATCAAGCATATCCGTTGTCTGGTATATTTTTCTGCAGATACCTACCAGACTGTCTCCCTGTTCCACAATATAATATCCCTGATCCAGATAAATCTGTGCCTCGCTCATCGTCTGAGATGCCTGATTCTCTTCACCGGACGGCGGCTGTTCTGTCTGCACAGGATCGTTTTCGGCTGTTTCCTGCTGTTGGGACTCTCCTTCTCCCTGCGTTTGCGTTCCCTCTGTATTCGGAGTATCCGCATTTGCAGCTTCCGCAGGCGGATTGCTTTCACTTGTAATATTGCTATTAATATCTTCAACTTTTACGGAATCGTCTTCCGAGCTCTCCGACTGAAACATAGTCTGCGCCGTATCCATCTGCGACAGTGTTTCTTCCATTTCATTCATTTTTGAGTAATTGCGAAAAGCGGAATATCCCAGCGCCGCAATAACAGCCACCAACAGAAGTGTGGAGGTATATGCCGGAAGCAGCGGCTTTTCCTCCTGTTCGTGTTTTACATTTTTCCGGAGCGGATTTTCCCATTTTTTCTCTTTTTCCGCCCGTCTGGCACGCGCAAACACAGTCCGTTCCAGATTAGACTCCGTTTCCTTTTCTGCGGCGGATAATCCTTCTGTATCTGTTTCCTTTTCTGAAAGCGGATCTAAAGTCTCTGCGTCAGAAGCAGCGCTTTTTTCATAATAAATATAGTAACCTTCTCTTCTTTTCAAAGCTCCGTTTTTTAAACTGTAAAACGCTTCTTCCTGTTCCAGAGAATCCATCAAAAAAAGAATCTGATGCGTTCCGCCGAAATAGGTGCGATGCAGACGCTCAAGCGGCGCCGTCATATTCGGCAGCTGCCCCCGTATATCGATTGCCCACCCTGCAATTACCATTGTATCGTATTCATGCCCAAGCATCCGATACAGATACGCCCAGGTATCGTCGTTCCAAACCGGAAGCGCGCCGTCAAACTGTATTTCTTCCATTTCAATTACATTTTCTACAAATGTACATTGCCTTCCGCCAAATTCTTCAAACTTTCCAAGCATAACATATACGGTCTTTTCCGTAAAATTACCGTGCGGATGCATACGCTGATACGCCTGATTTTCTATGTAAATCCGATCTCCTATATCCGGTGAGCCAATCTGCCTGATGTTTTTTGGCAATCCTGCCTTTTCCTTTGTACGATCCAAGCTTTCTTCCCGAATGATTTCTATCATGAGATTTAATGACCCCTTTCTACTGCCGTCCCGCTCGCAAATAATGATTTTTATTCTTAAAAAGCATCCTAACAGATTGTGCATGCGGTTTTTGGGGTATTATGGATGTACCGAAAAAAACTTATCGACAAAATATCCTCAGGGAACGGTTATAATTCCGTCCTCCCCTCAAGAGCGCGAAAAAGGGTCACTTCGTCAATGTATTCCAGGTCGCCTCCCACCGGAACGCCGCTGGCGATTCTTGTCACCTTAATCCCGGTCGGCTTAATAAGCTTACTGATATACATTGCAGTTGTTTCCCCCTCAAGACTTGAATTTGTGGCAATAATGACCTCGTTTGCGTCCTGTTCCAAGCGTTTGATCAATTCCTTTAACTTAATATCATTGGGGCCGATTCCCAGCATCGGAGAAATCGCGCCATGAAGCACATGATAGACGCCCTCGTATTTTCCCGTCTTTTCATATGCCGCCATGTCGCGAGTGTTTTCTACAACCATAATTGTCTTGTGATCTCTTCCGGTATCTCTGCAAATCGGACAGCGTTCTTCATCTGTCAATGTAAAGCATTCTTTGCAATAGCGTACATTCGCCTTTGCATCGATTAAGGCTGCGGATAACGCCTGTACCTGTTCCTCTGGCATATTTATAATATGAAACGCCAGGCGCTGCGCCGTCTTTGTCCCGATTCCCGGAAGACCGGAAAGCTCGGTTATCAGTCTGTTAATCTGTCTGCTGTATAAATCCATCGTTCCTCTCGTTCCGCCGTTTTCGGCTGTTTCCTCTTTCACGGGCAGACGCGCCTTGCCTGTTTATTTCCGGCAAAAACAGCGTCCGCCGCTGCGTTTGCTCTCACAGTTAAATATGCGAATGAATCCCCGTAATTCTTTTCTATCTTACTTGAAAAAAGATGTTTTTACAAGGCGGTTTTGGTATAATGAATCATACAAGTTATGTCAATATGCCGAAAATGGGAATAGTGTGAAAAACAGATTTTTCACATCCGGGATTTGTGTCTGCGCGCACTTGGCACAAACTCGTAATCCATTTATGGATTTGCGAAAAAAAAACGTGTGCAGAAATGAGGATTTTTATGAGAGAAAATATTGCTACGATTCCGTTAATTGATGCGTTTCATGCCGGGGACGAATGTCCCTTCTGCAATTTGGAACGCGCAGCCGAGCAGCACGCGGTCTCTTTTATATTAGGCTCCGCTTATATGGAGGATGACATTCGTGAAAAAACAGATTCCAGCGGATTCTGCCGCCATCATTTTAAGATGATGTACGACTATGGAAATCGTCTTGGAAATGCTTTGATTTTAAGTACGCATATCAAAAAACTAAATGAAGAATTAACAAAAGAACTGGAGGAATTTACACCCGCAAAGGCCTCTCTTCTGACGCGGCTGAAAAAAACGGAAGCCGGAAAAGAAGAACCGAAAACGGCTCTCGGGGCTTGGCTTTCCGAAAAAGAAGCATCTTGTTACGTCTGCGACCACTTTCGGCAGATATACGGCCGTTATCTCGATACTTTTTTTGATTTATACAAAAAAGACGAAGAGTTCCGGTCGCTCTTTTTAAACAGCAAAGGCTTTTGTCTTCCTCACTTTAAAGACCTGGTGGAAACTGCGGAGAATAAATTAAGCGACGAGCAGAAAAAAAGCTTTTATCCTTCTGCGTTTTCTCTGATGCAGGACAATCTGGAACGATTGCAAAAAGAAGTCTCCTGGTTTGTCGAAAAAAACGACTACCGCAACAAAGAGAAAGACTGGGGCACCTCCGCAGACAGTATTCAGCGCGGAATGCAGAAATGTGCGGGAGGATACCCGGCCGATCCAATATTCAAAGCAAAGCTTTAAAAGAAGTACGGTCGACCGTACCGTTTCAATATGACAATATAAGCGGCAGATTTTAGATAAAATCTGCCGCTTATATTTCCAAAGAGTGGTTATCTTCTTCTCTTTATTTCCTTCCGTTTGACGCCGTTCTTCTTTGCCTGCCGTCCCCAGGACATACCCGCGGCAAGAAGATATAATCTTCTTGGAAATCCGGTCGGTTCCACATACAAATCCTCGGTATCCGTCCGTTTTCCGATATGTGCGGCCAGCTTTTTTAATCCCTGCCCCATCTCCTTGTTCGGTCCCTGATCAAGCGGAATCTTGCCAAGTCCGCCCATCATCTCGCCTGCTCCGATGGCAAGCCCGCCGCCATAGGACAGATCCAGCCTGGCGCACCAGTTTTTTACAACAGACAATAGAATATGAAGCTGACGGCTTTCATAAAATCCCATATTTGCAACTACATAGACAGGGATTCTTTTCAGTCTGCCTCTTCCCTCTTCATACAGCCGTTCCATAAATTCGACTGCCTGGGCTGGCGGACCGTCCACATAAAGAGGCATTCCGAGCACGATCGCATCTGCATCCGAAAACAATTCCGCTCGTTCCTGCTCTTCTTTGATTCGGTTTAACGCCGCATGTCTGCATGGTTCGTTCAAAAGCGTTTCCAACTGTCCCAGAAAATACCGCGTGTTGCTTTTCTCCCCTCTGAAACTGCAATTAAGTAAAATTACCATTTAACATTCTCCAAACATTTATATTTATCAGGGTAAAACAAAATCTCTTCTACAATTCCCTGAAAGTTCAGCGCGTTGGCGCGCACCAGATCCTCAGCCGTATTTTTCTCCGCTTGCGTGATTTCTTCTCCGTAAAAATATACACGTAATTTAATATGATTGTGATAACGCGCCTTGTGGTGCATTTCGTGCTCTCTAATGGTAAATCCCGGAAGCATGTAAGAAATCGAACGATCCATTACGTTTTTCACAAAAGAGCTGTAACTGCCGAAACTGCATCGGCTGATAAGAATCACTTCTTCTGCCTTTCCGAGCAGTTCTCCCATCCTCTGATACTCATCTTCAAGTATGCACTGTCCCGGCGTTTTGATCCAGCAGCCGAAACATCCCGTACATCTCTTTATTTTGCCATTGTCGCTTATGATTTTCACATCTTGCGAACTTTTTATAACATCTGGCAAATCCTCGTTTTTTAAATCATGAATTAATATTTTCACCCTGTTTTTCCTCAAAATGATGTATGAAAACTTCTTATTGACGGTTTTTCTCATTTAATTTTACCAGTTTTTCAAAAATATGCAAGTGTCAGGTATCATTTTTGACAATGACACCTGTCACAATATACGAAAATATCATTAAAATAAGAATCATTTTACTTATTTAAAAGTTTTATCGCGGAATAACTTTATAGCTTCTTTTCCATATCAGCAAAAAATCCTGTGGTAAGAAGGCCGAAGACACAGATCAACCCTCCGCTCAGAATTAAAATAAGCGATACGCTGCTCCTAAAACGATCAAACAAAAAGCCGTATACAAGCTGTCCGAACGGCTGAACGCATAACGTAACGACGGATGTGAAAGCCATTACTTTACCTATCAGATGATTGGGCGTTCTTTGCTGAATCAACGAAACCGCAAAGACGGAAAAAATACTGATTGTAATCTGTATCCCACAGAATGACAGAAGATGAATCATATATTTTACAGTAGTATTGACCGGAGAAAAGAGCGACACTCCGACAGGAAGGATAAACACACCCATCAGAAAGAACAGTGTGGACAGTCTGTGTATTTTTAGCTTTGTCGAAAGGAGTCCTGCAGCAATGCTTCCTATAATTGTAGCGACTGCAAGCGCACTTTCTGCAGCTCCATAATACACTGCGCCTAGTCCAAGAATATTGCGTACAAGATAAGGCAGCCCGATTATCGTGATTCCCATTACGAAAAACCTTGAAATGGCAGTCAAAAGCAGCATCTTTGAGATATCTGGCTGTTCTTTGGATATGTAATGCATTCCGGCCAGAAAATCCTGTTTGACAATTGCAAGTATGCCGCCTGTATTTGGCTGGGCCTGCCGAACATTTATTTTGATAAAGCATTCGAATAACGCAGTCGCAAAAAAACAGGCAACGCTTGCATACATTACCGTTTTCAGGCCGAACGCAGCGTAGCAGACGCCGCCAAGCATAGGAGCCGTCAGATAAGATAACGAGGCAATCTGATTTACAATCGCATTTCCTTTTGTAATATTGTCCCCCTCTAACATAGTCGGAATACACGCCTGTACGGTAGGCGTTTCAAAGGCTCCGAAAATGGAGAGTGCAAACAGAAGCGTACAGATGACCGCAAGATCATTCTTTTCGGATATCAGGAATGCTGCGCTGCATACGGATATCCCTGAAAACGCATCTAATGAAACCATAATATTTCGTCTGTTTCCTCTGTCCGCTAAAATGCCGCCCAGCGGAGAAAGCAGGATGGCAGGAATCAACGCGAGAGATAAGATCCCTGCAAAAATTGCAGCGGAACCGGTTTTTTCCAGCACATACATTGACAATGCCAGCTTTAATATAAATTTCCGAATAAAGAGGTAAGCTGCCCCAAAATCAGAAGTACAAAATTCTTTGTAAACAATTTCTGTGTCATAAGGTATCTTCTCCTTTCGCAGTGATATCAGTGATTACTTTTTCTGTAAAGGCTATCACTTCGTCATCAAAAAGCGGCAAACCCATATAAGAAAGCAGTTCTGTTACGAAGCGATATTTATGACGCAATTCCTCCTCCGTTGCCGGAAATACCGACGGCAAAAACCAAAAGTTCACTAATGGAAGAAGCTCCGAAAGCTCTCTTATATATTCGGATTTAACAGAACCGTCCCGTTTTCCCTCTTCTAAAATCTCCCTCCATAAAGGCGTCAGGATCCGCCTGTTTTCTTCTACTGCCGCAGCCAGAATATGCGGATCTTTCAGAATAGATACTGCCTGCATATTTAATTGATTGCGCTTTGGGTCGGACTGATTCAATGACAGTAATAATCGAATCTTTTCCAGCGCGTTTAACTCTTTTCGTTCTCTTACGGCGTCAAAAGGATTATTTTCAAAAAACATTTGATTCCCTATGGTATGCATCATTTCTTCTTTACTGTCAAAAAAACGATAAAACATTCCTTTTGCCCCGCCTGCCAGCTTCATAATATCGGAAACCGACGTTTCCTCATATCCTTTTGAAACAAACAAACTTTGCGCAGCGCATAAAATATCTTTTTTCCACTCTTCCTCTGTTCTTTTTACCGGTCTTGCCATAATCATCCACATTTCTGCGCGCATTTTATTGTGCAAATCCATATATGAATTACAAGTTTGTATCAAACGCGCGCAGACACTGATCTCCTTTTTATTATTAATGACCTTTGGTCAATAATTATTATACTCCTGCATTCCCATAATTGCAAATATTTTTCGAATATGCACTCCATTTCTCATTCGTACAAAATCATCAAAAGCATTAGGAACAAAGTTCGCGTGACAAGGTCTTTCCTATAAGATTACAAACGGGGAGCATCGCTCCGTCATCTAAATTGATGAAAGAGCGATGCTCCCCGCGTTTACAATTGCTTCACTATTTTCTATACACATCCATAAAACCTGGGAAGTATTCCGTTAAAACGGCAGGCCTCCGAGTCCTCCCATACCGCCCATACCGCCGGTAATCTTTGCCATCGAATTTGCGGACTCTTCATCCAGCTTTCGGAATGCTTCATTGGCAGCCGCCATAATCAGATCCTCCAGCATTTCCACATCATCCGGATCGACTACTTCCTGATCTATTTTTACCTTTATAATTTCATGCTTTCCGGAAACCGTAATTTCTACTGCGCCGCCGCCCGCCGTTGCGGTGACTTCCTTTTCTTCCAGTTCTTTCTGAGCCTCTTCCATCTGACGCTGCATTCTCTGCGCCTGCTTCATCAGATTGTTCATGTTCCCCGGCATACCGCCGCCCGGAAATCCTCCTCTTTTCGCCATCTCTCAATCCTCCTCTTCAATCTCTATATGAATCATCTGCCGCAGATCCGGAAACAGCGCGCTGCTCGGATGTCCGGTGTCGTTCTGTTTAACGACAAGTTCAATCTCTTTGGAAAAGCGTTCCTCTATTATACGTTTTAAACTGTCCTGACATCCCGAACGGTTTTCCGAAATATACTCATAGGCATTCGGATCTTCAAATACCAGCATCAGGCTGTCGTTCGGTCCGAGCGAGGGCAGCGCTTTTCCGAAATAGGTTTTGCTGACTCCGCTCAGCCCTGACAGGATCCCCTGCCAGCTTTCGATTACCTGTCTGATGTCTTCGGGTATCGCTTTGGGAAGAATGACTTTTTCTTCCGCTTGTAATCTTTGTCCGCGGAAATTTGCATCCGTATTTTGCACAGGTACAGCAGTTACCCCGTTTGCAACCTTTTTTTCCAACGCTTCCAGTCGTTCTATCACAGAAGAATAGTCCCGCTCCATTTCCGGCCTGCAAAGCTTGATCACGGCGATCTCAATAAGTATCCGCTTCTGCGACGCATACTTGATCTGACTGCCAAGCTCTGAAAAAATACGAATGTAACGGATCAGAAGTTCCGGTTCCGTCATTTTTGCCTCTTCCAAAAGCAGCTCCAGGTTCTCTCCGGAGACATCCAAAGAATCCTTAAGCTCCTCCGAGCTCTGTAAAAGGAGCAGGTTTCGTAAGTACCAGGTAAAGTCTGTCACGAATTGTCCCAGCTCTCTGCCCTCTGTCACCAGCTCATCTACGGTTTTCACGGCCCCGGTAATATTTTTGTCTATAATCTGCCGAAACAGACGGCTGAAAATCTCCGTGTCCACGGCGCCAAGCGTTTCAAGCACCCTGTCGTAAGTAAGTTCCTGGCCAAGATAAAATGCGATACACTGATCCAAAAGGCTCAACGCGTCGCGCATCGAACCGTCGGCCGCCTTTGCAATGTAGCGGACGGCCCGCGTCTGCGCGCTTACCCCTTCTTTTTCCGTAAGCTCCGTAAGCCGCGCCGCAATCGTCTCTGTCGATATGCGCCTGAAATCGTAGCGCTGACAGCGGGATAATATCGTTATCGGTATTTTATGCGCTTCTGTCGTAGCCAGAATGAAAATAACATAAGAAGGCGGTTCCTCCAGTGTCTTCAGAAGCGCGTTAAACGCCCCTATCGAAAGCATATGAACTTCATCTATAATATAGACTTTAAACCGCCCTTCCGTCGGTCGGTATTCCACCTCTTCCTTAATCTGTCGAATATTGTCGACGCCGTTATTAGACGCCGCGTCAATTTCTATTACATTCATCGAACTGCCTGCCGCAATGGCTTTGCAGACCGCGCATTCCCCGCACGGACTGCCGTCGGTCGGGCGTTCGCAGTTTACGGCTTTTGCAAAAATCTTTGCAATCGTCGTTTTTCCGGTTCCTCTTGTGCCGCAAAAAAGATAGGCATGTCCGATGCGGTCGGCTCTGATCTGATTTTTCAGGGTCGTAACGATGGGTTCCTGCCCTTTTACATCCTCAAATTCCTGCGGGCGGAATTTACGGTATAGCGCCGTATAAGACATAATTCTTTACTCACTCTCACTAAAATTAATCGCCGAAACTGATTCCGATTCTCTTTGCTTCTTTGATTGTCTGGCAGTCCGGTTCTACCGTTTTTAATTTTCCCGCCACTTCAGCCAGCGGCACACGCTTTGTGTCGCCGTTCACCATTGCAATCATATAGCCGTAATCTTCCTCCATAATTGCCTTTGCCGCCGCCGCGCCGAGTCTTGTACAAAGCACTCGGTCATACGGACACGGACTGCCGCCGCGCTGCGTATGCCCCGGCACCGTTACTCTTACTTCTACGCCGCTTTCCTTTGCGATCTGATCCGCAATCTCATAAGAGACGGACGGATATTTCCGATTCGCTACTTTATTTTTATATTCCTTCTTGGAAAGCTGAGCGTCCTCTTTGGAAATCGCGCCCTCTGCAACCGCTAAAATGGTAAAACCTTTGCCCGCTTTGGAGCGTTTATTAATTGCATTAACTACTTTTTTAATATCATACGGAATTTCCGGAAGCAGAATAATATCCGCGCCGCCGGCGATTCCGGCATATAAGGTGAGCCATCCTACCTTGTGTCCCATAACTTCTACGATAAATACGCGATTATGCGAAGCCGCCGTCGTATGAATGCAGTCGATCGCATCCGTCGCAATATTAATCGCGCTCTGAAAGCCGAAGGTGACGTCTGTGCCGAAAATATCGTTATCGATTGTTTTCGGGAGGTGAATAATATTCAGGCCTTCTTCTCTTAACAAATTGGCTGTCTTCTGCGTACCGTTGCCGCCTAAAATCACAAGGCAGTTTAAATTCAGCTTGTGATACGTCTGCTTCATTGCTTCAACTTTGTCCAGACCGTTTTCATCCGGCACGCGCATCAGCTTAAACGGCTGGCGCGAAGAACCTAAAATCGTACCGCCCTTTGTCAGAATTCCCGAAAAATCTCTGGAGGTTAAAAGTCTGTAATCGCCGTAGATTAACCCCTTATAACCGTTGTGAAAACCATAAACCTCAAGATCTTCCACATTTTCACTAAGTCCCTTTACAACACCGCGCATTGCCGCATTCAATGCCTGGCAATCGCCGCCGCTTGTCAATAATCCGATTCTTTTCATTCTTCTGCTCCTCTTTCTGCACGGCTTTATACGCCTTCTGAAGTTTACGGATGCTGTGCGGACGCAAACTTCCGCATTATTTCTGTCGGAAATAGAATTTCGCCTGACTATTATTTTACAGCACTTTTTCAATTTCTTCAATTACGATTTTCAACGCTTTGATTCTGGCATACTTTTTGTCGTTCGATTCGAGCACATGCCAGGGCGCATAAGCGGTATTCGTTTTTTGCAGCATCTCATTGACGGCTGTCTCATACTGATCCCATTTCTCCCGGTTCCGCCAGTCCTCCTCCGTGATTTTCCAGCGTTTTTCCGGCGTATTTTCGCGTTCCTGAAAACGCATAAGCTGCGTATCCTTATCAATCTGTACCCAGAACTTTAAGATCACGGCGCCCCACTCGTTTAGTTCATGTTCAAACTCATTGATTTCGTTGTAAGCGCGCTGCCAGTCGTTTTCACTGCAGAATCCCTCCAGACGCTCTACCATCACTCTGCCGTACCAGGTTCTGTCAAAGATTGCGATATGGCCTGTTTTCGGCAGACGGTTCCAGAACCGCCACAGGTAATGCCTTGCCTTTTCATTCGGCTGCGGGCTTGCAATCGGATGTACCTCATAGCCTCTCGGATCCAACGCTCCTGTAATACGCTTAATATTGCCGCCTTTTCCCGCCGCATCCCAGCCTTCATAAGCCATTATGACCGGCACTTTTTTCCGATAAAGCTCGTTATGAAGCTCGCCAAGCCGTTTCTGGTATTTATCCAACAGCTCTTTGTACTCTTCTTCCGGCATTGTCTGATCCAGGGAGATTTCAGAAAGTCTTGCAATCGGCTCTAACGGAAACGTGTTCTGAAGCAGGGGCGTCGCAAGCGCGTGATTCTGAAGCGCGGTATCAATGCCGTTTACCATAATCTCAAGCATTTGCAGCTCCGCCCATTTTTTATTTTTCGCATCGACCAGATACCACGGAGCGGCAGGAAGATTGGTATCGTCCAAATACTGTCCGTAAGCTTCCAGACATTTATGGTAATGTCTATTCTGCCAGCTGTCGTTTTCGCTTACCCGCCACCTTGTATTTTTATCTTCGCGCAGTCCGTCCAGACGCTTCTTCTGCTCTTTTTCGCTGATGTGAAAAAAGAATTTTAAAACCAGATAGCCGTTGTCGGTCAATTGACGTTCAAAACGCCGGATACTGCCGATTCTTTCTTTATACTGTATTTCGTTTGATTTTTCGTGAAGCCGGTCTTTCGTAATCTCATCCATCCAGCCTCCGTCTAAAAACATAAACTTGCCGGCCTCCGGAATTCTGACAAAATACCGATATAAAAACGGTTTTCTCTTTTCTTCTTCGGTCGGTTTATCCATCGTCGCGACTTTAAAAAAGCGCGGATCAATATTTTTAATAACTTTTGCCAATACGCTACCTTTTCCCGCCGCGCCCCAGCCTTCCATTAAAATCAAAACCGGAAGCTTGTGCTCCTTTATCCGGCTTTGCTGCGCGAAAAGACGCCCCCTCGCTTCTATAAGGCGCTCTTCCAGCTCATTTTCCTCTGGTCTCTGCGGTTTATTCCAGTTTTTCAGCATAAAAATCCCCCCTTTGCACTTAAAAGTATTTGTGAATCCCAATCTGATTATACCATCTTCTTCCAGACAGTGATATATGAATATAAAAAAAGAATACTTCCTGTATAAGTGCGTATCCCCTCTTGCAAAATATAAATATTATGCTATAATAGCGAGAGGGAAAATTCTTATGGAGACATACCCAAGTGGCTGAAGGGTCCGGATTCGAAATCCGGTAGGTCGGAGATTTCCGGCGCGAGGGTTCAAATCCCTCTGTCTCCGTTCGCATTTCCTTTTTTTGCAATTATTTATGGAAGCATCCAAAAGTTCAATTGTATTTTCCGGTTGACAGGACACCCGCTTGCATGGTATAAAAATTTTATCATGACGCGACGGATTAACGCAGCTTACCGTTTCTGCCGGTCTTTGTCATGTATACAATATCAGGGAGTAGTTAGCATTTATCGGCACAGAGCCCGTTCCAGGGTTTGCGAAAATGTTGTTCTGTCCGTCATCACGCCGTAAGGCCGGGCAGCACACTTACAGTTGTTTCACGCCAATTACAGGATTGGTTCGTATCACATGTAAGTAGCGAGACTTTTATTGCATTATTTTTTATGCAGTAAAGGTCTTTTTTTGTACCCGCACGAATTTTCAGATAATCAATACCTTTCTGCATACAAAAAACTCCGCCGTAAGCGGAATCTGAAAGAAAGAGAGGTAATTGTTATGATGTATCTGTTGTTGCTTGCAGGATTTGTTCTTCTGATCAAAGGGGCGGATTTCTTTGTCGACGGCTCCTCTTCCATTGCGGGATTTTTAAAGGTGCCTTCTGTTCTTATCGGTCTTACAATTGTTGCAATGGGTACCAGCGCGCCGGAAGCCGCCGTCAGTATTACGGCCGGACTGGAGGGAAACAGCGATATTTCCCTCGGAAATGTCATTGGCTCTAATATTTTTAACCTGCTGATAGTAATCGGAATCTCCGCCGTGATCTTTCCGGTCTCGTCTCATAAAGATATTATGAAGCGCGATATATGGTGGAATCTCGGATGCACCGGACTGCTCTTTCTGTTGATTTTGGACGGAACCATCAGCCGCATAGACGGATTCCTGCTGTTATCCGGTATTGCAGCGTATTTGATTACAATAGTAAGAAGCGCGCGAAAAAACCGGACGAAAGAAGCAGAAAAAGAACATCTGCCATTGAAACAAAGTATTCCGTCCGTCGTTTTCGGGCTCTGCGCAATTGTCTTCGGCGGAAATCTGGTCGTCGACAATGCCGAAATCATTGCAGAAACATTCGGAATGAGTCCCGCTTTAGTCGGCCTTACAATTGTAGCAATCGGAACCTCACTCCCGGAGCTGGCCACCTCTATTGTCGCCGCCAAAAAGGGCGAGGCCGGAATTGCGCTCGGAAACGCCGTCGGCTCCTGTATTTTTAATATCCTGTTTATTTTAGGCATTGCATCCGTCCTTGCACCGATTCAGGTAAAACCGGAGCTGATCACGGATACGCTGATTTTGATCGCAGTAAGTATTCTCATTTGTATTTTTGCGAAAACAAACGGCAAAACCGGACGCGCAGAGGGAATGGTCTGTATTCTTTGCTATCTTGTATACAGCGTATATCTGATTCTGCGCTGAACCACGCATTACGGTAAGGATACGGAACGCATTTCTACCTCGGACTCCACACGGCTGCAGCGCTCCGTTTCTATCCTTCCGTTCTCCTGCAGCGAATACGGTTCAAAAAACTCTGCTATGCCGCGTAATGACAATCCGTCCACGCACCGGGCGTACACGGCGGGTATTTGATGCGGGTAAACGTTTCTCACCGAGGGCTGTTCGTCAAACCATCCGTACTCCTGCGTACCCTGCTTACAAAACGTAATTTTAAAGTCTTCCAAACGGATATCGAAAAGATGCGCCTCCTCTTCTCCGGCGAAGAACGCACATGATTCGGCTTTCATATAAATATGGTCAAACGTAATATTTTGAATACGGCCGGGACTTTTCTTTTTCTCCTGCAAAGAGCGGTTCCGGTATGCGGCGTTTACAAATACCGGCTCCCCGTTTCCCCACCACATGGAGGGTCCCTCCGTTCGGTGGGAATCCGCGTACTTCCGAACACTTCCGGTAATATGGTGAATATAGATCTGTTCAATCACGGCTCCGTCTCTGGCCCAGATTCCGATTCCGCGGGAGCAATCCTTTACCACACAATTTCCCATCACCAGATTTCTGATATCTCCGTGCGTCTCTGTCCCGATCTTTAACGCCGAATCATGCGAATGAAGAATACAGTCGTTTATTATAATATTTTCGCACGCCCCATAGCGCTCCGCCATTGGCTTTGTCGCTTTTACAACAATCGCATCGTCTCCGGTTTCAACGATACAATGATCAATCAAAACGTCTTTACAGCAATCCGGATCAATTCCGTCGTTATTGGCTCCGCGGATATCGTTTAAAATTCGCACGCCTGTTACACGTACTCTTTTACAGCCTGCCATATGAAGCGTCCAAAACGCCGCGTCCCGAATCGTAATATCCCGAATCGTCAGATTTTCCACGTCCTCAAAAAAAGTAAGACGCGGACGGAACGATACAACGTTCAGCGGGCACTCATGAAATCCGTCGTCCGTATTGTCGTCAAAAAAAACGTTATCTCCCTGTCCGTAAATTGTCCCGCCGCCGGAAATGGTAATATCTTTCGCATGACATGCAAATAAGAAACAGCCGCCCTCCCATCCGGTATCCCGGTTGTCGTCTTCAAAAAGCGCTGCAAAATCCAGAATATCCGCCGGATTTAAACTGCTGATTAAGACAGCGCCCGCTTCAAGATAAAGTTCTATGCCGCTTTTCAGGCAAATTGTACCGCTCAAAAATCTTCCGGGCGGAATAATTACCCGTCCGCCTCCCGCCTCATGCGCCGCCTCTACCGCCTTCTGAATCGAAGCGGCATTATCGGAAACGCCGTCGGGCAGCGCTCCGTAATCCAGAATATTATAGTTCATTTGAATCCTCATTTCCGCATACGTTTTTCGCGCATCACATGTTTGCGTCAAGTGTACGCAGACACAACTCTCATGTTTGAAGTTTAGAAGCGCTTTACAAAACAGCCCCTGCTGCAAGCCTTAGGCGTTCTTCTCACACGATTACCGTAAAATGATCCGATAAAAATCTCCGTTTATACTTAAGCGCCGCATAATCGGTAATTTTTTTCTGATAAATCACGTCGGAAAGTCCTCCCGCTATGCCGACTACCGGAATCCCCTGTACAAACTTTAAGTACAAAAGCTCCGAAGAAAGTACGTCGGAGGTTCTCCTTGTCTGTTCCGCCATAGAAACTTCAAACTGCGACGGTTCCTTCAGCCATTGGTTTAACTCCATGTTGCGCGCCAAAAGTTCCTCCTCATGAGACAAAGCCGTCTCGATTAACTTCAGGATAAAAATACGCTCTTCCTGCGAATCATACGAATAGCCGTAACTGAGCGCAATCTCATATATACTTTTCAAAAGCACGCCCAAAAAGACAGGAATATCGGGAATGCCCATGCCGAATACCCCCATGCCGACGCCCTCCGCAGCGGAAATCGCCATATTGACGGCCCTGCTGGCTCCCGCCTGCTTTCCGAACTCGCGAATGCTCTTTCGATTGTTTTTTAATTCCGCGGCAAACTCATTAACTTTGTAATCCTGTTCTTTTTTTTCGCGGTTATACGTCTTTTCAATAATACCGGTTCCTTTTTCAAAGATCAGTTCGAATGCCTTGAAAAAAGCAGTGTCAAGCGTCTCGTTCAGCTTCTTTGGGACGTAGCGGCTGATTTTTTCCTGCCAGCCCGCCGTCTTTCTATGTAGATTCCGATTGAGAAATGCCTCCTCCGACTTTAACATACGGCTCCATTCTTTTCCCAGATGCTTCTCGTTCATTGCTTCGGCACGCTCCTTTACTCCTCTAACATCATATTCATTGCTTCCATTTTAGCTTCCGCTTCATAAATCAGGCGGCTGCATTCTTTTAACTCCCTGGTAAAATCAACGTTTGTTTCCTGATAAAGCGATTTATATTTAATGTCATGCTCCAAGCTGGCCCATAAATCCATTGCCAGCGTCCGAATCTGAAGCTCTACCGGCACCATTTGCTTTTTATTCATAAAATATACCGGCACCCGCACAATCATGTGAAAGCTTCGATAGCCGTTTTTCTTCGGCGTTTCAATATAGTCCTTCATGTCCATAATGTAAACATCATCCTGCGCCATAATCCGGTCTCTGATTAAATACACGTCCTTTATGTAAGGGCAAACGACCCGAATGCCCGCAATATCATAAATATTGTTGCAGGCCGCAGTAAGCGTCAAATCCAGATCTTTTTTCTGAAGTTTTCCCAGAATGCTCTTTGCGGATTTTAATCTGGTGTCAATATGATGAATCGGACACCGCAGTCCGCGATACTTAAACTCATCCTTAATAATCTCAAACCTTGCTTTCGTCGCGCTCATTGCAGCATTATACATGCGTAAAATCGGGTCCATTGTTACGGAAAACCGATCGGTCATATCCGCAATGTGTTCCATGTTGTCGTCCACAAATACTCTTGCAGGAACCAGTCCGTGAACTTCAATTACACTTTCCTCAATTGTCACTCTTTTTTCATAATATTCTTCAATATCCGCATTTGCATATTTATTTTTGCGGTATTTCGCCTTTTTATTTTTCTGCCTTTCCATTTTTCCTCTCATCCTGCCGCTATAGCGGCTTTTCATGAGGAAGAATTTTGTGCGCCAACACAAATTCCGGGTTGAATACGTTTTTTCAACCTTAAAACCTCATTTTCGACTTTATGCAGCATACGAATTTGCATATCTTTCGTATCATTCTCATCCATTATAACAGAGAAACCTGAATATAAAGTGAAGCCGATATTAAAATTTCATAAAAATAATTATGAGGTTTACCTTCTCCTGATAAGAGTATCTATCGTTTATATCTCAATCCCGCAGCCTGTAAGCAGCTCTCTGGCGCTGTCGAGAGAATCGACGCCATGCAGATTCTTGATCGGTGCAAACTCCCGCTCCCTGACGACTTCATAGGGAAGACAGTTCTCCATCATGTGAACCATATCGAGCACCAGCGTTTCAAACTTATAGCCGTTTGGCTCCTCCGGTTTTACATCATGTCCTTCCGTATCGACATAGGGAATTTTCTTTTCCACTACGTGAATCGGCATATGCGCTCCGGCAATTTCCTCCAGCTTTTTTTCGGAAAACAGATAATTTAAAATCACACCGAAGCCATACTTCAAATCTCCGTTCTCTTTTCTTGCCGTCGCCATTTCTTCCGTCATCTCATAATACTCCACAATCGAAGGTCTGCCGTCCTCCGTACAGAGTACGCCTACCTTTTCGTCAGGCGCCGCTTTGCGCACGACCTTTGCGCCGCTTTCCCTGCCGTAAGCAATTGTCGCGCCGACAAACAGCGGATCAGCAATTTTTTGTAAGCAGTTATCAACGGCAAACACATTCAGCCATTCAATCTTCCTCCGATGAAGATCCTCCAAAAGGCCCGCTTTTAACATCGATCGAAACCATCCGCCGTTACCGTTGGGAGACATCGCGGGATCCGTATCGGAAGAAAGATAGACGCGTCCCTCGTAGTCGCAGGCCGGAACCATTTCCTGAACAAAAAACAGGACAAATTCTTTCGGATAACCGAAATACGCGTGCTCTTCAAAAAATGATTTCGTATCGTCATAATTGATATTGCTTGTCATGATATACAACGGAACCGGAACCCCCGCCTCTTTCGTAACCTCCATTAGATTGTACATAAGCTGTTCAAAAAGAAACAGCTCTTTCTTTACGCCGATATTTATCGTCCCTTTCGGCTTGTCCATCCCCAGTCTCGTTCCCTGTCCGCCCGCTAATAGTACCGCGCCGACTTTCCCGGCTCTGATGGCTTCCATACCGATTTTTTGAAACTCCTCTTTTCTGGCTTCAATCTCCGCAGTTTCAACTGCGTCAAGCGGTGCGAACACTCCCCTTTCGTTTACCGTTTCTTTTTTTTCTATGTTCGTGAGTATGGACCAGTCGATTTCATCCAGTTTCTGCCGCAGCGTCTCGTTCTCGTTTGAACCGTTCCGCTCCATTGCCTTTTTGATATAGATCTGATTTTCCTGTTCGTATATTTTCATGATCATCCTCCTTTTTTAAGCTTCCTTTGGCTAATTCAGCCCCCGGAACCCTCTTCCGATTATCTCGCTGCTGTTTGTAATTGCAATAAAAGACGACGGCTGTGTTTTTCGAATAAAGTTGCGGAGCTCCACCGCCTGTCCCCGGTTCATAACGGTAATAATCACCGTCTTCTGGTTATGTTCATATGCGCCTTCCGCCTTATAAACGGTTGCGCTTCTATTCAGTTTATACATAATAAAATCGCAAATCGGATCCGGATCGTTACATATAATCGTAAAATATTTACAGAGATTGATGCCCTCAATAACCTGATCCACCACTAATGATTTCGCAAGAAGCCCGCAGAAGGAAAATAATCCCGTTTTCGCGTCAAACACAAAACATGCGGCAACTACAATAATAAGATCCACCAAAAACAGTGCGGTGCCGATGTTAAATTTCGTGTATTTCTTTAAAATCATTGCAATAATATCCGTACCGCCTCCGGAGGCGCCGATATTAAAAAAAACGGCCGAACTGAACGCAGGCATAATAATTGCATACATCAGCTCCAAAACCGGCTGATCCGTCACCGGTTCCGTCATAGGAAACAGCTTTTCCGCCGCGCTTAAGCCCGCGGAAAGCAGAATACTGATATAAGCCGTTTTGATTCCGAAATCTTTTCCCAAAAATAAAAATCCCAAAAGCAGCAGCGCCATATTAATAATAAAATTCACAGTTCCGGCGGAAATCGGCAGAAAGGCGCTGAATACGACCGCAATACCGGTTACGCCGCCGAACGAAAAGTTGTTCGGAAATTTAAACACGTATACGCCGACAATCATAACAATTGTCGCCGCCGTTAAAACCAGGTACTCTTCCAGGGTTCGTTTTACAATCCCCATATTCTTATCCATCTGTACTATACCACCTTTCGATTCAGCCATTTCCCGCCGCAGAATCTTATCACAAAGCAGGCAGATCGGAAAAACCAGTCTATATACATTCCGATCCAAACGCCGAGCACGCCAAAGCCAAGAGTACCGGCAATAAAGTAACTGCTGATTACCCGGAACACCCACATCGAAAAAACGCTGACGCCCATTGTAAATTTCGCGTCTCCGGCGGCGCGCAGAACATTCGGAAGCGTAAAGCTCAATGGCCACGCCACTACCGCACAGGCGGCAAAACTATACAACAGCCGGGTCGCGATCTCCGTCGCTTCCTCAGACAGCCCAAACACTCCGGCCAGTGCGGGCGCAGAAAACGCAAGCGCCAGGTTGGTAAGCCAAATGCCGACATAAGCCATAAACAGAAGCTTTCTGCCGTATTTCTTTGCCTGTTCCTTTTCTCCGGCTCCAATACACCTTCCGACAACCGTAACAATCGCAAGCCCGATTGCATTTCCGGGAATGTTGGCGAAACTGGCAATATTGCTTGAAATGGCATTCGCCGCAATCGAAGCCGTCCCAAACGTAGAAGTTAAAGATGAAACCGAAAGCTTGCCGATTTGAAACATCCCGTTTTCGATCCCACTCGGTATTCCGATGCTTAAAATCTTAAAAATCGTACTTTTCTGCGGTTTCAGGCAGCCGATTCGATTAATACAAAGCGGATTATCCTTCCGGCACAACATGACCGTCATAACAACGGACGACACGACTCTTGAAAAAAGCGTCGCCGCTGCAGCTCCTAAGACACCCATTTGCAATCCGTAAATTAAAACCGCATTTCCGCCAATGTTTAAAACATTCATCACGAAGCTGTTGTACATGCTGATTTTACTGTTTCCCATACTGCGAAACAATGCCGCGCCGGCATTATACACGCCCAAAAAGGGATAGGAAATTGCAGACAAAATAAAATAAATCTCCGCGCTGCGCATGACGTCGTCGGAAATCTGTCCAAAAATCAGCCGCAGCAGAAACCGGTATCCGAACAGGACAAAAAGCATTACGGCGCCCGAAAAAACAACCATAATAAACATGAGCTGTCCGGCCGATTTTTTTGCCTCATCCACATTCTTTTTGCCGATATACTGCGCGCAGACAACGGCTCCTCCGGTGGCAAGCGCCGATAAAATCTGGATAATCAGCATACTGATACTGTCCACAAGTGAAACGCCCGAAACGGCCGCCTCTCCGACGGAAGATACCATCAACGTATCCACAAGACCGATACTGACGGCAAGAAGCTGCTCAATCATCAGCGGCACAATTAACTTTTTCAAATCTTTTCCTGAGAATAATTCATTCATAGTTCACTGTAATGTAAAAATGTGGCACGGCTTTACACCATGCCACAATTAAAATAATCTGTTTATACCTTTCCGACCGAAAATCCCTGCGCCGACTATGCAAGCGCAGCCGTGATAATTGCCATTGAATAAACTTCCGATGCATTACATCCGCGCGACAAATCGTTAATCGGCGCGTTTAAGCCAAGCAGAATCGGTCCGTACGCTTCAAAATTACCCATACGCTGTGCAATTTTATAACCGATATTTCCGGCATTGATATCCGGGAAAATAAAGGTATTCGCATGACCGGCAACTTCGCTGCCCGGACATTTCGTACGTGCCACACGCGGAGAAACGGCAGCGTCAAACTGTAATTCGCCTTCGATCGGCAGTCCGGGGTATTTCGCTTTTGCCTTCTGACATGCATTACGCATCTTGTCCACATCCTCACCTGCGCCTGAACCGAAAGTAGAGTAGCTTAAGAAAGCAACCTTCGGATCGATACCGAATATTTTTGCACATTCTGCAGTCTCGCCTGCGATTTCAACCAGCTCGTCCTCAGACGGATGAATATTAATCGCGCAGTCGCCCATCGCCAGAACCTCGTTTTCACCGGTAGCGGACGGACGTACTAAAATAAAGCAGGACGATACGATGTTGTTGCCCGGTTTCGTTTTTATTAACTGAAGAGCCGGACGAACCGTATCAGCCGTCGAATAGGTTGCGCCGCCGAGCAACGCATCCGCAACGCCCATTTTAACCAACATGGTTCCGAAATAATTAGCCTGTGCAAGCGTTTTTTTCGCCTGTTCCGGCGTTACTCCCTTGCTCTTTCTAAGCTCGCAGAACAGCTCAATCATTTCGTCCATCTTATCATAACTTGTCGGATCCACAATCTCAGCGCCGCGAATATTAAACGCACAGTCCTCTGCTGCGGCTGCGATTTCATCGGCCTTTCCTACTAAAATCGGATGAAGGAACGTACCTGCAAGAAGGCGGGAAGCCGCCTCTAACACACGCGGGTCGGTTCCTTCCGTAAATACGATTTTTTTCGGGCTTTTTTTCAGAATGTTAATCAACTGACCAAATCCAAACATTTTATTCTTCTCCTTATCATACTATATTTTATGTATTTAGCTGCATACGGGCTCTTATACCCCCGTCTCGGCGCGCAGACAGGTGCGGCGGAGACGAGCCCGTTTTGTATACCCTTATTATATAGCGGAT
Source organism: uncultured Roseburia sp. (assembly GCA_947573605.1). Lineage (GTDB taxonomy): Bacteria > Bacillota > Clostridia > Lachnospirales > Lachnospiraceae > Roseburia. The sequence continues at coordinate 54,636 of CANPGM010000009.1, read as the reverse complement.
TTTCTTAATTTCAATGGTTGTATTAAAATAAATGCAGTTTTTATTCGACGGATCACGGCAAAAGACGACTGCCGCGCCAAAGGATACGCCGCCTCTTTATTCTTCCGCTCCGAAGTCGTCAATGTCCGCCTTCCGTCCCAATGTTTCCCCGTCTTCCGCTCCTTCCGCTTCCGTCGGACGCTCCGACGGCTTGTCCGTCTTAATCGCACGGAACAGACCCAAAGTACGGCGGTTTTTATCCGGCTTTGTCACCAGCATAATGCGGCGCAGCAGGAACAGAATACTGATACTTAAAATAGCAAGGAAGTCCTCAAACGCGGTTGTAGTCTCAATAATCATATGCCGCGCCATAAGGAAAATCAGCGCCTCGATAATACTCGATGTATTCGGCTTGCAAAGCATCTTCATAAACTCAATTCCGATTACCGCGCCGAACACCACATCGAGAAACTCCATAAACGCTCCCGCTTCCTCTTTGTGATTCCAAAACTCGGTAAATCCCGGCACAATTGAAATTGCTGCGATTACAATACCGGCGAACACGGCAAGCGCCATAAAAATTTCCATAATATCACATGCTTCGTATAAAAATTTACGCATTTTTTCCCAGAATTTCATTCAGGGCACACTCCTTTCAAATCAGGAAAAAGAGCGGCAGTCTCCTACTACTGCCGCTCTTTTGTATGTTATTTTACCTTATTGGATGCCGCGTCGTCAGACGCCTGCAAAAGTGTAACAAAATAACTCTTTTTAACCGGGCGCCGCCCTTCGAATCCATACCACAAACGTTACCTTTACAGTTAGCTCGGCCCAGGCGCCCTCACATCACCCGGAAGCTTCCGCTTAGGGCTGCTCCATTCCTGACCTGACCCGGTTCACAGATTCCCGCCGTGTAAGACCCAAACTTCAACGCCACTTATAAAGGGCTGCTCTGCAGTATGAAAACCCTCGGTTTGGCATCACCCCAACTATAGCGGATTGTTGGTGCAGGGTACCGCTGCCACCCCGGCTGCCCGGATATCTAAGTATATCCCATAAACCTTCCGATTGTCAATGGGGCAATTTCTTCTTTTCCCGCAGCTCTTTAAAAAAAAACGACAGCAATTCCGAGCATTCCTCCATTAACACGCCGCGCACAATCTCTGTCTGATGGTTAAACTGCGGCATTTGCAGCAAATTTATCACCGACCCGGCGCACCCTGCCTTCGGGTTCATACATCCGATCACTACCTTTTTCATCCGGCACTGAACAATCGCGCCCGCGCACATCTGACATGGTTCTAACGTCACATACATGGTGCAGTCTTCCAGCCGCCAGTCGCCCGTTTTTTTACTGGCCTTTCTGATTGCGCCAAGCTCCGCGTGGGCCAGCGTATTTCCCTCTGTGTTCCTTCTGTTGTAACCTCTTGCAATAATTTTTTCTTCCCGGACGATCACGCATCCGATCGGAACCTCGTCCAGCGCATACGCTTTTTTCGCTTCCCGGATTGCGGCCTTCATGTATTTTTCTTCTGCTGTCATCCTGTTCCCTCTTACAAAATCATATTTTCTTTGTCCATTCCATGCGGTACGGCCGCCGTTTTTGTCTTGTGCAATTAAAATTTGTAATCATTTCTAACATGTGGTATAAAATGTAAAAGACGGGAAAATCGTCAAATCTTTTCCTCATTGTATCTTATATATCCTTTTTTGTCGATAGAGACATACCGCTCCCCTTAACGTTCTGCGGCATGTTTTTTCTGTCGTTCAACGGATAGAAACGGAGCGCTATGTTTCAAAAAAGAAAATCACCCGCAAACTTTGCTATGGAAGTTCATACGGAACGATTAATCTTAAAAATATTATCAACTGATTATGTCCGCGAGACGGCGTCTTTTTATCTGCGGAACCGCGAGCTGTTTGAACAATACGAACCGACGCCTCCCGCAAATTACTACACCTTAGATCACCAGCATACCCTTTTAAAGTGTGAGCTCGAACTTGCGCTTAAAATGAAAAATATCCGTTATTATGTCTTTTTAAAGGAAAATCCGGCGCAGATTATCGGGACCGTATGCCTGCATGATATTCAGTATTTTTCTTATTGCTGCTGTGAAATCGGTTATCGTTTCGATAAAGATTTTCATCATAAGGGATACGCAAAGGAGGCTATAGAGCAGGCGCTCTCCATAGCCTTCGATACGCTTCATCTGCACCGGGTCTATGCGCGCGTCATGCCGGAAAATAAAGCCTCTATCCGGCTGCTGCGCTCCCTTCATTTTATAGAGGAAGGACTTGAACGGGAATGTATTCAGATTCGCGGAAACTGGAGCGACCATATCCGTTTTGCCGCTTTAAATCCGAATCCGTAACCGGTCTATTCCTCTAAGGTATGATACCAGCATCCAAACTGGTTTACCGGCTCTTCTGTACGCCTGAAGACGCCCGTTTCTTTCTCTCTGTTAATCGGAAGAAATTCGGGAAATCCGAAAATCGCCGCCATAACCCGTTCCTGATGCTGGTAGATTCCCGGAACGCCTATAAACCAACGCTCTTCTTCCATTTTTCCAAGAATCAGATAGCGGTAGTTAAAAAAACCGTGCAGCAAAAAGCTGTTATTGCCCAGATACCAGTATTTTTTCGGCATTTCACGCAAATCTTTTAATTCGATTCGTACGCAGAGGATATTTCGATCCAGCCGAAAAGCCGGATGCGTTTCCTTCATCCGTTCCCAGATTTCCAGCCAGTTATAGCGCGGGAAAATATTTCGCATCGGCACTTCCGTCGCCTGTATATCCTCTGCACACCCGGAATCCGGCGTTTCGTTCTGAGGCTTTGTTTTTAACATGATCCCCTCTTTTATAAGCGCTTCCTCTCTGGCATTAACAGGCGCTGCCGCATTTTTTGCATTGCCGTAATCATTCGTACGCTCAGCCTGCTGCCCTGGCATATCATTATTCGAAAGAGTTTCGCTTGTCACCGGAGGGTTTATGCTAACGGGAGGGTTCGGTTCTCCGGGAGCTTCCGGTTCTCTGAGAGCTTCCGGTTCTGCGGGAGCTTCCGGCTCTGCGGGAGGTTCCGGTTCTGCGGAAATTTCGGTTCTCACCGGTGATTCCGTTCTAATGGGAGGTTCCGGTTCTGCGGGAATCTTTGCTGCCTGCTCTTCCTTTTTAGCGGCAGATGCATTCACATCCTGCGAAACCGGAATACTTTTTTCTTCTTCGCCCGTAATAACCGACGTCTGTTCTGCGGGACGCTGCCGTACCTCTTCCGGTTTCCAAATCCTGATATTCCCCTCTACGACTGCCAGTGAATTTCCTTCTTTCCAACGGCTTAACAGAATACTTCCGTCTTCCCCGATTATGACGATCCCTTCCATATTTATAAAATGATACGGCGAATTTCCGATATGATCGGCTTTAAATACGGTTCCGAAATCGCCCTGACCGTTGGTGAGCCGCATTTTACCGATCGGGAAACTTAAAATAGATCCGTTGTCGTCCGTAAAAAATGCTACACTGCATTCTCCTTTCCGTACCCCCGCTCCACGCAGGTGAAGCTCCATTCTTCCGTCGTTCCCCCTGACTTCGATCTTTGCAAATCCCGTATTCTGCTGCTTTTTTCCGTTTTCATATGCATAAATATATGTAACAAAACGCTGCATCCTGGCCATTTGGACACTCCAGACTTTTATTCGCTTTACTGTTATCTATATTCGTCAGCTTTATATTTATGCATACTATTGTCTCTAAAAGTTTCATTATTGCAAAAAACTATGATGCAGGGGCATACCTGCCGGATTTCAACGTCTATTTACGGCTTTCATGGGAATGAAGCTTTGCTTTAAGCGTTTTTGCAGGCGGGATAACGCCTGAAAAGTACCAGTATTTTCCGTTGACAAAAAGATGGGCTTCCTATATATTAAAATAGTAATAGTTATTATTATGAAAGGATAATTTTTATGTCAAAATACAGCAGGCAGAGAGAAGCCATCCGGGATTTTCTTAAAAGCCGTCATGACCACCCTACCGCAGAAACGGTTTACCTCGGAATAAAAGAAAACATCCCGAATATCAGTCTTGGAACGGTTTACCGAAACCTGTCGCTGCTTTCCGAACTCGGTGAAATCCGAAAGCTTTCCACCGGTATCGGACCGGACCGTTACGACGGAACCGTCGCCCCGCACTATCATTTTATCTGTAAAAAATGCGGCTGCGTCCTTGATTTAAAGATGAACGATATGGATCATATCAATGTTCTTGCAGCACAGGGATTTAATGGAGAAATCGACGGGCATATCGCCTATTTTTACGGTAATTGTCCCGATTGTTTGAAAGAAAGAAAAAATGTATAAAATAATTATAAAATTCAAAAACTATATTGACTTTCTTTTGAAAATCATTTAATATCAGTAATGGTTACTATTTCTAAAATAATTTTAAAGGAGAATAAAACAATGTCTAAATTTGTATGTACAGTATGTGGTTATGTTTATGAAGGAGATGCCGCTCCGGCAGCATGTCCGGTATGTAAGGCTCCGGCAGAGAAGTTTAAAGAGCAGACCGGTGAAAGAGAATGGGCTGCAGAGCATGTGGTAGGCGTTGCACAGGGCGTCAGCGAAGATATCATTGCGGATTTAAGAGCAAATTTCGAGGGTGAATGCTCCGAAGTCGGAATGTATCTTGCTATGGCACGCGTTGCACATCGCGAAGGCTATCCGGAAATCGGTTTATATTATGAAAAAGCCGCATGGGAAGAGGCTGAGCACGCTGCAAAGTTTGCCGAACTGCTCGGTGAAGTTGTAACAGACAGCACAAAGAAGAATCTTGAGATGAGAGTAGATGCCGAGAACGGCGCTACAGGCGGAAAAGTTGACCTTGCTAAAAGAGCAAAAGCTGCAAATCTGGATGCAATCCATGATACCGTACATGAAATGGCTCGTGACGAGGCTCGTCATGGCAAGGCATTTGAGGGTCTGTTAAAGAGATACTTTGGCTAAGAAGAAATGCCGTAAATTCGACCTTTTTGAAGATTTAGGGGTATGTTGGAGCAATCTGACATACCCTTATTTTTGTGCAAGCGGTTGTGTCTGACAAAGAGGAATTTATCGCTTTTTTATCATTACATAATTTGTAAGGTAAATTCCCTGTCGCTCAACTTGCTGTTCTTTCACAACCTCATATCCTCTTTTTTCAAAAAAAGGTCTTGCTGTAATAGAAGCATACGTAACAATGTTCTCTTGAACTGCCAACTCTAACCGATTGCATATAGCGGTAGCAATTCCTTTTCCCTGATAATCCGGATGAACAAATAAGCGGTCAAAATAACCTGTTTTATCTATATCCCCAAATCCTGCAATAATGTCGGCATCAACTACTGTAGAATAAAAAAGTTCTGCCAATTCTTTGCAATCTGTTGATTGATATTCTCTGAGAATCATTTCAAAATTCCTTTTTCTTTTACTAAAACCGTAATTTCTACAAATCACTATTTATTTCATACTCATTATCAATTCGCACTTTACATCGTACTTTTGCGCAAATTCTATAGACGGGTACTTCTGTGGATTGACGATGAAGCAAAAACAGGCACCCGCATTTTTAAAATACGACTGCCTGTTTTTATTCGTTTGTTAAGTTTTATTTACAGACTGACAAACCGGTCGGCCTCGTCGGTCAGGCTTCCCGCAATCTGTCTGTTATCGTTCATTGCATCCGCAATTTCTCCGATATCTCTCACCAAATCGGAAGTATTCGAAGCTACTCGCGTCGTTCCGTTTGCACTCTCGTCTACCGCAGTATTAATGCCGTCAATGGCTACCGTGATACTTGACATAAGCTGCTTTAAGTTGACTGACATTTCATTGAAACGCGTAACAATCTCATTTACATGTATTGCGTCTTCGTTATACTGCTTTCCGGCATCTACAAAGCCTTCGTAATCCGGAAGAATATTTTCATTTATGTATGTTACGATTGAATCGGCGCTTGCAGTCAATTCTTTTACCGCCTCAATTACCATATTATTAATGGTCTGAATATTGTTTGCCGCCTCCCTGCTCGAATTGGCAAGCTGGCTGATTTCATCGGCTACTACAGCAAATCCGCGCCCTGCCTCTCCGGCTCTCGCCGCCTCGATTGACGCGTTCAAAGACAAAAGGTTCGTTTGGTTGGAAATACTTAAAATCTCGTTTGTCAAATCGTTGACACGGTCAACGCTTCTGCTGCTCTCAATCGCCTCATTGAGCTGATTGATAATTCCGTTAATTACGTCATTGGTATGCTGCTTATTGTCAACTGCATTCTGCTCCAGTCCTTTTGCTCGTTTCTGCATCTCGTTCGCATAATCATACAGTCCCTGTGAAGCATCGGAGAGTTCTACAATATTCTGATCCACCACGCCGACATTTTCCTTGATATCTGTCAGCGTTGAGGAAATCTCTTCCATTGATGCGGATAATTCCTCCATAACGGAAGAAATATCGCAGGAGTTATCGTTCGCCGTAGATACTTTAGAAGACACCAGGTTGACAATTGTTCCAAGCTGTCCGGAGCTTGTGGTAATCTGCCCCATAATATTCTGAAGCGTCTCGATAAAGGTATTGATTCCTGCCGCAAGCGTACCGATTTCATCCGTACAGAAGCACTGTACGCGCTTTGTCAGGTCCCCCTGGCCGGCATCGATCGTTGCAATTACGTCGCGAAGCTGTGCATTGATGTTAATCAAACGCTTGCATGCCCACTTCCAGCATACCCATACGACAAAGAGAAGAACTACGATGCCAAGTACCAAAAGAATAATAATCGTTCGCGTTACCCGCTGGTAAACCCCCTTCTGTGCCTCTACAGCCGCATTCATACTTGTATTATTCAAATCGCACATCGCGTCCAGTTTTGCCGTAAGCGCCGTACCTGCTTCCTTTAAATCCTTATTCGCCAATTGTACGGCTTCCTCACGCTGTCCCCCGGCGCTGTACTTTAAAATCTGTTCGTATATGACAAGATAAGCTTCATAATCATTCCGAAGTTCTTTAAAACTCTGCTTTCCCTCATCCGAAGCCAGAGAATTTTCAATTTCGTCAAATAAGACGTCAAGTTCATCCTTTAACTCTGTCGCTTCCTGTTCCAGCGTATGCTGAAGCTCCTTATCGTCCGAAGCGACAATGTGCGCGAAAGCTACCCGGCGCAAGGTCTGATACGATGCGTTTACATCGCCGAACTGCTCGATTCTCACTGCAAAGTTACCGGAAATCGCCTCGCTGGCCTCCATAAGCTGTCCGGCAGTCTGCAAACTTGTGAATCCAAGTATCAGCATCAGACATCCGAGAACCGTAACCGGAATCAAAATCTTGAAACGGATACTTAAGTTTTTGAAAAACATCATCATTTGTCCCCTCCTGCTTTTTATTGTCTATCTCCCAATATTTAATAACCATAATTATAATATTTTTTCCACTTACGGTCAAGCATTTCCCATGTGTCAAAAACCAGGACAAACGCCCGCTCTGCCATATATTACCTGTTAAATCCGCCCTTAAAGTAATTTCTCAAATTGACTTTTCTGTTTTTTGTGTTAAAATTGATACGTATCCGTCCTATCGGTCTGTTCTGCTCCGGCAGACAAAAGTTCTTTTTATGTCCGCCGTTGTAAAACGAATCGACTGACGATACTCATTTCTATAATAATAATGAAAATGCCGCCTTTACCGGCGGCGGAATGGATATCCGTATGAAACAGCAAAGGCATAAACATAAGGAATCTTTTTCCATCCTTCTGATTTCCAATATGGGGCAAAGCAGTAAGCAATTCCACGTTTCGCTGACCTTTGTCCGCGTGTTCCTTATTACTTTCCTGCCTATCTTGTTCATTTTGCTCGGCTTTCTGATTTATCGCGTTTCGACCGAACAAAACCGTCAAAACGCCCTGCAGGCACAGCTTGAGACACAAACGGCAAGGGTAATGGAATTGGAAGCGGAGAAAGAGACTTTAAGCAATGAAAATCAAACTCTTTCTTCGGAAATCGAATCGCTGCAGCAGACAATCGCAGACGCAGAACAGAAAGCGGAACTGGAAGCGGCTGCAGAAGCGGAAAAAGAAGCAGATTCCCAGATTCCGAGCCGTTATCCCTGCGCGGGTTCCGGTATTATGACAACCACATATTCCGATGAGCAGCCCTACCTTGCCATTAACGTTCAATCGGACGGACATATTGTCGCAGCCGGAGACGGTACGGTCAGCTCCGTCGGTTCCGACGATACATACCCGCTTATTATTGAAGTCACACATGCAAACGGCTATGTTACTCGTTATATGTGCCGTAAAAATGCACAGATGCAGTTAGAGGAAGGCGCCCAGGTTCTTTCCGGGGCTATTTTATGTACCGTTACCTCTGACGATACGGAACTCGATTATCAGATCGTATATGAGGGAACCCCGATCGACCCGCTTTCTATTATAAAAGCGAAGGGATAACGCGCTTTCCTTTCTGTATCCGAAACGCGAAAGAAGGTTTTGCGGGTTTTGCCCGCTTAATTCAAAAAGAAAAGGAGATTTAGTGATGTTAGGAAAAGGAAAACCAGCTACATATGTAGAAGACTCAAAAACAAGAGTCAGCACATTAATCGGCGAGGGAACCGTATTTAACGGTAATATCACCTCCCCTGAAACGGTCCGCGTAGACGGCACAATTAACGGCAACTGTACTTGTGAAAGAAAAATGATTATCGGTGCAGAAGGACAGATTAAAGGGAATATTACGGCGGAAAGTGTGATTATTTCCGGCAAAGTAGAAGGAGACGTCAACGTCAGCGGAAAAATAGAAATTCTCTCCACCGGAAAGCTGATCGGCAACATTGTTGCAAAATCACTTGTAGTAGACGAGGATGCATGTTTTGACGGCCGATGCACCATGACATCGTCCACGACGACAAATACGCCCGCTGCGCCAAACGCCGGAAAATCGGCCCAGGCACCCGATACTGCAAAGGAAAAAGACAACTCGTCAGAGCAGAAATCGAAGAAAGGCTGACATCAGTGTCTTTGCCGACGTAAGTATATAACTTTTCTCGCTTTTAAGAGGCAGCCGTTGCGGCTGCCTCTTTATCGTTTCATGATTCTCTACGCAGGCTCTTCCTCTTTCAATACTTCAAATGTGAGAATCACCTTAAACAAATCTCCGTCTACTACCAGCTCAAATTCTCCGTGCATCAGTTCCATCAGGCTCCCCGCAATAGAAAGTCCCAATCCGTTCCCTTCCGTATTTCTGGAACTGTCTCCTCTTACAAACCGTTCCATCAACTCGTCGCTGCTAATATTCAGCGGAAACTTCGAAGTATTGCGGAAGGTAATTCCCGCCTTCTCTTCCTTCCTGTCAAGATCAATATAGACTCTGGTGTACGGTTGTGCATACTTACAAATGTTATTCATCAAATTATCAATCACCCGCCAGAAATGCCTGCCGTCCGCAAGGATATATATCGGCTCTTCCGGCTTTTTAATTATTAAATCAAGATTCAATTCTTTTGTCTTTTCCTCAAATTCTCCGACAGTCTGAACCATAAAGACGCCTGCCTCTAATTTTTCCAACGTCACCTCCAAGTTTCCGGTCGAAGCTTTTGAAGCTTCCATCAGGTCTTCAATCAATTTTTTCAGACGATTGGACTGACGATCCAGAACTTCTATATATTCCTGTAACGTTTCGTTTTCCAATTCCTCTTTTTTTAACAGATCTACATAATTAATAATTGAAGTAAGCGGAGTTTTAATATCATGCGATACATTTGTAATCAACTCTGTTTTGAACCGCTCGCTTTTGATCTTTTCATTTACCGCTTTAGACAATCCGACATTTACACTGTTGAGATTTTCCCCATGCTTTTTAAAATCAAACATCATTTTAGAAGTATCCGCCTGATACTGCAGATCCCCGGCAGCTATATGTTCTCCGGCTTCTTTTAACCGGAGCATTTCACCGGCGCATTTTAACAGCAGCGCCAAAACGGCGGCTTTTAACAGTATCCAAAGCAAAATCCCGGCGGGGCCTCTGTTATACATGAATATAATACTCACAAATTCCAGGAATAATAAAACCGCAAATCCAAGCACAAGCTTCCAAAGCAGACTAAAATGACTTTGAAAAAATCTTCCCGTCCGAACCAGAAAACAATAACACCGATATAAAATTGTTGTTCTCCACCACTTACCACATTTGATCCGCACAGCCAGATCCATTGCGAAAGCAAGCAGAAGATAAAATCCACACAACAAAAAAAGTAAAAAGCTAAACAGCCGGAAACCGTGAATTACACCGTTATATAAATTCGCAATCTCATAATCAATCCAAAGCGACACTAAAATCAGTATAGAAATAACGCTCATATTTATTTCAAGCGGCATCTTATTTATCCATTTTACCGATATTTCCGACGTATTCTTTCGATTTCCCGCCGAATAAAGAAGGAAGGAAACGCTTAGAAGCAGAATCAGAAAGAAAGCCGCTGTAATCCAGATCACACGATAACGCATATAATAGACAAACTCCATCAGGTGAATGGTTTTTACATACAAATCATCGGTATTCCAGCTTCCCGTCTCCGTTAACGGCTGATTCACAAAAGAAAGTACATAATGCATATCGCTTTCTCTTTCCTCATGATACATCATCAGATCCAAATCCATCCAATACGTGCCGCTGTCTGAAATTGTTTTTTCAGATTCCGTTAAATCGGCTTCCTCTACTCCGTTATTAACATAAACGCTGCTGATTCCCGTGAAAAGCTCTGCAGAACTTTCCCAATTCGAAACGTCAAAAATCGTTCCATCTAAGTCCGAAAACGTCATTGTATCCTGCTCCAACGCCTCAATGCCCTGCAAAAATGCATCATAATTTTCCGCTTCTACAATCTGATTTGTGCAGAATATATGCAAAATCATGTCATTTTGCGTATCCATCCGTTCATTTACAGCAAGAACCATTTCCTCATGCAACACCTCGTCTTCCGACCCGGTCATCTCAACATGAAACGAGTCTGTCAATTCCTCCCTGAAATAGGTCCGCCTTTTTGCATCATATCGGTAATATAATACGATTCGTTTGTTCGTATCATCCGTATTATCCAAGACTTCCGCCTCAAAGCAGACATATTTAACCGGATAATAACTCTTTTCCGTTTCGCTGTAAAGAATACCGGAGGACCGGTCGTATACGAAAGCCTCAATCGACTCGTTTCCGTATGCTTCCGAGATCCAGTAATGTCCCCATAAACTGTCCGGTTGATTCGAATAGCTTTCGATGGCGCCGCTGCAATCAAATGCAAACAAATGCGCCTTCTCCGGATCAATACTTCCGCTGAAATTCCGCTCTTCATATGTATCCGCGGCATTTAGATCCATTTTTAGCAGTTCTTCCAGGTTCTCGGCCCTTACAATACCGTAACGGAAATTTTTATCAGCGAAATATCCTTCGTTTTCCCCCGTTCCCATCTGATATAACGCAATTGCCGAATAGCGGTCGCTGTACCGTTCAAAAAAATCCGCAGTCATATCCTCTTTTGTCTTTGTGTAAACGTCCCACTCAAGCAATACCGCAATTAAACAAAGACCCGCAGCAAACCCTAATACTGAAACACCTGCCAATATCCACGCAGCTATTTTCGCACAAAGCGATCCTCTTACTTGCTTCAAACAATCACTTCCCTTCCATCTTATAGCCCCGACCCCAGACCACCTTCAGATAACGCGGCTCAGCCGGATTATATTCTATTTTTTCCCTGAGATGACGAATATGTACCGCGACCGTATTTTCCGTACCGTACGGACTGTCGTTCCAGACGAGTTCATAAATCTGGTTCGGGGAAAATACCTTACCCGGATGTTCCATTAACAGCTTTAAAATATCGTATTCGGTGCGCGTCAACGATACTTTTTCTCCGTCCAACGTCACTTCCTTTGTACGGTCGTTTAACTCTATTCCGCCTATTACAAGCGTATCACTTTTGACCGCGCCTCCTCCAAGCTGCATATAGCGGCGAAGCTGGGATTTTACTCTCGCCTGAACCTCTACCGGATTAAACGGTTTTGTTACATAATCGTCGGCCCCCACGGTTAATCCTAAAACCTTATCCGTATCCTCGCTTTTTGCAGTAAGCAGAATCACCGGCACATTACTGAGTTCTCTGATTTTCACCATCGCCGTAATCCCGTTCATTTCCGGCATCATAATATCCATTAAAACAAGATGAATCTCTTCCTGCTTTAATATCTCAACCGCTTCTTTTCCGTTATAGGCCGTATATACCTGATAACCGTCTGCCGTAAGGTAAATTCTTAAGGCAGATACAATATCTTTTTCATCGTCACACACCAGTATACTGTACATGTTTCCTCTCATTCCGCCGTTTTCCGACTCTTTTTATGATCATGCCTTTATTGTAAAGGAATAAATATGAATTTCCAATGAGGCAAAACATTAAGATTTGATGAAGAACGTAAAAAAGAGCGCTTCGCACTCTCTGCAAGTTCGCAAAGCGAACTTGTGAATACATGCGTCTGACGACGCAGTTTCCTATAGGGTAAAAAACTGCCGCAGCTTCGTTTCCGCTGCGGCAGTTCTGCCTGTTCGCTCACTCTTTGCCTTTATTTCTGATTCGCCGGCTCCATATTAATCGAACGTCCCTTAATTTTTGCATTTTTCATAGCCTTTAATACATCCGCACCGTATTCGCGCGGTACTTCTACAAAAGTATATTTATCGTACATATCAATGGCGCCGACAAGATTTCCCGGCATACCCGATTCTCCTGCTACCGCGCCCAGAATATCTCCCGGCTTTACGCGGTCAATTTTTCCGACATTAACGAATAAACGCACCATGCCTTCTTCCGCACCGGTATTCTCCCAGTCGATCTCTCCGCTGTCCCTGTCATTATCCAGATTTACCTGACCGAGCGCCTGCTTTAAAAACGCCGCCGCAATGTCCATTGCGGTATAATCGGCGTCGTTGACCTGGCGCTCAATAATTTCTATCATATCTTTTAAGTTTTCACTTTCAATGACGGCGGCAATCTGATCTAACACCTTTTCCGATTTAATCTGCGCCACATCATCGGTAGAAGGAATCGGCCGAAACAGAATTTTTGTCTTACAGTAACGCATAATATCTTTCAGTTTATAGACTTCTTTTCCTTTTACAAACGTAAATGCTCGTCCTGCCTTTCCGGCGCGCCCGGTCCTTCCGATACGATGTACATAATATTCGTCATCCTGCGGAATATCATAGTTAAAAACAGCCTCGACGTCATCCACGTCGATTCCCCTTGCCGCTACATCTGTAGCAATCAAAATTTCCACCCGTCCGCTGCGGAATGATTTCATCACGCGGTCGCGCTGCGACTGCTTCATATCGCCGTGAAGTCCTTCGGCAAAATAACCGCGGCCTTTCAGCGCTTCGGTAAGCTCGTCTACCATTTTTTTCGTATTACAGAACACAAGGGAAAGCTTCGGGTTATAATAGTCAAGGAGCCTTGTAAGAACCTCTGTCTTATCCTTGCGCTTAACGTCATAATAGTACTGTTCGATACTCGGAACGGTCAGTTCCTTTTTTACGACTCGGATTTTTACGGCGTCATGCTGGTACTTTCTCGTAATATCCAGAATCGGCTTCGGCATTGTCGCAGAAAAAAGCACCGTCTGCCGTCCTTCCTGCGGAATATACTCCAAGATCGTCTCGATATCCTCGCGAAAGCCCATATTCAGCATTTCGTCGGCTTCGTCAAGCACAATCATATTTACCGCCTCGCAGCGAATCGTCTTTCTGCGAAGATGGTCCATAATACGTCCGGGCGTCCCGATAATAATCTGCGCTCCGCCTTTCAATGCTTTAATCTGCCGGTTAATATCCTGTCCGCCGTAGACGGGCAGTACCTTTACTCCATGCATATACTTCGCAAGCTTTCTGATTTCCTCCGACACCTGAATTGCAAGCTCTCTTGTCGGCGAAAGAATCAGCGCCTGCGTTTTCTTATTGTTGACGTCCACTTTATGAAGCACCGGAATACCGAAAGAAGCCGTCTTCCCGGTTCCTGTCTGCGCCTGTCCGATGACGTCCGCTCCCGACATGACAACCGGTATTGCCTGCCCCTGTATCGGCGTCGCTTCCTCAAAGCCCATTTCCCGGATGGCGCGGAGCACCTGCGGATATAAATTCAATTCGTCAAATCTGGTTGTTTCCATTTTTTCCTCTCAATCTGCCGCATGAGCGGCTTTTCATAAGGCTGAAAGCGATATACGTTCAACCTTCCTCCATTCTACTACTGGTGAAACAAATCCAACCGAACCAACCGCCGACCTGCAATTCATCCGGTTTTATTTCATTAGAAAAAGGACGCATAAAATGCGCCCTCACACACATTGCTTCTGCTGTTGTACAATTTGCACAACTTTATATATTCTAGCACAGCAATATTTATTTGTCAAGATTTATATGTAACCCCGCTTTTATATAAAAGCAGGGAATTTTGTTATGAAAAGCAATCGAAATATGGTACTCAATCGGGTTCCGCCGTTCGGAATATACAAGAGGAAATATTTTTCACTTAAAGGTTTTTTCTCCTGTGAAAATGTGAATGTTCGATTGCGGATTTTTCTGACCCTTTTTATATCATATGTCGGCTTTTCTTATTTGTGCACTTTTTTATTCAAAAAATTCAATCGGATCAATCGGTACTCCGTCCTTGCGCATTTCAAAGTAGAGATTGCTTCCTTCTACGGAAAAATACTTGGTCGGCTCGCTGACATAACCGAGAACATGTCCCGCTTCCACATAATCGCCGACGCCGAAATTAAGTTCTTTAAGCTGTCCGTAAACTGCCTGATATCCGTCTCCGAGGTCGAGCGTGAGCGTAGTGCCCGTAATATCATCGTCTTCAATTCCTACGATTTTACCCTTAGCCGCCGCATAGACTTTGCTGTTGACATCTCCGGAAATGACAATGCCGGGATTATATCTATAATGGTCTAACGTCGCGAAATATACGGATGAATCCATGCTGTAGTTAATAATTACATTGCCTTCCATCGGCCAGAGGATCCCTTCATCCGCCGCAAAATGAAGCGTCGGTTCTACCGTACCTACGTCTTTTGTCTCCTGCTGTACCGGAGGTTCCTCCTGCGCGACTTCCGTTTCCGGTTCCTCCGATTCCTCTGTTTCCTTTTCTACCTCAGCCTTTTCCTCTTTTTCACTCTCTTTCGGCTTTACGACAGAAGAAGCCGCTTCCGCGTCTTTCTTCTCTGTATCTTCCTCTTTTGCAACGTCTGCGGCATGTTCCTGTTCCATCTCACGCGCAATTTCTTTTTCCAGTTCTTCTCTTTCCTTTGCTTGGCTTCTGCTGTAAAGGGCAGTCATTCCAATTGCGGCAGCGACAATCAGTGCACCGGCAATCACGTATTGTTTCTTTTGCCAAAATGCGGATAATCCATTTCTTCTCATAACCTTATTCACCATCCATAGTTTATTTTTAACTATAGTGTTGCCGGTTTTCTAAGGTTTATTCAGTGATTTCGGCTCCCGGATAAAAGTATTGCAGGATTTCATTGTAATTTTTGCCATCTTCTGCCAGCAGCTGCGCGGTATGCTGGCTTAATCCGAACCCGTGTCCCAGCCCAAGCGTAACTACACGTACATTGCCTTCCAGTTCCGTCAGCGTAAAATGAGTGGAATGCAATCCCATACGTCTGCGAAATTCTTCTCCGTCATATATAGTTTGTCCCACCTGTACCTTAAGCACATAACCTGCGCTGTCTCTCTCCGTCACCTGTACCGAACTTATGTTTTCTATTTGGTCTTCCGGAAACATATCACGGCAGATTTTTAAAAACTCTTCTCCTTCCCAGTAATTTACACACAGATATCCTTCCGCCGCAGTATCTCCATGACAGGCAGCTGTTTTCAGATAAGGCATATCGGAATTCGGGTACAATTCCTGCATATTCCTTGTGTTTCCCGCACTAACCGAATGATATGCGGCATATATGTATCGTCCGTCATACTGTAATGTCTGTCCTTTTGTCTCTAAAATGAGCTCCTTCAGCCTGTCGCAAACGGCAGAAAATTCTTCCCCCCAAAGCTCCTTCATCTGTTCTGCCGTGAGCGCTTCGGGCAGTGCCGTCTGATTCTCTCTGGCAAACAAAAGATTTGTTCTTGCGATTACACTCTGCGCTTTGATACATTCGTCCGAATGCTTTACACTGATTTCGCGGGCAAGAATCCCGATTAGTTCTTCCTCCGCCGCTTCGCTTTCCGTTTTCTTTTCGCCCGTAATGTCTTCCATCTGCATTTTCTGATACAGAACCGTAAAAAAAACAGGCAGTAATAATATAAGAAGAATGCCTGACAATATCGTGTTCAATTTCTTCATTGCTCTTTTTTTCCGTCGCTGTTCTGGCATAAAAAACCCTCCCGCTCCTTTATTATATGAAGCGGAAGGGTTTAACATTCCATATTAAATATCAGGGCATGTGATATGTCATGGCATCGTATACATAATTTCCATTACCATGTGATAAGAAAAATAAAAAACCATAATAAACGGTATTCCGTATGCTGCAACTGTAAATACAATCGGAAAGGCTTTCTTCTTTCCAAGCAGATAGGCCCTCCAGATAAAATAAGCCGGTCTTAAAAAAATAGCGAACAGAATCAAACCCGTCACTTTGTAATTTGCCCTGTATATTTTCACAATATCCAACACCAGAAAAATAATCGTAACAATCGTGACACACTGACTAATCAATGCCAGTCCCGTATATCCGGGATCGTTTTGCAGTATCCGAAAAATGGTGGCATAATCAAAAGACGGCACCTTTTTCATCACATCAAATACGGCCAGATAATTAAAAATACCGATAATCACGGATACGGCCACTAATGCCATTAAAATATACGCAAATACACTGCTGACCGGCTCCTTCTGCTTTTCTGCCGGCCTGCCGTATGGCGGATTTGCGTACGGCTGATTCGGCTGACCGTAATTCCCGTATGGCCACGGCTGGCGGTAGGGATCGTTTGCGTAGGGCTGATTATACCCTTGTCCGTTGCTGCCGTTTCCGTACGGCTGATTCGGCTGACCGTAGCTTCCGTTTCCGTACGGCTGATTCGGCTGGCCATTGCTCCCGTTTCCGTACGGCTGATTCGGCTGGCCGTTACTCCCGTTTCCGTACGGCTGATTCGGCTGACAATACGGATCGCCGCCCTGCGGACCGTTTTGCTCCTGGTCCGGCCGGCCGTATCCGAAGCTTCCGTCCGGCTTGCGGTACACATCATCCTTATAGAGCATACCGGAATGATCATACCCGTCTTCTCTGTACAGGTTGCGGTATGCTTCGCTCCGATAAGACTGCCCCATCCGATATCCTTCATAGACATACGGATTCGGTCCGCGCATATCGAGATTGTTTTCCATTTGCTGCTGATACGCGGTTCTTCCGTATTTCTGGCTCGGCCGCTGTACATATGGCTCTTCCGGATTCGGTACGTTTCCGGTATCTGCCGTCTTTTGCGCAAAAGATTCCGTCCCGGATGTCACCGTCTGTTCCGGTTCCGCAGCCGGCTGACCGTTTATTTCCTCTTTCTTGTCCAGATTACTGTTAAATTCGTCCATTTTCATCTCCGCTTATGCCTTTTGGCTTCTATGCTAAAACATTATACCCTGATTCTTGAAATTTGCAATTAAATCCCATGATTTTTTTCTAAAATTTTTCTGCCGATGATGTCGCTTAATTCTGCAAACTGCGCTAATGTCAGCGCTTCTCCCCGAATTGCAGCCGGAACGGCAAGTTCCGAAAGACTCTCTTCTATCTGCTCTTTTGTCAGATTTAAATCGTTCGCATTCCTCAAACCGTTTGCAAGTGTTTTTCGGCGCTGATTAAAAGAGGCCCGGATTAACCGAAACATAAGGTCTTCGTCTTTAGCCGATACGGGAGGCTTTGTATGCCTGGTCAGTCGAATGACCGCGCTTCCGACATTTGGCCTCGGCATAAAGCAGTTCGGCGGCACATTGGCAATAATTTCCGGCTTTGCATAATACTGCACCGCCAATGATAGCGCGCCGTAATCTTTAGAGCCCGGGCCCGTCTGCATCCGATCGGCGACCTCCTTTTGCACCATTACCGTAATTCGCTCAACCGGAACGCGATTTTCGAACAATCCCATAATAATCGGCGTCGTAATATAATAAGGAAGATTCGCAACCACCTTAATCGGCTTCCCATCGTTTTTTTCCCGGACAAGACGGTTTAAGTCCAGCTTTAAAACGTCTTCCTGAATAATCTCGACATTATCATAAGCGCTTAAAGTATCGGATAAAATCGGGATCAGGCTTTTATCAATCTCCACCGCCGCAACCGCTCTGGCGCGTTCACACAGATATTGTGTCATCGTACCGATCCCCGGCCCGATCTCCAATACAAAATCCCGGTCCGTAATCTCGGACGCCTCCATAATTTTGTCAAGGACGTGCGTATCAATTAAAAAATTCTGCCCGTATTTTTTCTGAAAATTAAAGCGATACTTCTGCAGAATCTGAATTGTATTCTGCGGGATTCCAAGTGATGCCATTCTTACGCCTTCCCTTTATTTCCGGCAATTTTTTCATCATAAAGCCGGTTTAAAAATGCAAGATAAAGTCTTTGGTACGTTTCATGAAATACGGACGCCGTGTCGCAGTCCGTCCGCCCTTCCATCTGCGCTTCCTCGTAAATTGCAAAGGCTTTCTCATAAAGCTTTGGATTTTTTTCATAAAATGCTTCCGTTAATCCGTCCTGAAACGTAAACTGAGCCTCCTGCGAAAGATTTTCTGCAAAATCCTCTTTTGAAATACAGCCCCTTTCTTCGTAATCCGAAAGAAAAATATGTCCGTCTGCGGCGGTCAAATAGTCTTCAAATGTCTCCTGAACATCCTCATAAACAACCGGAACATATGAATTTTCCCAATACTTCTCAAACGCTTCCCGATCCGGAAACTCTTTTAAAACAGAATCCTCCATAAAAATAACCTTATCCTTTCTATGCATAAGACATCATATGATCCGCCCGGCTTCGCTAAGGAGACGATAAAACGTCGGTTCAAACTGAAACTGCGTTCGAACCTGTTCCACTTCCGACAGGTATCTTTGCTTCACCGCAGCGGGAACTACCGGTTTACGTACGGCGCGGATTAATATATTTTTCGGCGTATGCGCAAAATCGATAAATTCCAAAAGCTGTGTTTTATAACCGCAGTACTCCAGCAGATTGGCCCGTATCGCATCCGTAGACAGCGCCGCCATACGTTCCTTAACAATACCATATCTCGTAAACAGCGACAAGTCCTCTGTCCGCATCTGCCGATTCAGCTCATGCTGGCAGCAGGGAACGGAAAAAATCATTTTCGCCTTCCACTGTACTGCATGAAAAAGCGCATAATCGGTCGCCGTGTCGCAGGCATGGAGCGTAACTACCATATCAACGTCAAACGGCGGCTGAAAGCCTTTAATATCTCCTGTCTCAAACCGCAGATCCTCATATCCGTACTTGTCCGCTGCCCTTCGGCATTTTTCAATTACATCCTCTTTTAAGTCGAGACCGAGCATCCGCACTTTCTTATGCAGAATTTCCGTAAAGTAATAATATATCACAAATGTAAGATATGATTTTCCGCAGCCAAAATCTACAATATGAATCTCTTCTTTCGGATCGTCTCTGACCGCATCGTCTATGATTTCTATAAAACGGTTAATCTGCCGGAATTTATCGTACATCGGAGCCGCTACTTTCCCCTCTTTTGTAAAAATTCCCATATCCTCCAACGGAGGAATCCGCTGCCCTTCTGTAAGAAGATAATTTTTCCGGCGGTTGTGCGCGTCAAAACTGCAGACTTCGCCTGCCGCCTTCTTCGTCTTATACGTAATCTTTCCTTTTTTTGATAAAAGAAGAATATGTTCCTTTTCCCTGTCCCAGGCATTCACCTGAAGAAATTCGTTGCAGACGGTCGAAAACAAAAAATCCAAAAGCGCTTCTTCCCCCAGATTCTCATGAAACACCTGTTTTTCCGTGTATTTTGCGGCCTGAAAATAATCCTTTTTCTTTACAACCACAATCTTCTTATACAATGAGGACTTTTGAATGGGCTTGCTGATAATTATTTTGTTGATATTTTTGCCAGCCATCAGGCGAAGCGTTTCTTTTAATTTTTCCATTTCATACCTGCTGCAGATTTACAGGGAAACCTGCGAACCTGCTTTAAGTTCATCGTTTGACAAGGCCATTACATATATCTGACAGGGATTCCACTCATCCCAAAGAGTCGGAAACAGCTCAAATTCTTTAAATCCAAGAGATAGATAGAATCGGTTTGTGATATCATACTCCTCGTATTTTCCCATTTGAACCGTTTTTACCTGAAGAAAAGAATATCCCTTTTCACAGGCCGCCTGTTTGGCGCGCTCAAACAGCTTACTGCCGATCCCGCTTCTGTGATGTTCCTTTAAAATACCCATTACGGCAAGCTCAACCGTATCCCTTCCGGTTTCTTTCAGATAAATAAATCCGATCGGCTCCTCCCCGCTTGCGGCGCAAAAGTAAATCCGGTCTGCACTGTCTTCGATATACTCTTCTCTTGCCTCGGGGATTCCAAACCATTCCGGAAGCGCTTCTAAGATATAACGGGTAATTCTTTGCTTTTCCATATGATTTTCAATCTGTCTGATCTCCATTCGTTCACGCTTTCTGTTTGTTCCGTATTAATGTTTTTTGTTTTATTATATAGGAAGTTACATACCGTGTCAAAAACTTTAAAGCGGATCCCGCGCCTCCTGCCGAAAAATGCAGTTATTTCGGCGCTCTGAAAAAATTGACAAAAATCAGAAATGAAAGTAAAATATTGTTAGTAATTCATTCAACTTTAAGTATAAAAATCTGTAAAAAGGGGAGAAAGTTATGGAACTGGAAATTTTAAAAAACGAAGAAAAAAGAATGAATTTCGTTATGTTTTTGTTTATGGTAGTTATTCCGGTTGTGGCCGTAGTATATGTAATGCTGTTTAACGGCGGCAGCGGAAGAGACGCGATTGCACTTGTTATGACCGGATGCAGTTTACTTGTTAAGCTCCTTGAAAAAGCGCTTGGAAAATTTGCAAAATATATTTATGTGTCCATTTTGCCCGTAGTCGGGGCTGTTACAATTGTAATTGGTACGCCTGCCTGTTTCGGGGCTATGGTGGAAGCTTATTTTCTTGTTTTGTTTTTAGCAGTGCCTTACTATGATTTATCCGTAATTAAAGTATGTACGGCAGCCACAGTAATCGCAAATCTTGCCGCAATGATAATATTTCCGCAGGCGTATCTTGCCATGTATACATTGTCGATCTGGATCTTTATACTGATGGTATATGTGCTTGCGGTTCTTGTAGCCGTATTGATTGTGGTCCGTTCGCGCGCGCTCTTTATGACCGTCGAGAAAAACGAAAATAGTGTCGAGAATCTGTTGGGCAGCGTCAGAAACGCATTTGACGGAATGCAGAAGTCCGCCGAAGATATTTACGGGGCTTTAAACGATTTTGAACAAAGCACTGCCGGAATCGCCGCATCCGCGGAGGAGATCTCAGGCAGCGCCAATCTGCAGATAGAACAGGTCAGAGGCAGTATTGAAATTTTCAATGATTTAAACAGTAAGATTGAAAGTTCGGAGAGACGGGTAAATCAGACCGTAGAGAATATTACAAGCCTGAAGGAAAAGAACGACGAAGGCATTCAGGCAATTGAACAGCTTAACCTCAAGTTTGAAGAGAACATCCGCTCCACTCAGATCGCATCGGAAGGCGTAACGCTGCTGGCTCAGAAATCCAGCTCGATCGGTGAAATAATAGACAGCATCAGCCAGATCGCGGAACAGACCAATCTCCTTGCCTTAAATGCAGCGATTGAGGCGGCAAGAGCAGGCGAAGCAGGAAAAGGGTTTGCCGTAGTCGCGGATGAAATCAATTCTCTGTCAAACGAATCCTCATTGGCAACGCAGAAAATCAACGCTATTTTGAAAGACGTTCTTTCCAGCGTAGCGGAAATAAACAAAGTAATTGACCGAAACAGCATAATTGCTAAGGAATCCAATGAAAAGCTGGACGATACGATAAAGATTTTCGAAACGATGCTTCATTCTTCGGAGGAAGTAATACAGGTAACGAATCTTCTGAAAGAAGAACTGACAAATATTATCGACATTAAAGAACAATTGTTAAATGCAATGGAACAGGTAGAGGACATTTCGCAAAAATCGGTAGTGAATACGACAGATATCAGCGCATCCACGGAAGAGCAGGCGGCCGGAATGGAGAATATTCTTAAGGTTATGGAAAATGTACAAAAGGACATCGGCAGACTTTCGGATGTACTGAATGCTACGACAGAATAGTTTCCCGTTATAATTTCATATATAGCTCCAAGAATCAGGAATACCTCCATAAAACCAGGTATTTCTGATTTTTTTTGAAAAAAAGGACGGGCCTGACGGCCGACTGTCTGCCGCTTCCGTTTCGTTCCTTTTGAAATCACAAATTTTTTCGGATATCCAACCTGTTTTTTTGTGAAAATCGTTTCTTGAAAACCGGAATGGACTGTGCTATTTTAAAAAAATGATAACAGAGGAGGAAAGAAAAAATGTCTTATCATTATTTGCTGGATCTGGCTCTGATTCTTTTGAGCACAAAACTCCTGGGAATTTTTACAGGAAAGTTTCAAATGCCGCGAGTTGTAGGAGCTCTGCTGGCCGGACTTGTGCTGGGTCCCGCTATGCTTAATATTCTCTCGGAAACCGCTTTTCTGTCTCAGATGAGCGAACTGGGAGTCATCGTAATTCTTTTTACCGCCGGAATGGGTACCGATCTTCGGGAGCTGAAAAACGCCGGAAAAGCAGGATTTTTAGTCGCATTATGCGGCGTACTCGGACCGATGGCAATGGGTACCGGCTTTGGTTTTCTGGCCGGATGGGCCGGATGGCTTCCGGAGAATACCCTTTTGGAAAACATTTTCCTGGGTACCGTACTTACCGCTACTTCGGTCAGTATTACAGTTGAGACTCTGAAAGAATTGGGCCGTCTGGATACCAGAGTCGGAAGTACAATTCTTGCCGCCGCGTTAATTGACGATGTGCTTGGTCTGGTAGCTCTGACGGTAGTCGCAAGTATGGCCGGGGACGGAAGCAATCTGTTGTTCGTACTGCTTAAAATCGTGTTATTTTTCGTCTTTGCCGTTGCTGCCTCTTTTGCCGGCATCTGGCTGTTCCGCAAAATGATTAACCATGCCCATCAGAAAAACCTTCGGCGATACCCGGTATTTGCTTTTGTGCTCTGCCTGCTGTTAGCCTACTGCGCCGAGGAATTTTTTGGTGTTGCGGATATTATCGGCGCTTTTGTGGCAGGACTGGTCGTTGCCTGTACTCCTAAATCAGGCTACATTCGTTCAAAGTTCGAGCCTTTGAGCTATCTGCTTCTGACGCCCATCTTTTTTGCCAACATCGGAATAAAAGTAGAACTGCCGGAGCTTAACGGAGGACTTATTCTCTTTTCCCTGCTTCTGCTGGCTACCGCTATTTTATCTAAGGTCATCGGCTGCGGCCTGGGAGCCCGGCTGTGCGGATTTAACACTGCAGAATCGATACAGGTCGGTACCGGAATGGCCTGCCGCGGAGAAGTGGCTTTGATTGTAGCAAATCGGGGATTATCTATGGGCGCGCTCAGTCAGGCTATGATGACGCCTATTGTCATTACAGTCGTAGGATGCGCTGTCCTGACGCCGTTGTTATTAAAACTGTCTTTCCGGGATCATCCGAAAGATTCGAATACCCCAAATACCTTAACCGACCGCTATCACAAAGCCGAACAATTAGAAATGGTATCCGACGAACTGCTGGGCAAAAAGAACCGCTGACAGGATCGGATCGTAAGGTCCGAATTACCGGTTACAAGGAAAATTTCCCACCAGGAGGATTACTATGAATCATAAAAAACAGAGATTTTGGAAAAAGCAGAAAAGACTTGTCTGCTGTTTACTGGCAGCAGGTCTCCTTTCCGCATGCGGTCCGAAACCGGATGCGGAAAAAAGGGATACGCAGATCGTCGGAGACATATCCGAAGTGGAGAGCGGCACCGGGACAACCGATCACGATACGCAGGCTTCGCAGATTCCCGAAACCCCAAAAACCCCGGAATCCGATCAGACGAACCAGCAGGTAAATACAGATTATAAAAAAATGTTCGGAAACGATTGTATTGCAGAACAGACCTTTGAAACCGAATTAAGCGAATACAACGGAAAAGTGTTTTTTGTTCCGTTCGCTCCGTCAGAAAGCAATCCCGACTTTCGCATACAAATCATTCAGGACGGCGCAGTTCTGGCAGAAATACCTTCATACATCCCGGAGAAACTGACCGGAAAAGAATTTACCAGTCTGGATGCCGTTTCCTTCTATGACGTCAATTTTGACGGTAATACGGATATTGTATTAATCGAAACGTACGATAATACTTCTTTTGCTGCTGTTTATTACGGTTTCGGCTCTGATTCAGAGGAATACGAAAGATATTTCATGATACAGGAGCAGCTATCCGCCAATTTATCCGTCCGCGTAAATCCTCTGACTGTACCGGAGATCATCAGCTATGTGTCCGGCGGAAAAACAAACGGAAATTTTTCCGATTACCAGGAGGCCTACCGGGCAGTAAGCAGGCTTTATGATCTGGAAAGTGCGGGAGAGGCGGAATACGATCTAATCTATTTCGACGACGACGACATTCCCGAATTGGCCGCGGGAAAAAACGGTTATCATACCAGTCTTTACACTTACAGCGACGGCAGGATTTATACTTTAATGGATCACTGGCCCTATGGCGCAATGGGAAACGCCGGGTACGAATACTCTCCCCGAAAAAACAGTCTGAGGAATTATAATACGGACTATGCCGGTGCAATTCTTTACACAACTTACATGAAAATAAACGACCGGCACATGATGGAAGACGTTGTGCAAATAGAAACCTTTCAGTTTGACGACGTCAATCAAAACGGCATTCCGGATGAAGATGAGATGGATTCCTTCGGATTATACGCCGTAAGCTACATTAACGGTTCGGAAGCTACGACAGAAGAATGCGCTGTCTATGATTTAGGCGGTTACGTATATATTACCCCTTCTATGAGTTACGACGAATTAAGCGCAAAGCTAAACGCTCCTACTTCAATGTAATAACAGAGTTTGCAATTCTCTTTTCTTTTCCGATAAGCGTAGTGTAAAATCGTTGTTCGATACCATAAAGCAGCATTTTTAAATCGTCCTCATTTGTAATTTCAAATGCATGATTTGTATATTTCAAATGAGGACAATATTCTTTGATATAATGAAAAATCTGCTTCTGTTCCGATTGCTTCAGCCGGGACAGCGTATCCGTTGCAAGCGCAATTCTTTTTCTATTGGCGGTTTTAACCTTTACGGCCGAAAAGCCGTCCTTTAAAGACAAAAACGTGTTTTGTAAAAAATGCTTCGTCTCGTCTTCTGTCGCTTCACGGTAAAGCAAATCCATGCCCTTAAAGATACCTGTAATCGATGCCAGCTTGCGAAAATAAAGAGTATCTGATTCTCTTATGTAAGCGGCATCCGGTATCTCATGGATAATAATCGACATGCATTTGTCGTCATAGCAGAAATTACCGCCAAAGTGAAGCAGCGTTTTTCTCTGTACCAGGCGGGAGGAACCGATATTTTGAAAAAAGAGAACCCCTTCTTCTTCCGCAAATAAAAAATCGATTTTCTTTATATTTTCCACTTCAAGCGAATCAAATTCTACGGTATCAAACGGATTAAGCAGGTCCGGCGCCGCATATTCCGAACGCGAAAAATTGTTTACAAAATACCATTCCCCTTCATCCAGTAATGTCTGCGGATCATATTCGACACTGCCAAGAACCAAATCCGAAATCCCTGGAAATATGTTTTTTTCCGTGGCTAAAAGCTTTCGGTACTTATTTCCGTTTTTTTGCAAACGGATTTTCACAAATAGTTGACTCATTTCTATTAATCCTTTCCACTGATGTATGTTGTATTATTTATCCGCCTTAACTTATCAAATCCGACATACTGTTCATTCCGAATCACGGTTCCCTTTGCAATGACGAACACTTTTGTACTTCTCATCGTTGTCACATGATAAAAATGATATCCGAAAAGAAGAAAAGCAGGATTGAAATACTGCGCCTGGGTTACAAATGTAAATACAAAAACAATCGCATAAATATAACATAATGTGGTCAGATTATTAATACTGAGCGCAACAAAAAAGTACCCTAAATAAACCGGCAAAAACTCATTGTCGGCCAAAACACATTCTTTACAGTTTTGAATGGAATCCTGATCAAAGGCTTTAGAACATAATAATAGAACAAGTGAGAGGATCACAGGAATCAAGATCAGAATTGCGCTTATGATTCCCGGTGAAAAAATGCGGTACGACCATTGTTCTTTAATACCGTAAACTACAACCATCCAGAAAGTAGCGTTTGCCGTCAATAAAAGACGAAAAAATAAGTTCAACACAGACACCTCCTTGCGCGAATAAAAAAAACAATATCCTTTGCCTGTAATTTTACTTGATTACTGAAATCATATGCATTTTTTCTCTTTTGTGACACTGTCAAGTGAATGAGGCCGATTCCTATTTCTTCCCTTTTGACAGCATATTACGGCAAGTTCCCCGCCGCCGTGTTCGTACTCCATTCTTACGTACTTAATTTTACTTTTATTGTAGTACTTAAATCCTTTTTTCAAGTATACCCTGCATATAACAGAATGTAAATACCGGCGTACTTTCTTTTTCAGAAATCCAAACGCACCGCCGTAAAAATAAACCGATAAAATCAGAACAAATATTCGGTTTTCACTTGCATTTTTAATATTCCTGTGCTATACTCTTTTCGAACAGACGTTCCATTATATTATGGAGAGGAGGGAGATCTCTTGCGTATCCAGCAGAATATGACACTTATGGAAAAGCTTTCTATTCTTTCCACAGCGGCCAAATACGATGTAGCCTGTACCTCAAGCGGCGTAGACCGGAGCGGGAACAAAAAAGGCATCGGGAATTCCGTAGCTCCCGGCTGCTGCCACTCTTTTTCTGCAGACGGCAGGTGTATCTCCCTTTTAAAAATCTTATTTACAAACGAATGCATTTTTAACTGCGCTTATTGCCAGAATAATTGTCACTCCGACGTTCCCCGAACCGCATTTACACCGGACGAAGTCTGTACGCTTACGATGGAATTTTACCGCAGGAATTATATTGAAGGCCTGTTTCTAAGTTCCGGCATAATGATCAGTCCCAACTACACAATGGAGCTGATTTACGAGACGCTCAGCCGGCTTCGAAACGTACATCAATTTAACGGTTATATTCACGTAAAAGCGATTCCGGGAGCCGACCCGCTTCTTGTCGAAAAAACCGGATACCTGGCCGACCGCATGAGCGTCAATTTAGAACTGCCTACTTCAGACAGCCTGAAAAAGCTCGCGCCCTGCAAGTCCCGCAGCACAATCTTAAAACCGATGCGCCAGATTCAAAACGGTATTACCGTAAATAAAAATGAACTGACAGTTTATAAAAAAGCGCCCCGGTTCGTTCCGGCGGGACAGAGTACGCAGATGATTATCGGCGCCACACCGGAACATGATTATCAGATTATGAGTGTGGCGGAAAGTCTCTATCAGAAATTTCAGTTAAAACGAGTCTTTTACTCAGCATTTGTAAATGTCACCGGCAACACAAATCTTCCGATGCTTCCAGGCGGACCGCCCCTGCTGCGGGAGCACAGGCTTTACCAGGCCGACTGGCTCTTAAGGTATTACCATTTTAAGGTCGATGAACTGCTTTCGGAAGAACGTCCGGATTTTAATGTTTTTTTAGATCCGAAATGTGACTGGGCGCTCAGACATTTGGAAAATTTTCCTGTGGAAATCCGTACTGCCGATTATTATACCCTGCTCCGCGTTCCGGGCATCGGTGCAAAATCGGCGCAGCGAATTGTAAAAGCCAGAAAAAACGGGACTCTCGACTTCTCCGATTTAAAGAAAATCGGCGTCGTCTTAAAACGTGCGCTGTATTTTATTACCTGTTCGGGCAGAATGATGTATCCGACAAAGCTGAATGAAGACTATATCTGCCGCCAGTTAATGTCAGATCGAAACATGGTTCCGAAAGATATCCGGGAAGAAGGCTACCGCCAGCTAAGCCTCTTTGATACCACCGCCGAATTTCCGGCCTTACAGCAGGCAGGTTCCCGTTAACGGATCGTTTAAAATCCCACTGTGTCGGCATACGCATATGCAGACGAAGTCATTCCTGTACCCCGCTGGTAGCAAACGGAGGATTTATGTATCTATTTATCTGTGAAGACAGCCCTGACGGCATTTTGACCGGCGTCTACGACGCATGGTCTTATAAAATCGCCAATCATATCAAAACACACGATGAAATCGGCCTTCTTTCGGCGGAACCTTACAGCCGCCGCCTTTTCTGCGAATACATTCCTGTGACGGTTTCCTCAGAAAAAGCGGCAAAGGTACGGCATACCATCTGCAAAAATCTCGGCGCCGAATTTTACGAGGAAATCTTAAACGCGACTCTTGCGTCGGATTCGTGCGGAAAGAATCAAATGGACAAGGCGGATGCCATATACAAGACAATTGTAATTGCCCTCTCTTCTCCGGACGGGGCAAAGGTGCTAAACTATCTGAATGAGCCCTGCATCCACCGGGTATTTACGCTTTCGCGTGCCGCCTTTAATGAATCGCACCACCTGACGGGATTTGTTCGCTTTACGGAGCTGGAAAACGGGGTGCTATTTTCTGTGATTCATCCGAAAAATAATGCCCTGCCACATCTGGCAGAGCACTTTACCGACCGTTTTCCAATGGAAAACTTTATTATCTATGACGAAAATCGTAAAATAGCGGCCATCCACAGCGCCGGAAAAAATTTTATGCTTGCGGACGCCTCCGACTTAAATCAAAGCCTTCTTCGGCAATATTCCGAAAAAGAAGAGGCATTTCAAAAGCTTTGGCTCGCTTTTTTTGAAAATATCGCTATAAAAGCGCGTATAAACTCAAAATTACAGGCGCAAAATGTCCCGAAGCGTTTTTGGAAGGACATGACCGAATTAAAGGATCGGTTATAAGTTTTTATAATAAAAGACGGCAAGCTGCGTCCGGTCCCGCAGCGAAAGTTTTTCCAGCACGGCGCTGATATAGTTGCGCACAGTCCCTTCGCTTAAAAAAAGCTTTCCGGCAATTTCCTTATTGCTGAAACCTTCGGCGACCAATTCTATTATCGCTCTTTCTTTTTCCGTTATTTCATAACGGCTATAGTCAAACTCTTCTTTTGACTGCATCAATACCGGCAGCCTGTCCACAATTTCACCGCCGAAGACGCTCTGTCCCCCGAAGACCGCCTTTAACGCCGGCACAATCCCTTCAAAATCCTGCTTTAAAATATATCCTTTCGCCCCGATGCTTAATGCCTTAACAATATACTCATCATCTGAAAAAGTAGTCAGAAATAATATCCTGGCTTCCGGATAAGCGGCTAAAATCTGCTCCGCCGCTTCAAGGCCGTTTACTTCTTCCATCCGAATGTCCATCAGCAGCACTTCAGGCCGAAACTTTTCATAAAGAGAAACGGCATCGCTCCCACTGTAACCGGTTGCCGCAACTTTGATATCAGCGTCCGCTTCTAAAATTGTTTTCAGCGAAATTGCAACCAGCTGATCGTCGTCTACCACCACTACCCTCATTTTATTTACCTGTCTTTCTTTCAATTTCTCTCTCAGGAGAGGACTTCCTGCTTTTTAATGGTAATAAAAATCTTAAAGCCGCTTTCCGATTGAATATGAAGCGTACCCCGCAGCGCTTCCACCCGTTCTTTCATATTTATAAGCCCAATTCCGCCCGTAGAAGCGGAAGAAGACGTCGTCCCGTTATCCTCAATAGACAATTGATAAAACCCCGGATGCTCCCGCAGAATAATCTCTATCTTATTTGCATCGGAATGTTTGATAATATTGGACATTGCCTCTTTTACCGTTGCAATAAAACAATACTTTACCGTTTTAGGAACTGCCTTCGTCATATCAAAGTCTATCTTAAGCCTATAGTTCTCCTTCATCTCTTTTGTCGCGTCTAAAATCGCCTGCTTCAAATCTATGGAGTCATCGTGAAGATCATGCACACTTTCCCGTATACTGTCCATTGCAAGGTTTAATGTGTCATTAATTCCAGTAAGATGCCCGTGCAGCGGCTCCTCTTTATATATCGTTCCCAATGCGCCGATCTGGAGAATAGAGCGGGAGAGTAAATGCCCCACATTATCATGAATCTCTCTGGCAATCCGGTTTCGTTCTTTTAATGTTGCAAGATAAATCTCATAATCCTGCTTTTCTATTAAAATTCTGTTTTTTTCCTCTAACATTAGATTTAATTCTACACCGTTATCTCTAATTCGTATGATATCGTGTTCGATCGCTTCTATCCGTTCCGATCGAACTGCAAGGAAGAATCCGAGGCAGCAGACGGCAGCCCATAAAATAAGTTCCGAGGTTACAAAACCGGACAATGCCCAAAAAATCGGCAACAGACATACCGCAGCGCCCCGGAGGCGAAATCGATATCCGTGATAAATCATAATCGGCAGGAAACAGATAAGCGAATTGACAAAAACGCAGATGAAAGGAAAGAGGATACATAAAGCAAGAAAATACCTTTCCTGGGAAATATATATTCCAAGAAACGCCAGAATAATTCCCATCAAAAAGGCCAGAACCGGCTCCGCTATATCCGATTTCTGAAAGACCATAACAAACGAAAAGATCAATAACATTAGATTGTCCGTTAATTTATTCATGCTTATTCCTTAGAACCCCATTCTGTTCTTTTATTATCTTACAAATATGTCTCTATTAACATAACACGTCCTTCTCTCATCGAACAGCATTTTTCATTCTTTTCTAAAAATGATGACAATTGTCACCCTGCCGTCTGACACATTACACTTACAAGTAGGACTTTTTTCTTCTATAATTCCGGTATAACAACAGTATTTCCAAAAATTAATAAGATTAAAGGAGGCGCGGCGCTGATATGAATATACCTGCCGTAAAAGTAGAAAATCTGGTAAAACGTTACCGGGAACTGGTCGCATTAGACCATTTTAATCTGCAAATTGAAGACGGAGAAATATTCGGTCTGTTAGGGCCGAACGGTTCCGGGAAAACCACAACTATCAATTGTATCCTTTCACTGCTGACCTATGATAAGGGCAGCATTGAAGTTTTCGGAAAAGAAATGCATCCGGACAGTTATGACTTAAAACGCCAAATCGGTGTTGTTTTGCAGAACGTAGCTGTTTTCGATGAGCTGACCGTCTGCGAAAATATTGACTATTTCTGTGGTCTGTATATCAGAGACAAAGCGAAAAGAAAACAATATGTGAATGAGGCAATTGATTTTGTCGAATTAGGTGATTTCCGCAAATTTTATCCGAAAAAACTGTCCGGAGGCCTGCTGCGGCGACTGAATATTGCGTGCGGAATCGCTCATAAGCCAAAGCTGATTTTTTTAGATGAACCGACTGTTGCGGTCGACCCTCAAAGCCGGAATAAGATCTTAGAGGGTATACAGGAACTGAACCGACAAGGTGCAACAATTATTTATACTTCCCACTACATGGAAGAAGTCGAACAGCTCTGTACCAGAATTGCAATTATGGATAAAGGGAAAAACCTTGCAATCGGCACAAAAGAAGAATTAAAACAGCTCATTAAAAAGAAAGAAATCGTTTCAATTGAAATTCTTTCTATTCCGGAGGAAGATCTTACGGCAATCCGTGAACTGCCTCATGTATATGAAGTCAGATTTCAAAATCACCAGCTTCAGGTCTTATTAAACGGCGGTAAGCACAATTTAATCCGCATATTAAATTATCTGCAGTCAAAAGAACTGTCTTTTGGCCGGGTTTATTCGGAAATGCCCACTTTAAACGACGTCTTTCTGGAAATAACCGGAAAAGAACTCAGAGACTGACAGGAGGTAAGATATGTTCATTCATTCTTTTCGATACAGTTTGTTACAGTTCTTCCGTAACAAAACCCAGGTATTCTGGAATCTGTTTTTTCCGATTGCACTTGCCACCATGTTTCATTTTGCCTTTGCCGGATTGTCGGCGGATGAAAAATTTGACCCTATACCGACTGCAGTTGTATTAAAACATGATTCTGCCGCATCTGCCAGCCATGAATCCCCTCCGGAAAGCGACTATTCTCTATATCAAAACTCGTTTCGTGAGACAATTGACGCATTAAATGAGCCGGGCGACGATCGGTTATTTGACGCCGTATATACAACGGAAGAAGAAGCGCTTTCTCTCCTGGAAAAGAAAGAAATTATTGGTATCCTTTACGAGGACGATCCTGTCAGACTGTCCATTTCGGCGGAAATGACTAATATGAAGCTGGAACAAAGCATATTAAATACTTTTGTAGAAGAATATTGTATGTATTTTGAAACAATTGCCGATATTGCATCAGACAACCCGGAGCGTCTTCCTGCTGTGATAGAATCGCTTTCAAAAGACGTTGGCTATATCCGGGAAACTTCCTATTCCGACGGTTCAATGGACGAAATGCTGACCTATTTTTTTAATCTGATCGCAATGACCTGTCTTTATGCTTTTATGGGCGGACTGCAGGCAGCCCTGCAAAGTCAGGCTAATCTGTCGGCGCTTGGAACCAGAAAAGGGATTTCTCCGGTTCCGAAACTGTTATCCGCCTGCGGCAGCCTGCTTTCCGCCCTTGTGTTCCATTTTTCGGCGCTTTGTTTGCTTCTGTTATATCTGATTTTTGCATTGAAAATAAATTTTGGCAGCGAAGGCGGTTTTATTTTCTTCACTGCACTTATAGGATGTATTGCCGGCATCAGCTTTGGTTTTTTTATTGGAAGCCTGGGAAAAATGAACGAAAATATAAAATATAGCCTCCTAATGGCCTTTTCCATGTTCTGCAGCTTTTTCAGCGGACTTATGGTAGGAAATATGCGTATTCTGGTAGACCAGGTCTGTCCGTGGTTCAACCACATCAATCCCGCAGCGCTGATTACCGACAGCTTTTATGCACTGTCCATATGCCAATCGCATACGAGATACTTTGAAAACATACTGGTACTTTTCATTCTCTCAGCCCTGTGCTGTTTCGGCGGAGTTATGATGGTAAGGAGGAAAAAATATGATGCTCTTTAACTCTTTCTTTAAAATTGCAAAAAAACGGCTTCCGTCGTTAAGTATTTACTTCTTTATCTATGTCTTCATCAGTATTTTACTGGGAACCTCTTCACAAAAAAATATAGAAGCTAATTTTCAATCAAAATCACTGAATATCTGCGTTATTGATGAGGACAATTCAAAAGCCAGCGCAGCATTGACTCGTTACCTCGGCTCTATCCATAACCTTAAACCGCTGGAAAACAACCCGGATACGTTACAGGACCACCTCTATTACCGCGATATCAGTTATATCTGTACCATAACGAAAGGTTTTGAAGAAAAACTTTTATCCGGAGAATCCGACGAAGTATATACATGTGTAAAAATACCAGGAAGCGCCACCGGATATTTTGTAGATTTACAGATTTCTCAATACACAAAATTACTGACCCTGTTTCTTTCGGGCGGTTCTTCCATGCCTGAGGCAATTGAAAAAACAGATCCTATCATATCGAATACTGCGGGGACCGAAAGTATTGTATTTCAGGCGGATACTGATGCCGTAAGAAAAGAAGTATTTTTTCATTATCAATATCTTCCCTATATCTTTATCGTTATTTTTATCTGCGGCCTGGCTCCGCTTGTGATTACGTTTCATGAAAAGAATATTGCGGCCAGAACAAATTGCTCTTCAACCAGTCTCGGCAGCCAGAACATACAGATTGTCATCTGTTGTATTCTATACAGTCTTGTCGTATGGCTTTTATTCTTTCTTATTGGCGTTTTTATTTACAAGACAGAAATGTTTCATGCCAATGCGTTATTTGCAATGCTTAACAGCTTTGCAGCGCTTTTGATTGCAGCGGCCCTGGCGTTTTTTATCAGTAACTTTTCGATCAATTTCAATACTGCAAACATGATATCCAATATTTTAGGGCTCGGATTAGCCTTTCTCTGCGGCGTATTTGTTCCGCAGGATATGCTTTCCGAATCGGTGCTTAAAATCGCACGTTTTTTACCTTCTTATTGGTATATAAAAGCAAACAACATGTTGGGAGGTCTTTCTTCGGAAGCTTTTTCCCTGTCCTCTTTTTGGAAGGCATTCGGAATCCAGCTTCTCTTCGCTGCAGCTTTGGTCTCTGCGGCGCTTGCCTTATCCCGGTTAAACAGACAGCGAAAACAATAAATACAAAAAACAGAAATCCGCCATACCGCTATTATTTCTAAAAACGGTATGGCGGATATAAGACAACGTATTAATCCCACCAGAAAAACCAGACAGACGACCCTTTGATACAGTCTGCTACTTCGCCAATCATGCCGCTTTCCGTTCCCTGATCGACTCTGTCCGGGCAAAACGAATAGTGTTCCTTTGCAAGCTTCCATGCCGTATCTTCGTCCTCTATCGGCTTTTCCAGATAAAACTCCAACACATCATGCGAAAACGCTGCCGGAATTGCACCGTAAGTTTCATACCAATATCGGCAGACTCTTATCATATCGGAAGCGTCCGGGCATTCGTTCCAACCGCCCATCGGCATCCATGCAATCACTTCCCAGGGATTTGTCACAGGGATTTCAAAGAGAATCGTCTCTTCGATTCCGCTTCCGGAATAGCTTGTAAAGGCGGACAGCTCGTCAATCGTTTCTCCGCCTTCCATCTCTCCCATCAACTCTTCCATAATATCTTCCGCCGTACTGCCTTCTTCTCCGAAATCCTCAGCGAAATCTTCTGCATACCGGGCAAGGTTTTCCTTTAAAATCTCCTCGCCGTTCCACTCCTCCTGCTTTAAAACCGCGTCTTTGGAATAAGAATCGTCCTTTAAAATTCCCAGCCATTCCGAAAGCGTATCGTCCGATACAACAAGAATCGGCACAAACCCCTCGGCTCTTCCGCGGACAAGCGCGGCACGATATGCCGCATTTACCGATTCCGAAGATCCTCCTGCCGGAAAAACCTGGTAAGGGCATTTCACACTGTCAATAATCTCTTGTGTAGTTTTACTGTAATCTCCCATTGTTTCCTCTTTTCTGCGCTGACTTTCTGCGCTGCTTTTTACGCATGGTGCAATGTTGGCACACACAGCGCGCTGTACCTATCTCCGTTTCCATTTGCCAAATAGCGTCTTTTTAAACCGCGCAAGGTCGCTTTTCGCTTCTTCGCATCCGTTCGCAATCGCTTTTTCAAAATTTATAGCCGCCTGTTCCGGCGAGTCCAACTCTTTATCGCTGATAATTCCGATATAACGGTATGCGTCCCCGAACTTTGTTTCGGATTCCACACATTCATTTAAATAGCGGAGCGCAAGCGTCGGATTTTTTATTACCCCGCCGACACCTTCGTAATAGCATCTTCCGAGATAATATTTTGCTTTTGCCCTTCCTTGTCCGGCCGCTTTCTCTGCCCATCTGCGGCATTCGGTATAGTCCTGCGCCACTCCGTATTTCCCTTCCAGATAATATTCCGCCAAATATACCTGCGCGTAGGAGTGATCCTTCTCCGAAGCCTTTTTAAAGTAAACAAACGCCTTTGCCTTATCTACCGGAGTGCCCCAGCCGTTATAAAGACAACGCGCTACATTATAGGAACCATATTCGTTTCCAAGTTCGTCCGCCTTACAGAAATAATCAAACGCCCTTTTATCATCCTCCGGCACGCCCCATGCATACAGATAAATCCTTCCGAGATCATTCGTGCATTTCGGACAGCCTGTGGCTGCTCCCATTTCCGCCCATGCCCGCATCCGACCGTAATTCTTAATTTCTTCGTAATCGGATACCAGACTGCGGCAGTTCTCTCCCGACAGCTTTACATAATCCTTTGCCTCTTCCGCAAAGGAAAATGCTGCCTGCGGGTCCTTTGCTATCCCGTTTCCGCCGTATGCCAGACTGCGATATACGTTCTGATAAGCCGGAATACAACCGCATCTTGCCGCCATGCGGAACCATTTATGACTTTCTTTTCCGTTTTTTATTTCGTTTTTGTCATACTCCGCTTTGCTTTTCGGCTTCTGCAAAGAAGCGATGTCCTGCCAATAATAAAATAATCCGACTGCGTACTGCGCCATAGGGTCGCCGGATTCCGCCTTTCTCTTTACCGCCTCAAAAGAATCGGCAAGCGAATGATGCATCGCCGCTTCCAACTCGCCGTGAAGCCCGTCAAAGCGGTCGGCGCCAAGTACGCAGAGATCGCTTCCCAGTTCAATTCCCCTTTTGGATAAACTCAATGCTTTCTTATCGTCATCTTTTACATTCCCGTCACCCCATGCATAACATCTTGCCAGAAAATAATAAGCATCCGGCTCGTCTTTTGCTACGGCCTGTTCGATTAACTTTACTCCCTCAGCATATTTTGACGTATCCGGCTGAAAATAAAGCAATAAAATTCCCTGTTCCAATTCATCGGAATAAAATTTCCCCATGTCTGTTTCCCTCCGTTATCCTGTTCCGCATCTCTCAGCAGATTTCTGCGCCGCAGGTCATGTTCTTTTCCGGAACCATAAGTGAAAGCGCTCCGTTCTCGTCTTCCGCACACAAAAGCATTCCCTCCGATAATACTCCGGCCAGCTTTGCAGGCTTTAAGTTTACAAGCACCATCACTTTTTTCCCCACCATCTCTTCCGGTGAATAGTATTTTCGGATACCCGAAACAATCTGCTTTACCTGGCTTCCGATTTTTACCTGGGAACAAAGCAGCTTTTTCGACTTTTCGACTGCTTCACAGGACAGAATTTCACCGACCTGGAACTGCATTTTCATAAAATCATTATATTCGATTTCTTCTTTTGGCTCAAGATTAATTACGACTTCCGTTTCATCTTCTTTAACGGTATCTTCTGCCGATTTGCCGGTCTCCGCTTCAAATTCCGCTTTCTGCGCGGCCTGAATCGCTTCCACTTTTGCCATAACCTCCTTTACATCCAAACGCGCAAATAAAATTTCGGGCGCGTCCGTTACCTTCGTCCCGCTTTCATAAATGCCGAATTGATTCATACTCTCAAAATTCCGCAGTCCGGTGTGAAGCTGTTTTACAATTTTTTCCGCCGTTTCCGGTAAAAAGCTATGAAGCAGACCGGCGCCGATTGAAATGGATTCCGTCAGGTTATACAGCACCTCGGCCAGACGTTCTTCCTGCGCCTCGTCCTTTGCAAGTACCCATGGAGTCGTCTCGTCTATATATTTGTTGCATCGGCGGAATAAATCAAAAACAGCCGTGATGGCGTCCGCCACACGAAGACCCGCCATCTTTTCCGCTACTTTGTCTCTGGTCCCGGTTACAACCGTCTTTAAATCTTCGTCCACTTCCTCCGTTCTGCCTGTGCTTCTTACCACGCCGCCGAAATACTTATTACTCATAGAGACAGTGCGGTTTACAAGATTTCCGAGAATATTTGCCAAATCGGAATTAAAGCGCTCCGCAACCAGTTCCCAGGTAATGATTCCGTCGTTGTCGAACGGCATTTCATGAAGGACAAAATAGCGCGTTGCGTCCACGCCGAATAAGTCGACCATATCGTCCGCATATATCACATTCCCTTTCGACTTACTCATCTTATCGCCGCCCTGTAAGAGCCACGGATGGCCGAACACCTGCTTTGGAAGCGGCAAATCCAGCGCCATCAGAAAAATAGGCCAGTAAATCGTGTGAAAACGTACAATGTCCTTTCCGATTAAATGTAAATCTGCGGGCCAGTTTTTGGCAAATACTTCGTCTGATCCGTCCGGATCATAGCCAATCTTTGTAATATAGTTTGTCAATGCATCGAGCCATACGTAAACCACATGCTTCGGATCAAAATCCACCTGGATTCCCCACTGGAACGACGTTCTCGAAACACACAGATCCTGTAACCCCGGCAAAAGAAAATTATTCATCATTTCGTTTTTCCGGGATACCGGCTGTATAAAATCCGGATGAGTTTGAATATGTTCAATCAATCTGTCCGCATATTTACTCATTTTAAAGAAATAGGCTTCCTCCTTTGCCGGCTTTACCTCGCGCCCGCAATCGGGACATTTTCCGTCTACAAGCTGTGATTCGGTCCAGAAGGATTCGCACGGTGTACAGTAAAGTCCCTCATATGACCCTTTATAAATGTCTCCCTGATCGTACAGCTTCTTAAAAATTTTCTGCACACACTTCTCATGATCTTTATCTGTTGTACGTACAAAATTGTCATAGGACGTATTCGTCAAATCCCAGATACGCTTTACTTCACCTGCCACGCGGTCCACATATTCTTTCGGCGTAATGCCCGTGGCCTCGGCCTTTTCCTGAATCTTCTGCCCATGTTCGTCCGTTCCGGTCTGGAAATAAACGTCATAGCCTTCGGCCTTTTTATACCGTGCAATTGCGTCAGCCAGTATAATTTCATAGGTATTGCCAATATGCGGTTTGCCCGATGTATAGGCAATTGCGGTTGTAATATAAAACTTTCCTTTGCTGCTCAATTTTACCTCTTTTCTGCACAGCATTTTCATTTTTGTTTCAGAGCCTACCTGTGCCGTGCCGCTATAAGCCCTGGTTTCTGTTACTTGTCCCGGACGATTTACTCTCGATAAGGAATCAGGATCATTTCCTAAATTAAAAACAAAACCCGCCTTCCTGATAATAAAAATTTATCACCAAGAAGACGGGCAAAACCCATGATACCACTTCTTTTTACCCAAACCTCACGGCATGAGCCTTAGCAGGTGCCGGACATGCGTAATTCCGCACACCTTTCCGCTGTAACGGGCGACCCCGTCAGGACTTATCGTATCCGCTCCTATCGGCATAACATAAAACCGCCATTTCGCATAAACTCGTTCAGCCCTGCCACTCCAAAGCCATCTTCCATCTGTCTTTCCCGATTCCCTCTCAGCATCCGCGGCGCATCGACTGATATTGTCCTTTCATACTGCGGCTCAGGAATCTCTCTGTAAAGTTCCGACTGATGTACTCTCTTTTTCCCTGCGTTTCCCTGCATTCAATCGCAGAATATTCTTTTTCGTTCCAAACGTCCGATTTTATACAAAATAACATGGAATCAGCGGAAAGTCAAGTTTTTAGCAACATTTAGACGACTCATTTTATACTCTCATATGCAGTCTGTTCTGTCGCCAGTTCCTGAATATTGTCAATAGAATCTATGCGAATCAACGCAACTATTTTTCCTTCCTTCTTGTGTTGAACAGATATTTTGATCCATTCATCATCCACATCCAGCACATCACATATATAATGTCCGGCTCCTAGCGTATTGATATTTTCCTCCAGCTTAATTCGGCATTTCTTTCCAACCAGGTCTTTTATTAATTTCGACATTTTGTTCACCTCTTTTTCTTCTTTTTTCTTCTTTTCCAGCTTTTTTACTTGTTTTTCTAATTTCTCTACTTTTGAGATATAATAGATCAATAAAAGAAAGCTTAACAATATCCACCCATTCATACCAACCTCCGTTTTAATTCCATTCCTTCAGCTTTTTACCGTTTTCCTGCTCCGACATAATATGAAATTACAGACGTAAGCCACATTATCGCTATCATAACAGCCGGAACAATGCCCCAATTCCACAACGTTATGCCTGCGAGATTTAACAGCATTAATATTACATATACTTTTCCCGTTACCATATAGGAATGATAAGCTGCCTTATAAACAACCATTTTCTGTGCCTCGTCGCAGCTCTTCAGCCATTTCTTCTGAAATTTAAAGTCTAACACACTTCCTTTTTTCTCCGGGTTCATTTCTTTTACAAAATTAATGATTTTCTGCTGTCCCAACGGCTGTGACAAAATCATCGTAAAAAATCCGAGGGCGTAAACAAGTATTCTTAACGCGTCTCCATGTATGTTTTCGTTTTTGATCCCGCTTGTGAGATCGTCAAGAAAAATCATGGTAAAAAGAAAAAACAAAATTGTCTCGACCCCGCCAATCATCAGCCCAAGTCCCAGCTTCCCTTCAATTGTTTCTATTCCTTCTTCCTTCTCTTTATTCCAGTTCGCGTAATCCCTTCGCGCCATTTTATAAAGCAGGTATTCCGCTGCCGCCGCTATCACGGCAGTCAGTAAAATCATATAAGGCGATACCGCCTTTAACAGATCTCCCATACGTGCCGCAAATCTGCTCATAGTCTCCTGGTTTCCGGCTCCGTAAGAAAAAAACAGGCCGAGCAGGCCGCCGCCGAAAAAAGCAACAATCAGAACTGCTATAAACTTCTTTTGATTTTTTTTGTCCTCTTCCCTGATTTCTGCGACAACTTCGTCCTCCTTATAGGAATCGTCCTTCATCGATTCAAAATTAAGACTCACTGTCTTCTCCTCCTTCCACATATTCAAAAATATCCTCGACCGTTACGCCAAACACCTTTGCCAGCTTTAATGCAAGCGTCACTGACGGCGAATAATCTCCTCTCTCGATCTGGCTGATCGTCTGCCTCGAAACGCCTGCCAGCCTTCCCATCTCCTGTTGATTTACCGAAATTTTTGCCCTGTATTCTTTTAAATGGTTCCTTAACGGCACATTTTACACCTCCGGTTCTGACAAAACAAATTGTCAAAATGACAATTTTCCTTGTCATCTTATGGCAAAAATCATATCATATGACAACTATCTTTGTCAATATCTTTTTAAAAATCACATTTCGCTTTTTTCACGGAGCCGGCCCCTGCTTCTTCTAACAAAAAAGCCTCTGAAAAAATCGGATTACCGATCTCCCAGAGGCATTTTGCCATTCTTTACTCTTCTTCAAATAAATCGTCCATTTTAGTCCCGCAACTACTGCAAAAAGCAGCGTCTTCCGGCATTTTTGCGCCGCATTTTGGGCACTCGGCAGCGCCCTTTAAAATCAGAACCTGCTTTTTCATCCGGTCAATCTCAGACAGCGCTTCTGAAATAATGCGAAATTGTTCAGCCTTTGCAGAATCCGTATCGTTCTTATGCGCCGCATAATATGCCGCTCCAAGCGCAATATACTGCTTCTCAACAAAATCTTCCTTTGACCGGATATCCAGCTTTAACTTTGCAATCTCCGACACTTCCTTCGCCTTCTGGCTTACATCTCTTCCGGCCGTTGTCAGGGTATCCTTAATATCATCCCATGCAGACATAAAAATAACCATTCCTTTCTCTCAGTCTTCGAACTTTGCGCCGCAGGCACAATATTCGCAAGACAAACAAGTTTATCTGTGAAAAATTCATTTTTCACACTATCTACCTCTTGTTCTTTATGGCGCTCCGCCATTTGACCTAAGTCTTTTATTTCCTGCTACAGATATATACTAAGTATGCCACATAAGCGGCAAGCATGACAATACCTTCTTTTCGGTCAATCTGACGTTTTGTCCACCCCATCAGCCAAACCAGTAAGCTCATAACTATCAGAATTACAATGTCGAGCACATTCTCCATAATAAACACAATCGGGCTGAGCGAAGAAGCGATTCCGAGCACAAACAGAATGTTAAAAATATTAGACCCGATTACATTTCCAAGCGCCATATCTACTTCGTTTTTCTTTGCCGCCACAATCGACGTAACCAATTCCGGAAGACTGGTTCCGAGAGCTACAATCGTAAGCCCAATTAAATTCTGGCTCAATCCGAATCTTGACGCAACCGTACTCGCTCCGTCAACGACAAAATCCCCGCCGAATTTTATCGCCGCTGCGCCGCCGACAATGTAAAAAATGCACTGCCAGACCGGTAGTGTCTTATATTCTCCGCCGCCGTCCGCCTTATTGCCTGCCCGCGCGCTTAAAGCAGACTTTATCATCCACAGTATGTAGCAGACAAATACCGCAAGCAAGAGAAGTCCGTCCATTCTTCCAAGTATCATTCCAACGTATCCAAGCCCTAACAATAACACAGCGCAGACAATTGACAGCGGAAATTCTTTTTTCAAAGTATCCTTTGAAATTGCCAGCGGCGCAAACAGCGCGCAGGCTCCGCATACCACCATCAGATTAAAAATATTCGACCCGACGGCATTGCTGACTGCCAGTGCATTTTCGCCCGAAAGCGAGGCTGTTACGCTGACGGCGCACTCCGGAAGACTGGTCCCCATCGCTACAATTGTAAGGCCGATAATAATGGACGGCACGCGCAGCTTTTTTGCAACCGAGGAGCTGCCTTCTACAAAGTAATCCGCCCCTTTGATTAAAAGAATAAATCCAAAAATCAGCAATACTACGGCCCACAGCAGCCCTTTTGTTTCTTCTGTCATATTTCCTCCTATTCTATCGCTTTTGCAATATCTATTTAAAGCCGGAAACGGCAGTTTTTCCGTTTCTTCAGCTAAGATGTTCCAAAAGAATCTTTATTCCGATAATTACCAGTATCAAGCCTCCGAAAAATTCCGCTTTCCTTTTATATTTATTACCGAAGAAATTGCCGGCATACACACCGCCGATACTGATAAAAAATGTAGTAATACCTATAATAGACACGGCCTCAAAAATCGGATAATTCAAAAATGCAAACGTAATTCCGACTGCTAATGCGTCGATGCTCGTCGCAATTGCCAAAAGAAACAGCTCCTTTATATTTAAAGGCGGGTCCATTTGATCTATTTCAACTTCCTCATTGCCGGTTCTTATCGCTTCAATCATCATCTTTCCGCCGAGGTAGCCGAGCAGAATAAACGCAATCCAGTGATCGATATTTTTAATGTAACTCTCAAACTGTGTGCCAAGCGCCCACCCGACAAACGGCATCAATGCCTGAAATCCGCCGAAAAACAGACCGATTAAGAGAGCCTGCTTTTTATTCACCTTCCGCATTGCAAGCCCTTTGCAAATGGAAACCGCAAAGGCGTCCATCGCAAGCCCGACTCCCACCAAAAAAAGTTCAATAATAATTCCCATATTTTATTTCTCTCTTTCTATATTATAGTATGACCCATTTCCAAAAATTCAGACATCCCATAAATTTTTCGCGCGAAATCGCGATAATAAAAAAGAGCGCTTCGCACTCTCTGCAAGTTCGCAAAGCGAACTTGTGAATACATGCGTCTGACGACGCAGTTTCCTATATGATAAAAAAGACTCCATGTATGTCTGTCGAAAATACTTTTCGAAAAACATACATGAGTCTCATTCTTTAAGAT
Source organism: uncultured Roseburia sp. (assembly GCA_947573605.1). Taxonomy (GTDB): domain Bacteria; phylum Bacillota; class Clostridia; order Lachnospirales; family Lachnospiraceae; genus Roseburia. The sequence goes on along the minus strand of CANPGM010000009.1, from coordinate 11,253 downwards.
TTGCCAGGCCAAACCGCCGCATACCATTCAAAGCGCCGCGTTCTTGACCGGGAATGTTGACAAATCACGCGTACGCGCGAACTACTCCCCCACAAATTCCATATTTCGTTCAAAAATATATCGCTTTTTTTAATATATAGTAAATTATGGTATTTGTCAATTCTTGAAATCCTTTTTTTGTCTGATTCTGTTTTCCCGTCCGATTTGCGACAAATTTTTCTCTGAGACGTCAGTCTGCATCCGTAAACTCGCACAGGCAAATTCCCATAAAAATCAGTATCATGGCCGATACATGGATGGTATTGAGTCCGACAAGGCCGTTTAAGGCATACGTAACCAGTCCGAATAAAATTACCAGAAAGCGCCTGTCCTGCTTTCTCTTTTTTTCACACATGACAAGTGATGAAAGCCCCCAGCCAAACCAGGAAAAAAATCCGAGAATACCATGACCCACCAGCATCTGAAGATAAATATTATGTGCGTTGTCAAACGCTTTCACCGGATAATCCATGTCTGCATAATGTTCCTGGTAAAGAAAGTAAAGCGTATCCGGCCCGATTCCAAACAGCTTTTTAAAAAACGGAAGATCCCAAAACGATTCCCACATCAGCCTCCAGATATATCCGCGGTAAGTGCCCCATTCATCCGAAAAATAAAACAGATTCCGCGCCTCATTATTATGAAGAACTACCGTTTTCGTATTTACCGCCAGGAGAATCCCTGCACCAAGCAAAAACAACAGCAGCAATCCTGCACCGTAAATAACCTTTCCTGTCTTAATTCGTCTCTGATGTTTCATTTTTACAAATAACGTAAATAGGACTATCAATAGTAAAACTGCCGAAACCGCCAGACACTCCGTCACATGGCTTTGCAGCGCCAGACAGATTCCTCTGCGCTCTTTCGCCCGCAGACTGCGATTCATGATACCAAGCGCAGCCCCCGTTCCAAAAAACAGAGAAAGCAGGAGCAAATATCTTTGCAGTTCGGATTTATACGCCAAAAATAACGGAAATACAGCGAAGAAAAACGCGACGCCAATAAACGCTCCGTCCTCGCTGTTCATCAACAGCGACAATACACAAATCTCATAAACGACGCCGTGCAGAAAGCGGACGCTCAAGTCTTTGTGAGACAGACAGAACAAAATTCCTGAAATCACAAGCATAAGCGATAGATATTCGCCGAAGATTCCGATGTTTCCGAACGTAGACGTAAAAGCCAGATGCTGGTCCTCCTGCAGTTCTGTATAGAATCCGAATACGTCAATATAATAGTTGTTTAAAAGCGCCAGGATTCCTGCAAGTCCCGCCGAAATTTCCATATAATACAACAGCCGGAAGCGAATCTTTCCTGCAAGGACGAGCATCGCAAGCGCAATTCCATAGATAAAATAAAGAAACCATCCTTTATATCTTCCTGCACCGCCGAAAAACGCGGCATAAGGATATTCCGATAAAAGAACGGAAACGGCCCCAAAAGCAAGAAAAAAAAGATAACAAACGAAAGGTTTTATAGAAAAGAGTCTCTTTATTCGTATTTCTTTCGCTTCATGGAAGAAAAGATAGCCTATAGCGCCAAAAATCGTTGTATAAATTACAAAATCGTATTTCGCTTCTGTAATATCAAAATAAAAATCCCGAAAATAAAGCGGCAGAATCGACAAAATCAAAAAAATATAACAGGATCCGATTCTATTCCCCAGCCATCCCCGGATTTTCCTTATCCTTGCCATCATACTTACACCCGCTGCGATATAAGAAGGCCGTCGTTTTCGGCAGTAAGCATTTCAAGAAGTTCCTCTCTCGTAAAGCTAACGGAATCTATGCCTTCTGCGCCCAGCACCTGCTCCGAAAGCATCTTTTTCCGTTCCTGAATCGTAATGATTTTTTCTTCAATTGTCCCCTGTGAAACCAGCTTGTAAACAGTGACGATATTCTTTTGGCCGATTCGGTGAGCGCGGTCGGTCGCCTGATTCTGCACCGCTACATTCCACCACGGATCATAGTGAATAACAATATCCGCAGCAGTCAGATTAAGTCCCGTACCGCCGGCTTTTAAGGAGATACAGAAGACAGAAACCGCATCTTTATCAAAACTTTCTACCATTTGCATACGCTTTTCCTTATTTACGGAACCGGTCAGCATATAATAGGCAATTCCCGAATTTCTGAGACGTTCTGCAAGACGATCGAGCATTGTTGTAAACTGGGAAAATAAAAGTACCTTATGTCCGCCGTTTACGGCATTTTCAATCAATTCCAGACACATGTCCGTCTTTGCCGAACCCCCGTCGTATCCTTCATATAAAAGAGCCGGGTCGCAGCATATCTGCCGCAGCTTCGTCAGCTCCGCAAGAATTTGAATTTTATTAGAATGAAATTCCTCGTCCGTCGTTTTATCCAACATTTGTTTCATCTGCTGCACATGCGCTTCATAAAGACGCATCTGCTCGCCCTCAAGCTTTGCATATACGTTCTCCTCAAGTTTTTCCGGCAAATCCTTTAATACGTCGCTCTTTAAGCGCCTTAAAATAAAGGGTCGGATCATACGCTGTAAGCGTTCCGTCTTGTTTTCGTCCTGATTCACAACAATCGGCGCCTCCAATTCCTCACGAAAACGCTGATACGAATATAAAAAGCCCGGCATCAGATAGTCAAAAATACTCCATAATTCGCTCAGTCTGTTTTCAATCGGCGTTCCGGTCAAAGCCAGCTTAAAAGCAGCCGTAATCTGTTTGACGCCCTTTGCGGCCTGTGTCCCTGCATTTTTAATATACTGCGCTTCGTCGATCACTTGGACTGCAAATGTAATGTCCTGATAATTTTTAATATCACGTTTTAAAAGATCGTACGAGGTAATTAAAATCTGTCCCTCTGTTGATGATAAAATGATCTCTTTTCGCTCTGCGGCATTCCCGGTAATAGTTACCGCGCTCAATTCCGGTGCGAAACGCTCCATTTCTTTCTTCCAGTTATAGACCAGCGAGGCGGGACAGATAATCAGAGAACGTCTCTTTATTTTTTCTCCTGCGGCAGCTTCGTGCTGTTCCGACAGCAGAAGGCTTATCACCTGAAGTGTTTTACCAAGTCCCATATCGTCCGCAAGAATTCCGCCGAACCCATTCTCCCGCAGTGTTTTCAGCCACAGAAAGCCTTCTTTTTGATAGCTCCGCATAATTTCCTTCAGAGATTCCGGAACCTCAAAATCACTGTCCTCGATGGTTTTCATATTCCGCACCATGCCTTTAAAGTCACGATTCTTTTCCACCGATAAAAGCTGTGTGTTTTTTAAAGCCGCGTCTAAGTACATTGCGCGGTACTTTGGTACAATAACCGTACCTTTTTTCAAATCCGATTCCTTCAAGTGCAAATCCTGGCTCAGCTCCGCCAATGATGTGATCCCGTGGCTTGACAAATCCAGAAAGTCTCCGTTTTTCAGACGGATATATTTTTTCTTCCGGTCATATTTTGACAGGAGATAGGCAAGTTCTTCCTGCTTTAACTCCTTTGACTGTATTCTCAGTTCCAGCAGATCGCTTTTTAATGATACTCCTACCGTAACGGACGGAGCGGGGGTTACTTTCATGCTCCGAAAATCCTCGGACGTATAAATCGTCATATGTCCGCTTAGCCTCTGCAACCCGCCTGCAAGCAAATGATACAAAAGATCCTCGTTTTTAGTCAGAACAAACAAAGTGCCCGTCGGATCTTTATCGTTAAAGTAAGGTTCGGCCAGCGTTTTTATCCGAAGCTCTTCCGATATATCACGCACTTCCCCCGGTTTTATTTTTTCCAAAACATTATACTTTTGTTCGCCATAAACAGACATTAGTTTTGCACCGACAGTCACATGATCCTGCCTGTCCAGATAAAGTTCAAACTCCGGCTTCGGAGGAACATAAAGCGATTCATCAAATCCTTCTGAAATTACCTGAAATCCTTTTTGAAGCAACGGCATCATATCTCTGCAGAACATCGGCAGTTCCGCCGGTGCAATATAGCAGTCGCCGCCCGACTGCTGACGATACAAAAAGTCAAAAAAATCCGATAACCGTTTTTTCAGAAAGGGATTGAGCCGTGTAATTATGCCGTCCTCGTAAGTATAATAGTAACGGTTTCCTTCCACGATCATCATCGGTTCCATTACAAGAAAAACGCCCGCTGCACCGGCTTTAATCGTAAGTTTCGGCGTTTTCACTTCTTCCGAAATTCTGTAAGAATCCGCATCCGAATAGCCGAAATTTCCGTGAAACGGCTCCGTTCCCACCGCTTCAAAAAAACGATCGATTCCGGTCGCATCCAGTTCCAGCGTACGTTCAATGCCGCCGGAATACACATAATATACATGAGACTTACTCAACCGTTTCTTATCCTCAAGCGCCTGTTGTAAAAAAAGGATAATCCGTTTTGAAAACTCTGTAAATGCATCCATATGATGATAGAATTCCAGTTTTTTCCCATAGCGTACCTTTTCGTTTGCATTTAAAGACTCCAAAAACGCCGTAATATTTTTTAAAACGTATTTTGTGTCAACACCGATTTTAAATTCTACCTTAGCATAACTGTAATTCATCTCAAAGTGAGGCTCTAACTCCACTTTTCCGTAAACGGATTCCGGAAGCATGTATTTCGAACTTGCCTTTAGAGAGTACTGATTTAAAAGATTCTTCAATGCATTTGCGGTTTTCAGTTTCTCCACCGAAGTGAAAGTTTCTACAAACTCTTCTGTAGAGCCCTGTTTTAGCCGCAATATTTCCAACGGAGCACGACAATTTACATATGTAAGCGCAACTGCAACACAGTGCTTACATAATCCGCCATAATGATAAAACGCTTCGCATTCACATTTATAGGATGAAATCTCTTCAAACTCTTCATCTATCGTTTCCGTCACCCGATATTCGTTTTGTTGGGAGCCTCGAACCTTCGCTGTTATATCTGCATACGGAACCTCTTCCGAAAGATACATCTCGTACGAAAAATCGAAAACGGCCCCTTTTTCATATAACTGCCTTCCGCGACTGTAGGACGTCGCATACGCCTCCGTTCTGATATCCGAAACAGAAAACATACTTATTCCTCTCTTTTATAAATCTGCCACGGCTGAGCCGTACTTTTTATCACTTCGCCCCGCTGAGCCGATTCTTTCATAAGAATCGCCATATATGCATCCTGAAGCGCATATTCCAGCGGATAATCCGGCTCCTTTTCCTCTCTTACATATAACGCCATATCCAGCATCACATGAGCAATGGCAGTCTCATCCGGCGCGAGGTTGCACAGACCGAACACCGGCGTATAGACCTCTGTTCCGTGAAACGTGATTCCGGTAATCTCCGACAAGCCGATAAGCCCTGCGTATTCCGGTTCGCCGCATAATTTTTGTTCCGAAATTCGGAGCGGTTCGCAGATCGGCTCATTGTTCCCGTCCAGGTAATAAAATACCTCGTCTTTCATTTCTCCGCGGCATCCCTGTACCTTAATATAATGATTTCTGATAGGCGAACGGTACTGTTCGGAATCAAAATCATAAAATGCCGCCTTTCCGTCTGCAAACGTAAAAGCAGCCAGCATTCTTTTTTTCTCTGCTATTCTGCCGTCTGTAATCCGTTCGTAGCGGTTTAGCGTCTCTGTTGTAGGAAATGCATATTCTTTTGCCGATACTTCAAACGGAGTCCGAATGCCTTCCCGTAAAAACGCTCGTATCAGACTTGCTCCGTGGTATTCGTGAGCAAGCGAAATGGTTACGTTTACCGGATCACCGATTAACCCTTTGTCAAGAACGTTTAGCATTGTCTGATAAACCGGATAAAACCTGTATTGTTCTGCCACGCACATTTTAAATCCGCGGCTGTTTTTTAATTCCCATAGATGATGCAATACCGACAAATCAAGGGAAGCCGGGGTTTCACTTAACACCGCAAAACCGTTGTTCAGCCATTCCTCCGAAACTGCTGCGATTGCTTCTTTTTTTACAGCTACAACAACAAAATCCGGCCGGAGTCTTTGGCATTCTTCCATCGAAACTGTCGTATGAACACTGTTAGACGCTGCAAGCGCTTTTGCTTTTTCCTCCGTTCTGCAAAATACCGCGCACAGTTCAAAATACTGCGGTAAAGCCTTTGCAATCCGCACATAATAAAGCGCTCTCCACCCTGCGCCGACAAGAACAAATCGTACTTTTTTCATAAATACCCTCCCCCTAAAAAACCATTAAAAGAAACTTATCGTATCCATGCCGAATTACAACTTACTTTTATAACTGATATTTTTCTCTGTATTTCTCTACCTGTCTTGTAAACTCTGCGCTTTCCGCCGCGTCCATCTGTTCCGTAAAACTGTGCTCTTCAATCTGGCCGTCCTTAAGCTGCATCATATAAACTGCAATATTCGAGCAATGGTCCGCTGCCCGTTCGTAGTTCATCGCCAGATCGGACAAAATCAATCCCATACCAACCGTACATTTCCCCTTTCCAAGCCGTTTCATATGATGTTTTTTTATTGTCTTATTCAATTTATCAATTACTTCTTCCAGCGGCTCAACGGACCTTGCAAGTCTTTCATCATCTTCTACAAATGCATTTGTCGTCCGATTTAAAATATCGGTAAGCGCCTCAGAGTATACATTCATTTCTTCCTGCGCCTTTTTCGAGAATTTTAAATCTTCTTTTAATATTTGCTTTGCACATTCCGCCACATTTTCCGCATGATCCGAAATACGTTCGAAATCGGTCAGACAGTGGAGAAGCGAAGTAACTTTAATACTGTCCGCGTATGAAAGATTCTCTCCGTTAAGTCGGATCAGGTAAGCCCTGATTTTATCGTCATAAACATCCACTCTGTTTTCCTTGTCGATAACCGATGCAATACCTTCTTTTGTAGGCTGCTTTACTACCTCCATCGCCTCTATAAAACTGTCTTTCGCCAGAACGCCCATTTCCTTAATCAAGGACCGGCATTGCGCCACTGCAAAAGCAGGAGTGTTTAAAAACCGCTCGTCCAATACGGCAAAAGTTTCGTCTCGGTTTTCCTTTTCCTCCGAGGCAAGCGGTATGGTAAGGTACGCAAGCCTCTCTAAGCTATGCACAAACGGAAGCAGCAGCACCGTCGTAAAGATATTAAAAATACTGTGAATCAGGGCAATTCCCCCCGCACCGACTATATTGTCAATAAAAGAATAATGAAGGATTGCATTTCCAAGATAAAACAGTATAAGAAACAGAATTGTTCCTATTAAATTAAAATACAAATGAACTGCAGCCGTCCGTTTGGCATCTCTGTTTGCGCCGATTGCCGAAATAATCGCCGTAACGCAGGTTCCGATATTCTGTCCAAGAATTATCGGAACGACGGAACCGACCGTAAACGCACCTGTCACAGACAGCGCCTGAAGGATTCCGACAGAAGCCGACGAACTCTGAATCACCGCCGTTAAGATCATTCCGGCCAGTACGCCTAAAATCGGATTACGAAACATCAGTAATATATTTGTAAATTCAGGCACATCCGCCAAAGGCTTTACCGCTCCGCTCATAGCCTCCATACCTGTCATCAGTACGGCAAAACCAAGCAGAATCTCTCCTGTAATTCTCTTCTTATCGCTTTTCCCGGATAGATAAAAAAGTACGCCCAGGAATGCCAGAAGCGGCGAAAAAGAGCTTGGTTTTAAAAGTCTTAACAGGATTCCGCTTGAATCGCTGATACCGGTCAGACTTAATAACCATGAGGTTATTGTTGTCCCTACGTTTGCCCCCATAATAATTCCGATTGCCTGAGAAAATTTCATAATCCCGGAATTAACAAAACCTACTACCATTACAGTTGTAGCAGATGAAGATTGTATCACAGCGGTTACCCCCGCACCCAAAAGCACTGCTTTAATTGGGTTAGATGTTAAACCTTTTAAAATCCGTTCCAGCCTCCCGCCTGACATCTTTTCAAGGCCGCCGCCCATAACGTTCATTCCGTATAAAAACAGCGCCAGGCCGCCGATAAGTTCCAGTATTCCGAATATATCCATATCATTCCTCCCTTTTTGTGCCATATGCGCCTATTATATCATCTTTGCAGTTTTCACGCTATCACTTTTCCTGCATTCTTATATTATGATATTAATACCACAATTTCCGCTATATTATGTCAGGCACCTTGTATACACTCAATGAGGGACGGGATTTCGCGCAAAAAAAGAGATTCCCCGCCGCAAATATGCGGCAGGGACGCCTTTAGCAGAACGGCATCAGCTCCCGCAGCGCCGCCAAATCGTTTTTTTCAACAAAATAAGAAGAAAGCTTTTTCAAACACTGATCCGATAAAAACGGATAAAGTTCCGGCGTACTGCAGAACTGTCCGCTCTGTATCTGATTTTCAATTAGCTTATCCAGCGCTTCGTCATTTAAAAACGGCGCCAGCGCAATGCACCCTTCCAAATCCTTTACGTCAGCTTTCAATACCAGTCGTTCCAATGCCTCGTCGTCCATATGAGGCGCCAATCCTACTATTTCACTTAAGCTCCTTACGTCTGCTTTCTCTATCAGCTTCTCAAGATATTCACTGTCTAAAAAGGGAGCCACTGCGATAAGCTCGGCTATACAAACACCGTTTTCTTCCATTATATTATCATCAACCAGCTCTTTTGCCTTTTGGGGCGGTACAAGAGGAATCACTTTGCAGATATCCTTCATTTCAATTGACTCGTCACTCTCTCCTTCTTCTTTTTGCATTACTTTTTGAAGCGCTTTTGCGGTATCGCTTACTCCCAAAAGCTCCTCTACACTGATATGAAGAACCTGACAAAGCTGACCGATTTTTGCAATATCGGGCAGGGAATTGCCTCTTTCCCAATTAGAAACTGCCTGAAAGCTTACCTGCATTTCATCCGCAAGCCCCATCTGTGTCATATTCTGTGCAATTCTTGCCTCTTTTATCATTGCTCCTGTTTTTCTTGTATCAAACATATTCGTTTCCTCTCTTTCATAATATCTGTCATTCGAGGATTGCCGGCGCTTTCGATTGACAGCTTTAGTGTAACAGATTTTTTTGTTTCAGAACATCAATTGCTGCTTGAATCCGTGATATTTTTACTAAATGATTGCTTGAAACTGCCATAACTCGCCCATTGACACAAAAAACCGGAAACCATTTCTCCGGCTCCCGGTTCCTGAATACCTAATATCACTTTATATCTGCTTTTAACCGATTCACTTCTTCCGGAGACAACCCGGAAATATTGACAATTTCCTCCAACGCATATTTTCCTGCAGCAAGCATGCGAAGTGCGGATTCTTTCATACCTTCCTCTATACCCTGTTTTATTCCCTGCTTTAAAGATTCATCCCTCATCTCTTCCATCACTTTACACATTTCGCTCACTCCTTCCGGATTTTCTTTCAGATACCTTGTTCGCTCCGCCAATAATTGAAAATTCATTTCATCCGCTTTTGTACAATTAAAATCATGCATAAGCTTCCCTATCTCGGAATCGCCTCGATACTGTCCGTTTACATAAAGAATATGTTCCCCGTCTTCAAAAGGCTTCCCTGTCACAAGATTGATACGTTCAATCGGATAAACAGGCTCTCCTTTTTCATAAAAATCTTTCTCCGTAATAAAGATCGTATACGTATCCGGCAATTCTTTAAAATCCTGGCCGGCATCCAGATTTTCAACATCCAGGACACTGGCATGATACCGTGCTCGATGCGGGTTCGCGCCTCTGTCTTCTCTTTGTATTTCCAGATCATACTTTTTTCCGGTTGAATCCGTCCCATAGGCATCCAAACAGATAGATCGCGATCCCGCCAGTCTTTTTATATCTTTCTGGGTCTGACATTCAGTAACTTTCAAATCACTCTTATCTGTTATAATACGTAATACAAGTTCAGCCAGCAAAATATGATCTTTAAATAGACACCGCATAAAATCGTCATCTATCGGACGCAGGCTGCTCAAACGCTGTAAATCTTCCTGATGCTGCCGTTCTTTCACAGTCAACCTTCTCACTCGCTTTCATATAATTAAATTACGCATTTTATCTGTTTTCTGCAACCATACTAACATATATCCCCCGTTTTTTCAATCCGTTTGCAATATGGTTTTTGTCTTTACCGCACCCTCCTTGTATCTTACGGCGCCTCTTTTTCCACTTACCGAAAAAGAACTGACAGCTTTGCCCTTTTATAATATGATTAGCACAGAAAACAAAAAGGGAGGGAAACATACATGAAAGTCGATCTAAAGATATCGCCGGACATCAAAGAACCGTATATCGAAATTTATGCCGATAAAGTAACGGATGAAATCCGGGAGCTTATTGATAAGCTATCTGCTTCGGATAACGTCATTACCGTTACGGAAAACGACCGGATATTCGTTTTGAAACCGTCCGATATCTATATGCTGCGAATAGAGGAGGAACAGCTTATCGTATATTGCCAGCAGAAAAAATATTTCTCAGGCAAGCGTCTGTATGAAATGAAGAACCGTCTCGGCGACTCTTTTATGCAGATATCAAAATCTACGGTAATAAACTTAAAGCAGCTAAACCAGGTAGAATACTCCTTCAACGGAACGATGCTGGTTCTGTTGAAAAACGGATTAAAGGATTATATATCCAGAAAATATCTGCCTGAATTAAAAAAATATTTAGGGTTATAGAAAGGGAAAGGGACTCATATGAAAACATTAATTAAAGTAATTCTTCAGGGCATCTGTATCGCATGTATTATCTTTGTAACATTAGGTGTCGTATTTGATCTTATTACGGGCGGAAGCGCATTTTTCGAACAATGGACCTTCACCAGGCAGGCCGTCGGAACAATTATCGTAGGAATCGGTTTTTCCTTACCATCCATTGTTTATGCAAGCGACAAACTTCCTTATGCACTTAAAGTAATCATACACATGGGAATCGGATGTGCCATTTATCTGATTGTCGGACTCAATGTCGGATGGATTCCCCTTGCATTCGGATGGAAAACCTGCCTTTTTTCGATTTTCATCGAACTGCTGCTTGCTTTCCTGCTCTGGCTCGGCTTTTCATTTCATTATAAGAAGCTGGCAAAAGAGATGAACAAAAAAATTCGCCAGAAAGAAGCAGGAAAAATGTGATTGAATAAAAAAGCGTCTGACGACGCAGTTTCCTATAATGATTCGGGTGTCAAAAGGCTGGTTTTAGGTTGTTGGCTGGCAAATTGTACAAAATATCACTCGCTGTATGTTCCGGCAAACGGATTCTCTAAATGCTCTGACC
>CANPGM010000008.1 GCA_947573605.1 uncultured Roseburia sp. | reverse complement strand
TGGAAGCAGGTGTTCATTTCGGACATCAGACAAGAAGATGGAATCCGAAAATGGCTCCGTATATTTATACGGAGAGAAACGGGATTTATATCATTGATTTGCAGAAATCTGTTGTAAAGGTAGACGAAGCTTACAAGGCTATTTCCGATATTGCAGCGGAAGGCGGTACCGTTCTTTTTGTCGGAACAAAGAAACAGGCACAGGATGCGATTAAGTCCGAAGCGGAACGTTGCGGCATGTTTTATGTCAACGAAAGATGGTTGGGCGGTATGCTGACAAACTTCAAGACGATTCAGAGCCGAATTGCAAGATTAAAAGAAATCGAGACAATGGCTGCAGACGGAACGTTTGAAGTATTGCCAAAGAAGGAAGTTATCGCTCTGAGAAAAGAGTGGGAAAAATTAGAGAGAAATCTCGGCGGTATTAAAGAAATGAAGAGAATACCGGATGCGATTTTTATTGTAGATCCCAAAAAGGAGAGAATCTGCGTGCAGGAGGCACATGCGCTCGGTATTACATTAATCGGTATTGCTGATACGAATTGTGATCCGGAAGAGCTTGATTACGTGATTCCGGGTAACGACGATGCAATCAGAGCCGTAAAGCTTATTGTTTCCAAGATGGCCGATGCAATTGTAGAGGCAAATCAGGGAGCGGAAGTTTTGGTAGAATCCGGCGATGCGGAAACGGCAGAAGAAGCAGTGGAAGCATAATTGGCAGAGTAATTATATTGGGAGGAAAATAAAATGGCTATTACAGCAGCTATGGTAAAAGAACTGCGTGAAACAACAGGCGCAGGTATGATGGATTGTAAAAAAGCATTGAATGAAACAAACGGAAATATGGAAGAGGCCGTTGAATATTTAAGAAAAAACGGACAGGCTAAGGCGGAAAAGAAGGCGAGCAGAATCGCAGCAGAAGGTCTTTGTACCGTTGTGGTAAAGGATGAAAAGACTGCAGCCGTTGTGGAAGTAAATTCTGAGACTGACTTTGTTGCAAAGAATGAAACGTTCCAGGAATTTGTAAAAGCTGTTGCAAATCAGGCGGTGGTATCGGATGCATCCGATTTGGATTCTTTTATGGAAGAAGCTTGGATCGAGGACAATGCTAAGACAGTAAAGGACGCTTTGGTAGAAAAGGTTGCGGTAATCGGTGAGAACTTAAAAATCCGCAGATTCGAGAAAGTAGTTGCAGAACACGGCTGTGTTGTTTCTTATGTTCACGGCGGCGGCAGAATCGGTGTAATTGTAGAAGCTGATTCGGATGTTGTTAACGATACCGTAAAAGAAGCTATGACCAATATTGCTATGCAGGTTGCGGCTTTAAATCCGAAATACGTTTCCAGAGCAGAAATCAGCGACGAATATATCGCACATGAGAAAGAGATTCTGCGTGCACAGATTATGAATGATCCGAAGGAATCCCAGAAGCCGGAAAAGGTTATTGACGGTATGATTGAGGGACGTGTCAGCAAAGAATTAAAGGAAATCTGTCTGGTAGATCAGGTTTATGTCAAAGCTGAGGACGGAAAGCAGTCTGTTGCAAAATACCTGGAAGAAGTATCAAAAAATGCGGGAACAAAAGTTGCCGTTAAGAGGTTTGTCCGCTTTGAGACAGGCGAAGGTATTGAAAAGAAGCAGGAAGATTTTGCTGCAGAAGTTGCGGCGCAGATGAAATAAATCGTCTGATTATAAAGAACCCTATAAAACGCTGGGAACACGCATGTTTCCAGCGTTTTTTGCGATTTAGGGTGTATCATAAACTGGTGCAAATATCGTAAGTTTTTGTACCAGAGTTGGTCAAAAGTTGGTCAGGCAAGTTGGTCAAAATTTTTTGACCAACTTTGGAAGCGAAGTTTGCATGATTTTTATATGGTAGAAAAAGTTGGTCAGAGGAAAGCAGAAGTTGGTCAGGATGATGAGCGTCTGCTTTTTCTAATATAATTAAAATCGCTTAAGGCGTGAAAGGAGACAATGATGCATTTAGTAGAAATAGGAAAATTCGGATTGGCATTGGAGGAAGAGGCAACAGAAGAAGTGGAGGATATGGAAGAAGGAGAGGGGGCTGGATTTGGGTTGATGATGTGATGGGTGATTCTAATAAAAATCATATATATTTGAACATAAGAAAATCATATATAGTCTATCTGATATGAAAAGAGGCAGACGACAGAGATATTGTTTACACTTTTAATAAAAAAGGCGATTGTGTCAATCATATAAGAAAATAAGTCTTTACTTTGCTGCAAAGTAATAGTATAATTATATCAGAAAATTGATATGAAAGTTTGTTGCCAGAAATGGAACATAAAAGGAAATTATAATAGAAATGAAGGGAGAGAGGATTATGCTTATAAAAGCATCGGCAGCACTGAGAAATGATTATGCAACGATATCTGCATTAGCCAAAGAAACAAAAGAACCAATATATATTACCAAAAATGGGGAAGGTGACTTAGTATTAATGAGTATAGATGCCTTTGAGAAACGGGAACAGATGCTGCAGTTAAGAGCAAGGGTACTGCAGGCGGAGCAGGAACGAATGGACGGAGAGCCGACAATCAGCGTGTCAGAAGCGAGAAAACGCTTAAGGGAGAGAGCCGGTGAAGTTTAAAGTGGAAATTCTTCCTTCCGCATGGGAGGATTTGAAACAAATAGAAGATTATTATATCCTGCAGTTTGATGTGCAGACAGCATTGAAAGTCAGCGACCATATTTTAGACACCATTGAACGATTGGAACAGTTTCCAGATTCCGGTTCGGCTACCCCGGATGATTGGATCAACGAGCAGGGATACCGGATGATAATCTGCAAAAAGCATGTTGCTATTTACCGGGTTATTCATGAAACGGTGTATATATATCACATCGCAGATACGCAGACGGAATACACAAAATTATTTTATCAGTAGTCCAGGCAAGCTTATATGGGAGAAGACAGGAGGGAATATCTAAGATGTTTAAAACAGAAGATAATACCTTCGCATCCGATGAGAATATTTTGAGTATCTCAAAGAGATTGATTAGACAGAACAAAGAGGTCTATGAGGTACTGGCAAATCAAGTGAATCCCCGTCAGGATTAAGTAGATATAGCGAAATCATTGTTTGGAATTTTATCAAAGGATGCAGATGTAGAGGAATCAGAGCAGAAAGGCTGAAGGCATGAAAGTTTTGATCACAACACTCCTCCTTCTTTGTGTACAGTTTATTGTAACAGATGATGCAGATTTGTGTCTGTTTTTACAGTATAGCTCCACTCCCAGGAACATATGACCGGGGCACAAAAAAGAGAAAACTTCGCAAAACAGATGAACGCATAAGCGGAGTTTGCCCGAATAGTTTGGCTATTTGAATGAAGAAACCCTTGTGAATGGTGTGGGTACGCTGTTTGCAGGGGTTTTATAAATAGGATATATCATTTTTTCGGGAAGTCTTCTGAAAAATAATTAGGAATTTTTATATTTTTCTGATATAATGGATACGAAAAAATAAATGCTTCATTTGCAAAGGGTGAGATATGGAAAAACTACTGATAACAGCATGTCAGAATGGACAAAAGGGTGTTGTGACAGCATTTTTAAAAAAAGAGGGAATCTGTGTGAACGCGGTGGACGAATCAGGCTGCGCCCCGCTTCATTACGCTTGTAAAAAAGGATATCGGGATATTGTAAAACTGCTGCTTGCAAAGGACGCGGATGTGAATTTAATTACAAACCGAAGCGTTACGCCGCTGCATATGGCGGCAGTTTCCGGAAATAAGGAAATTATTAAGCTTTTGGCAGATGCCGGAGCGGATCTCAATGCCACGGATCGGGACGGGAAGACAGCCCTTATTTATGCCGTGGAAGCAAAAAAGGCGGAAGCAGCAAGGTATTTGACGGAGCTGGGAGCAGACAGTACCGTTATGGATAACGAAAATCATACGGCTCTGGATTATGCGAATGCATTCGGTCTTGTACAATTGATCGAAAGTATGTCGGGAGAAAGTATGTGCAATGCCGACGTTTTCGGAAACACTCCCCTTCATCAGGCCTGTTATAACGGACAGTCAGAGATCATAAAAACAATGATTGCAAAAGGAAATGCAGACTTGAATGTCAGAAATGACAAAAAAATGACGCCTCTTTGTATTGCCGCGGCGGAAAATAATCTTCTCATTGCGGAACTTTTAACAGAGGCGGGAGCAGATGTAAATAAAAGCGGCGAACATGGAGAAATGCCGTTGCATATGGCGGCGGAAAATGAAAACGAACCCCTTGTTAAAATGCTTCTTTCCAAAGGAGCCGGTATCGACGAACGAAACGAATACGGCGAAACGGCGCTGATTATTGCTGCAAAGCAGGGGAATAACTTTATTGTCGGCTTATTGCTGGAGCATGGCGCCAATGTGACATATTCGGATCTTCGGGAGCATACGGCCCTTTATTATGCTACGGAAAACGGCAATAATGACATTGTAGAGAAGCTTCTTATGGCCGGAGCCGAGAATTAACAGTTAGAGAATCGAACGATATTTTGCCCTTCAATGCGCGAAAAGGAAAGGAAAACCGCAATTATGAGCGTGATTTACACGAAAGAGGACTTAAAGAAGCTTTTGGTGCAGTCAAGCGAGACAAACAGAATGAAATATCTCCCGTGGTGGAAGGATGATTTTACAAACTGCATCTACAGATATAATATTTTTACGCCTGAAGAAATACAGGCTATTCACACATGTATTTCTTCATGTCCAAAAACATTTTTATCCGAATATACGGGCAGTCTCGGACTGACCGTTTTTGAGCTTCTTGTCTGGCTGAATTTTGAAGAAATTGTGGAACAAGCGCTGAAGGAAGAGAATGGGATCGATATTAACGGTACGGACGGCAGGGAAAATAAAATTACGCCGCTGATGCTTGCCTGCTGCCGCGGCAATCTGTCAATGGTGAAGCTTCTGCTTTGTCACGGTGCAAACGATTCCTGCTGCGACGCGGAAGGAAGAAACGCATATCATTATCTTGCCAGATCTCATATCAAAGGAATGTTTGTCGGTTATGAATGCGTAAGTCAGAGTATCGCACAACGAGCGCCGATTGCACATTTGCTTCAGTGCAATATCAATCAGAAAAATAACGGAGGAAAAACAGCGTTTTCTCAAATGCTATCGGAGGGTAACACCAATATTTCCTGGGCGCTGACCGACGTCTTTCTGGAAAAGGGCGTGTCAGCAGATGATACGGACGAGAATGGAAATACACTTTTGATGCTGGCAATTTCCAATCGCCATCTGACAGCGGCGTTAAGACTAATGAAAAACAGCAGTCTTGTAAACAGGGAAAACAGGGAGGGAAAAACGCCTCTTGAACTGGCATCAGATTACCGCAATGAAGGGTTGTGCATCGCATTAAAGGATCACGGAGCAAGTTCGCAGTATGATATAAACCGTATGGACATATCCAATTTCAGCAGGATTACTTCAAATGTGTATGCAGGGGTTTCCACAGAGGATAGAGATCCGATGACTTTGGCGCTCTATCTGACAAAGAAACTGTTAAAACAGGCGGATACGGATGATGACGGCGATATGGGCTGTGTTGCATCTATTTTGCGTAATGCATTGTTATATGACGAAGCATGTCAGGTGCTCGACTTATGCAAAAGCGCAGGAATAGACTTTACGGCTCCGATTCACAGCGGCGGCACTGTTTTTTGTCTGAGAGATAAATGTTTTAGCCAAAACTGCGGTGAAAAGGTACTCCGAAAGTTTCTGGAATTTGGAATGAATTTGAATAAGGCGGTAATTGCAGGCAGAACGCCGGCCAATCTTGTGGCGTCTTTAAAAAAACGTACGATGCTTTTTCAGGGAGAAAAAGACGATTATTACGAACAGGCGGCGTTGTATTTTTCACGGGAATCCATGGAACAGACGGACAATTACGGAATATCAGCGCTGCACTTGGCTGCGGAAAACAATCATACGGAAATGCTGAAGGTAATGCTGGAAAAAGGCGCGGATGTAAACATTTCACAGGATGCGCCTTCGGAAGCGGGAAATACGCCGCTGCATACGGCCTGTATATACGGAAATGCCGAAGTTGTAAAAATTCTTGAGGATTTCGGTGCGGACGACACGATTGGCAATATAAATGGCGAAACGCCGGCTCATCATGCGGTTATGAAGAAAAAAATGGGCGGTGATTTAAGCGCAAAAGAAAGAAGAGCCGTATTACAGGAACTGAAACATCTGGATATTGCCAGAAGCGACGGAAAAACGCCTCTTATGCTGCTGCAGTATCTTGATATTAATACAAATATTGAACTTCTGCCTTTGTTCTTAGAGAAAGGGGCGGATGTAAATCACACGGATCACAATGGAAATACGGCGCTGATTTTAAATGCGGCAAACCAGTGCTATCAAGGTGTAATAAAAGAACTTATTAGCGCAGGCGCCGATGTAAACGCCATAGACGGGGAAGGAAACTCGGCTCTATTTTACGCCTTAAAATACGGGGATAAGGCATCTGCCCGCTATTTAATAAAGAAGGGCGCAGATTATAACAAAACGAATCGGCAGGGAATATCGCCGGTGCAGATAGCGGTGGAAAAAGGATATGACACGGTGCTGGAACTTATGAGCGACATCGGATAAATCTTTTGTGAAAAAGTTACGGCGGAAATGATCCGGCAGTGAACAATACCGTTTAGAATCTTTCCGTTTATGATTCCGCGATATAATAAGGGGGAATATGCAATGAGAATGTACGATTTAATTTTAAAGAAAAAACACGGGGGCGTGCTTTCTACGGAGGAAATCAACTACATGATTCAAGGATTTACCGACGGGAGTATTCCGGATTATCAGATGTCTGCCATGACAATGGCAATCTGTTTTTCCGGTATGGACGAACGGGAGACGGTAGATCTGACGCTTGCCATGCGGGACAGCGGAGATGTGCTTGATTTGTCCGGAATTAAGGGGATTAAAGTCGATAAACACAGTACCGGAGGCGTCGGCGATAAAACAACGCTGGCTTTGACTCCGATAATTGCTTCGCTTGGCGTGCCGGTTGCAAAAATGTCAGGAAGAGGACTTGGACATACAGGAGGCACCATTGATAAACTGGAGTGTTTTCCGGGGTTTTCAACTGAAATATCCGAAGATACATTCGTAAACAATGTAAATAAAATCGGAATTGCCATAGCCGGACAGACGGCGAATCTTGCTCCGGCCGACAAAAAGCTGTATGCGTTAAGAGATGTAACGGGAACGGTAGACCAGATGTCGTTGATTGCTGGTTCCATTATGAGCAAAAAACTTGCGTCAGGCAGCGATGCGATTGTATTAGACGTAAAGACCGGAAACGGCGCTTTTATGAAAAAAATAGAAGATTCAAAAGCGCTTGCCAAAGCAATGGTTTCAATCGGAAATATGGCCGGAAAAAGGACGGCCGCCGTAATTACCGATATGGACCAGCCGCTCGGTTATGCGGTCGGTAATTCCTTAGAAGTGATAGAAGCCATACATACGTTGCAGGGAAACGGTCCGAAAGATTTTACGGAGGTTGTATTCGCACTCGGTTCTCTGATGCTGCAGCTTGCAGGAAAGGCGGCGGATGACGCAGCGGCAAAAAGTCTGATGCAGTCTGTAATTGATAACGGAAAAGCGCTGGATAAACTTGCGGAATTTGTCGCGGCCCAGGGAGGCGACGCATCCTATGTATATGATACCGAAAAATTTCCAAAGGCTTCCTGTGCAATTGAAGTACGTGCCACGGAAGACGGTTATGTTCGGCGGATTCTGGCGGAGCAGATCGGAACCGCCTGCATGATGTTAGGAGGAGGCCGGGAAAAGAAAGACAGTCCGATTGATCTTTCTGTCGGAATCCTTCTGCATAAGAAAAACAGCGATCCGGTCGTTTCCGGAGATGTTTTAGCAATGATTTATGCGAATGATGCAAAGAAGGCGGAAGCGGCAAAAGAAGCCGTTCTGCGCGCATATGAAATCGGCAGGGAAGCCGTAAGCCCGGAGCCTGTCGTAAAAGAGATAATTTTATAAGAAATAAAAGGTCTTGTCTTGAATAAGGAAGTTGTTTTTTTCATATAGTGATATATGAGTAAAAATAAAAAAAGTCAAATCCGCGAAAAAATGATAAACAGCCTTGAGCTTCCAAAGGATCTGATGCTTGGAGCCGCAATTCTAACCGTTACGGGGCGCAGGGAAGTCCTGATCGAAAATTATAAAGGAATCCTTATTTATGAGGATTCCTTTATCAAAATTCAGGCTAAAAACTGTAGAATCGTTATCTCAGGCACGCATCTGTCCATCGAATATTATACAAATGAGGAAATGAAAATCACCGGTCTGATTGACCTGATTCAATACGAGTATTAAATGATTATTGTATCATTGATTAAATATTTTCGCGGATATGTTTATGTACATCTGACCGGTTATGCGCCGGAACGTTTTTTAAATCTTTGCGGGAACCGCAACATTTTAATCTGGAACTTAAAACCGGCGGAAAACGGCTACTATTTTTGTATTAGTGTACAAGGATATAAAAGCTTAAAGCCGATTCTAAGGAAAACGAAAACAAGAGCAAGGATACTGGAACGAAAAGGTCTTCCGTTTCTTTTATTCCGTTATCGCAAGAGAAAGGCATACGTACTGGGAATTCTCTTTTTTGCCGGAATTCTTTATTATTTTTCGGGTTTTGTCTGGAATATTGAAGTAAACGGAAATTCTTATCTTTCGGAGGATACCATTATTCGTTTCCTGGAGGAAGAAAAAGCCTCATTCGGCACGAAAATCAAAAATATAGACTGCGCCAAGCTGGAAGAAACGCTGCGAAGCAGATATGACGAGGTGATCTGGACTTCCATTAAAATTTACGGCACGAAAATGACTGTGGACGTGCAGGAAAGTCTCCTGCCAGACGAGGTCTATGAAAAACAGGAGGGAGAGGTTTACGATATTGTCGCTTCAAAAAGCGGAGTCATATCCGAAATCATTACGCGAAACGGCACGCCGCTCGTAACAGAGGGAATGGAAGTGGCGCAGGGAGATATCTTAGTCAGCGGCAGGTTAGAGATTATCGGAGATAACGGAGAAGTCACGCAGTATCTCTATCAAAGTGCGGATGCGGATATTCTGGCGAGAGTAACTTATGAATATACGGATGAAATAAATATCGCCTATCAGGATAAAAGGAAGACAGGAGAAGTAAAAAAGGATTATGAGTTACAGTTTTTCGGCAAAATCTTAAAAAATCCCTTTTTTAAAAAGCCGGAAGGCACTTATGATGTTGTCACCGAAAATACACAGCTTCATTTTACAAGAAATTTTTATCTTCCTGTTTATTTTCGTACCGTTTCTTACGAACCGTATATTACGGAAAACAAAGAATATACGCAAGAGGAAGCGAAGGCGATTGCCGAGGAAAACTTCAGGCAGTATCTTTCAAATTTGGAAGAAAAGGGTATTCAAATTATAGAAAAAAATGTTATGATAAACAAAGTGGATCAAAAATATGTGGTCAGCGGAACCATCGACGTCTATGAACCGATTGTTTCGTACCAGCCTACCGAAATTTTGGAAATCACAGTGGAAGAAGGGCAGCAGAATGAGTCTGACTGAAAGATCTTTAGAGATACCGACGGAACATATGTCAAATGTTTTCGGACAATTTGATGCGTATCTGAAGAAAATCGAACGAACATTGCACGTTACAATTGTAATAAGAGATTCCTCTACAAAACTTTTAGGAAGTGAACAGCAGGTAAAACAGGCATCTGGCGTACTTTCGCAGCTTTTAGAACTGTCAAGGCGGGGAAATACCATTACCGAACAGAATGTCAACTATGCGCTGTCTTTAGTGGAAACGGAAAAAGCCTCCGCCGTTGTGGAAATTGACAGAGATTGTATCTGTCATACCGTCAATGGGAAACCGGTGAAGCCGAAAACATTGGGCCAGAAAAACTATGTGGATGAAATTCGTAATAAAATGGTCGTGTTCGGAATGGGACCTGCCGGTACCGGAAAAACCTATCTTGCTATGGCAATGGCAATTACTGCGTTTAAGAACGAAGAAGTCGGCAGAATTATCCTGACCAGACCGGCAATTGAAGCAGGGGAGAAGCTTGGCTTTCTGCCAGGAGATCTGCAAAGTAAGGTAGATCCGTATTTAAGGCCGCTTTATGACGCGCTTTATCAGATAATGGGGGCGGAGAGCTTTCAAAGGAATATGGAAAAAGGGTTGATCGAAGTCGCGCCGCTTGCTTATATGAGGGGCCGTACTTTAGACAATGCGTTTATTATTCTGGATGAAGCGCAGAATACGACGCCTGCGCAGATGAAGATGTTTTTAACGCGAATCGGATTCGGCTCAAAAGCCGTTATTACAGGCGATATTACACAAAAGGATCTTGCTCCCGGCGCGGTTTCCGGTCTTGATATTGCGCTTAAAGTGTTAAAAAGAGTAGATGAGATCGGGATCTGCGAATTAACCAGCCTTGATGTCGTAAGGCACCCGATCGTACAGAAGATCGTTAAGGCATATGAGGATTATGAGAGCCGCAGCCTCAAAAACGAAAAAAGAAAGAAGCAGAGGTTAAAATAAAGTATGGATGAACATATCGTAATGAAGCGTATGATTCATATTGTATTTATGTTTTTTATCACGCTTCTTTATACGTTTGGAATTTGCCAAAGCAAAGAGCTGCCGCCGGATCTGGTTATCTGTCTTACGGCGCTTGATATTCTTTTCTTTGCTCTTTTTGTATTTCTCCTGGAGCATAATCGGCTGATACGGCATATTTCGGCCGACCGGGGAACCGATTATAAAAGAATTACGGCCGGATTTTTTCTTACGGCGGCTCTTTTTTTCGGAAGTTCTTTTTTTCCGGAGTTTGTAAAACCGGTGTTCCTGATTCCGGTTTTACTGACGGCTTTCTGTAATGAAATTGTTACTTTTACCGTCAGTATAGGATTTGCTTCATTGCTTGGGGTGGCAGGCGGACTCGGCAGCTTTGAAATCATCGAATTCTGCATCTTTATCTTATTTGGCTGCATGCTGGCATCGGCATTGGAGAAAAGCAATTTAAAAAAGTGGTATTATCTGATTTTATTCTGTGCCTCTACGCTGATTCCGCCGCTTTTCTATTATTTTCACTATCAGGAATTCCGGTATAAGGTTCTGATTTACGGGATACTGGAAGGGGCGGCTTCGATTTTGATTATCGATTTGTTTTACGGAAGGCTTTTAGCGGTCAGAGATTCAGAGGCAGATAACAGGCTGGCGGATTTACTCGATGAAGAAAATCCGCTTGTCCGTGAACTGGAAAAATTTTCCAGACAGGAATATCTTCATGCGAAACGGGTTTCTGCGCTGTCAAAAAGATGCGCGCAGGTTGTAGGTGCGGATGAACCGCTTTGTGCAGCCGCCGGATTTTATTACCGTATCGGTATAATGGAAGGGGATCATATCGCAGAAAACGGCGCTCGAATTGCGGAAAAAAATTGTTTTCCGGAACCCGTATTTCAGATCCTTTTGGAATATCAGGGCAGGGAAAAGCTGCCCTCCACGACAGAGTCCGCGATTGTTCAAATGGTGGACGGGCTTGTGAAGAAGCTGGAGCTTTTTGATGCGACTACCATGTCAAGCAACTGGAATCTGGATATGGTGATTTATCAGACGCTGAATGAATTTTCAGAACATGGAATGTATGATGAATCGGGGCTTAGTATGAATAAATTTTTGAAGATCAGAGAGTATCTTTTAAATGAGGAGGCTTTGATATGAGCCTGAATGTAGAAATGGAAACAGATCTGAAATTTGATTTTGACTGTAAAAAAATTGCGGAGGAAGTGACGGATGCGGCCCTTTCGCACGAAGCTTTTCCGTATGAGTGTGAAATAAATCTCACACTGACCGACAATCCGGGTATTCATGAAATAAACCGGGAATACCGCGGAATTGACCGACCAACTGACGTCCTGTCTTTTCCTCTTTTGTCTTATACACGCGCCGGCGATTTTTCGGGCCTGGAAGAGTGCTACGGAGACAATTTTAATCCGGATACCGGCGAAATTATGCTCGGTGATATTGTGGTTTCCGTTGAAAAGGTAAAGGAGCAGGCAAAAAGCTATGGACACAGTGAGCTGCGCGAATATGCGTTTTTGATTTTACATAGTATGCTCCACCTTTTCGGCTATGATCATATGACGCCGGAAGAGGCGTCTGTCATGGAGGAAAAACAGAACGTAATATTAAACGCAATGAATATTTTAAGATAACGCCTGTGCCCCAAAAAAAGGGTCTGGCAGGAATGGAAGAGTTTTATGAGTAAAAATAAGAAACGCGGAACGAATTTTTTAGTACAGGGTTCGGTTCTTGCAATTGCATCAATTATCAGCCGAATCATCGGCCTTGTATACCGGATTCCGCTGATCGGGATTATCGGAGATAAGGGAATGGATTATTATAGTACTGCTTTTGACATCTACAATATCCTTCTGATTATTTCTTCATTCAGCCTTCCTTTGGCCGTATCGAAACTTGTTTCCGCAGATATGTCTCTCGGAAGGAAGAGAAACGTTTCCCGCGTTTTAAAATGTTCCCTGATTTTTTCTTTGATATCGGGAACGGCCGCTGCGCTGGTACTGATGTTTGGAGCCGATTATATTGCCGGTACGCTGTTAAAAACGCCGTACAGTATTTTTGCCGTTAAAGTTTTGATACCGACTCTGATTATTGTAGCCGTACTTGGCGTACTCCGGGGATTTTTTCAGGGTCTCGGCTCTATGATGCCAAGCGCTGTTTCTCAGATACTGGAACAGATTGTAAATGCCATTGTCAGCGTCTGGGCAGCTTATGCGCTGGTTTCCTATGGCGCTAAAATCGGAGCCGTGCTGGGAAATGCAGATAATTATTCTGCGGCCTACGGGGCGGCGGGCGGTACGATCGGAACCGGTGCGGGAGCCCTGATTGCGCTGCTGTTTTCCGGTTTTGTTCTGTTTGCCTATATGAAAGTGCATAATCGACAGGCAAAACGGGAAAAAAATCCGAAAGTAGATTCTTATCAATATATTTTTAAAATACTGATCATTACAATTCTCCCGATTTTATTAAGCACGACAATCTATAATTGCAACGGACTGATCGATCGCGGTATATTTAAGAATATTGCCCACTATCAGGGCTATGGCGCGAACGAAGTAAGCGAATGGTACGGTATTTACAGCGGTAAATTTAAGACACTTGTAAATGTCCCCATTTCTATCGCGGCTGCGATTGCTTCTTCCTGTGTCCCCGCGCTGACCAGAGTCTATACGCAGGGAAAAATGGAGGAAGTCAAAAATCAAATTCATACTTCCATCCGCTTTACTATGCTGATTGCGTTCCCGTGCACGGTAGGAATGGGCGTATTAGCGGCTCCCATCCTGCAGCTAGTACATTTCAGCGACGAATCGGGAATGGCGGCAAAAATGTTAATTTTCGGAGCCGTTTCGGTGATCTTTTATTCGCTTTCTTCTCTGTCGAACGGACTTTTACAGGGAATTAACCGTTTAAAAGAGCCTGTAAAAAATGCGGCAGTCGCACTTGTTGTGGACATTCTTGTACTTGTGGCGTTAATGCTTTGTTTTGATCTCGGTATTTATGCCGAGGTAATCGCTTTTATTGTGTTTGGTCTTGTAATGTGCGTATTGAATGCGTTGTCAATCCGTAAATACAGCGGATATAAACAGGAAATGAGACGGACATTCGTTATTCCCGGTATCGCTTCCGTTTTGATGGGAGCCGCCGTATTCGGGCTTTACCGGCTTTTGATTCTGATCTTTCGGGTAAATGCGATTGCCGTAATTGTTAGCATCCTTTTTGGCGCTCTCTTGTATGCGGTTCTGCTGCTTGTTTTAAAGGGTCTGACAGAAACCGAACTGAAGCGTCTGCCAAAAGGAGAGCTTTTGATTTCTTTGGCGAAAAAATTACATCTGTTGGCATAATTTCACTGTTTTTGGGAAATACTTATCGTA
The DNA here is from genome assembly GCA_947573605.1 of uncultured Roseburia sp. GTDB lineage: Bacteria > Bacillota > Clostridia > Lachnospirales > Lachnospiraceae > Roseburia. Next base: position 65,475 of record CANPGM010000008.1, on the reverse strand, counting down.
ATTTTATAGATAAGGACAAAAACAGAATGAATAAAAAAACTGGTATCTGTATGCTGGCAGGATGCGGTGCGGCATGCCTGATTTTAAGCGTTTCTATTCTGATAGGACGGTTAAGCCATAAACCTGAAATAAAAGTGGAACCGTCTCCGGCCGAGGTTCCAATGTCGGAACCCCAACAATCCGTACCGTTATCAGAAAGTATGACTGTCGTTCCTCCGGCAGCATATTATATCGGCGAACTGGACGGATATCTGGTCGTATTGGGAAGTAATCAGAAAACAGTCTTGTTTGAAACAAATATCCGGTATGAATTTTTATCGGATGAAATGAAGGAAAAGGTAAAAACCGGAATTTCTTTCCAAAATGAAAGAGATCTTTATGAATTTTTGGAAAATTATTCTACATGATGTCGTTTGTTTTCCTTTCTTGAATGTTTCTTCCGAATATGCTAAAATGGCATTTGGTAAAGGATGGAAGGAGGAAAACCGGGCTCATGAATGCGAAGGCTTTCAGGCGTTTTGACGTCATAGTAATCGGGGGAGGGGCCGCGGGCTTGATGGCGGCGATTTCTTCCGCATCAAACGGAGCAGACACCATCTTAATAGAGCATACAGATCGTGTCGGAAAAAAGCTTCTTTCCACCGGCAACGGAAAATGCAATTATACGAATGCACTGCAGGGTATCACGTATTACAGAGGTGAAGACCCTGCATTTGTTCTGCCTGTATTTCAACAGTTCGGTCTTAAGGAAACGCTTTCCTTTTTCGAAAAAGCAGGTATTTATCCGAAGTGCAGAGACGGTTATTATTATCCGTCAAGCGGACAGGCCTCGTCCGTACTGGAGGTTCTTCGTATGGAAACGGCGTATCAAGGGGTAGCCCTTCGTACGGAATGTGTGATGGAACGAATCGATAGAGCGGGAAAAGATATTTGTTTAACAACGAATCAGGGACGTATACGCGGAAAAACAGTTATATTTGCGACCGGACTGCTTGCCGCAAAAAAAACAGGAAGCGATGGAAGCGCTTTCCCATATATTGAAGAACTTGGACATCATTTTACAGATATTGTGCCTGCTCTTGTCGCTTTGAAGGGAAAACAGTCATTTTTTAAAGCGCTTGCAGGAATTCGTGCAGAAATACTGGTAAAATTATACATAAATAACAAATTAACAGCCGATGAATATGGAGAACTGCAGTTGACCGATTATGGGATTTCGGGAATCCCGGTCTTTCAGCTCAGCCGTTTTGCGGCAAAAGCGCTGCAAAAGAAGCTGCCCGTCTATGTGTTGCTGGATTTTATGCCGAAGTTTACGGAAGAAGAGGCAAAGGAGCTGTTTTTTGACCGTTTTTACCGAAATACAAGAGGAAAGACAGCGGAGGAGAGCCTAATCGGGCTGTTTCATAAGAAGCTTGGAGGCGTTTTATTAAAAGAGGCGGGAATTTTGCTCTCTGTAGCTGCAAACCAAATTACGAAAGAACAGATAAAACGACTTGTCAAAAAAACGAAAAGTCTTCGTGTGGATATTACGGGTACAAATTCGTTTGAACAGGCGCAGGTCTGCGCTGGGGGTGTCGATACAGCGGAGATTAACAGCGAAACACTGGAATCACTGCTTGTACCTAACGTTTATTTTGCAGGAGAAGTGATTGATATCGACGGAAGATGCGGCGGTTATAATCTTCAATGGGCATGGTCAAGCGGCTATGTGGCGGGACTTCATGCCGCCCTAAAGGCTCTTTCTGTCAGAAACTCATAGACATAAATTTATATTTTACGAGTATTTAAACAACTTGTACGGAAATGAGGAACGATGATTCAAATTCAACAGTTAAAGCTGCCCATCGATCATACGGAATCAGATGTTAAACAGAAAATCAAAAAAACACTAAAGCTGCGACAAGAGCAGTTAAAGCGCTATACGATTGTAAGACGCTCCATTGACGCCAGAAAGAAACCGGCGCTTTTTTATGTATATACGGTAAATGTAGAAACAGAACGGGAAGCGGCTGTTTTAAAAAGAACCGGCAATAAAAACATTTTACCGGTAAAGAACGAAAAATATGCGGTTCCTTTGCATGGAACCGAGAGACTTTGCAATCGGCCGCTGATTATCGGAGACGGACCGGCCGGACTGTTTGCCGCGTTCCTTCTTGCAAAGACGGGTTTTGCCCCGCTTGTGCTTGAACGCGGGAAACGGGTGGAAGAAAGGACGCAAGATGTAAAAGAATTCTGGGAACTGGGAAAGCTGAATCTGGCTTCTAATGTTTCTTTCGGCGAAGGCGGGGCCGGAACCTTTTCGGACGGGAAACTGAATACACTGGTGCGGGATACCACCGGCAGAAACGATTTTGTATTAGAACGATTTGTATCATACGGCGCGCCGAAAGAAATATTATTTGACAGCAGACCGCATATCGGAACCGATATTCTGGCCAAAGTGATATGTAATATGAGAAACGACATTATCGCAATGGGGGGAACCTTTCTGTTTGAACATCAGGCGACGGATTTTCGAATCAAAGACGGAGCCGTTGCGTCAGTTCTGGTGCGGCATGACAGCCTGGAAGAGTGGATCGATACAGAAATCTGTATTCTCGCAGTCGGGCACAGTGCACGCGATACGATTTCCATGCTGCATAAGAATCATTTTGGCCTGAAATCAAAATCTTTTGCAGTTGGTTTCCGCGTAGAACACCCGCAAGCGGAAATAAATATAGCTCAATACGGAACGGAATATGCGCAAAAACTTCCTGCAGCTCCCTATAAAGTAACGGCTCAGACGGGGAATGGCCGAAGCGTTTATTCGTTTTGCATGTGCCCGGGCGGCTATGTAGTCAACGCCTCATCCGAACCGGGAAGGCTCTGCGTCAACGGAATGAGCTATTCGGACCGGGCCGGCGAGAACGCCAACAGCGCTGTCATTGTTTCCGTAACGCCGGAAGACTTTGGCGATACGGACGATGCGCTCGCAGGCGTTCGGTTTCAGCAGCAGCTTGAGGAAAAAGCTTACCGTCTTGCAGACGGCAGGATACCGCAGCAGCTTTATGGAGATTTCTGTGAGAATAAAATCTCCGTTTCATATGGCTCGTTTTCTTCCCAAACCCGCGGAGCCCATGCGTTTTCCAATCTTCGCGGACTTCTGCCGAAAGAAGCGGAAGAGGCGTTTGTAGAGGGAATGCGGCGTTTCTCTCATATGATTCCGGGGTTTGACAGAAAAGATGCGATTTTGTCAGGAATTGAGAGCAGAACGTCTTCTCCGGTACGGATTTTAAGAGACGACACGTTTCAGGCAAATATCAGAGGCGTTTATCCGTGCGGAGAAGGCGCAGGCTATGCAGGAGGAATTATGTCTGCCGCAATGGACGGAATGAAGGCTGCGGAGGCCGTTATTAAACGGTATGCACCGGATCTCCGGACGGATCTCCGGTCAGATTTTCGGTCGAATAGAAGTACGGAAGGAAGTAAGATCAGTGGCTGAATATACACCAATGATGCAGCATTATCTGCAGACAAAAGAAGAATATAAGGATTGTATTCTGTTTTACCGGCTCGGAGATTTTTACGAGATGTTTTTTGAGGATGCGGTGACGGCCTCGAAGGAACTGGAACTGACGCTGACCGGAAAAAACTGCGGAACAACGGAGCGCGCTCCGATGTGCGGCGTTCCGTATCATGCAGTCGAAGGTTATTTAAACAAACTGGTTGCAAAAGGCTATAAGGTCGCCGTATGTGAACAGATTGAAGACCCAAAGCTGGCAAAAGGGATCGTAAAACGCGAAGTCATCCGTGTCGTAACGCCGGGAACCAATATGGATTCACAGGCGCTTGACGAAACGAAAAATAATTATATTATGTGTATCGTCTATACGGAAAGTAAATACGGCGTTTCGCTAGCGGACGTCTCCACCGGAGATTATTATGTGACGGAGGTGGAGACGGCGCAAAAGCTTCTGGACGAAATCAATAAATTTTTACCGGCGGAAATTGTGTGCAGCGAAAGTTTTTACATAAGCGGCATTGATATTGAGGATTTGAAAAACCGGATCGGAATTACGGTTTATTCTCTGGCTTCTTGGTATTTCGGAGACGGGATGGCGGAAAATACGCTAAAAGAACATTTTAAGGTAAATAGTCTGGAGGGACTGGGGCTTAAGGATTTTGCCTGCGGGACGACTGCGGCAGGCGCGCTGCTTAAATATCTGTATGAGACGCAGAAGAACAGTCTTGACCATATTTCCTCCATACACCCTTATGTGACCGGTAAGTATATGATGATCGACAGTTCTACGAGACGAAATTTAGAGCTGGTGGAGACGCTTCGGGAAAAGCAAAAGCGCGGTTCGCTGCTCTGGGTTTTGGATAAAACAAAGACTGCGATGGGAGCAAGACTGCTTCGTTCTTATGTGGAACAGCCATTGATAGAACGAGAAGAAATCGAAAGACGGCAGGAAGCCATTGAAGAATTAAACTCCCATATGATTACCAGAGAAGAGTTAAGGGAATATTTAAATCCGATTTATGATTTGGAGCGATTGATTACAAAAGTGACCTATAAAACGGCAAATCCACGGGATTTAATTGCATTTAAAAATTCCGTCGGTATGCTCCCCCCGATTCTTGCCCTGTTAAACGACTTCAAGACAGAGCTTATGTCAAAACTTCGCGAATCGATTGACCCGCTTGACGATATTTATCGGCTGATTGATGCCGCAATCATAGAGGATCCGCCGATTGCAGTACGGGAAGGCGGACTGATTAAAGACGGCTATCATGAAGAAGTCGACCAGTTCCGCCATGCAAAAACGGAAGGAAAGACCTGGCTGGCGGAACTGGAGGCGAAAGAACGGGAAAAAACAGGAATTAAAAACCTGAAGATCAAGTACAACAAAATCTTCGGTTATTATCTTGAAGTGACAAACTCATATTTAAGCCTTGTTCCGGATTATTTCATGAGAAAGCAGACGCTGGCAAATGCGGAACGCTATATTACACCCGAATTAAAGGAATTGGAAGATATGATTCTCGGCGCGGAGGACAGACTGATCAGTCTGGAATACGAGCTGTTTTCCGAAGTGCGGAGCCGGGTTGCCAATGAAGTTGTCCGTATACAGCGAACGGCGAAGGCAATCGCGCAGCTTGATGTATTTGCGTCTCTTGCCTTAGTCGCCGACAGCAATCATTATTGCAGGCCGAAAATTACGGAAAACGGAACGATTCATATCAAAGAAGGACGTCATCCGGTTGTCGAAAAAATGATTACAAACGATATGTTTATTGCGAACGATACGTACCTGGACAACGGGAATCACCGGATATCTATCATTACCGGTCCCAATATGGCCGGAAAATCCACTTATATGCGTCAGACGGCAATTATTGTTCTGATGGCGCAGATTGGCAGTTTTGTACCGGCCGAGTCGGCCGAAATCGGAATTGTCGATCGTATTTTTACGCGCGTCGGGGCTTCGGACGACCTTGCCAGCGGACAGAGTACTTTTATGGTAGAGATGAATGAAGTTGCAAATATTTTAAGAAACGCAACGGGGAAATCTCTTCTGGTACTTGACGAAATCGGGCGCGGAACCAGTACGTTTGACGGTTTAAGTATCGCATGGGCCGTGGTCGAGCACATCAGCAACCCTAAACTTTTAGGTGCAAAAACGCTCTTTGCAACGCATTATCATGAGCTGACGGAATTGGAGGGAAAGCTCGACAATGTCAACAATTACTGTATCGCAGTCAGAGAAAAAGGAGACGACATCGTATTTTTACGTAAAATCGTAAAAGGCGGCGCCGACAAAAGCTATGGGATTCAGGTTGCAAAGCTGGCCGGCGTACCGGATTCCGTTATTTTACGCGCAAAAGAAATCGTAGAAAAGCTGATTGAGAACGATATAGCTTCCGTAGCGCGCGGTATTGAAGTAGAATCGACGCCGGAAGGAAAAAAGAAAAAGGAAAAGAAACAGGCGCCGGACGATTACACACAGATGTCTTTTTTCGATTCGTTTTCATACGGAGGAATATATGACGATATTATTGACGAACTGAAAAATGCCAATCTTTCCAATATGACGCCGATTGAAGCGTTAAACAGACTCTATGAGATACAAAAGAAAATAAGAGAAAGCGAAGAACAATAACAGTTGAGAAAAGAGGAGATCTTATGCCGGAAATTACGCTGCTGAACCAGGAGACGATTGATAAAATTGCAGCCGGCGAGGTTGTTGAACGGCCGTCCTCCGTTGTAAAAGAGCTGGTCGAAAATGCGCTTGACGCGAAGGCGACTGCCATAACTGTAGAAATCAAAGAAGGCGGTATTTCTTTCGTACGCATTACGGATAACGGCTGCGGTATTTCCCGCAGAGAAGTCCCGACGGCATTTCTGCGCCACTCTACCAGCAAGATCAAATGCGTGGAGGATTTATTCAGCATAACCTCTCTGGGATTCCGCGGAGAAGCCTTATCAAGCATTTCTGCCGTCGCGCAGGTAGAATTGATTACGAAAACTTATGACGAACTTACCGGAACGAGATATGTAATTGAAGGGTCAAAGGAACGGGAAAACGAAGAGATCGGCGCCCCTGAAGGGACTACGTTTATAGTCAGAAATCTTTTTTATAATACGCCGGCAAGAAGAAAATTCTTAAAAACCGCGCAGACGGAAGGCGGTTATATCAGCGATCTGATGGAACGGCTGGCGCTATCACATCCGTCCGTTTCTTTTAAATTTATTCAAAACGGACAGACAAAATTGCATACCTCAGGAAATTCGAACCAAAAAGATCTGATTTATCACATATACGGAAGAGATATTACTTCTTCTCTGATTGCGGTCGAGGAGGAAAACGAGCTGTTTTCCGTATCCGGCTATATTGGGAAACCGATTGTTTCCCGCGGAAACCGAAATTACGAAAGCTATTTCGTGAACGGCAGATACGTCAAAAGCGCGCTGCTTTCCAAAGCGATTGAGGACGGGTATAAAGGCTATCTGATGCAGCGTCAGTATCCGTTCTGCGTCCTTTATTTTACCGTGAATTCGGAATTTATCGACGTAAACGTTCATCCGACCAAAATGGAGCTGCGCTTTGACAAAAACGAGGAGATTTATGACGCATTGCACAAAATGATAAGCAGCGCGTTATCGTACAAAGAATTTATCCCTGAAGTTCCGGTGCAAGAAGAAAAAAAGAAAGAAGAACGGCGGGAGACTTTTGGCAAAACGCCGGAACCGTTTGAGCTTCGAAGATTAAACGAGGTTCGGGAGGCAATTTCCGCCGACAGCCCTTACGAACCGAAATATCCGCAGAGAACCCATGCAGGCGGGGCTTTGGCCGCGCAACGGCAGCCGAATAAGAGCAGCAGCAACGCTGCTTTGTCTCTTTTTGAAAAATTATCCGGTGAAAATCATATTCCGATTACACAAAAGCAGTCGGCGGCTATCGAAACCGAAAAATCGGATTTTACAACAGTAAAAGAGAAAACGACTTACGAACAGCAAAATCTTTCCGATCTTGCGCCTGGTTTTTTAAGTGAAGAAGCAAGAAAAAAGCACCGGATAATAGGGCAGTTATTCGATACCTACTGGCTGGTTGAATATGAAGAAAAGCTGTTTCTCATCGATCAGCATGCCGCTCACGAGAAGGTGCTTTATGAAAAAACAATGAAAGCTCTTTCCCAAAAAAGCTTTGCTTCTCAGGCGCTCAGTCCGCCGATTATTCTGACGTTAAGCAGTGAAGAAGCCGGGATGCTGCAAAAATATCAGGAACCGATTCGTTCTTTCGGATATGAAATTGAACCGTTCGGCGGAAAAGAATATGCAATTACGGCAATGCCGGCAGATTTTTCCGATATCGATATGAAAGCAATGTTCATCGAACTGCTTCATGACTTTGCTTCGTTATCGGGAACGGCCGCTCCCGCTCTTATTACGGAGAAAGTGGCGTCCATGTCCTGCAAGGCGGCAGTAAAGGGCAGTAACCGATTCAGCCGCGAGGAAGCGGAACATCTGATCGACGAGTTATTGCAGCTTGAAAATCCGTATCAGTGTCCGCACGGCAGGCCGACCATTATTGCCATGACAAAATATGAGCTCGAAAAGAAGTTCAAACGGATTGTCTGAAACAGCCGCAAAAGCGGCAGAATGAGAGGAAACACAATGAAGCAGCCAATGGTGATTCTGACCGGGCCGACAGCGGCGGGAAAAACGGATTTGTCTGTTGAACTTGCAAAGAGAATCGGAGGCGCCGTTATTTCGGCAGATTCCATGCAGGTGTATAAACATATGGATATCGGTTCCGCAAAAATCAGTCCGGAGGAAATGCGCGGCGTTATGCATTATCTGATTGACGAATTTGAACCGGACGAGGAGTTTCATGTCGTGCGTTTTGTCAAACGCGCCAAAGAATGTCTTTCGGAAATTTACGGGAGCGGAAATATCCCGATTGTCGTCGGCGGCACAGGCTTCTATATTCAGGCGCTGCTTTATGACATTGATTTTACCGAACAAACGAGCGACGAGGCGTACAGGGGAGAATTAAACCGCCTTGCAGATGAAAAGGGGGTTTTGTACCTCCATGAAATGCTGCGTCAAGTCGATAAAAAATCGGCGGAGCAGATTCATCCGAACAACAGAAAACGTGTGATCCGGGCGCTGGAATTTTATCGGCTGACCGGGGCAAAAATTTCCGATCATAACGAGACGGAGCGGCAAAAAACATCTCCTTTTAATTTTGCTTACTTTGTTCTGACTGACAACCGGGCGCGTCTCTATGAGCGAATCAACAAGCGTGTCGATTGTATGCTGGAAAAGGGCCTGATTGACGAAGTAAAAAAATTAAAACAGATGGGTTTTCAAAAAGACATGGTATCCATGCAGGGACTTGGTTATAAGGAAATTCTTGCGTATCTGGACGGTGAATACACACTTGACGAGGCGGTCTATCGGATCAAACGGGACTCCAGACATTTTGCGAAGCGCCAGCTTACCTGGTTTGGCAGAGAGCGGGAGGTAATCTGGCTTAACAAAGAAACATACGGTTATAACGATGCGGCGATTCTTGCCGAAATGGAACGGATATTAAAGGAGAAAAAAATCATATGAATGGAACGGAACGATATCTGGAAGAACAATATGCTTCTCTTGGAATATCCAAAGAAGTATACCGCTTTGGTGAAAAAATAGAACATGAATTAAAAGAGCGGTTTGAGGAAATGAATAAACGTGCGGAATATAATCAGATGAAAGTTATAAAGGCCATGCAGGAAAACAGAGTCAGCGCAGAATGTTTTCAGACCAGCTCCGGCTATGGTTACAATGATTTGGGGAGAGATACTCTTGAAAAAGTATATGCGTCCTGTTTTAAAGGAGAAGACGCACTGGTGCGGCCGCAGATTACATGCGGAACGCACGCGCTGGCTCTGGCGCTGATGTCTAATTTAAGGCCGGGAGACGAACTTTTATCCCCGGTCGGGAAGCCGTACGACACCTTAGAAGAGGTCATCGGAATCCGTCCTTCTAAAGGTTCGCTTGCAGAGTACGGAATTTCATACCGTCAGGCGGACCTGCTTGCAGACGGCAGTTTTGATTACGACGCCATTCGCGCGGCAATCAACGAAAAAACCAGGCTTGTGACGATTCAGCGCTCAAAGGGATATGCAGTGCGTCCGACGCTTTCCGTGAAAAAAATCGGCGAACTGATTTCCTTTATCAAAGACATCAAGCCGGATGTGGTCTGTATGGTTGACAATTGTTACGGTGAATTTGTGGAAGAAAAAGAGCCGTTGGAAACGGGAGCGGATCTGATTGTCGGCTCTCTGATAAAAAATCCCGGCGGAGGGCTTGCCCCAATCGGCGGTTATTTGGTCGGAAAAAAAGAGTATATCGAAAACGCGGCTTACCGTCTGACCTCCCCTGGACTCGGAAAAGAAGTCGGAGCCTCGTTAGGCGTAATTCAATCGTTCTATCAGGGACTGTTTTTGGCTCCTACAGTTGTATGCGGTGCCTTAAAAGGAGCCGTTTTTGCCGCAAATATCTATGAACGTCTTGGTTTTGACGTTCTTCCGGACGGCACGGAAAGCCGACACGACATTATTCAGGCCGTGACTTTCCGCAATCCGGACGCTATGACCGCTTTTTGCGAAGGAATTCAGGCTGCGGCTCCGGTAGACAGCTATGTTACGCCGGAACCCTGGGCAATGCCGGGATATGACAGCGATGTCATCATGGCGGCGGGAGCGTTTGTACAGGGATCCTCCATTGAATTAAGCGCCGACGGACCGATGAAGCCGCCGTATTCTGTCTATTTCCAGGGCGGTCTTACCTGGTACCATGCGAAACTGGGGATTTTAATGTCTTTACAAAAACTTAAGGAACGGAATCTTGTTAATACGAATTTATTATGATAAAATAAAGAATGGGTTTTGCTAATGATTGGCATAATACCTTCAGGGAGAGGGAAAGGATCGTTATGGACAATCATTTGACAGTAAAAGAACTGCCGGAATCCGAAAAGCCCTATGAAAAGTTTTTAAATTACGGACCGGGTGCGCTAAGCGACGCCGAGCTTTTAGCCGTCATTATTAAATCGGGAACGAGCGGATTAAAATCCGTGGATGTGGCTCAGAATTTTCTGAACCTCGGCAACAAAAATCTAATGAACTTGTACCAGATTCCCTATCGGGACATGGTTTCCGTGAAGGGAATCGGAAAAGTCAAAGCAATTCAGTTAAAGTGCATTGCGGAATTGTCATGCCGTATTGCGTCTACAAGATACTACAGCAGCGTCTGTTTAAACAGCGCATCCTCCATTGCATCTTACTATATGGAACGTATGCGGCATGAAAATCAGGAACAGTTAGTTGTATGCATGTTTGACAGTAAATGCAGACTGTTAGATGATCCGCTGATTACCAAAGGCAGTGTGAACTGTTCCTTCGTTCCTCCGAGAGAAATTTTTATAAAGGCGCTGGAAATACGCGCCGTTCATCTTGTGCTCGTGCACAATCATCCGAGCGGACGCGCAGTTCCCTCTGCGGAAGACAATCGTGCGACAGAGCGGATTCTCGAATGCGGTAAGCTTTTGGGAATTACGTTATCCGACCATATTATTATCGGCGACGGAACATACTATAGCTACCGGGAATCCGGCGTTATTGCTTAAGGCAGACGTATTAAAAAACAAGGGAGAAGAACATGATTAACAACAATGTTTATGGAATTGATCTTGGTACCTGCAATATGAAGGTATATTGCAAGGCTACAAATAAAATACTGAACGAAAAAAATACCGTAGCGCTTGTAAATAAAAATCAGATTTACGCATACGGAGACGATGCTTATGCAATGTATGAGAAGGCGCCGGAATCAATCAATGTCGTTTTCCCGGTTTCAAAAGGCGTGATTGCGGAATTTAATATCCTGCAGATAATGCTGCAGGAGTTTTTAGAAAAAAACATCAAGGGAAAATTAAAAGGAGCGGAATTTATCGTAGCCGTTCCGACCGACATAACAGAAGTAGAGAAGCGTGCTTTCTTCGACCTTTTTTATAAAAGCGGCTTAAAGCCGAAAAGCGTACTTTTATGCGAAAAACCGATTGCGGACGCCGTAGGTCTCGGACTTGATGTAAACGAGCCGACCGGTATTATGACGGTAGATATCGGCGCCGATACGACAGAGATTTCGGTTATTTCTCTTGGAGGACTGGTTCTCACCGATTTGCTTCATTTCGGGGGAAATCGAATCGACGAATCAATCATCACCTATGTCAAACGTAAATATAATCTTGTGATCGGGCAGAAAACCGCGCAGTCGTTAAAAGAGACGTTAGGCGCCGGAATACCGGGAAATACGGAGACGATGGTTATAGTAGGGCGCGATGTAGTAAGCGGTCTTCCGATCGAAATGGAAATTTCCGGAGACGTGGTATATGAAGCAATTAAAGACAATTTAAACAGTATCTGCAATTCCATTAAAATGATTCTGGAAAAAACACCTCCGGAGCTGGCAAAGGACATTATTCACTCCGGGATTTATATCACAGGCGGGGGATCGCAGATTCACGATTTAAAAGTGTTATTCCGGGACATTACGGGAATTGAAATCAATACCTGTGAAGAACCGGAGGAATGTGTAGTCCGCGGACTTGTAAAAATCGTATCGGACAACAAATTCAAACATCTTGCATTCAGCATGAAAAATAAAATTCTGAAATAGAAGAATAGGTAAAAGGTTGAAAGAAAACCTCTTTCAACCCGGAATTTGTGCCAACGCACAAAGTTCCTCCTTATAAGAAGCCGCTAAAGCGGCGGAATGAGAGGAAAAATGAGACGTAAATCAAAAACAAAGCCTGTGCTTCCTGCAAAATATTTGCTGTTAATTCTGACAGGCATCTGTATTGCCTCCATGCTGCTTAGCTTCACTTTAAACATATCCGGCGGACCGCTTCATACGGCAGCCGGTTATGTTTTTATTCCGATGCAGAACGGAATTAACAAAATCGGCACCTGGTTTACCCAAAAAGCAGAGAATTTGAAAAATTTAAGCGATGTAATGGCCGAAAACGAAATATTAAAACAGCAGGTGAACGAGCTGACCATGAAGCTTACCACTACCGAACTGGAGCGTTATGAGCTGGAGAATTTAAGGGAGCTGTACGAATTAGATCAAAAATATCCGAGTTATGAAAAAGTTGCTGCAAATGTAATTGGTAAAGACAGCGGAAACTGGTTCAATACATTTACGATTGACAAAGGTTCCAACGACGGCATTGAGGTAAATATGAATGTAATGGCCGGAAGCGGACTTGTCGGAAAGGTTACAAATGTAGGCGATAATTATGCAACTGTAACGGCGATTATCAATGATACGAGTAAAGTGAGCGGAACCGTTGTCACTACTTCTGATAATTTGATTGTCAGCGGAAGTTTACAGCGAATGAACGAGAGTATGGTAATTGTCTTTGACAGCCTAAACGACAGAAACGACAAGGTTGCGGTAGGAGATCCGGTCGTTACTTCGCATGTGTCTTACGACTACCAGCAGGGCATATTAATCGGATATATCAGCTCTGTCGAAATGGACTCCAATAATCTTACAAAATCAGGCACAATTACTCCTGCCGTTGATTTTGAACATATTCAGGAAGTACTTGTAATACTGAATAAGAAGCAGACAGTGAAAGATTAAGAATAAACGGGTTATCATTATGAGAAGAAAAATAACGGTTGCTGTCATTATTATTGTTTGTTTTCTGCTTCAGAGCACTCTGTTTAAAGCTCTTACCTTTGCTTCGATCTCTCCGAATCTGTTAATTGCCGTGACTGCGGCCTTCGGATTTATGAGAGGCAAAAAAGAGGGGCTTATCATAGGTTTTTTCTGCGGACTGGTAATTGATATTTTTTCGGGAGGCATACCCGGATTTTATTCCATGCTTTATATGTATATCGGGTTTTTTAACGGTTTTTTCCGAAAACTGTTTTATCCGGAGGATATCAAGCTTCCGATGCTTTTAATTGCGGCAAGCGATTTACTTAGTAATTTCGTGATCTATTTTTTCCTGTTTTTATTCCGGGGAAGATTCCGGCTGCCGTATTACTTCTTTAATATCATTATGCCCGAGCTCGTTTATACCATGCTCGTTACCGTATTTTTATACTTTATTATCTTAAAAATCAATCAGAACCTGGAAATGATTGAAAAAAGGAGTGCAAAAAAATTTGTCTGAACTGATCAAAGATTTTTTCCGTATGCTTGCCAAATCCAGACTATGGGTCGCTGCCGTTTTCATGACGGCTCTTTTTTACGTGCTGCTTTTTCGAATGTTTGACCTGCAGATCATTAAAGGAGAAGAATATCAGAGCAATTATACCCTCCGCATTGTAAAAGAACGGACGTTAAACAGTACGCGGGGCAATATATTCGACCGAAACGGCGAGCTGCTTGCGTATAACGAATTGTCTTATACGATTACGATAGAAGATAACGGCTCTTATGATTCGACAGATGAAAAAAACAGGCTCTTAAACGAAGAAATTGCAGAAATCATTACGGAAATTGAAAAAAACGGTGATTCGATTACCAATAATTTCAAAATTTCTTACCTGGGAAACGGAAAATATGAGTATAATGTCAGCGGAACGGCTCTAAAAAGGTTTCTTGCTGACGTATATGGACAAACTTCGTACGATAAACTCGGTTATAGTAAAACCCTGGGATATAACCAGGCGGAAGCGACGGAAGAGCAGGTGATGGAGTACTTAAAAAAAGGCAGCTCTAAATTCGGCGTCAGCGACGACTATGAAGAAGAGCTGGCTTATAAAATTGTTGTAATACGATATGCAATGTCGGAAAATGCTTTCCAGAAGTATATTTTTACAACAATCGCGACACAGATTTCAGAAGAATCGGTCGCATATATCAGTGAAAACGCATACCGGCTTCAGGGCGTGGAAATTATGGAAGATACGATACGTAAATACAATTATAGCAAGTATCTTGCCTCTATTATTGGGTATACCGGCAAAATCTCCACGGAAGAGTATGAAAAGCTCTCGGAAAACAACGATAATTATACTTTAAACGATGTAATCGGTAAGTCCGGCATCGAACAGGTGATGGACACGGAGCTGCAGGGGAAAAAAGGCCATGAGAAGCTCTACGTGGATTACCTCGGAAAAGCAGTTGAAATGATTGAAAAAGAAGAACCTTCCGCGGGTAACGATGTATATTTATCCATCGACGTAAATCTGCAGACTGCCATATATGATCTGCTTGAGCAGGAAATTGCCGGAATTGTCTATTCCAATATCGAAAATTATGCTTCCGATATCAATATACCGATTACCGACGTATACTTTGCCCTGATTAATAACAACGTAATTGATATTGATGCGTTTAAAGAAGAAGGCGCGGGGGCGTATGAAAAAGCGGTTTATTCCGCATTTCTTTTAAGGCAGGAAGAAGTGCTCTCCTTTATGAAAACACATCTGACCGGAGAAAACCCGGATGTGTTTAATGATCTTGAAGAGGAAGAGCGGGATGATATTACGTTTCTCATCAGCCTTTTGAAGACGGAGCAGATCATAGATACTTCAAAAATTGATAAAACGGACGACATATACAAAAAATGGCAGGCCGGAGAGGTCAGCGTCCAGGAATACTTAAACCATGCGATTTCGAGCGGCTGGATCGATATTACTCGTTTTACAATTGAAGAAAAGTATTCGGATTCTATGGAAATCTATCTGGCGCTGTGTGATTATATCCTGGAAGAAATGGCGCAGAGCAGGGATTTTTCTAAAATTATTTATGAATATATGACAAAAAGCGGCAGAATTACCGGGAAGCAATTTTGTATGACATTATTTGAACAGGAGATTCTCCCTTTTAATGAGGAAGAAATTCAGTCACTGGAAAGCAATTCTGTTTCTGCGACTGCCTTTATCAAAGAGAAAATCAAAGAACTGGCAATCACTCCGGCGCAGCTTGCGCTGGATCCATGTACCGGTTCCTGCGTAATTACAGATGTAAAAACAGGAGAACTTCTTGCCGTTGTAAGTTACCCCGGATATGATAACAATCGTCTTGCAAATACAATTGATTCCGATTATTTTGCAAGTCTGCAGGCAGATCTGACGAAGCCGTTTTACAATAAGGCGACGCAGGAGGAAACGGCGCCCGGTTCCACCTTTAAAATGGTATCTGCTACGGCAGGACTGGCAGAGGGTGTGATCGATCTTTCGACTACAATTATTGATAAAGGTGAATACGAAAATGTCAGCAATCATCCAAGATGCTGGAAATTTCCGTCCAATCATGGAGAAATCAATGTCACGGAGGGGATTCGGGATTCCTGTAACTACTATTTTTACGAAGTCGGTTACCGTTTAAGCACAAATAATTATCTGTCTAAATATGACGATGCGCTCGGCATTTCCAAAATTACAAAGTATGCAGATATGTTTGGGTTAAACGAAACAACCGGAGTGGAAATTGTAGAAAACGATCCCAAGATTGCATCGGAATTTCCCGTAATGGCTGCCATCGGACAGAGTAACAACAATTATACGACGATTCAGCTTTCGAGATACGTTACGGCGGTTGCAAACAGCGGAACCGTATATCAGTATACGATTTTAAATAAAGTATGTGATTCGGAAGGCAGCGTAATACGCACGTATCAGCCGACCGTGCGCAACACGATAGACGTGCTTGACAGTTCCGAATGGGACGCGCTTCATACCGGAATGCGGATGGCAATTGAAAATAACAGCGCTTTTACCGATTTTCCGATTGAAACGGCAGGAAAAACAGGTACTGCGGAGGAAAATCCGGAGCGGCCGAATCACGCCGTATTTGTCGGTTATGCGCCGTACAATCATCCGGAAATATCAATCGCAACCAGAATCGCATTCGGTTACGGATCACGCAATGCCGCAGATTATGCAAAAAACGTATTCGCATATTATTTTAACGTACAGGAGGAGGACGAGCTGTTAAACGGTCACGCGATTGACGTGGACGGGTCCAGCAACGCATTTAACGACTGATCCAATTGGAAAATAATGGCATTGTTTTAAACATTGCTATTGTTCATATAAAAATTTATAGAAAGCAGGAGGTTTTCCCTTATGGGTGAAGTTATTACGTTCACTTCAGGAAAAGGCGGCGTTGGCAAGACAACTACAACTGCTAACGTCGGAGTAGGGCTTTCACAGTTAGATAAAAAGGTTGTGTTAGTTGATACTGATATTGGTTTGCGCAATCTTGATGTCGTAATGGGACTTGAAAACAGAATTGTTTACAATCTTGTAGATGTTCTAAGCGGAAGATGCCGGTTAAAGCAGGCGCTGATTCGGGACAGACGTTTTCCGAACCTGTCTATTATTCCTTCCGCATGTATCAAAGAAGACATACGAATTTCCAAAATACAAATGCGGAATATGATTGACGAATTAAAGAAAGAATATGATTTTGTTCTGATCGACAGTCCGGCCGGTATTGATGAAGGCTTTGAACTTGCCGTAAACAGTGCGGACAGAGCCGTTGTAGTAACAACGCCTCAGGTTGCCGCAGTACATGACGCAGACTGCGTGCTGCGAATCTTAAAAAAGAGAGACGATTTAAAACTTTCTCTTTTGGTAAATTCCTTTCGAAAACAGATGGCTAAGGAAGGCAATATGCTGCAGGCAGAGGATATTATCAGTCTTCTGGATACGGAACTTTTGGGCATTGTATTTCAAGATGAACAGATTATCATCGCACAAAATCACGGAGAGCCGATTATCGGTAAAAAAACGGCTTCCGACCTCTGTTATCAGAATATTTGCAAGCGGCTGCTCGGAGAAGATGTCCCCCTGCTTCATGAAAAAAAAGAAAAGAGACTGTTCCAGAAGCTAATCTGGCAGAAAAAAGAAGCCGGGAGGGTTCCGGTATGAGATCACAGTCAGGCCTTGTTGCAATGGAACGTCTGCGTGTGATGCTTGGAAATGAAAATCAGATGTTGGACGACCAGACACTTGAGGATATTCGTAAGGATATTGGAGATGTCGTGCTAAAATATGTTGACGTAGATCCCGAAAATGTGGATATTCGAATTATTTTGAGAGAGTACAAAAAGAAAATAATATGTTAAAACAATATAAACTAAAGAATTATAAGTTCACATTGATTATATTTGTAATCGCCTTAACCATAATGGGTGTATTTCTGGTCGGCAGCGCTAAGCCGTCGCTACAGAATAAACAGTTGTTCGGCATGGCTGCCGGATTAATTTTAATGGTCATAGTTTCACTGATTGACTATAGTTTTATTCTGAAGTTTTCATGGCTGATTTATCTGTTTATGATAGGCGTGCTCGGACTCGTGCTTGTTGCGGGAGATGATTCCGGAGGCGCGCAGCGCTGGATTGATTTAAAATTTATGCGCTTTCAGCCTTCGGAGCTTGCCAAAATACTGCTTATTTTATTTTTCGCCTGGTATTTTATGAAATATGAGGAAAAAATAAATACGGCGAAAGTCATATTTGGTTCTTTTCTGCTGATTGCAATCCCGTTGGCGCTTATTGTGGAGCAGCCGGATCTTTCCACTTCCATTATAACGGCATTGATTTTTGTCGCGCTGCTTTTTATCGCCGGACTAAGCTATAAAGTCGTATTCGGCGTCTTGGTAGTCAGCCTGCCGACGTTTATTGTGTTGTTTACCCTGCTGATCCAGGACAAGCTGCCGTTTATCCGCAATTATCAGATCGGACGTATTATGGCGTGGCTGTATCCGGAAGATTATCCGGATCTGGCTTATCAGCAGCAGAACTCAATTATGGCTATTGGTTCGGGTCAGCTATGGGGAAAAGGATTAAACAATCTGGATGCCACTTCCGTTAAAAACGGAAAATTTATATTGGAACCACAGACGGATTTTATCTTTGCCGTTGCCGGCGAAGAGTTGGGGTTTGCCGGGACGGTGACGATTATTCTGCTCTTGCTTTTCATTACAATTGAGTGTATATTAATTGCTAGAAGGGCAAAAGATATGGCCGGTCGGCTGATCTGCTGTGGAGTAGCGGCATTAATCGGATTTCAGAGCCTGGTAAATATTTCCGTTGCCAGCGGTCTGCTGCCGAATACCGGCCTTCCGCTTCCGTTCGTAAGTTACGGTCTGACCTCCCTCTGGTCTTTATATATTGGAATCGGATTAGTACTAAACGTCGGGCTTCAGGCAAAAAAATATTGAATTGGGGGAAACTACGAATGAATATCGGACTTATTGCGCACGATTCAAAGAAAAAGCTGATGCAGAATTTTTGTATTGCCTACCGCGGGATTCTGTGTAAAAACGAACTATATGCAACGGGAACAACGGGAAGGCTGATAGAGGAGGTAGCTAATCTCAACGTCCATAAGTATCTTGCCGGACATTTGGGAGGCGTCCAGCAATTAGGCGCACAGATAGAACATAATGAAATTGATCTTGTTATTTTTTTAAGGGAACCGTTGACGCCGAAATCACACGAGCCGGATGTGCACAACATTATCCGCACCTGTGATACGCACAATATACCGTTGGCGACAAATCTCGCAACGGCAGAGCTTTTGATACGATCTTTAGACAGAGGAGATTTAGAGTGGCGTGAAATGTACAAGTAAATTAAGACTGCTATGTCTGACCGGCGTAGCAGCTGTTTTTATATCAGGGTGCACAACCGGATGCGGCAATAAAAATACGGTCAGTTTTGCGAATCCATACGATATCTATTCCATGACGCGCTCTTACGGAATCGCCGTAGGAAGCGGCTCTTCGGATCATCCCTGGTATTCGGAGGATCTGTGCGTTACGGATGATACAAATACGGTCTCCGATTCGGTAAATTCCGGTCTTGCGGAAGGAGCGGGGATTTTTAATCTTGCTACAAAGCAGGTAACCTTTTCTAAAAATATATACGAGAAGCTTTATCCGGCGAGCACAACAAAAATATTAACGGCTTATCTGGCCTTAAAACACGGAAATATGGACGATTTTGTAACAGTCAGCGAGAATGCGGCAAATCAGGCAAATGATTCCTCCGTATGTGAGCTGCACGCAGGCGACGTGATTCAAATGCGCGACTTGCTGTACGGATTGATGTTAGCCAGCGGAAATGACGCCGCTATTGCAATAGCTGAACATATTTCCGGAAATGTGGAAAATTTTGTGGCGCTGATGAACGAGGAAGCGGCGTCTATGGGAGCCGTTCGTTCAAATTTTGTAAATCCAAACGGTCTGCCCGATGATAATCACTATACCTCTGTCTATGACTTATATTTGATTTTTCGGAATGCAATAGAGAATCAGACATTTCTGGATATCCTACATACAGCTTCGTATACGTCAACCTTTACAAGGGCGGACGGTTCCTCCGTACAAAAGACCTGGGACAATTCCAACCGTTACATAGACGGAAGGGCGGAAGCGCCGGGCGGCTTCACCATAATCGGCGGGAAAACGGGAACAACCGGAGCGGCAGGCTATTGCCTGGTGCTGTATGCCAAGAACGGCAAAGCGGAACCGGTGATATCGGTTGTATTAAAAGCGGGGGGACCTTCGGACCTGTATCAGCTCACAGGTGAATTACTGAGCAATTTCGGCAATTAACAGTTGTATTTTCTGTGCACATAGACTATAATTATTTTATAAAATCTACTGTTTTTATCTAATATTACATAAAGCAGGGAATACCAGGAGGAAATGACAATGATTGAGATTATATCTGGAGTGAAGGGAAAAGGAAAAACAAAAGAATTATTGGACAGAGTGAATTCTTCCGTAGCTTCTGCAACGGGTAATATCGTATATCTCGATAAGAGCCAGAAGCATATGTATGAATTGAATAATAAAGTCCGCCTGATTAATGTAATGGATTATCCGATCGATACCTGTGATGAATTTCTCGGTTTTTTATGCGGAATCGTTTCTCAGGATCATGATTTGGAGGAGATGTACCTTGACAGCTTTTTGACAATCTCATCCATTCAGAACGAAGCGGATATGTGCCATGCGATTGAAAAACTGGACGTAATCAGTGAAAAGTATAATGTGAAATTCATTTTAAGCATCTCAAAAGACGAAGCGGATTTACCCGAATGCGCCAAAGCTAAAATAGTTGTTTCCTTATAATAATCGAACATTTAAAAGCAGAAATAAAGGTCTTAAGTCATAAAAGCACTTAAGACCTTTTTTGTGTGAAAAGATATCTTTTTCCTTTATGCCTCGCCGCCGGATCTGATTCTTCCGTACAGGCTGATCAGATACAATCCGCCAATTCCGACAATGGCATAAATAATTCTTGAGAACCATGTCATGTCTCCGAAAACAAGCGCTACCAGGTCAATTCGGAAAAATCCAATCAGGCCCCAGTTTACGGCGCCGATAATAACTAAAGTGAGTAACGTATAATCCAACCAGTTTGTTTTCATGATGTAATTCCTCCTTTTCTACTATTGTTGGCAAAAAATTTAAAATTATACGAAAAATATTCTATATGAAGAAGTTGTTTTTCGCGTCCTAAAATGATAGAATAAATTCTGTTAGCTTATATATCGCTGACATTGGTTGGTATCGCAGAGCCGTGTAATATTACGGCATGGAGGTTTTTTTGAAAAAAAAAGGGAACGTCGTAAAATACCGAAAACCGTTTCGAATCAATATCGGTATTATAGTTTTTGTTTTTATCTTTATTTATCTGGTGTTTAATGTTTTTTCTTATTTAACAGAAACACATATATCCGTCTATGAAGTAGAGCAGGGAACCATCGCCGCTAATAATATCTATGTCGGGCTGGCGGTCAGAGAAGAAAAAGTCTACTCGTCTGAGTATACCGGTTCGCTGAATTATTATGTAAAAGAAAATTCCAGAGTAGGTTATGGAAGTCTGTTGTATTCCATAGATGAAAGCGGAACGATTGCGGAACGCATCAATCAGGCCAGTCAGGATGCCTCCGGAATCAGCAAAAAAGTTTCTTCCGAAATCTCGGAAAAAATTGAACATTTCCGTAACACCTACCAGGCACAGAGTTATTATAATGCATATACATTTAAAGACGATATCAATTCTGTTTTAAACGAAGCTTTAAGTCTCGATGCATTAAGCAGTATTTCGGAATATGCTGCGGAAGCGGAGGGAAACCATACGTTTCACAAAGTATATGCAGCGGAACCCGGCATTATTGCCTATTATGCAGACGGATATGAAAATGTAACAACAGACAATTTTAACGACAGTATGTTTGATAAGTCTGCCTATGATAAAGCAAATCTGAAAGTCAGAACAGAGATAGCTGCGGGAGAAAACGCCTATAAGATAATCGTAAGCGAAAACTGGAATATTATCCTGCCAATCCCCGAAGGGCTGGCGGAAAGTCTTTCAAATAAAGATGTCATACATATTCGCTTTATTAAAGATGCCAAAGAAATGTACGTCAACTATACCATTCGCCAAAAAGACGGCGCCTGTTACCTGATCCTTTCCCTGAAGAATTCAATGGTTCGATATGCCTCCGACCGTTATTTGGAAATCGAACTTTTACTGGCGGAAGAAAACGGATTAAAAATTCCGAATACCGCTATTACCGAAAAGGAATTTTACACCATTCCGAAAGAATATTTTTTGAAAGGCGGCGATTCAGACAACGACGGCCTGCTTGTGGAACGTTTTGACGACCAGGGAAACCGCTCGACCGTATTTCTGAGTCCGACAATTTACTATGAAAACGAGGATTATTGTTACATTGACAGTGAATATGTAAAAGCCGGAGAACGTCTGTTAAAACAGGATTCGGGAGATTTCTATATAGTCGGAAAGGATACCGCTACGATAAAAGGAGTCTATAATATTAATAAGGGTTATGCTGTTTTCAAACAAATAGATGTCCTTTACCAGAATGAAGAATATACGATTGTAAAAACGGGAACCGACTATGGAATTTCTCTTTACGATCATATTGCGCTTGACGGAACGAAAGTAAAAGAGAACGAACTGATTAAATAAAAGAGGATGGGCTGCAATTGCGGCAGAATGAGAGGAACTATGATAGCGGAAAACTTAAGAAGAGTAGAGGAAAATATTCAAAAGGCATGTAAAAACGCAGGACGGGACAGGAGCGAAGTCACTTTAATCGCCGTCAGTAAAACAAAGCCAATAGAACTTCTTTTGGAAGCGTATGAGGAAGGGATTCGCTGCTTCGGTGAAAATAAAGTTCAGGAACTTCTTGATAAAGTCGATAAAATGCCAGCAGATATCGAGTGGCATATGATCGGTCATTTGCAGCGGAATAAAGTAAAAAATGTAGTGGGAAATCGCGTCGCTTTAATCCACTCGGTAGACACCTACCGTCTGGCGGAAGAAATTAATATTCAGGCAAAAAAACAGGGCATTACGGTTCCGATTCTGGTAGAGGTCAATATTGCCGAGGAGGAGACAAAATTTGGAATTTCAGCGAAAGATGCCATCTTACTGACAGAAGAAATTGCAGAATTGGAAAACATAAAAATTGAGGGTCTTATGACAATTGCGCCATATGTTGAAAATCCGGAAGATAACCGCCCTTATTTTCGAAAAATTAAGCAATTATCTGTTGACATAACAAATAAAAACATAGATAATGTATCTATGCGTATTCTGTCAATGGGTATGACTAACGACTATATGACAGCAATTGAAGAAGGCGCTACAATGGTTCGAATCGGAACCGGAATTTTTGGAGAACGGAATTACAGCAGAAAATGAAACGTTTCCAAGTTGTAATGAGGAGTATATTGAATGAGTTTTCTTGATAAATTTTTAAACGTCATGCGGCTGAACCCCGACGACGATGATGACTTTTATAACGATGATTATGAGGAGGAAGAGGAGCTTCCCGTTAAACAAAAGTCTTCGCCAAAACCGAAAAAGGAGCGCTCCTTTGAAGACGACTATAAAGAAAAGCCGGCAAAATCAGCTGCAAAGGTAACGCCGATTCGCCCGTCTAAAAGACAGACGGCAAACGGCATGGAAGTATGCGTAATTAAACCGGTCACAATGGAAGATGCAAGGGAGATTACGGATACGCTTTTGAATAATTGTACGGTTATCCTGAATGTTGAGGGACTGGATGTACAGATTTCTCAAAGGATTATTGATTTTACGGCAGGCGCTACCTATGCAATCGACGGAAAACTGCAGAAGGTATCCAATTACATACTTGTGCTTACACCGGCTTCGGTCGATATTTCGGGAGATTTTTTAAATCTTGTAGACTCGCTTGATACCAGCGGAATATAATGTATTATGAATGAAGATGAACTTTGTAAAAAAAGATTACTGGATTTATCAAAACAGGCAAATCGTAAGGGAATTGTTTTATTCAGTGATTTTCTAAATTTGAATGAATTAAATATTTATCATCAATGTGAAAGACTGTTAGAAACGGGGACGCAGGCTTTCGGCGGAGTTGATTTTGCGGAGCGTCAGATAATAGCTTTTATTCCTGATGCTCTTTATTATGAATGGCATTATCCGATTCGAATTATAAAAATTACACCTTCTCATCCTAAATTTGCCGAAAAATTAGGACATCGTGATATTCTGGGCGCCGTCATGAACCTGGGGATGGAGCGTTCTAAAATTGGAGATATTTTTATTGCAAAAGATGAGTATTTTATGATATGTGAAGAAAATGCCGCAGATTATTTTCTTATGCATTTAGACAAAATCAAACACACAGCCGTAAAGACCGAATATATGGAAGGGAACTTGGTCGATCTTAAACCGGAATTTACGGTAAAAGACGATATTGTGGCCTCAAATCGAATTGACAGTATTATCGCCTGTGTTTATAAGCTATCCAGAACACAGGCCGCAGAGCTGATTCAGTCCGAAAAAGTCTATATTAACGGACGGGTTACAAGTAATTCGGCTTATCGATGCAAGCAGGACGAAGTCATATCGGTAAGAGGATTCGGAAGATTCGAATTTGTTTCGGAAAACGGCACAACGAACAAAGGTCGATTGAAAATCCGTTATCGGCTTTACGGAATATAAAAATGGAGGAACTATGTCAAAAATTTTACCTGTAAAAAAAGATGGAACCATTCTTTATCATATTCGGCTGCAACAAAATTTTTCCGAACTTTCCGGGCAAATTGCGGAGCTTGGATATCCATCCAATATTAAGATAGCTATTATTTCGGATACAAATGTGTCAAAAATATACGGTGAAGAAGTAGTTGAAGAAATAAGAAAAAATTTCAAACAGGTGTTTTTATATGCGTTTCCTGCGGGAGAAGAACAGAAGAATATCTCTACTGTAAACAGTGTCTACGAATTTTTAATACAGCATCGCTTTGATCGTCATGATCTTTTAATTGCGCTCGGAGGCGGTGTAGTCGGTGATTTAACCGGTTTTACCGCGGCTACCTATTTAAGAGGCGTTGATTTTATTCAGGTTCCTACGTCGCTTCTTTCTCAGGTTGACAGCAGCATCGGCGGAAAAACCGGTGTAGATTTTTTGCAGTATAAAAATATGGTCGGCGCATTCTATATGCCGAAACTTGTTTACATGAATCTCTCCGTACTGCGGACACTGCCGAAAGAACAGCTGGTATCCGGGTTCGGTGAAATACTAAAACATGGTCTGATAAAAAACGTGGATTATTTCAACTGGATGAGAACGCATTATGATGCCATTTTAAGACTGGAATATCCGATTTTGGAAGAGATGATATACCAAAGCTGCGATATTAAAAGAGCGGTAGTAGAACGTGATCCGAAAGAAATGGGAGAGCGTGCGTTGCTTAATTTCGGACATACAATCGGACATGCTATCGAAAAATTATCGGGTTTCAGGCTGCTTCACGGGGAATGTGTCGGACTTGGAATCGTCGCGGCTTCGTATATTTCCTGTCAGCTTTCTCATCTTACCCAGGATGAACTTGCATATATCGAACAGACCGTAGCCGATTTTGGATTAAAGACGCACATTACGGACTTTTGTGCGGAAGAGATTTTAGAGGCTACAAAGCTGGACAAAAAAATGGTAGGATCTCAGATAAAATTTGTGTTGCTGGAAAAACCCGGAACTGCTTATATAAACAGGAATTTGACAGATGCGCAGATTTTATCCGGTATTCGTTATATATTAAGAGAAACAAAGTAAGGAAAGAGCTGGAGACAGGATGGAGAAGAATGGAAGAACACAGTCGGAATCTTTATATCAGATAAGGAAAGCAGTAATAGGGCTTATAATCGCGGCTCTGCTGATAGGATTTGACCATTATACCAAATGGCTTGCCGTTACGCATCTTAAGAATCAGGCTCCGTTTGTGATTTGGGACGGCGTTTTTGAACTCAGATATCTGGAAAACCGCGGAGCGGCATTCGGACTGTTACAGGGAAAAATCTCGTTATTTATTATACTTACATTAGCAGCATTGGTTCTATTGTGTTATTTTTATCTAAAAAAAGTGCCAAAAGAACCCCGTTATCGTTTTCTGGATCTCATATGTATATTATTTTTTTCAGGCGCTATTGGGAACTTAATTGATCGTGTCATAAACGGATACGTAGTAGATTTTTTCTATTTTAGTTTCATTGATTTTCCGATCTTTAACGTAGCGGATATTTATGATGTTGCAGCGGCAGCGTCTATGATTGTGCTCGGTTTATTTTATTATAAAGACGAAGATTATGAGAAGGTTTTTCCGTCATGGAATAAATAGACAGGGAAGATACGATGCAGATTGAAACATTTGTAGTAGAACATCAATATGAGGGAGAACGGCTGGATAGATATACCAGCCTTTTTTTAGGTTCGGATCAATCCCGTTCTTTTGTACAGAAGTTAATCAAAAACAAAAGCCTGACAGTAAACGGAAAGTCCGAAAAAGCAAACTACCGGTTAAAGGCCAAAGATACGATACAAATAGAAATTCCGGATGCTGTGGAAACAGAAATATTGCCTGAAAATATTCCGCTTGATATTCTATATGAGGACAATGATTTACTGATTGTAAACAAGCCAAAAGGGATGGTTGTACATCCGTCTGCCGGGCATTGCAATGGCACGCTTGTAAACGCCGTATTATTTCATTGTAAAGACAGTCTTTCCGGTATCAATGGTGAAATCCGTCCCGGTATTGTACATCGAATTGATATGGACACGACAGGTTCGCTGATTGTCTGTAAAAATGACGAAAGCCATCTGTTTATTGCAGAACAAATAAAAGCGCATTCCGTAAACCGAACTTATCGCGGAATTGTCTGTGGTGTAGTGAAAAATGATCATGGCGTCATACATGCGCCGATCGGACGTCATCCGACAGATCGAAAAAAAATGGCGGTCAATGAAAAAAACGGAAAAGATGCCGTTACGCATTATACGGTATTAGAACGATTCTCCAAATATACCTATATGGAGTTTCGGCTGGAAACAGGAAGAACGCATCAGATACGTGTACACATGGCCTCTATCGGACATCCGCTGCTTGGGGATACGCTTTATTCCAACGGAAAAAGCCCGTTTGCTCTGCAAGGTCAAACGCTTCATGCTATGAAGATCGGCTTTATTCATCCGAAAACGAGAGAATATCTTGAAGTAACGGCACCGCTGCCGGATTATTTCAAGCGAATATTGGAAAATATTCGTTAATTTCAAATAATTGTTTTCCTTTTTCATTTAAATATATTATAATAGTATTATAAACAGAAAAAATGTAAAGGTGGGATGTTTATGGGGAATCATATTTATACAATCGGCAGAGAATTTGGGAGCGGGGGGCTGGAAGTCGGCAAAAGATTAGCGGAAAGACTTGGTGTAAAGCTGTATGATAAAGAACTGCTTCAGCATGCCGCAAAAGACAGCGGTTTTTGTGAAGAGATATTTGAAAATCATGATGAAAAGCCAACAAGCAGTTTTTTATATTCTCTTGTAATGGATACCTATTCCGTAAACGGATATCAGACAGCGTCGTTTTTAGATATGCCGCTCAATCACAAAGTATTTCTCGCCCAGTTTGAAACCATTAAGAAAATTGCGGATCGGGAATCCTGCGTCATTGTAGGCCGCTGTGCGGATTACGCACTTGCGGACTATCCGGATTCAATTAATATTTTTATCAAGGCAAATACGGAGTTTCGTATTCGAAATATCAGCAGACGTGCAAACCTTACTGAAAATAAAGCCAGAGATATGATGAATAAAAACGATAAACAGCGTGCAAGCTATTACAATTATTATACCAGTAAAAAATGGGGCGACTCCAGAAGTTATGATCTTTGTCTTGATTCCGGCATTCTTGGCGTTGACGGATGTGTTGAAATGATTCTGAAGTTCCGTGAGGTCCTGAATTCAAAATAAATCGATTTGATGTCCCTTTCACAGGAATACAAATTAAAAAACGATTTTTTCAAATACTGATTACAATGATGCAACTGCAGAATCGACTGCATAAGGATTAGAATCATTGTGATCAGTATTTCATTTGGATATAACTATTCGTTAAACTTGTGTTTTGCGAATAAATGCTTGTAACTCACACTGCACTATGTTATAATATGAAAATCAGATACTTCAACAGATTTCATCGGAATCCAGGATTATGGTAAACGGTCCATCATTTTGCATGGAAATTAGATACTTCAACAGATTTCATCGGAATCCAGAATTATGGTAAACGGTCCGTCATTTTGCAGAGCAATTTTCATATCGGCGCCAAAGATTCCCTGACCGACAATCGGAAGTTCCGGCTTGCATTTATCTATGATATATTCGTATAAGGTCTTTGCATAATCAGGTTTTCCCGCGCGGATAAAGGACGGCCTGTTTCCTTTTTTACAATCTGCATACAGTGTAAACTGTGAAATCAATAACAAACTTCCTTTTACATCCTGTAAAGACAGATTCGTTTTACCGTCGGAATCTTCAAAAATACGCAGACCAAGCAGTTTATGTATCATTTTATCGGCGAGTTCTTTTGTGTCTGTGTCGGAAATTCCTATAAAGACGACAAAACCGCGGTGGATTTCGCTAATCAGCTTCCCGTCGACATGGCAGGTTGCAGACGTCACTCTTTGAACTACAAACTTCATATTTCCCTCCATTTTTAACCATAAATGATTGAAGAAATCTGTGACTGAGTTCTCTGTCAGAATAATATTATAAAACGATTGGAAAAAAGATACAATAAGAAAATGGAATTTGTTTTCTCAAACGACATTGATTAACACCAAATAGAAAAGAGATATGGAATTACAACGACTGTTAAGTTTTACCAGAAAAGCAATTGATAACTACAATATGATATTACCCGGCGATAATATTGCTGTCGGTATTTCAGGAGGCAAAGATTCTCTTTCGCTGCTTTATGCGCTTTCCTCCATTCGAAAATTTTATCCGGCCCGATTTGAACTGACTGCCGTCACCATAGATTTAGGGTTTCATAATTTTGATTTAATGCCTGTAAAAAAGCTATGTGCGGATTTAGATGTGATATACCATGTTCTCTCTACCGATATCGCCAAAATTCTATTTGAAGAACGAAAGGAAAAAAATCCCTGTTCGCTCTGTGCAAAGCTGCGAAAAGGAGCCTTCTACCGTTATATCAGAGAACTTGGCTGTAATAAGGCCGCCTATGCGCATCATATGGACGATATGGTTGAAACTGCTCTGCTGTCTCTGTTCTTCGAAGGAAGGTTTTACTGCTTTCCGCCTGTCACTTATCTTGAACAGTCAGAGATAACGGTAATCCGTCCGCTTATGTATACACCGGAAGCCAATTTAAAAGGCTTTGCAAATAAGTACAGGCTGCCTGTTATTTCAAATCCATGCCCAGTGGACGGTTTTACAAAGCGCGAATATGTGAAACATGTTCTTCGACAGTTAAATAACGACTTTCCGGGTGTGAAAAAACGAATTTTCAATGCTGTTCTGGAAGGAAATTTTCCGGACTGGCCCCCATTACATACGGAAACGAACAATGGAGGAATGTAAAATTTATGAAAGAAAAAGCCTATTACGAAAACGTAAACAAAAGAAACGAATTAAAGCTCCGGAAACGTTTAGAAAAACTTCCGTCTTTTTGCCGTCAATTTTTTATTGCCATTGAACCGACAACGGCATCTCGAACCAGAATTGCATACGCATATGATATCGGTTGTTTTTTTGACTATTTGCATGAGGTAAATCCTGCCTGTAAAAAACTGGAAATCACAGATTTTCCAATTACCATTCTGGATCAGATCAAACCAATGGATATTGAAGAATACCTCTCCTATTTAAAATACTATGTGAAAGACGGTATAGAATATACAAATGACGAGAGAGGATTAAAAAGAAAACTGGCATCACTGCGTTCTTTTTACCGATATTTCTATAAAAATGAATTGATTCAGGATGATCCTGCTATAAAAGTCGATATGCCAAAGATTCATGAAAAAAATATTGTCAGGCTGGATGTGGATGAGGTTGCCGTGCTGCTTGACGAAGTAGAATCGGGCGACAGTTTAAGCGACCGTCAGAAAAAATATCATAATAAAACAAAAACAAGAGATCTTGCATTAATGACTCTGCTTCTCGGAACGGGGATTCGAGTTTCAGAATGTGTCGGATTGGATCTTAATGACGTCGATTTTAAAAATAACGGCATTAAGATCCACCGAAAAGGCGGCGCGGAGGTTATTGTGTATTTTGGCGATGAGGTGCGGTCCGCTCTCATGGAATACATGATTGAACGGCAGAAAATCACCGCAGAAGACGGCAGCA
Source organism: uncultured Roseburia sp. (assembly GCA_947573605.1). Classification (GTDB taxonomy): domain Bacteria; phylum Bacillota; class Clostridia; order Lachnospirales; family Lachnospiraceae; genus Roseburia. Next base: position 35,208 of record CANPGM010000008.1, on the reverse strand, counting down.
TTAACGCACTCTTCCTTTCATTGCAAAATAAAAGATTGAATGTACGATCCGTTGAAAATCTGGTAAAAAAATATTCCGGATTTGTTACCAATCTAAAGCACATTACTCCACATAAATTAAGGAGTACCTACGGTACGTCCTTATACCGGGAAACAGGCGATATTTATCTGGTAGCCGATGTGTTAGGCCATAAGGATGTTAACACGACCAGAAAGCACTATGCCGCTATTGATGAGGACCGCCGCAGAAGCGCTGCGAAATACGTAAGACTGCGTGAGGATTAGATTGTACGTTGTCATGCGTTTCTTTTATGAGTGCAGTACTTCATTGATTTTTTCCTGTATCCGGTCTTTCACAAGCGCGGCAATCTCCTGTGATTTTAATTGACCGTATTCCTCATAATAAATAGGCTTCAGATAATGTACCTGTGTCCACACGGGTCCCATCCAAAGGGAATTAAAAACACGATAAGAATTAATTAATGCAACCGGAATAATGGGCGCCTTTGATTTCAGCGCAATTTTAAAGCTGCCGGCTTTAAAGTCGCATACATTATTGCGGTTGTTAAAGTCATATCCGCCTTCCGGGAATAATATATAGCGTTTTCCCTGTTTTACTTCTTCCGCTACTTCATTTATAATGCTTAAAGCCTGCCTGACATCTTTTTTGTCGAGACGCTTGCCGCCCAGCAAGTCGATAAACTCCCGGACAAGTATCATATTGGATTTGGCCTTGTCCATCACAATTGAACATGGGCGTTTATGCGTGTGAACGATTCCAAGCGCGTCATACTTTCCCTGATGGTTCGGATACATCATATATCCGCCCTCTTCCGGCAGATTCTCAAGACCGGTTGCTTTTGTATATATGCCGCCGGTCGTCTTCATCAGACGGACACAATGCCTGGCCAATTCATAGCGTTCTTTTTCACTGTACTTTTCCGGATGATCGGCCTCCCGGCGCATCTTCGGTATCATATATGGCGCACGAAACAAATTCATTAAAATTACATATATAAACTTAATCATATAATATTATCTCCATATCACTAATATTCCATATTATAATATAATTATTAAAAAAAAACAACTTAGTAGTGGAGACAAGATATGATCCTGCATGCCGACCGCAAACCATATGAATAAAACTACTCGATCTTTTGTGAAGAGAGATATGGTACGGTAAGGTATGCTCCCGCATGAATGGTGTCGTCGGGAAGCCGATTGAGCCTGCGGATTTCTTCAATATAATCAGTCATGTTCTGTTCGTCTTCCGATATATAGGTTCCGGCAATCCCCCACAAAGTATCTCCCGGCTGAACCTGAACGCTTGTATAGTATTTAAAACTTCTTTTTGTTGATGCTGCCTGAGTACTGACTGCTTTAAACAGACAGGAGAAAAAAACTGCAGACAATACAATCATTACGGCAAAAAACAGCGCTATCTTCTGATCACGTACAACTTCTCTTCTACTTCTCATAGTAATCCTCCAATTCCTGTTCATCCTTCAGATTTCCGAACATTTGTTGCGAACAATTGTTTGCATATGTTTATCATATATTCAGAACGTTTGTTTGTCAAGCGAAATTTCGAACAAATTTTCGGAATATATGTTTGCATTCTCAGATAAGATGTGTTATCATGAACATAGAGTTTAAAAGTATACAGGAGGATCAAATTATGGCATACGGCAAAATCAGCAGTAAGCAAAAAGAAATTTTAGAATATATAAAACAGGAAATATTAAAGAAAGGCTATCCGCCCGCTGTACGCGAGATCTGCGAAGCGGTCAGCTTAAAATCCACCTCTTCCGTCCACTCTCACCTTGAAACATTAGAGAAAAACGGATATATCAGAAGAGATCCGACAAAACCGCGGGCAATCGAAATTATCGACGACAATTTCGGATTAACCAGACGAGAAGTTGTAAACGTCCCTATAATCGGACGTGTTGCAGCCGGACAACCGATTCTTGCTGTCGAAAATATTAAGAATTACTTCCCCGTTCCGGCGGAATTTATGCCGAATGAAGAGTCTTTTCTATTAGAAGTAAAGGGAGAAAGTATGATTAACGTCGGCATTCTTGACGGAGATAATATCCTTGTAAAAAAACAGTCCGATGCTCATAATGGCGATATTGTTGTTGCACTGGTAGACGATTCTGCAACAGTAAAGACTTTTTATAAGGAAGACGGCCACTATAGACTCCAGCCTGAAAACGACAATATGGAACCAATTATTGTAGATAACTGTGCGATACTTGGAAAAGTATTCGGTGTGTTTCGTTTCTTTAAATAATCAATACAAAAACAGACAGAGAAGCCGACACAACTTTTCAAATTGAGTCATTCTCTGTCTGCAGATTCTTCTTTCTTTATATACATTATGGCGCCGTGTCGCTAAGGCCCATTCTTACAGTTCCTTTACATCTATGGCTTTTCCGTCCCTCCAGATTCGCTCAAGGTCGTAAAACAGCCGATCTTCTTTGGAAAAGATATGGATAATAATATCATTATAGTCCATTAAAATCCATGTAGAACTTTTATTTCCTTCGATCTGCCTTGCCTTTGAGCCTGCATGATACAGCGCTTCTTCCGCCGCATCCTGCATTGCCTGGATCTGATTCTGATTTGTACCGTCTGCAATAATAAAATAATCGGCAATCGGTGATATTTCCCTGATGTCAATCACTCTGACATCCTCCGCCTTTTTATCTTCTAATGCGGCTACCGCAATTTTTGCTAATTCATTCGATGTCATTAAAACTCCTCCTTGTACTTTTTGTAAAATTCATAGGAAAGCTGTGTATTCGGATCCGTACTGCCCTTTTTTTCCGATAAATAATTCAATGTATCATAAAGTATTTCCGCCATACAAGCGTTTAAATCGCGGAATGCAAGTTCTCTTATCTTCGAAAGATTTGGTGCTTTCTCGCGTTTCGGTTCAATATAATCGGCAATATATATTATTTTGTCAAGTATTCCCATATCCGGCTCTCCCGTCGTATGAACCAGAATTGCATGTTGAATGTCCGGATCCGTAATACCATATACTGTCTCTGCAAAAAATGCCCCTAATTTGGCATGAAGCAGGTATGGGTTTTCAAGCTCTATTTCCGTGACAAAAATCCGATTTTTTTCGCATAATTTTATTTTCTCACTGTTTGGAATACACTTGGCACAGTCATGAAGCAATCCGGCAAGCATTGCCTTTTCCATTTCATAGCCATACGCCATAGCAAGACATGCCGCCGTATACATTACGCCCTTCGTATGTTCATAACGTTCCCGGTCAAGTACTTTTTTCAGCTTTTTACGAATTTCTGAAAGATTCATTTTCTTACCTGCCTTAAAATCGCACATGTATCAGCGATTCGACCTTATTTTATATTCTGTCAATCAAATTTCTGCATTGTTTTCCATATCTGATACTATTTGATATTACTCGTAAAGATGATGTGTTCCGATATATTGGCAGACCTGTTCCGGTATCAGCTCCAAAACGGATTCGCCGTTTTTTATACGGGTTCTGACCTGGCTTGATGAAATATCCGTCTTCTCACAGGAAAGCGGATAAATTTCAGCCGAAAATAAAGTATGAATGTGTCTGATTTTTTCCGAAACGGCCTGACCGTCAAACTCATTTCTTACGGCCACCAATAGAGCAGCTGCTTTACAAATTCTTTCCGGATGATACCATTTTTCAAAATAATCAAGAGAATCCGCTCCCATAATAAAATATAATTTCGTATTCGGAAATCGTTCCTTTAATTTTGATAAGGTCAGATACGTATAGCTTATTTCTGACGTTTCCAGCTCCACCGCGGACATTTTAAAATAAGGAATGTCTTTGACAGCAAGTTCTGTCATTTCTGCCCGCAATAAAGCGTCTGTCATCTGTGTTTCGTTTTTATTCGGAGAATGCCCTGCAGGCACAAACCAGACCTCATCCAGAAAAAATTCCCGGTATGCGCTCTCGGCAATTGCAATATGTCCATTGTGAATGGGATCAAACGACCCTCCGAAAATTCCGACTTTTTTCAATGACTGCCTCATCACCGTATGCTACTTTCCCGGAAGCTCATATTTGGAATTTTTCTTCGCCTGCCGAAATAAAATAATCTTTTTTCCGATTACCTTCACAACTTCAGAACGCGTACGTTCAGCAATCATCTGTGCAATCTCGCCAGGGTCGTCCGCACAGTTTTTAAGTACGGATACTTTAATCAGCTCTCTTTTCTCGATTGCCTCGTCCAATGCCGTAACCATTTCCGGTGTCAGACTGGATTTGCCGATTTGAAATATGGCATCCATCGTATTTGCCTGCCCGCCAAGATAGGCGCGCTGTTTACTTGTAAGATTCATAAAGAACCTCCGTTTCTTCTATTTATAATAATCAAATTCATTCCCGTACATTCGCACCGTGTCCCCATCCTGAATCCCTCGTTTTTCCAATTCCTTTAAAATCCCCTGTTCTTTTAAGAACTTCTGGAAAAATAGAAATCCTTTTTCGGTATCGATGTTAGTATAACCAAGCATCTTGTCAATTTTCGGCCCTTCAATGACAAAAGCAGCGTCATCAGCCCGTGTAACGGTATAAGGCTCGTCCTTAAATGCCCGAAGCATCGGGTCAAACTCCGGTTCATATACGACAGGTTCACTGCTGCACTTTTCTAAAAGTCCGCTAACATGATACAAAAGCTCCTTTAATCCTTTGCCGCTGACTGCAGAAATGGGGAAAATCTTTATATCGTCTCTCTCAAATTCATTTCGCAGTGCTTTTATGATCTCATTTTCGTCACCGTAAATAGCATCGATTTTATTTGCGGCAATTACCTGCGGTTTCTTTAAAAGATCCGGATTATATGCCGCCAACTCCTTTTCAATCGCCCTGATATCGGCAATCGGATCCCGTCCTTCCGTTCCGGCTGCGTCTACCATATGAATAATTACTTTTGTACGTTCTATATGACGCAAAAAATCAAGTCCCAGTCCAACCCCTTCGGAGGCCCCTTCAATCAGCCCCGGTATATCAGCAATTACAAAACCTTTTCCGCCGTCCAAATCGACGACTCCAAGATTGGGATTTAACGTTGTAAAATGATAATTTGCAATCTTGGGCTGTGCATTTGTAACTCTTGACAAAAGCGTTGATTTTCCGACATTCGGAAATCCAACCAATCCTACATCTGCGATAACTTTCAGTTCCAGCTTTACCTCCAGCTCAATTGCTTCTCCGCCCGGCTGTGCATATTTCGGAGCCTGCATAGTGGAAGTTGCATAGTGCTGATTTCCAAGACCGCCGCGTCCGCCGTATAAAACAATTTGACGCTTATGATCGCCGGACATATCGGCTATGATTTTATCCGTTGCTGCGTCGCGAATAATCGTTCCAGCCGGAACTTTCAGAATCAGATCCTCGCCGTTTTTTCCGTGACAGTTTCTTTTCCCGCCTTCTTCTCCTGGCTGCGCCGCAAATTTCCGTTTATGACGATAATCGGTCAGAGTATTTAATCCCTCATCAACGACAAATATGATATCTCCGCCTTTCCCGCCGTCGCCACCGTCCGGACCGCCGTTCGGCACATACTTTTCCCGGCGGAAGCTGATGTGCCCATTGCCGCCTTTTCCAGATTTTATAATGATTGCCGCTCTGTCCGCAAACATATTCCCCTCTGCCCTCCTGTCGATTTCATCAAACGTCAATTGAACCCGGCTATTACAAATAACCGGGTTCAAATCTCAACAAAACAATGTCAGAAACTACTCAGCAACCGGATATACGGAAGCCCGTTTCTTGTCTCTTCCTTTTCTTTCAAATCTTAAAACGCCATCCTTTAAGGCAAACAATGTATCATCGCCGCCGATGCCTACATTCACGCCCGGATGAATCTTCGTTCCGCGCTGTCTGTAAAGAATATTACCGGCTTTTACAAACTGTCCGTCCGCTCTTTTTGCACCAAGTCTCTTAGACTCGGAATCACGTCCGTTTTTTGTTGAACCAACTCCCTTTTTATGGGCAAAAAACTGAAGATTAATCTTAAACATCTTTTACACCTCCTTAAAGTGTAGTTTCAAGTACTTCTTACCATAAGAAGACTGTATTCCCTGTAATCCCAAAATCATTGATTTCATAAGCAGCTTTGCATCCGCTCCCGCAGGTGTCTGAAAACGAAAACGAATATGTCCCGTTTTCTCATCCGCTTCTCCGTCAAAATCTTCATCCGTAAATGCTTCAACGGCGTTTATAGTGTTCTGAACCAATATGGAAATACCGGCACATACAATATCTCTTCCGAGATTGTCATATTCCGCATGACCGATGCAGTCAAAGCCTAAAAACTCCTGATTTCGGTTTTGGAAAATAGTTATTTCTGTCATAACTGCTTTCCCGGATTACGCATTGATTTTTTCAATCTTAACCTGTGTGAACGCCTGTCTGTGGCCGTTCTTTTTGTGATAGCCAGTCTTTCTCTTGTACTTGTAAACAATGATCTTTTTGCCTCTTCCCTCTTTTACGACAGAAGCTTCTACAGATGCATTTGCTACATCCGAACCAACTTTGATTCCGTTGTCGGATACAGCTAATACCTGATCAAAGGTTACTTTCTCACCGGCTTCAACACCAAGTTTTTCAATGGTAATGATATCGCCCTCAGATACTTTGTACTGTTTACCACCTGTTGCTATAATTGCGTACATATGGCACCTCCTATTATCATTACTCGCCAGTTGCGGTTTCTTACATGCAGGTTTTTAATCTCCTGTGCAGAATTTCTGACCTCACTGTGCGGCATACTTCGTTATCATAGCATAAGCAGACAAACCTGTCAACTACAAATCAACATAACTACGTCTACAAAATCAACATAACTACGTCACAAATCAACAATAACAACATCAAAATCAACATAACTACGTCAAAATCAACATAACTACACAAAATCAACATAACTACATTAAAGAACTATATCTAAGAAAAACTCCAAGAAGAAACGGCACCATCCATAGGACAGCTCATATTATTTTTATCAGAAATATTTTTTATGCTTTTATGCCTATTTACGTATCGCCTTTACTATTATACTGCTCTGATTTGAATGACTCAGAAAGCGGCTTTTTCTTCTTTTTTCTTGTTACTTCTACAAGACCAAGTCTGGTAATGCTGACGACATCTGTCTGTACCGGATCTCTTTTCAGTGCGGCTCTAAATTCTTTCAAAAGAAATTGCTGCGCTTCCTGAGATGTCAGATTAATAAAATCGACAATGATAATACCGGAAATATTTCTGAGCCTTAGTTGATTGGCGATTTCTTCCGCGGCTTCCAGATTGATTTGTAAAAAGTTTTCCTGAATGTCTTTTTTCGCAATGTTTTTTCCGCTGTTGACATCGATTACCGTCAAAGCTTCAGTCGGCTGAATGACAAGATAAGCGCCTGACTTTAACCAGACGCGTTCTTTTAAAGCATTTTCAAGATGAGTTCTGATACTGTAACATGAAGCTAACGTTAAAAGAGGATCATGATAATAACGTAAAGTTAAACGATAAGCCAAAGTGTCGTTCTCCCTTAACCCGTTTTCTGAATTGATTACAACTTCATCTACCGGAACACGGACTGCCCCTTTTGAAGTAAGGCACTCTTTTTTCAAGCCGTAATATTCGCACAACTCTTCAAATATCGTTCTGTCATCCGTGACGATTTCAGCAAGAGTCTCCTTCGGTAAATCCGTTAAGTCTTTTAAATAAACGGAAGGAGCTTTTTTTAAGCAGGTATAGCATGTCTTAGCTTTTGCCGTTTCGCGAATCGTCTCCCATTGTGTACGCAGTCCTTCTATTTCGTCCAAAAGCGCTCTTTCCGTGACATTTTTCGCATTCGTCCGTATAATCAGACCAAAATCGGGATGCGGATAATCCCGAAGCAACTCTCCGAAATGTTCTTTCAACTGTTTCGGAAGTTTGGAGGAAATTCCAATTTTTGTATTTTCCGTCGTCAAAACGGCATACATTCCTGTAAAGTTCAGATTCGTAGTCACAGAAGGCATTTTGGTTTTTATCGCTTCTTTGGATACTTGCACGACCAGCTCTTCTCCCTCCGCCAGCGGCTTTTTCTCCGTTATTTTTTTTGTAAAAAGAGGATGCTTATAATCCTCCATCGAATAATAACAGACTACATCCGGCGCAATGCGGATAAACGCGGCATTCAGGTTTTTTACAACATTTTCGACTCTTCCGATGTAAATTCCGGAAAGCAGGTTTTCTTTTCCGACCGGATGCACAGAAACCTCCGTCATTTTTTTGCTTTCGTTAAAAAGAGCGGAAATCGTATAATCCTGCTCTTTTCCATGCATATGAAATCGTTCGTGTGTAATAATGTAGTGATTCATGTTAATACCCGCTATTCAATCACGCTGCCCATATCCAACAGTGAAACAAAATCTCTTCCGTTTTCCGAAACCGCATACACATCAAGCCGATGTATCATAAGACTATCCGACGGAAACGAAATGCCCATATCTGAAAAAAGCGCTGCCACCGCCAGCTCCGGTTTTAAGTTATCCTGGCTTCCCGTACTTAAATTAAGATAAAATATAGGCTGCGTTTCTGTTCCTTCCATATGAAAATCATATACCAGCTTTTTTAGATCCATTGTTTTTTCGCTTCTTTTCGTTTTTTTTGTAATAAGTACCTCCGTCTGTTCGGTAAAAAATCGGTTAAGTGCAGCCGCAAATTCCGATTTTAAGGCCGGCGGGTTTACTCCTTCCCGGAATGAAAGGGTATAATCTGCGGCAGCCACGACAGACATTGCCGGTTTGGCATGATCGGGCAGCCTGACATATCCGGTTATTTCTACCCCCTCTACCATTGTATCGTTTAACATTTTTATGGCGCAGGCCGTACTTTGCGAATGGCCTGCTTCAATATCAAAATACTCTCCGTCGCTTGTAATGCCGACCCCGAGCGGCGCGGCAAACGACATAATCTGATGCGGAGAAAACCCTTCCGAATAGCAGATGTCAATTTCCGCCCGTCGCATGGCTTTTTGGAAATAGCGCATCATATCCAGATGTCCGATAAATTTCATAACGCCGTATTTTCTGAACTTAATTCTTATCTTCAAAGCAGACACCTCCCCCGTATTTATTCGCCCCGCAGCCCATACACCGCATACGGCAGTTTGGAGATACGGATGCCTGCATCGCGTTCTTCCATTCCCGCAATAAAAATTCTTTCGTTACACCTGCGTCAATAAAATCCCACGGAAATATCTCTTCGGGATCCCGCTCCCGCAATGTATAAAAATCAGGATCAATTCCGCATTCCGCAAAAGCGTCAAGCCATCGCTCGTAACAGAAAAATTCGGACCATGCGTCAAAAATGCCGCCTTTTTCATATACTCTGCGTATAGCCTGTCCAACCTTTCTGTCTCCGCGCGCAAGTATGCCCTCAAGCACCGTGACATCTGCCTCATGCCAGTTATATTTGATACTTTTTCGGTTTAACTGCGCATGAATCGAGTCGTTGACGACTTTTGCCCTGTTTATATATTCTTTCGGCGGATACATGCCGGCCCACTGAAACGGAGTGAACGGTTTCGGAACAAAAAAAGAGGTGCTGACGGTGATCTGGCATTTTCCGTTCCGGTTCTCTTTCGGCACTGTTTCATAATAGAGCGCTGCGGCCGCATTTGCCAGATCCGCAATTGCCCGCATGTCCTCCGCTGTTTCGGTCGGAAGTCCCAGCATAAAATAAAACTTTACCTTATTCCAACCGCCTGAAAACGCCATTTTGGCGCCGTTTAAGATCGACTCCTCTGTCAGGCCCTTGTTAATTACGTCTCGCAGCCTCTGTGAGCCTGCTTCCGGGGCAAACGTCAGACTGCTTTTCCTGACGTCCTGTACCTTACTCATCACGTCAAGCGAAAATGCGTCAATGCGAAGGGACGGTAAAGATATATTGACTCTCCGCTCCCGGCATTCCTCAATCAAAAAATTGACAAGTTCCTTAAGCTGCGTATAATCGGAAGAGCTTAAAGAACTTAAGGAAATCTCCTCATGTCCGGTCGATTTCAGCATTTGAACGGCAAGTTCTTTCAAGCGCTCCGTACTCTTTTCGCGCGTCGGGCGGTAAATCATTCCGGCCTGACAGAATCGGCAGCCGCGGATACAGCCGCGCTGGATTTCGAGCACAACACGGTCCTGCGTCGCCTTCAGAAACGGAACAATCGGTTTTTCGGGATAGACTGCATCCGTCATATCCGTTACTACCTGTTTCTGTACAATAGACGGAACGTCTTCATAAAGCGGCCGAAACGAATCTATGGTACCGTCCGCCCGATAAGAAACCGCATAGAGCGAGGGTACGTAAATCCCCGGTATCCCTGCGGCCGCACGCAAAAATTCTATCCTGGAAGCGCCATGCCGCTTTTTTTCCTTATACAGATCAAAAAGCGCATCATAAGACGTTTCGCCCTCGCCGATATAAAACAGATCAAAAAACTCTGCAATCGGTTCCGGATTGTAAGCGCACGGCCCTCCCCCGATTACAATCGGATCATTTTCTCCGCGTTCGCACGCGGAAAGCGGAATTCCGCTCAGATCCAGAATTTGTAACACATTCGTGTAGCACATTTCATATTGTAACGTAATACCGAGAAAATCCGAGTTTTTTACCGGTTCCTGAGATTCCAGAGAAAATAAAGGAATCTCCTCCTCTTTCATTATTTTATGAAGGTCCGGCCAGGGCGAATAGACCCGCTCGCACCAGACGTCCTGCCTTTTATTAAACATATCATATAAAATCTGGATGCCAAGATGCGACATCCCGATCTCATATACATCGGGAAAGCACATTACAAATCGGATGGAAACCGTCTCCGGCCTTTTTTTTACACTATTCAGCTCGTTGCCGATATAACGCGCCGGTTTATCGATTTTCATCAGTATTTCATCCGATAAAGCTAATTTTATCATCCGGTCTATTCCTTTCTGTTCGTTACTGTTTTTCTGAAGGATTCAGGGGGTCTTCTCCGCCGTTTTCAGAATCCTGTTCCTGTATCATAACATAATTCTGCAGTTTTGTATAATACTGATTATCCGAAATCATTTCAATCACTTCGGCAGGAGTAAAACGGTAAAAATCGTATCCGTTATATTTACAGAATAAAAAAGATACAAAAATACAGGCTGCAACAAAAAACTTTATTTTCAGAAACAAAAGCGGCAATCCCTCTTCCGTCTGTTCGAATCGCCCTTCTCCTTCTTCCGTTTCCGCTCCTCCTTCAAAGGACTTTCTGATTTCAGCCACATATTCGCGGCGTCTTACCGCATAATCGTCTACCATATGCCACCCAAGACAAACTTTTTAATACAATATATGGCAAAACCGAAAATATATCATTGTTTTTTTATATGCAGACGGAAAAAACCGCGCAGCCGCCGCAGAATAAAATCAACTGCCGCTCCGGCAATTAAAATAAGCGCAGCCGCCGCAGCCAGATAGAAAGACAGGCGCAACGCAGACCATTGTTCGAAAGGCAGGCGTTCGATAAAAGCAACAAGCAGCACATGATGAACTAAATACACCGGATAAGAAATAGAGCTTATCTCGCACACTGTTTTACATAACGGAGTAACTTTCATTACGGCTTCTCCCGTCGCATAAAGGGAAAGAAAACAGAAAAATCCCGCAAGGTGCGACAATACATTTCCGTTTACCGGAAGCTTTACAAATAATAGCACGAATAAAATTCCGGCGCTGATCCACCCGTAACCTCTGATCCTGCACAGGTAATTCCGTTGTTCGATCAAAAGCATTCCAAACCAAAAGCTAATCAGACAGGAGAAAAAATTCTGAAAATCGTTGATTCGGAACAAATCTCCCATAAAAAACACACTGATATACAAAAAAACAATAATAATTGTAGTAATAATCTTGTATCTTGCAGCGCAGAAATTCAGCAGCGGATAAACAAGATAAAGCAGTATCAACGCGCCTAAAAACCATTCTCCGATTTGATAATAGGTGGAAAAACGATAACTGAAATAACCGTCCATTCCTGTAACGGACAGCAAAAAAGATGTGGGATGACCGTTGTAGAAAAGACTGCCGTGTTTAAACGCCGCACGAAGAAACAAGGGGAAAAAAATCAGATAAAAGGCCGGAAAAATGCTTAAAAACCGTTTTTTATAATATTGTCCGACAGAATAGCGGCCATTCTCAAAAGAATAATGCACCATTCCGCCGGATAACAGAAAAAATACCGTTACAAACAGACTGCCGAAACTGAAATTAGCAGACTGGTAAAGCGGACGGGGGCCGGAAATGCCTCTTGCAGCCATTTCCGATGAAAAGTGAAAGATAATGATTCCAAACGTGCTGATTACTCTGATAAAGTCCGCCTGATATAATCGTTTCATAAAACCGCCGTTCCTTTCGGAGAAATATTACCTTTGTGAAAGTTCTAACGTAACGTCTTCCCAGGTAATCCCCTTTTCCGCCATTAATATCATCATGTGGTAGAGAAAGTCGGAAATTTCATATTTGATTTCCTCCGGATTCGGATTTTTGGCAGCGATCACAATCTCGGTGCACTCCTCTCCGCATTTCTTTAAAATTTTATCCAGCCCCTTGTCAAACAGATAGTTCGTATAAGAGCCTTCTTTGGGATGTTCTTTTCGATCCATAATAATGGAATATACGTCCTCGAATACTTTTAAGGGATTCTTCTCAATATACTCCTTTTTTACGATTTCATTGAAGAAACAGCTTGTATTCCCCGTATGACAGGCTGCTCCGATTTGCGACACCTTCGCTAAAATCGTATCATAATCGCAGTCCGCCGTCAGAGACTTCACATACTGGATATGGCCGGAAGTCGTGCCCTTTTTCCAAAGCTCCTGTCTGCTCCTGCTAAAATACGTCATTTTCCCGCTGTTAATGGTCGCATAGAACGCCTCTTCGTTCATATAGGCAAGCATTAATACTTCGTCTGTTCGATAGTCCTGGACAATGACCGGCACCATTCCGTCGGAATTTTTCTTTAAGTCTTTCCATTTCAGCGCCGGTTCAAAATTATCCATCTTAATCCCTGAAGCGGAAAGCTGCGATTTCATTTCCATAACGTCCATATCCGGAAAACTGATTACGTCTCCGGAGATTCCGCGTACATTATTTCTCTTTAAAATCGAAAATATTTCCTCATAATTAAATGAATCCAATTTTACCACATAAGGAATATCCGTCATACTTTCAATCGCGTCTATGACATTTTTATTCAGCACCAGAAGCTCATGGAAGTTTTCGCTGATTCCGCTCTGATTTTTAAAAATAAAATCCACATTATTTACAGACGCCAGAATCCGGTCTTTGCCGAAACGTTTACTTGCCTCCTGCGCCAGTTCAAAAGCATTCGTTTTCGATCCGTTTAAAATAACCTGCAGACATCCGGCGTAAAAAAACTTCTTAATATCCTCCATGCGGTTGATATTGCCGCCGGCGCAAACCTTAATTTCGATATTCCGATTGATATTTTTTATTACATGAATATTGCGCTCATGCTCTTCGTCGTCCGCGGACAGATCAAAAATCATAATTTTGTCAATTCCGCTGTCGTTATACAGCTTTGCAAGCTCAATCACATTTTCGTAGACAATTGTAAAATCATTAATTCCCCTGACTGCATTTCCGTTTTTCAGATAGATAACGGAAACAATATTTTTCTGTTCCATATCAATTTCTTCTAATCCTCTCCGTGCAAAAATTACTTATAAGCTTCCTTTTGTCGTCAAAACATCTGTAATTCGCGAATCGAAGCCGACGGCTTCGTCCAATGCTTTTGCAAACGCTTTAAACATGGCTTCCGCCATATGATGATTATTTCCGCCGGAAAGTACTTTTAAATGCAGATTCATACCGGCATGGCAGGAAACGGCGTAGAAAAACTCCCGGATCGTTTCCGTGTCCATATAGCCGATTCGCTCTGTTGTAAATACATCGTCAAATCCAAGATACGGTCTTCCGGATAAATCAACGGCACAAAGGACAAGCGTCTCGTCCATCGGCAGAATACAGCTTCCGAACCGTTTGATTCCCGTTTTATCGCCGACTGCTTTTTTGATCGCATCCCCGAGTACGATTCCGGTATCTTCAATTGTATGATGGCCGTCGACCACAAGGTCTCCGACTACGTTCACTCTTAAATCAAAGAAACCATGCCGGGCAAACCCTTCGAGCATATGGTCAAAAAACCCGATTCCGGTAGATACGGAATACTGTCCCGTACCGTCCAGCGAAAAAGTCATTGCAATATCCGTTTCTTTTGTTTTCCTTAATACTTCCGCCCTTCGTTCCATCTATTCTATCCTCACTTTAATCGAATTTGCGTGCGCTGTCAATTCCTCACATTCGGCAAACTGCACTATATCCTGATAAACGGGCAGAAGCGCTTCTCTGGAATAGGAAATAATGCTTGATTTTTTAATAAAATCATCCACGCTCAGCGGAGAGAAAAATTTTGCCGTGCCGTTTGTCGGCAGTACATGATTGGGACCTGCAAAGTAATCGCCCAACGGTTCGCTTGAATATGCTCCGATAAAAATCGCTCCGGCATTGCGGATTTTCGTCATCACCTCAAACGGGTCTTTTGTCATAATTTCCAAATGCTCCGATGCAATTTCGTTTACCGTCTCAATGGCGTCCTCCATCGTGTCCGCAACTAAAATATAACCGTAATTTTCCAGTGAAGCACGAATAATTTTTTCTCTTGAAAGCTGTCCGGCAAACGCTTCTGCCTCTTCGGATACCCGCTCTGCGAGACTTTTGCTTGTCGTAATTAAAATCGCGGAAGCCATTTCGTCGTGCTCTGCCTGGGAAAGAAGATCCGCTGCGACAAATCTCGGATTTGCACTTTCGTCTGCAAGAACCAGAATTTCGCTTGGTCCGGCGATAGAGTCAATACTGACATAACCGAATACGGCCTTTTTGGCCAGAGCAACATAAATATTGCCGGGTCCCACAATTTTATCTGTCTTCGGAATGCTTTCGGTGCCGAACGCCATAGCCGCGACGGCCTGCGCGCCGCCCGCTTTATAAATCCGGTCGACTCCCGCCTCGTTCGCGGCAACTAATGTGGACGGAAACACTTTTCCGTCTGGTCCCGGAGGCGTCGTCATAATAATACGGTCCACTCCCGCCGCTTTCGCCGGTATCACGTTCATCAGTACGGAAGACGGATATACGGCCTTTCCGCCGGGCACGTACACGCCTACGTTTTTTAACGGTGTAACTTTCTGTCCTAATATAATACCGTTTTCTTTGGAGTCAAACCAGGAATACTGCCGTTGCTTTTCGTGATATTCCCGAATATTCACCAATGATTTCCGAATAATCGCCAGAAGCTTTGGATCTACTTTTTCATACGCTTCTTTGATTTCCTCTTCCGTCACAAGAATATTTGACGCATCAATTTTTGCTCCGTCAAATTTTTTTGTATAGGAAAAAACAGCGCTATCGCCGTTTTCGCGAACGTCCTGAATGATTTCATTTACTTTCGCTTCATATGTTCCGTAGGAATTCGGACTTCTTTTCAGTAAGTTATCCAGAATATTTTCCCGCGTTTCCTTTGTCAATTGTAAAATTCTCATACTGTCCCTCATTCTGCCGCTTCAGCGGTCTTTGTTCTGTATCCGTTTCAGATTGGAAATCAGCTCTGAAATGCGCTCATGCTCCATTTTCATACTGACCTGATTGACTACCATCCGCGCCGACAGCGGACAGACCTCCTCCAACACAACCAGTCCGTTTTCATACAGTGTGGAACCGGTTTCTACAATATCGCATATAACCTCGGAGAGACCGACAATCGGCGCAAGTTCAATCGATCCGTTCAGTTTAATAATTTCCACCGTCTGGTGCTTCTTATTGTAAAAATAATCTTTGGCAATATTGGGGTATTTGGTTGCGACGCGGATCAGTTCGTGATGCTTTAACAACTCTTTCGCGCTTTCCTTTCCGCAAATACACATCCGGCACTTTCCGAACCCTAAATCCAATACTTCATAGATGTTCCTTCCTTCTTCTAAAATCGTATCCTTTCCGACAATTCCGATATCGGCAGCCCCGTACTCAACATAAGTAGGTACATCCGGTCCCTTTGCGAGAAAAAATTTCAGCTTTAATTCTTCATTGACAAAGATAAGCTTCCTGGTGTCTTTTTCCTTCATTTCCTCACAGGTAATACCGATTTGTTCAAATAGTTTTAATGCGTTTCCCGCCAGTCTCCCTTTTCCGAGTGCAAACGTTAGATATCCTGAGTGTTCCATAACGGCTAATCCTCCATAATCAGAAGTTCTGTCATATGTTTTTCCGCTGCATAGACGGCATAGTCCTCTTCCGATTTTGCCGCATCTTTTACTGCCAGCTCGACAATGCCGCCTGCGGCGCGTCGTTTTTTGGCTTCCGAAACCGCTTTCTCCCGATTCGACGATGTGTATAGAATTAACGTTCCGTTTTCCGGAAGCGGAATTTCAATCTCCTGGCGTGAAAGAGCCGCCATAAGCTGATCAACTACAACTGCAAACCCGACGGAAGCGGATTTTTTTCCGAAATAGGCCAGCAGACTGTCATATCGGCCTCCCTTTACAACTGCCTCTCCGCTTCCAAAGGTATATCCGGAAAAGACGATTCCGGTATAATAGCGATAACTGCTGATAATCCCCGGCTCAATTGAAAGATAATCCGAAATGCCATAATGTTTTGCCGCCTCCAAAAGATCGGACAGACTGCGCACCGCAGCATGAATCTTCGGATAATTCTGTGAAAGCATTTCCGCCCGTGTTAACT
This sequence comes from uncultured Roseburia sp., assembly GCA_947573605.1. Classification (GTDB taxonomy): domain Bacteria; phylum Bacillota; class Clostridia; order Lachnospirales; family Lachnospiraceae; genus Roseburia. Next base: position 18,369 of record CANPGM010000008.1, on the reverse strand, counting down.
CGTCCCGGCCCAAATCAGGGTTTTTCAGCATAGAAAACAGTTCCCGCAGCTCTTCTTTTACCGAAAGTGTCTCCACATATTCCTCTACGCCGAAAAAGTTCTTATTCGATATCAGATTCCGCAGCGTCGCCTCCGCTTCTTCGTCCGCTCCGGCTGCTTCCGCAAGGCCTTGAAAAAATCCGGCGTGCCCGATCCCGATCTGAAATTCCTTTAACCCTGCCGCCCGAAGGCAGTCCGTAACCATTGCAATCATTTCCGCATCCGCGTCCGCAGACGCGTCGCCGATCAGTTCGGCGCCAAGCTGCGTACTCTCCTTAAGACGCCCCTGATAACTGTTGTTATTTACAAACGTATTGCCAATATAAGACAGACGAATCGGCATATCCTCGTCCATAAAATATTTTACCGCCGCTCTCGCAATAGAAGGCGTAAGGTCCGGCCGCAGAACAAGCGTATTCCCCTCTCTGTCAAAAAATTTATATAGATCTTTCGACGGCGTCGTACCGATTTCTTTTCCGAAAATATCAAAAAATTCAAAGGTTGGCGTCTGTATCGGACGATACCCATAGGAACGGAGCACCTGGCGAAGCCGCTCTTCCAAAACAATTTTTTTCTCGCATTCTCCGTTATAAATATCACGGACGCCCTCCGGCGTATGTAACAAATGATTTTTCATAGGGATAACTATGCCTTTCCGCGCCCTGCGTCTCTTAAATGCGCATCGCACACTGATACGGACGCTTCTATTGCGTTGCCTTTTTGCACTTTAAAGTGGTGATGTATTACCACGTAAAACTATTTTTTATTATATAAGCAGAAAGTATGTTTGTCAATCCCTGAGAGACAAATCCTTCTGTAATGCATCAAGGTACGGAACCAAAACGCCTCTCTTTTCCGGAAGAAAAAATTCCGTTTCCAGTTCTTCATAGCGGAAGCTTTTTCGTCCGCCCTCTTTTGCTCTCTTCCAAAATTCCAGCAGCTTTGCAAAGCGCAGATAATAAAATACATCATGCGACGTATAGCTGACCAGAAAAAAAGCTACGCCCCCCTGCTTTTCGAAGTTCTCCATAAAGACTACCTGATGTTCATGTATGTTGTGAAGGGGAAAGGTATCGGAATGACACTCCTTCGCGTCAAAGCAGACCGGAATCCCCTGTACGGCGCCGATATAGTCCACGGTACTTTTCTGGTCGAAATAGGCTAACGTTATATGCCTTGTTTCTTTTTCAATCCGAATCGGCGTAATCGGCGTCGGCACCTTCTGAATCAGAGCCAGACCGTTTTCCAGGTATTTCTCATTGGTACGGTTAATAAATTCCTCTAACGCAGATCCTCGAAGGCCTCTTGAATTCCAGGTTGCCATATTAATCCTCCAAAATATAACGCAAAGCTCTGTTATAGACGCTGTCTGTCGGCGCCGTCACCTCTTTTCCGTCAGGAAAAACCATACGAAACGCATGAAGCAATTGAGAATTGACATGAAGCTCTTTCCGAAAGCGTTCATTAATCTCTTTCTTACCGTATTTAACGTCGCCGACAATCGGATGTCCGACAGAAGCCAGATGTGCGCGAATCTGATGAGAGCGCCCGGTAATTAAGTGAACTTCAAGCTCGGTAAATCCGTTTCCCCTGTGAAGCGGACGATATTCCGTTTCTATCAAAACTCCTTCTGCTTCTTTCTCGGAAATGGTGACGCGGTTTGTCTGTTCATCCTTCTTCAGGTACCCCTTCAGATAGGATTCCTGATCAACCGCACCCGCAACAATACACTTGTAGTATTTTTGTATTCTGCGGTTTTTTAGAGCCTCCGTCGTTTCCTGCGCTCCTTTCAGCGATTTTCCCGCGAGCAGCAGCCCGGACGTATTGCGGTCTAAACGATTGCAAACTGAGGGTTTAAACGTACGAAAAGACGTTTCGTCCAGCTCTCCTTTTTTTATCAAATAGGCAATCAGATATTCATTTGCCGAAATATCCGTCGGGACAGCTTTCTGCGAAAGCATGCCGGAGGGCTTATTTAAGACAATAAGATCCGAATCCTCGTATACGACAGAAAGCCGGTCGACGGAAAGCGAAGAAAAATAAGTAAACGTTTCCTCCGCCTTCTTTTCTCCGGAAAATCCGGCAAACGTTTCATCGGAAAGAAAAAAAGTCACGATATCCCCTTCGTTTAGTATTTCTCTGCCTTCCGCTTTTTTTCCATTGAGCACAATATTCTTTTTTCTCAGCATTTTGTACAAAAAGCCCGCGCCCGCGCCGCTTAACTGTTTTTTTACATATTTATCAAAACGCTGTCCGGCTTCATTTTTCCCGATTTCAAATTTTTTCATTTTTCCTCTCATTCCGCCGCTTTAGCGGCTTCTTATAAGGAGGAACTTTGTGCGTCGGCACAAATTCCAGGTTGAAAGCGGTTTTCTTTCAACCTCGTATCGATTCTTACTTTTTCTGTTTTTTATGGATATTTCGGATGGTCTTTTTTTTGTTCTTTTTCTGTGGTTGTTCCGCTTTACGCGCCCCATCCTGCAGCTTTGTCCGAAAATCTCCCTTTTTCGGCCGGATCAGGCATTTCTTGTCGTATCCGATTAAATCGGAGCGCCCGGCTTTCGTAAGCGCTTCGTACACCAGTTCGTAATTCTTCGGATTGCGGTATTGGATCAATGCACGCTGCATCGCTTTTTCATGCGGATTAACCGCAGTATAAACTTTTTTCCCCGTACGCGGATCGATACCGGTATAATACATACAGGTCGAAATCGTAGAAGGCGTCGGGTAAAAGTCCTGCACCTGCTCCGGCATATAACCCAGATCACGCAGATATTCCGCAAGCGCGACAGCCTCTTTTAGCGTAGATCCGGGATGCGAGGACATCAGGTAGGGAACAAGATACTGCTTTTTTCCCAGACGTTCGTTCATCTCCCGGTACGCCCTGACAAATCGGAAATAGACATCTGCGGATGGCTTTCCGAGCTTTTCAAGTACGGCATCCGAAATATGTTCGGGCGCCACTTTTAGCTGCCCGCTGACATGATGCTCGCAAAGCTCCTTTAAAAAAGCAGAATCGCAATCGTACATCAGATAATCAAACCGGATCCCCGAACGAATAAATACCTTCTTCACATTCGGCAGATCGCGCAGTTTCCGAAGCAATGCCAGGTAATCGGAGTGATCCACTTTTAAGTTCGGACAGGGTTTCGGAAACAGGCACTGCCTGTCTGGGCATACGCCTTTTGTAAGCTGTTTTTCACAGGAAGGCGCGCGGAAGTTTGCGGTCGGACCGCCTACGTCATGTATATATCCTTTGAAATCCGGATCCCAGATTATTTTATTTGCCTCCGCCAGAATGGATTCATGACTTCTGGTCTGAACAATCCGCCCCTGATGAAAAGTCAGGGCGCAAAAACTGCAGCCGCCGTAACAGCCCCGGTTGCTGATCAGTGAAAATTTAACTTCTTCAATCGCCGGCACGCCTCCGTCTTTCTCATAGGAAGGATGATACGTTCTCATATACGGAAGCGCATAAACCGCATCCATCTCACTCTGCGATAGCGGTTTCGCCGGAGGATTCTGTACTACAAATAGTTTTTCGTCGTAGGTTTCAAACAGCCGTTTCCCGGAAAACGGGTCTGTATTGCGGTACTGCGTATAAAAACTCTCCGCATACAATAGTTTGTCCGCTTTCATCGCCTCATAATGCGGCAATTCGATGGCGTCGTAGATATCGTCGCGGTTTCCTGTTTTGTAAACCGTTCCGTCAATAAAGGTAACATTTCGCACGGAAAGCCCGCTGTTCAAGGCATCTGCGATTTCTACAATACTTTTCTCCCCCATTCCGTAGGAGATTATATCGGCGCCCGAATCAAGCAGAATGGAACGCTTTAGTTTATTCGACCAGTAATCGTAATGTGCCAGCCGCCGCAGGCTTGCTTCAATTCCTCCGATAATAATCGGCGTATGTTTATAGGTTTGTCGGATTAAATTACAGTAGACAACGGTTGCATAATCCGGACGTTTCCCCATCACCCCTCCCGGTGTAAACGCGTCCGTGCCGCGCCGTTTTTTGGATACGGAATAATGGTTTACCATCGAGTCCATATTGCCTGCGGAAACCAGAAATCCGAGCCGAGGTTCTCCTAAAATACAGACAGATTCCTTATTTTTCCAATCCGGCTGGGAAATAATGCCGACACGATATCCGTTCGCCTGTAATACCCTTGTAATAATCGCATGCCCGAACGACGGATGGTCTACATAGGCGTCGCCGCAGACATAGACAAAATCCAGCCGTTCTATCCCTGCACGCTTCATATCTTCTTTACAGATCGGTAAAAACCCTCCGTTCATTCTTACACCCCCATGCAAGTTCACAGGCCTGCCTGTGAACTGCCCTGAATAATTAGTTTGAAAGGGACTTTCAAACTTTCTCTTCCATACTTCTCCCGGTCTGCCGTCGCAGCCGAAACAGCTCTTCCCCGGTCAGCGCCCGGTACTCTCCCGGCAAGAGACTCTCTTCCAGCAGCAATGAGCCCATCGAAATCCGCTTTAAATAAACCACTTCTGTTCCTATCGCCTGAAACATTCGCTTTACCTGGTGAAATTTTCCCTCTGTAATTGTCAGCTCAATTTCTGACTCATTATCACTTTGTAAAATTTTTAACAATGCAGGCGCAGTCAGCCTTTTCTCCCCAATGTCAACTCCTTCTGCAAACAGGTTGACATCCGAATCCGTGACTTTTCCGCTTATTTTTGCATAATATGTCTTGGGAATATGACGGTTGGGGCTTAACAGTTCATGCGCCAGTTGACCGTCATTTGTAATAAGAAGCAGCCCCTCCGTATCCAAATCAAGTCTTCCGACCGGAAACAGCCCCTCACGCTTTGACTGCGGAAAATAATCCATAACTGTTTTGTGCACGGCGTCCGACACAGCGGTCACGCAGCCGGCAGGCTTATGAAATATATAATAGGTAAATGGAACGTAACGCAGCTCCCGTCCGCAGCAAAAGACCCGGTCATTTTGTTCGTCAATCTTTTCCTCCGGTTTTTGCGCCGTTCTTCCATTTACCGTTACCTGCCCTGATTTAATTATTTTCTTTACTTCCGTTCTTGTTCCGACTCCCGTATCGGACAAAAATTTATCCAGCCTTACCGCCATATCTCCTCCGTGCAGGCTTTTTAAAACCTATCTTCGCATTCCGTGATTTTCCAAAAACTTCAACAACGGGTAAGAATTGACGGCGTATTCGTTTCCGTTTTCGTCCGAAAGATATACGCCGAAATGGAGGTGCACATCAAACTGCCCTGTCGTACCGGGCGTTTCACTGTAGCCGGTATCGCCCATAAACCCCAAAAACGTACCCGCCGATACTTCCTCTCCGATTTGAAACTCCTTCGCATACTCGGACATATGCGCATAATAGTAATAAGCCCCGTTCGGGCTGCGAATTCCGATACGGTAGCCGCCTAAAGTCAGCCATCCGATTTTTTCTATTACACCGTCCGAAATACTGTAAATCGGATAAATTCCCCGTTGATTTACCGTAGCCATTACATCTGTTCCTTCATGCACGCGTTCCCCGCCGAACGATCTGGCATAATTCCAGCTATTTTCGTATGCGACGGCCGCATCCGGCATATTTTGGATTGCGCCGACCGGAAAACAGGCTGCGTCCTTCCATACGTCTAACACTTTTTCATAAATATTCCCGAAATTTTCCGGCTGATTTTCTTTTACATAGGGCAGCTCCCGTTTCAATACTGCCGGATTTGGATTGTTATCCATGCCATAATACATAGTTAACAATTCACAAAATTGCTCTATATTTCCCTCGGAAGCCTGCCAGAACGTCTCCAGCTCCGGTTCGGTAAGATCCTGCCGCACAAACTGCTCAAATGCCGTTTGATAAGGAAAACAGTTCATCCTGCGTATACTGTCCTCAATGTGGCTTAATAAAAATACATTCCACATAATCAGAAGGCCTAACAGTAAAAGAACGTTGACACGGCCAGTCTTTCTCATTTTTCCTCTCATTCCGCCGCGCAGGCGGCATCTTAATCGGAGATTGAAAATGTTAATTGATTCATTTACAATCTCGCCCTTTATAACCGCTTATTTACAGTTTTTTAAAAACGCAGTCAAAAACTTCCATATTTTTTCCGTCGATGAAATACTTAAACGTTCCATCGGCGTATGAATATCGAAATTATTCGGTCCAAAAGAGACGCAGTCCAAATTCGGAATTTTTTCGGAGAGAACACCGCATTCCAGTCCCGCGTGAATTGCTTCGAACACAGGTTCTTCGTCAAACAGCTCTCGATATACGTCAGTTATCGTATCTCTAAGCGGAGAATCTTCCTTATATTCCCATGCCGGGTAATCTCCGTTTACAGAAATGGTCCCACCCAAAAATTCCGCCAGAAATTCCAAACGGCCGCGCAGCTCCTCTTTTCTTGAGGAAACGCTGCTCCGCACGGATGACACAAGGCGCAGGAACCGATCGTTTAACTCCATAATCCCAAGATTCAGCGACGTTTCCACAAGGCCCGGCATTATACGGCTCATATGGCAGACGCCGTTTGGTACGTTACACAGATAAAAAATTACCTTTGTATGAGAAACCGAATTTAAAACAGAAGCTTCTTTTTTCCCAAGCTCCTCTGTGCATATTTTAATGTCCCGGTCTGATGCAGCGTATTCTTTTGCCAAAATCGGATTCAGCGTGTCCGTCACTTCCTGCAAAATCGGCCGATCTTCTTCCCTGATTAATAACAGCGCCATACATTCTCTCGGAATGGCATTGTCTTTGAGTCCTCCGGACAGCGATACGATTCCGAACTCCATTCGATCCGCAAAAGACTTTAAAACGCGTCCCATCACAAGATTCGCATTGGCATGTTCTTTATCAATTTCGCTCCCTGAATGTCCGCCGCACAGTCCTGTTACCGTTACCCGGCAGAGCAGACCGGAGGCATTTTCATATACGACCGGAAGCGAGGTTTCTACCGTCATGCCGCCGGCACAGCTTGTCAGGAAATGTCCTTCCACGTCGGAATCGATATTTAACATTTTATGCCCTTTCAGCATGGATAAATCGATACTCATCGCTCCGAGCATCCCGATTTCCTCATCAACGGTAATTACAACCTCCAGTCTGGGATGTAAAATTTCGTTGGAATCAAGAATGGCAAGCGCATAGGCAACCGCAATGCCGTCGTCTCCGCCTAACGTCGTACCCTTTGCCCGCAGAAAGTCTCCGTCTACATAAAGCGAAAGCCCGTCTTTTTCAAAATCAATCGAAGAGCCGCTCTCTTTTTCACAGACCATATCCATATGTCCCTGTATAATAACAGGTTCGGCATCCTCATAACCCTTCGATGCCTCTTTTATTATAATTACATTATTCGAATCATCCTGCACACAGAACAATTCGCGCTTTCGGGCAAAACTGACGAGGTAATCACTGATTGCCTTTGTATTTCCCGACCCATGCGGAATCGCCGCAATCTCTTCAAAATAATGAAATACCTTTGCAGGCTCTAAATTCAAATTGTTCGCTTTATTCATAGAATCCTCCCGTTTTTAATATATTTTAGTATGAAAAAGAAAATACTATTTATTATTATCCTTATTTTTATTATCTATATCCTGCTTTTTCCTTCCTTCGCAGTAAAAGCTGCGGCTGACGGCCTCGTATTATGGCTTGAACGCGTCCTCCCCGCGCTGCTTCCGTTTGCCGTAGTCTCGAATATTTTAATTTATTCCGATTATATCAGCTATATAACCAATTTTCTCTCGCCCCTCCTGCGCCTGTTCCTCCCTGTCAGCAATAACGGAGCGTTTGTCGTAATTTCCGGCTTCCTGTTTGGCTTTCCGATCGGCAGCAAAAACTGCGCCGAGCTGTTAAAGCAGAAAAAAATTTCCCTGTCCGAGGCAGAGATTCTGTTTGTCATTACAAATAATATCAGCCCTGTTTTTATCAGCAGTTTTATCCTCTGTCAGCAGCTGCATATGCCGGAACTGTTTTTCCTTTCGCTTTTGATTCTCTATGTTCCGGCGCTTTTACTCGGTGAATGTCTGTTGTTTCGTCGAAAAATAAAGACGGAAAACAATAAAAATACGGCATCAAGACCGAAAATGAGTTTTCAAATCATCGATGCCGGAATTATGAACGGGTTTGAAACCCTGACCCGAATTGGCGGTTATATTATGATTTTTTCCATTTTGATTTCGATGTTCGTAAACCTTCCCTTTCCGGAACTCTTGAAAACGATTGTGATTGGTTTTTTAGAAATTACAAATGGAATTCATTTTCTTGCCGCCGCTAATTTACCGGCAGAACTCACCTATGTCCTTGCAATGGCATATACTGCGTTCGGCGGTATCTGCGGTATCGCGCAGACCAGCTCTATGGTGAAGGGAACCGGACTCTCCATGAAAAAATATGTCGGTTTTAAGCTTATCCTTACTGCCGTTTCCACGGTCCTTGCTTTTACGGCAACTCGTTTTTTATTTTAAAAGCTCCGGTGAAAGATCAATCGGCGGCAATTCTTCATCCGAAAAACCGCCTGCAGCAGCGGACATTTCATCTTCCGCAGAAGGATTTAATTCGCTCCGATTTGCCGATACAATATCATAAAACTCCTGCAGGCTGCCTATGTAACTGTCGTGGCGCGCTCTTGACATTTCCATTGCTCTCGCAATGGCCGTTTCGAGATTTTTTAAAATATCGTTCGCATACTGTACTGCACCAAGCCGGATATTGTTCGCATCATTTGTAGCATTATCCAAAATCTCCTGCGCCTGCTTCGTGGCAATCATAACGACCTCGTTTGCCTGTGCGTACGCTTGCTGCATAATCTGATGCTCGCTTACCAGTTCATCCGTCTTTACCTGCGCGTTTGCAATAATCGTATCCGCCTTATTCTGCGCATCTGCCAAAATCGCTTCCTTATTACTGATGATCTTTTGGTATTTTTTGATTTCCTCAGGAGTTTTACTGCGGAGCTCTCCTAAAAGCTCTTCGATTTCGTCTTTATTTACAATAATTTTTGTAGAAGATAACGTCTGAAATTTACATCCCTCGATATACTCTTCAATTTCTTCAATCATCTGCTCTATTTTACTTGCCATAAATTTAGAAACCATTCCTTTCGATCTGATATTTTTCATAAATCCGGTCAATAAACTCCGGCGGAACAAATTTCGTTAAATCTCCGCCATAGGATGCAAATTCCTTTACAATTGTAGAACTCAAATAAGAATACTGCAGGCTTGTTGTCAGGAATATTGTCTCTACCTCCGGATTTTCCACATGATTGGTCTGTGCAATCTGAAGCTCGTACTCAAAGTCGGTAACGGCACGCAGACCACGGATAATAATGGTCGCATCAATTGTTTTCATATAATTTACCAACAGGCCGTCAAAAGAAGCCACCGACACATTTGGAATGTCTTTTGTCATCTCTTCTATCATACTAACACGTTCGTCAATGGAAAACAACGAATTTTTGGCACTGTTGTGCAGTACGCCGACTACCAGCTCGTCCATAATCTTTGCGGAACGCCTGATGATATCAAGATGGCCAAGCGTCAAAGGGTCAAAGCTTCCCGGATAGATTGCTTTTTTCATAGATCAGTACCCGTATCCTTTATGTTTATTTTGCTTTTTCTATAAAAGCATGCTTATTTGTCTTATAGTTCTTCATTTTAATCAGACGGTACCCCATTTCCTCCAGATAATCAAAGGAAGTCTCCAAAGCAGCCTCAACAATAATCATGGTACGATCCTTTATAAGGGAAGATGATTTCAAATACTCCAGCGTTTCCTTTTCATAAAGCCCCTGATAGGGCGGGTCCATAAAAATCAAATCGAATTGAAAGGTCCCCTCCATACGTCTTAACGCAGATAATACATCAGACTGTATCAGTCTGGTCTGTTTCTCAAATTTAGTAAAGCGAATATTTTCTTCAATACATGCCGCCGCTCTTTTATTGTTTTCCACAAAAACGGCATATTGAGCGCCGCGGCTTACCGCCTCTAAACCAATTTGGCCGCTGCCAGAAAAGAGATCCAGAAAATAGCTTCCGGGAATTTCCTTCTGCAGCATATTAAACAGCGTTTCTTTGATCCGATCTGTGGTAGGCCGGGTATCCTGGCCTTCTAATGTTTTCAGCGGAAGGCTTCTGGCGGTTCCCGCAATAATTCTCATAACAGTTTCCTCTCCGTTCTTTGAAAGACTGTCTGATCCAGTCTCTTCTCTTTGTTAAAAATGTGACAAAATGCATTCTTTTAACAACAAAAGAGCGCGTTCTGCCGCTGCCGTTCTGATTTCACTCCTGCTTCCCGGAAAAATATGATGTTCTACCGCTATCTCTCCGTCTATGCAGCAGCAGATATAAACCGTACCGACCGGACACTCCTTTGTGCCGCCATCCGGTCCCGCAACTCCGGTAACAGATAACGCAGCCTGGCACCCTGCCGTCTCTGCCGCTTTTACCGCCATCTGTGCCGCCGTCTCCCTGCTGACTACGCCATACTTCGAAATCACAGCCGCATCTACATGAATCATTTTTATTTTTGCTTCGTCGGAGTAGGTAACATATCCCTGCTCAAAAAATTCGGAAATCCCCGGAACATTAACAAGTGTAGATGCAATCAGGCCTCCGGTCGCCGATTCCGCCGTCGTCAGCGTAATGCGATGTTTTTTTAATAATTCATATATCTGGTTCTCAAGTTTATTTTCCATTTTTTTCACTCAATACGCCCTTATTTTTTATCAGGTAATCGACCAGTGAAACAATCGTCAGAATCAATGCCGTATAAGTAAGGATCATACCCAGCACTTCGAAAAACGGATGACTGATATCCAAAATCAGAACGATTACCATTAAAATCTGAAACGTTGTTTTAAATTTTCCCCAATAGCTTGCCGCAATCACCACCCCGTTATCCGAAGCAATCAGACGAAAACCGCTGATAATAAACTCTCTGGATATAATAACGATGACAATCCACGCCGCAAGCTTTCCGGTCTGAATCAGGCAGATCAGCGCGGAACAAACCAAAAGCTTATCCGCTAACGGGTCCATAAACTTCCCGAAATTTGTCACAAGATTGTATTTTCTCGCAATTTTCCCGTCTAAGAAATCAGTCAGGCTTGCAAGGATAAAAATCGCCGCGGCTATATAATTATTATATCCGGTAACATTGGGAACCAACAGAAAAACAACAAAAAACGGAATTAAAATCACACGAAAAATCGTCAGTTTATTTGGTAAATTCATAATTCCTCTCATTCTGCCGTTCATATACGGCTTAATTCTCGCAGCAGATTTCTCCGATCAGATCGTATTCGTAAGCTCCCGTTACCCTCGCCTTTACAATATCCCCGGTTAGGAGCTCTTCGTCGGTATGAAGAAACAGATAGCCGTCGATCTCCGGCGCATCCCGGTACGTTCTTCCGACATATGCGTTTTCTCCGCTTACGCTGCCCTCGATAAAAACATAAAGCGTCTTCCCCTTCATCTCTTCGTTTTTATCAAAAATAACTTCCTCCTGAAGCTCCATCACTTCGTTCCGCCATCTCTGCTTTACTGCCTCGTCTACCTGATCGTCAAATTCAGCCGCTTTCGTTCCTTCCTCGGGCGAATAGGCAAATGCGCCCAAACGGTCAAACTCCATATCGTTAATAAACTGCATCAGCTCTTCATGCATTTCTTCCGTTTCTCCCGGAAATCCGCAAATAATCGTTGTCCGTAGCGTAATATCCGGTATTCGTTCTCTGATATGTGAAATCATACGTATCAGGCTTTCTCTGTCTGTTCTCCGTCCCATACGCCTTAAAATTTCGTCGTTTACATGCTGAATCGGCATATCCAGATAATGACATACCTTTTTGCAGCGAATCATCGCATCCAGCAGATCCTCATAAATCTCCTCCGGATAGCAGTACAAAAGCCGAATCCAGAAAAGCCCGTTTATTTCATTCAACGCTTCCAGAAGCTTATGAAGCGATTTTTCTCCGTATAAATCTACGCCGTAGAGCGTAGTTTCCTGTGCAACCAGAATCAGCTCCTTTACGCCCCCGTCGACAAGCTCTTTTGCCTCGCGCACCAGATCCTCAATCGGGACGCTTCGATAATTCCCGCGAATGGAAGGGATAATACAATAGGTACAGCGCTTATTGCAGCCATCCGCAATTTTTAAATAGGCAAAATGGCCTCCGGTTGTAACACTTCTTTTTACGGGATGGGAAGGCAGCCCGGTAAGACTTTTGAAACTCTCGAAATAAGAGCCTTTGAGCGCTTCTTTGAGAGCCGTTACGATATCCTCAAGGGAATTCGTTCCGAGAACGGCATCCACCTCCGGGATTTCCCGCCTGATTTCATCCCGGTACCGCTCCGCAAGGCAGCCTGTGACAAGCAGCGCCTTCAACGAACCGCTTTTTTTCAGTTCCGCCATCTCAAGAATTGTATTGATACTCTCTTCCTTCGCATCATTAATAAAGCAGCAGCTATTAACGATTACGGCATCCGCCTTAGTTTCGTCGTCAGTCAGTTCGGCTCCGTATTCCATCAGCATACCAAGCATATATTCCGTATCAACCAGATTTTTGTCACAACCAAGCGAAATAAACAGTATTTTCATATTAGCCCCTTATTTACTTTGCCGCTTCAACGGCTTAACGCATAAATCGCCCGGCAGAGACTCCGGGCGATGCATATTACTCATTGGCAGATTCCGCGGGAATAATTTTTACCTTGCCCTCGTAAAGCTCCTCCACCGCAACCGACAACGGTTTGGGACAGGTTCTCTGTTCCGCTAACGGCTCGTCTCCCGCAATTAACTGACGCGCTCTTTTCGCAGTTGCAATTACAATTGCATAACGGCTGTTCACCACCGGTTCCTCGCCGATTTCCGTTTCGTTATTTACCACTTTCATTAATTCTACATAAGATGGATGTATCATTTTGTCTTTCCCTCTCTCTCTGTTCCTGCAAATGCCTTAAGCTCGTTTCTGATTGTTTCAATTCCGGCAAGATTTCTTGCCACCTTATAATGCTCGTTTTTTATAATCTGATGCACTTCCTCTACGCATTCTGAAAGATCATCGTTTATGATCAGATAATCATATGCTTCGACGCCTTCCGCTTCCTCCGCTGCACGCGCAAGCCGCGATTCGATTACGGCCATTTCCTCTGTTCCTCTTCCGACCAGACGGTTTTTCAGTACCTCTGCGTTTGGAGGCGTTACAAATAAAAGAAGAGTGTCGGGATGCGACGCTTTCACTTTAAGCGCTCCCTGAATTTCGATTTCCAATATGACATCTTTTCCGGCCGACAACTGTTCTTCAACATATGCCTTTGGAGTTCCGTAATAGTTCCCGACATATTGCGCATATTCAATCAGACCGTCTTCCGCTATCATCCGTTCAAATTCTTCTCTTGTTTTAAAAAAGTATTCCACGCCTTCCGTTTCCCCGGTTCTGGGTTTTCTGGTCGTCGCAGAAACAGACAACGCATATCGATTTGAATATTTCTTCATCAGTTCCTTCATAATGGAGCCTTTCCCGGAACCGGAGAATCCGGAAACCACAATCAGGATTCCTCTATTCTTTTGCAACATCTTCCTCCTCCGCCGCTGCACCGCCTCCCGCCGTCCCGCCGTTATAGCGTCCCGCCAGCGTCTCCGGCTGTAATGCAGACAATATTATTTTATCGTTTTCCGTAAAAATTACACTTTTTGTCTTTCTCCCCTGCGTCGCGTCAATCAGGCATTCCTGCTCCTTGCCGCGGGCAATTAAACGTTTGGCCGGCGCGGAATCGGAAGAAATAATGCTTATTACTTTATCGGTGTTCACGACATTGCCGAACCCGATATTCATCAGTTTAGCCATTAACCGCTCACATCCTATTCAATATTCTGAATCTGTTCCCGCACCTTTTCGATATCCGTCTTTAAATTGATGCCGACATCCGAAATCTCCAGACTGTCCGTTTTAGAAAGAATCGTATTGGCTTCCCGGTTCATCTCCTGCGCAATAAAATCCAGCCGCCTTCCGATGCCGCCGCCCGCTTCTATCGCCGCTTTCATACTTTTTATATGACTTTTCAGGCGAACCGTTTCTTCGTCCACACAGATTTTATCCGCATAGATCGTAACCTCCGTCACAATCCGCGCTTCGTCAATCTGCTTATCTTCTAAAATTTCTTTTATCTTTGCTTCCAGGCGCTCTTTGTAGCTTTTCATAATAACCGGAGAATGCTCTTCAATGTAATCCACAAATGAAATCATTGTATCCAGTTTTTCAATTAAATCCTGTTTTAGATTACTGCCTTCTGCAATGCGGCTTTCAACAAGCTGTTCCGCGGCGCCCCGTATCGCTCTCGAAAGCCCTTCCCATAGCTCCTCCTCATTCAGTTCGTTTTGTTCCATTGTAAATACGTCGGGATAGCGGGACAGGGTGCTGACACGGATGTCATCCTCAAGTCCAAACTTTTCCGCCATCTCTTTTAAATGAGTCAGATAAAGGGCCGCAAGTCCCTCGTTGTACTTTAGTGTATATTTATCCTCGGAAGAATCTTCAAATAAGATATAAATATCAACTTTGCCTCTTTCCACGTATTCCTTTAACAGACTGCGAATCGCATTCTCAAAAAGATTCAATGCTTTCGGCATTTTGATATTTAAGTCAAGATAACGATGATTTACAGACTTTATTTCAACCGTAAATCTTCGATTTCCTTCCGTTGTCTCGCACCGTCCGAAGCCGGTCATACTTTTAATCATAGCTCCTCACATTCCGCCGTTTACCCGGCCTCTCTCAAGCCATCTTAAAAAATGTACATATATTTTTGCATACCCTCTCTTGACAAAAGCATACACGGTCAAGAGAGGGTATGCAAACTTATTATAAATCTGTTTCTTCCGTAAGTCAAATGGTTCTTTTGTCAGGATCTGGTTAAAATAATTTTTCGAACTTCCGCGCATAATATTACAAAATAAACACAAAGCAAAGGCCGCACAGGCGGCAGAACGGAGCAAATTATGACAGAAACAGATACTGCCGAATTATTAAAAGAATGTAACTCAGGAATTCAAATGGCCGTCTATTCAATTGACGAGATTTTAGAAGATGTAACAGATACCGCTTTCAAAAACATATTAAAAGAATCCAAAAAACAACACGAAACACTTGGAAACGAAACGCATGAACTGTTAAACCGCTATCATGAAGAGCCAAAAGAGCCGACACCGATCGCAAAAGGAATGTCCTGGATAAAAACAAATACGAAAATGATATTTGAAGACAGCGATAAAGCCGCTGCAGATTTAATTACCGACGGCTGCAATATGGGCATAAAATCGCTCTATCGATATCTAAACCAGTATCAGGCTGCAGACAAAAAAGCAAAGAATCTCACTGAGAAGCTGATTCGAACGGAAGAAGACCTGAGACATCAGATCTGCAATTATCTGTAACAGCAGTGCAAATAAGTTAAAATAAGGTTATATTTTTCGGGAGATACATGATATTCCATATATTCATTGTATCTCCCGCATATTTCAGGCATATGTCTCAATTCGGATGAATCCTGTTTTTCTCAAAACATCAAAGCATTCCGCTTTGCTTACTGTATTTCAGAATAACAACCAAAAAATATATTTTAAATTAAACTAATTTCTCCAACTCTTCCAGAATTTCTCCAAACACATTCATCGCTGCCTGAATCGGTTCCGGCGTTTCCAAATTGACTCCCGCTATCTTTAAAAGCTCTACCGGAGAATCGGAACATCCGCCTGAAAGGAACTTTTTATAACGTGCTACGGCAGGCTCGCCTTCCTTTAATATATTGCGTGCAATCGCAACGGCGGAGGAAAAGCCGGTCGCATATTGATAGACATAGAAATTATAATAAAAATGCGGTATTCTCGCCCATTCATAAGAAATTTCTCTGTCGGAAACCATATCCGGCCCATAATAATCCTGATTCAGTTTCAGATAAAGTTCGCTTAAGCTCTCTGCAGTCAGGCTTTCTCCGCTTTCTGAAATCTGATTGGTTCGCTGTTCAAACTCTGCAAACTGCGTCTGACGGAATACGGTGCCCTTAAAACTGTCGAGGTAATGATTCAGCAGATAGGCACGCATTTTTTTCTCTTCCGTATTTTTCAACAGGTATTCCATCAGAAGAATTTCGTTGCAGGTGGAGGCGACTTCGGCAACAAATATTTTATACTGCGAATAAATATACGGCTGATTCTCATTAGAGTAATAGGAATGCAGCGCATGTCCCATCTCATGCGCCAGCGTGAACATGCTGTCAAGAGAGCCGCTGTAATTCAATAACACATAAGGATGCGTGCCAAACGCTCCCGCCGCATAGGCTCCGCTTCTTTTTCCCTGATTTTCATAGACATCAATCCAGCGATTTGTAAAACCTTCTTTTAACTTTTCAATATAGTCTGCGCCAAGTGGGGCCAATGCCTTTAAAATAGTTTCTTTTGCTTCTTCAAACGATATTTTTTCCGCTGCGTCCGGAATCATCGGCGTATAGATATCATACATATGAAGCTCGTCTACTCCAAGACATTTCTTCCGCAGGCGGACATAACGATGCAATTTATCAAGGTTTTTTCGAACTGTTTCCACAAGATTATAGTAAATATCAGGCGAGACATCGTTTGCGTCTACCGCCGATTCGAGTGTAGTGCGGTAATTCCTTGCTTTTGCCAGAAAAATCTGCTGTTTTACCTGTCCCTGAAACAGGCTTGCCGACGTATTTAAAAATTGTTCGTATACTTTATAGTAATTTTCAAAGGCTTCCTTTCTTACACGTCTGTCAGAAGATTCTAAAAACTGAATAAAACGCCCCTGCGTCAGGCGTACTTTTTCTCCGTCTTCTCCTGTTATTTCCGGAAAAACCAGATCAGCATTATTAAATACCGAATACGTTTCTTCCGCCGTGCGTCTCATTTCTGTCGTCATTGCAAGCAGTTTTTCCATTTCGGAAGGAAGACTGTGAGCTTTTAATCGCTGAATCTCTTTTATCTGCTTCCGATAAGTTTGAAGTTCTGAACATTCCTCATAATATCCGTTCAGCGTCTCCTCTAAAGCCGCAAGTATTTCCGGATCAATAAACGATGTGCGGCTGGATGCATCTGCATATACGGCATATGCTTTGGCTTCCATAGCCTGATGTTCCGCGTTTTTCTGATCTTCGTCAAACAGACGCTCCGCATAATTAAAAGCAAAGTCTGTCTTTTCAAGCATTTCCGCTCGCTTCTTTAACGTAAACAATAGGTTTTCTGCGGAAGCAGCCACTTTGCCTTCCATCTTCTCAAGCTCGCAGGCATACGCTTTAATCTTCTCAATATCCGCTTCCCATGCCTCTTTTGTCGGATACATGTCCGCTACGTTCCATGTATCTTCTTCTCTGACTTCATTTCTTCCTGGTAATTCTTTTGCCATTTTAATCCTCCCTACCCGTCGCTTGTTCCATCCAGATTTCATTCTGCGGTTGAATAGCGGCTTTTTTCAACAACAAATATCCTCGTATAACGAATGCACAGATACAGCTGCAATGTGACACAAAGGAATGTTTTTATTATAGCACACACATCTGTTCGTTACAAGTATAGTCAATGAAACCATCCGTTTTATAAAAACCAATGATCCGCTCACCTCCAATTTCTTTCCGGCCATGTCAATTTCACCACCGGAAATAAATAGATAAAGATATACGATTTTAGTTTAACTACTTAAATAGGTAATATCTCTTTCTCTATTTCTGTCTTAAATGGCAAAAATTACTCTATTATTCTTACTATGTAAGTAAAACATACAATTTCCTTTATTTTCCTCTTGATTTTTTTCCCAAAATAAGGTAAATATGAAAGAAAAAAGGATGATTTGTATGGAATATTTAACTATTTGCGAAGAAATTGTATACAATGCCTTACTGCATGAACATAAGGAAATGACATCTGAGGAAATTACTACTCTTATAAATGTAGACTATCATTACACATGGAATCACACAAATATAAAAGCATTCTTGGGCCGCCTGAAAAACAAGGGTTGTGTGGAAGTTCACAGAGAACGTTTTAAAAAATATTACAGCGTGGTTCCCTACTGTTAAGCGGAATCTTTCTAAAATGGGGCTGCCGCTTTAACGATTAAAATCGTGAAGCGGCAGCCCCGTTTAAGATACTCTTCTGTTCTTTCGTTTATCCTCTATTACCGCCACCGCAGTCGGTGTCAAATTCCGGATTATACATATAAAAGTTTTTACTGTCCAGTTCCTCCTGCACAATCCTCAGACCTTCACCGAAACGGGAGGATTGAAGTAAATTTATTTGTTGATTGTCTGCATCT
>CANPGM010000007.1 GCA_947573605.1 uncultured Roseburia sp. | reverse complement strand
CAAGTTTACAGGAAAATATCAGGTATTTCACTACACATTCTTATTTAACGCTTACCTTTGTAATGCTATTATATATTGGTACTAATATATAATAACCTTAACATATCAATCAAAAGCACATTGACAATTCAATAGACTTTATTTTTTGTGTGTGATATACTTCTATTTACAGGAGGTATAAATTTATGACGGATAGTGAAAAATTAGATTTGTTACTTGAAAAAGTAACAATGCTTAAAAATGAAATTACAAGAATAAATGTAATGCTGGAAAATGAAACAAACTGTAATATTAAAATTATTGCAGAAGGTCATCTCGATTTATCAAGAAAGCTTAATGAATGCATAAAGCTTTCAAGCGATATCAAAGCAAAACAGGAATTGCAGGACATTTATATCAATATACATAATAGCAAATTAAAAGCACTATAAAATCACATAACATTATTACTACAGAGTGTAAAGTCTATTGAGTTGTCAAAAGGCTTTACACTTTTTTATTGTGGAGGTTATGAGATATGAAGTATTTTAAAGATGTAAATACGCCGGAAGAATTAAGGAAACAGTACAGGGATTTATTAAAAAAGTATTACCCTGACAATACAAACGGCGGCACAGAGGCAACACGTACAACTATAAAGACACATTAAAGAATATCGGTTTTAAATGGGCCAGAAAGAAAAAGAAGTGGTATTTTTGTTGTGATTGAACCTGCAAACGAAAAACACACCAAAATAGGTACTTATTTTTAGGCAAAAAGCTACATCGGTTTTAGGTTTTTATCGAGCCTGTCCACCATCCAGGCAATTCTCTTTTCCCGTCCGGCATCTGTCTTTGCGTCAAAATACGCTCGCGTATATGTTTTCTTCACCGATAAGGACATAGCCAGAAAATTTGAATAAGCCGGTTCGTGTCCCTCCAGAAGCGCAAATACGCACGCAATCTGCTCATCTGTAACCTCCATTGATTTTGGAGCGTCCCACTGTCCGTTGTTTTTGGCTTCTTCTATTTTCTTTCGGCCGTAATCAGTCATAAGTCCCCGTTGTTCAAGACTTTTCACCAATTTCTTATTTTTTTCCGACCACTTGCTCTTCTCCCTGCGCCTGGAAAAATATTTCTTATACGTTTTCTCATCAATGCTTTGCATCTGCCCGTCAATCCATCCAAAGCAGAGCGCCTCTTCCAGCGCTTCACCTGCTTTTACCGTTTTCGGGCCTTTGGCCTTGCCAAATAAAAGCCAAACTCCGGCGCTTGTCAGGCAATGATCAGAAAGCCAATTTCTAAATTCTTCTCTGTCTGCAAATTCCAGTATATCGCTCATTATACATCCCCCTTTGTTCGCCATACATGTAAAATCGTACCTCCTATGCGGCAGCGTGTCAAGATTTAACAAGCTGTGTACTCTATATTATCATTTCCATACCCTCTCCTGACAAGGGCATACGCGTCTTAACCATGATTGTTCGCCGATTGAAAGTACCGCCGCAGAACACCAAATTTACTCTTTGCCGTTTATTGTGTCGATTTGCAATCACGATAAAACGAAAAATAAAAAAAGTATTGACATTTTCAAAAACTTACCATATAATGAACAAGTCGGTTGCGAAAGCAGTCCGGACAAGTTGATATGGGATCTTAGCTCAGCTGGGAGAGCATCTGCCTTACAAGCAGAGGGTCATAGGTTCGAGCCCTATAGGTCCCATATTTTAAAAAAATATGGCGGAATAGCTCAGTTGGCTAGAGCACACGGTTCATACCCGTGGTGTCGAGAGTTCAAATCTCCCTTCCGCTACTGTAAAAAGTCTTTAAACCTCATTATTTATGAGTGTTTCAGGACTTTTTATTTTTTATGGCAATTAAAAGGGAATCATAAAAGTAATCAAACATATATTTGTATCTTTTTCATTCCTGTATGCGGCATCTCAGGTTCCCATGATGTACCTCCAATCTGTACAGGAATTGTTCTTATTTCACCAGCGTAATGTTTCATACACGGGATCAATCATTTCATTTTCTCCATATTATATTATTTCTCCATTATAAAAACCACCAGAATGTTTCCAGTGGCTTTTACTCATTCTTCTTTAATTTGTCAACAGGTCCAATAACCGAAAACCTGTCTTTTCACACCCGAATCCTTACAGAAAACTGTGCCGGCAGACGCATACCTTTTATCCTATACGCTCATCTGCCAGCAGACGTTCTACTAAGCGTACGCACTCCGCCGCATCCTTCGAATAGCCGTCCGCATGAATTTCCTCTGCAAAGCTTTCGTTAATCGCTGCGCCGCCGATTACAATCTTACTGCTGCAGCCCCGTTCTCTGGCAAGCGCGACGACTTCCTTCATACGCATCATCGTTGTTGTCATAAGCGCGGATAAACCGATGATCTTCGCCCCCTCTTTCATCGCTGTATCTACAATCACGGCAGCCGGGACATCCTTTCCCAGGTCTATCACACGATAGCCGTAATTTTTCAGCATCAGAGCCACCAGATTTTTACCGATGTCATGAATATCGCCTTCTACCGTCGCAATTACAACCGTAGGCATTTCCTGTTCTCCGCCGCTGCGTTCTAACATCGGCTCTACATATTCGATTGCCAGCTTCATGGTATTGGCGCTCGCGATCAACTGCGGCAGAAAATATTTCTGCTTATCAAACAGCTCTCCCACCTCGTTAATGGCGGGAATCAGATGCCCGTTGATTATGTCGGCAGGCGTCTCTCCCGCCGCTAAAAGCTCTTTTGTCTCTTCCAGAATCCGATTCTTATTCCCTGTTAAAACGGCGGCGTATACGGCGCTTTTTTCCTCATCGCAGTCCTTTTTGGACGCGGCGCCGCAAATTGTCACCTGCGTATTCTCTTCCCCTTTTCCGGCCAAATTGCTTTGAGCCAAACTGCCTCCATACGTTTCCTTCTTTTGCGAAGTACCCGCGTCCCGCTGCTGCCCTTTCTCTTTTTCGGCAAGCAGATTCATTCGCTCAATATAGCGGATATCGCTTCCTTCTTTTGCAAGAAGAAGATCCGAAGCAAACGCCGCGTTCAGAAGCAGTTCCTGCGACGGATTAGCGATCGCCATCGTAAGCCCGTTTGCAATTGCCATTGTTAGAAAAGCAGAATTAATATAGGAACGCTCCGGAAGTCCAAATGAAATATTGGAAAGTCCGCAGACTGTCGGAAGTTCTAAGACATGCCTGCAGTATGAAAATGTCTCGTAACATTCCAGCGCCGCTTTGGGATTCGCCCCGATCGTCGCAGCAAGCCCGTCTACAATGATATCCTCTTTTGTTAGCCCTGCCGAAAGAGCCGCCTCCATTACGGTTCGGATAATTTGATGCTTTTCGTTCGAGTCTTTCGGAAGTCCCGCATCGGACAACGGAAGCAGAATAAACATTGCCCCGTATTTCTTCGCAATCGGAAGGAGCCGGTTCATCTTTTCCTTCTCCATTGAAATCGAATTAATCAGCGCCCGCCCCGGATAAATACGCAGCGCGGCCTCAATGATATCCGTATAACTGGAATCAATGCAAAGCGGACAGTCTACGGCGGCAGTCACTTCATAAACGGCGTCCAGCAGCATCTGTTTTTCATTAATTCCGTTCATCCCCATATTGATATCCAAAATTGCCGCGCCTTCCTCTTCCTGACGGACCGCCATCTCGCGCACCATATTTAAACCGCCCGCTTTAAGCTCTGCCTGCAGCTTCTTTTTCCCCGTCGGATTGATCCGTTCCCCGATTACCATAAAATGACCGTCCAGGCCAATTTCGACTGCTTTTCTTTCAGAAGTAAGGATCCTTCTCTTATTCTTAAGCGGCTGCCTGACCGTCATTCCCTCCGTCTTCTCTTTCAGCAAACGAATATGCTCCGGCGTCGTGCCGCAGCAGCCGCCTAAAATCGACGCGCCGGCATTTATCAGCTGTTCTCCCCATAAAGCAAATTCTTCCGGCGCTGTTTTATAAACCGTCGCGCCCTGTTCCAGCTCCGGCATTCCGGCATTCGGTTTTGCCAGAATCGGAACCGCCGCATATTCCGCCATTTCTTTTACCGGAACAATCATACCCTCCGGCCCGGTCGAACAGTTTATTCCGACTGCGTCTACTCCCATACTCTGTAATACTACAACCGCCGTCTTCGGTTCCGTACCATAAAGCGTCCGCCCGTTGGGCTGATAAGTCAGCGATACCATAACAGGCAAGTCACACACCTCTTTTATGGCAAGCACGGCGGCCCGGCATTCCTGAAGACTCATCATCGTCTCTACGACAAACAAATCCGCGCCTGCCTCCGCCAATACGGACGCCTGCTCCTTATAGACATCTACAAGTTCTTCAAACCGCATCTCTCCGAGCGGGTAAAGCTGCCGCCCCGTCATCGTCAGATTCCCTGCTACAAGCGCGCGTCCCTGCGCCGCTTCTTTCGAAATCGCTATCAGACTTTGATTCATGTCAGAAAGCCTGTCAGAAAGTCCGTACTCCTCCAGTTTGATTCTGTTTGCCGTAAAAGTAGGCGCATAGAGTATCTGCGTTCCTGCCGCCACATACTTCCGCTGAAGTTTCAGCATAATTTCCCGATGCTCTAAAATCCACTGTTCCGGGCATACGCCCGCAGGCATTCCGGCACTCTGCAGATTCGTTCCCGTCGCGCCGTCTAAAAAAACCGGCCCATTTTCCACCAACCGTTTAAATTCTTTTCTTGTCATCTTTTCTCCATTCCCGCCGCCCGGCGAAATCTTATTGTTCCTTTTGCATCTGCCCCGACTGCAGAAACAAAGAAATACAAAGAATCATCTATTTTAAGTATGGACACAATAATCACAACCTACTATAATACCATTCAGAATACATTACCCGTACCAAATTACAGAAAGGCAGAATAAACTTATGAAACGAAACATTCAACTGATCGCCCTTGACATGGACGGCACACTTTTTAATTCCAAAAGCCAGATATCAAAAAAAGATCAGGACGCAATAAAAGCGGCGGCTGATGCCGGTATTCATATTACTATTTCAACCGGACGTCCGCTTGTCGGCCTGCCTGTAGATTTACTAAGCAGTCTCGGCATCCGGTTTGCCATTACCTCAAACGGAGCCGGCATTTACCGCCTTCCGGAAAAAGAATGTATTTTTTCCGGCTGTATGGAACCGCCGCTCGTCTGTTCCATCCTCCGCGCGCTTGCTCCTTATGATCTTCACTACGACGCATTTATAAACGGAAACGGCTACGGTCAGAAATCACTCCAGCCGGTGATTGACCGGCTGGACATGCCGGATTCCATCAAAAGTTATATCAAAACAAGCCGAACCCTGACCGACAACCTTGCAGATTTTATTGAAGAAAACGCGCTTCCTGTGCAGAAAATGACATTAAACTTTTATCCGACAAAGGACGGCGTCTTTCAAGACCGTGATGCCGTACTGTCGCTGCTTTCCTCAAATCCCGAAATACTCCTGCTTTCGGGCGGCTACCATAATCTTGAATTTACAAAAGCAGGAATTTCAAAGGGAACAGGACTGGCCTTCCTTTCCGATTTGTTAAAACTGCCCGTTTCCGATACTCTGGCCTGCGGCGATACCGAAAACGATATCGACATTCTTACCGCCGCGGGAATCGGCGTTGCAATGGGAAACGCAATGGAAAATGTGAAAAAAGCGGCCGACTTCATCACACTTTCAAACGAAGAAAGCGGCGTTGCCCATGCAATCCGAAAATTTTGTCTGAATTAACAGGATCAATTTACACTTAACCCCCGGTACCGGTTGATACAGGCAAAGATTTCCTGTCTTCGCGGCATAGCAAGGCCGCAGGGCGGATAACTGCTTTCGCAAACGGCGGAAAGGCCCTGCTCCTTTAACATCTTTTCCAGAATATCGACAGACTGACGAAGTGTCTTCTTTCCGTCAAACACATGCGTTTCCGCATATTTTAACAAATATGCAAGCGCCGCAAGCTGTTCCGTGTCCGCAAGCTGCTCCACATACCGCATATCAATCGTATCATGATTAATGGAAATCGAATCGCGGCCCATCGTTTTCATCTTAAAGCGCCCGCCTGTCCTTCCGCCTTCCGTAAAGCCCCTGTCCGGTTTTACGCACCGCAAATACTGCGGTTCCTCCTTCTTCGGCGGATCTGTTTCCGGAATCGGAAACAGGGCAGCCTCTTTCTTTGCGAACTCTGTGATTTCAGCAGGCCGATACTGATTCATCTGAATAATACAATCGGCTTTATGAAAATAAGAGCCCGAACTTCCGGCTACGAGAATGGTGGATATCCCGTACTCTTTATACAGCGCTTCTATTCGGTCAATAAACGGCGTAATCGGCTCGTCCCTGCGGTTTACGACACGCTGCATCAGTTCGTCCCGTATCATAAAATTGGTGGCGCTGGTGTCTTCATCTATTAAGAGCGCCCCGGCCCCCGCCTCCATCGCTTCTATTACATTTGCCGCCTGCGACGTGCTTCCGCTGGCATCTTCCGTATAAAACTCTTTTGTATTTTTTCCGTTCGGCAAATGATTGATAAACATGGAAATATCGGTTTTCTTAATGCTTCTGCCGTCTTCCGCACGAATTTTTACCGCCGACTCGTCCGTAATGACATATTCTCTTCCGTCTCCCGCCTTATGATTATACACGCCGAGCTCCAACGCCTTTAACAGCGTCGATTTTCCGTGATAGCCACCGCCGACGATTAACGTAATGCCTTTTCTGATCCCCATCCCTTTTATCAGCCCGCGGTGCGGCAGCTTCATTTCTACCTTAAGCGTATCCGGTGACAAAAATTTTACGGCCTCCTTCATCGGGCGGTCAGAAGCGCCGGATTCGCGGGGCAGAACGGCGCCGTCCGCGACAAACGCCACAAGTCCCCGTTCCTTAAGCTGCTCTCTGATGTATTGCTGGTCTTCCGCCAAATTCGCAGCTTTTTTCACTGCTTCCGCGTCCAGCGCTTTATAAAAAAGCGAACCCGCCGCGCACTCCGGCAGATAATCAAAAAATATTTTTTCCAGCTCTCTTGCATTGACCGTTCGCCCGTTTGCCGGAAACCCGACCTCAAATCGCAGAACCAGACTTCCGTCCCCTGCGTCAATCCGGCACGCCGTGCGCTCTAATACCTCCTGTCCGCATCGGCTCACAGTAAGAAGTCCGCTTTTTCCCGATCCCTTCGCCTGGAACGAACGTTTTTCCAGCATCTGCCCAAACCGTCTCAGCAGGTAGTCCTGCAGCGCTATCCGTCTGCAATCCGTTCGGTAAAGTTCCTCCGGAAATTTTGCCGCGCTGCCTTTTATGTGAATGCTGACTTTCGACGGGGCTGCAAACGGATCGCCCTGCACATGGTCGATGAAAAGCACATAATTTCTGAAATCATAACTTCCTTTTAAATCCTTATAGGCAGGATAGCTTTTATGATCAATCCTTAAGAGCGTATTTTTCAAATCCGTCTGTGAAAACATAGTAATCCTCTTTTCTCTTTCCTTTTTTCCACAGGATGAAAACCGCAAAAAGCACTGCACCGACCCAAATCAGCGCAGCGCTTTTCTGTTTCCAAACCCTCTAATCTGCAAGCCTTAACATATAAATACAGTTTGGCTTATCGATTTTAATCGGATGTCCCATCCAGGTGGAATATTGATCTTCAAAATTAATGCGGTAAAACATGATATCATTGGAATTGTTATTCAGCGTCAAATAGTGCTTTTCATCCGGGAATACCGCAAGCACTTTCGGATAATCGCTGTTTACCTTCGTGTTAAAGACGGTTGAGAGCAACCCCGATTCACTGTCAATTTCATAGCAGACAACCGAATTAACGCCTGCATTGCTGCAAAACAGATACTTTCCGCTTTTAGACACCTCCATGCCGGAAGCGGCGCACACATCGTCGTCTTTGGGCGCCATCGTAGTAATCGTCTGAATCTGTTCAAATACCGGCATATCGTTTATCACCTCGTACCGGTAAACCTCCACCGTGTTTGACAATTCGTAGAGAACGTAGGCAAATTTGCCGTTTCTGGAAAAGCGAATCATACGGGGCGCGGATTCCAGCTTGCCGCGGATAATATCCACCAGCTTCAGTTTGCCGTATTCATAGTCCACGCGATATACTTTCACATGGTCAAGTCCGTTGTCCACCGCGCACAAAAACTTCTGGTCCGGCGTAAGCTTTACACAGTCGACATGCGGAATAAAATTACGCTGCGCGATACTTCTTCCCATCCCCTTGTGAAAAATCCCGTCTGCGATACTCCCGATACTGCCGTCTTCATTCAGATGCATCATCGTCACTCTGCCGTCGTGGTGGCCTCCGACAAATAAATATCTGTTCTCATCGTCCACCTCTACATAGCATCCTCTCATACCGCCGATCCACTGTTCGTTCATTGGTTCAAGATCGCCGTCCGGCAGAATTTTAAATGCCTCTACCCCTTCGTCTGCGATAGAATAAAGAAATTTTTTATTCTTTGACACTACAAGATCGGACGGATTATTAATCGGAACAACCTTTCGTTCCGCCATTGAACCGTTTACGACGTCCACATCATAGATGTGTATTCCCACGCTGTTTTCGTGCGTATAGGTACCTACGTATGCCACGTATCTATCCTGTTCCATAATCAAATCACGCTCCCTTTCTGTCCTCCGCATTTATTCTTTTCTTCTTAAAATATCATATTGCTCCAGCGGCTGCCCCAGGTCGATATATAAAACCTGCTTCGGATGGGGCGCGCAGGGCACCTCCGTACCTTCCTCATCCTCTATCCGTAATACGGTAACGACTGCATTCCTGCCGTCCGGCTTCATCACTTCTATTTCCTCGCCGACTGAAAATTTGTTTCTCTGTTCGATTCGGTACAGACCGTTTTCATTCCGCTCTCCGACAATCCCCAGATAAGTATATTCTTTTACATAGGTATTACTGTCATAAATCTGAGCTTCTTCGGACGGTTTTCCGTAAAAAAATCCCGTTGTAAACTGGCGATACGTACAATTCGATATCTGGTCCAGATACCAGGGCAGGTTCTTCCGATAAAGCTCTTCAGACTCTGTATAATCGTCGATTGCCTTCCGGTATGTCCGCGCTACGGTAGCGACATAGAGAGCCGTCTTCATTCTGCCCTCAATTTTGAAACTGTCAATTCCCGCCTCCATCAGATCCGGGATATGTTCAATCATACATAAATCTTTGGAATTAAAAATATAAGTTCCGCGCTCGTTTTCATATACCGGAAAATATTCATTCGGTCTTGTTTCCTCTACTACCGCATATTTCCAACGGCAGGGATGCGTACATGCTCCCTGATTGGCGTCTCTTCCGGTCAGATAATTGGAAAGCAGACAGCGTCCGGAATAAGAAATGCACATTGCACCGTGAACAAATGTCTCAATTTCCAATTCTTCCGGGATATTCGCCCGGATTTCTTTCAGTTCTGAAAGCGACAGTTCTCTTGCGGATACAACCCGCTTCGCCCCGATCGAATGCCAGAACCGGTAAGACGCGTAATTCGTATTATTTGCCTGTGTACTGATATGGCGCTCGATCTCCGGACAAATTTCTTTCGCAAGCATAAAAACGCCCGGATCGGAAATAATCAGAGCGTCCGGCTTTATCTCTTTTAATTCTTCAAAATAAGCTCGAATCCCTTCCAGATCGCCGTTATGAGCGAGAATATTTGCCGTAATATAAACTTTTACTCCGCGGGCATGTGCAAACGCGATTCCTTCTCTGATTTCCTCCATTGAAAAATTCTTTGCTTTTGCCCGCAGCCCAAAGGCTTCACCGCCGACATATACCGCATCCGCTCCGTATATTACCGCAATCCGAAGCACCTCAAGACTGGCTGCCGGTATCAATAATTCCGGTTTTTTCAAAACAATCCTCACACTCCCTTAGAACCGCTTTATTTCGGCATTTTGTGCTGACCGTAACCCCGTCTCCGATCGGCAGAATTGATGTCACCAGTTCTGTCTGATGGGTCAGCGTATACAGATAATCTCTCATTCTTTTATGAATCGTCCGATTCCTTCTTGTTACGATATATCTGGACTCTAAAATATCGCCGTCCTGTAAGACGTTATCCGACACCAGAAGTCCTCCGTCCGAAAGCAGCCTTAAAACGTCCGGCAGAAAATGAATATACTGTCCTTTTGCGGCGTCCATAAAAATAAAATCAAAGGTTCCTTCCAGTTCTTTCAGCAAATCCGCCGCATCCCCGTACAACAGCGTAATCCGATCTTCCTTTCCGGCCTTTTTAAAATTTTCCAGCGCAATCGGGATTCGTTTCCCGTAATTTTCAATCGTTGTAATATGACAGTCCTGCGGGTTATATTCCGCCATTAAAACCGCGGAAAAGCCGACTGCCGTCCCGACCTCTAAAATCCGGCGCGGCCGCTTCATTGCCAAAAGCAATTTTAAAAAGCTCTGCATTTCCTTTCGGATAATCGGCACATACGAGTCCAGCGCCGCCTTTTCTATTTCGTCAAGCGCTGCGGTGTTGCCGGTATCAAAGGAATTGATAAACACCTTCAGCCTTTCTTCCGCAGTCAACTTTCCTCTCCTGTACTTTCCTCGGAGGACTCTTCCTCCGGCTCGCTTACCGTCTCCGGCTCCGAAGTGTCCACTTCTGTTTCCGGCTCCGCAACGGCCGACATCACCACCATCATTTCCTTTGCGGTCATCGACGTATTTAACGTATAGGTTCCCGGATTTAATTTGTCCGCATATACGGATAGTTTCAACTGAATAAAAAACAGCTTGCCACTGTCTATCAATCCTTTTTCCTCAAGCATATTTCCGATACTCATATCCGACATATCTTCCGATACCTGCACCACAATATCTCTTCCGGGCGCCGCTTCAACCGGCTCTTCCGTAAACACACGATATCCGAATTCATAACAGTAACTTCCCGCCCGAAGCAGCCCGATAAATACCAGCAGTAAAACCAGTACGGAAAAGCTGATACTCACAAAACGAAACACAATTTTATTCACGTTCATACCAATCCTCCATGCCGCGCTTTCCATTATTCTTCAAACCCGACCTCAAAATCCAGCCCCTCAATCAGGGTCCAGTTAATTTGCTGTACAATTCGGCAGATTGCAAGCTCCGCCGCAAGATATTCGGACACATAAGGATTCTTTCGGAATTCCCGGTACTCCTGTTCAAACTGAGCCGTCGCTTCATAAAGTCCCGCCGCATTTTGGCTGTTCTGGAGTTCAAAATTTTTCCTTCGATATTCCATTACCTGTTTTTCCAACTCGGGCAGATGATGAAGCCGTTCTTTTTTCTCCTGATACCGCTTATACTCTGCGCTTCCCCGGATTGCATTTCCAAGTATTTCAATCGCTTCTTCTATCTGTTTCATTTCTGTCTCCCGTAAAAAACACAATCCCGCCCTTTTGGCGCGGCTTCTTAGTGAATCTCCATTCGATTCACATATTTATACATTTTCAAAAATAATTTTTGAAGAACGCCGCTCCTGCGTTCTTCCAATGAATGGTTAGATTCTCTTAGGAGACGCGCCTTCTTGCGCGGCTTCTTAGTGAATCTCCATTCGATTCGCATTTTTATACATTTTCAAAAATAATTTTTGAAGAACGCCGCTCCTGCGTTCTTCCAATGAATGGTTAGATTCTCTTAGGAGGCGCGCCTTTTTGAGCGGCTTCTTAGTGAATCTCCATTCGATTTATATTTCCATAATAATCGGCATGATCATCGGCCGTCTTTTTGTTTCCTTCCACACAAAATCACCGAGCGAATCCTTGATTTCCGTTTTTATCCTGCCCCAATCCGTGATATTTTTATCCATACAATACTGCATTTTTTCTTCGAGAAGCTGTTTCGCCTCTTCCATAAGAGTCTCCGCGCCTCTCACATAGACGAATCCTCTTGAAACAATATCCGGACCGGCAAGAAGTCTTCCGGAACCGCCTTCCAAAGTCATTACTACAATTATAATTCCATCTTCGGCCAGATGCTGTCTGTCACGCAGTACAATATTGCCGACGTCACCGACGCCCAGTCCGTCTACCATAATTGCCCCGGTATGAACCTTACCGTTTACTGCCGCGCCTTCTTCGTCCATTTCCAGCACTTCTCCCGAAGACAGAATGAAAATATCGTCTTTCCGAATGCCGAGACCTTCGGCTACCTTTGCCTGTGCAATCAGGTGCCTGTATTCTCCGTGGATAGGAACCGAATATTTCGGCCTTACGAGAGAATAAATTAACTTTATTTCCTCCTGGCACGCATGGCCCGAAACGTGTACGTCCTGAAAGATCACATTCGCGCCCTTCATGGATAATTCATTGATAATGTTAGAGACTGCTTTTTCATTTCCCGGTATCGGGTTAGAACTCAACACAATCGTATCGTTCGGCTTGATGGTTACCTTCCGGTGAATGCCGGACGCCATGCGGGAAAGCGCAGCCATTGATTCTCCCTGGCTTCCCGTTGTGATAATTACCGTCTGTTCGTCGGGATAGTGTCGAAGCTCCTCGATATCAATCAGCGTATTCTCCGGAATACTGATATAGCCGAGCTCCGTCGCCGTTCCGATAATATTTACCATACTGCGGCCTTCTACAATCACTTTACGGCCGTTCTTATACGCAGCATTGATAATCTGCTGCACGCGGTCAACATTCGAAGCGAAAGTCGCAATAATAATCCGCGAATTTTTATGATCTTCGAAAATCGCGTCGATCGTACGTCCGACCGTTTTCTCCGACATTGTAAAACCCGGACGCTCCGCATTCGTGCTGTCGCACATCAGAGCCAGCACGCCCTTTTTTCCGATTTCTCCAAAACGCTGTAAATCTATCGCATCGCCGAACACCGGCGTATAGTCCACCTTGAAATCTCCTGTATGAATCACCGTTCCGGCGGGAGAATAGATGGCGAGCGCCGCCGCGTCCTGGATACTGTGATTTGTCTTAATAAACTCTACCCGAAAACATCCCAGATTTATATGCTGACCGTATTTTACAACTTTTCGTTTAACCTTTGTAAGCATATTGTGTTCTTTCAGCTTATTCTCGATAATTCCGATTGTCAGCTTCGTTGCATACAGCGGAACGTTAATGTCCCTTAACACATAGGGAATGGCTCCGATATGGTCTTCATGACCGTGCGTGATAAAAAATCCCTTTACTTTATCTATATTGTCCTTCAGATAGGATACGTCCGGGATAACGAGATCAATCCCGTACATGTCGTCCTCCGGAAAGGACAAGCCGCAATCCACGACAATAATACTGTCTTCGTATTCAAAGGCAGTAATGTTCATACCGATCTGCTCCAAACCACCCAAAGGGATGATTTTAAGCTTCGATTTTTTTTCCTGTTGCTTCAAAATATTACCTCCATTAATTTTTCACTGTCACAATGTTAATACGCAATATCCGCGTCTTCGATCAATTCTGCAAATACTTTACCAAGAGCAGCCAGCAGAGAATCGTCCTCCACCATCCTGTACATGACATTCTCGTTATTATCGGCAATCTCTTCTAAAATATATGCGTCACTGTCGCCGTCTTCTTTTTCCGTAACAAAGAGATACTTCTTTCCGTTTACCTTTGTCTCTTCCACAACGAAAAATTCAATTTCCTCTTTTGTTTCCGGATCTATAAACGTCACCTTTTCCATATATGCTCCATTCTTTTCATATATCCGCATTCGTCCCTTTTTCCATTCGCAGATAATCCAGATAACTCTGCAGAATAAAAACGGCCGCAATCTCGTCTACATAATTTTTACGATTTTCCCTGCGTATTCCGCGCTCTTTCATATAGCGGTCCGCAGAAACAGTGGTAAGCCTTTCGTCCCATAAAATAACGGAAAGACCGGTACGTCTTTCCAGCATTTCTTTAAAATCCTTTGTTTTTTCGCAACGCTCGCCTTCCGTATTGTTCATATTCTTCGGATATCCCAGAACAATACGCTCCGCCCCGTATTCTTTTACCAGCTCTTCAATCCTCGCTAATGTCCGCCGTAATTTATTTTCAGATTCCCGTCTTATAATTTCAAGTCCCTGCGCCGTGATGAAAAGCTCGTCGCTGACAGCAGCTCCTACCGTCTTTGAACCGAAATCCAAACCCAGTATCCTCATTAAAAAAACCATGCCCTTTCTGTAACCTGTCATATTTGGAACAAAACCACGAAACTTTTGTATCCGCTTTAATTCCAGCTGTTGTTTTTAATATAATCTCTCAAAATCTCTTCCACAAGTTCGTCGCGTTCTACTTTCATAATCAAACTTCTTGCATTTTTATGACTGGTAATATAGGTCGGATCGCCTGACATAATGTAACCTACAATCTGATTCACTGGATTATATCCTTTTTCGCTCAAAGCACGATATACAATTGCAAGCACATCCTTTACCTGCAATTCCGGTTCCTTTTCAACTTTAAAATATTGTGTATTATTGATGTTCTGCATTTTTCCTCTCATTCCGCCGCTTTAGCGGCTTCTCATAAGGAGGAACTTTGTGCGCCGGCACAAATTCCGGGTTGAAAGCGTTTTTCTTTCAACCTTATACCCCGTGCAAAATCAAAGGCCTGCCCCGACTTTGCCTGATTTAGTAGTTTGAAAGCGATTTTCTTACGCTCTTAATCGATACAAGCATTGCTGTTCTTATTCTAATATAATTTGTCCTAAAATTCAACCAAAAGATAGATATCGTCTTTTAGAAGCTCTCCAAGCTTTCCCGTCGCGAACCGGTTAACCGGCTTATGATCCGCTTTTACCGCCGCCTTTACATACTCACCGGTATAACCGATATGATAACGTATCCCTTCGTAAGTCCATTCCTCCTCCGTTAATATGGTAACAGCTTTTCCCGGATAATATTCCCGGAATTTCCGCGACATTTCCTGTTCCATCGCCAAAAGTTCCCCGCTGCGCAAACGCTTTGTTTCCTCCGGCACCTGTCCTTTCATTTCCGCCGCCTTCGTTCCCTCGCGTTTCGAATACGGGAAAATATGCATTTCATAAAATCCGATTTCCTGCAGGAAATGTTTTGTATCTGAAAATTCCTCGTCCGTTTCTCCCGGAAATCCCACTATTACATCAGTAGTTATTGCAGGATGAGAAAAATAGTGGCGTAAAAGATCGCAGCAAGCCTTATATTCCAAAGTCGTATAACGGCGATTCATACGTTTTAATGTCCCGTCGCACCCGCTCTGTAAAGAGAGATGAAAATGCGGACAGAGCTTCGGAAACCCGGACAGCGTTTTTACAAATTCCTCCGTTATAATTCGAGGCTCTAAACTTCCCAGACGAATCCGTTCGATCCCCTCATTCTCATGAATCCGGGCAATCAAATCCAACAGCGTTTCTCCGGTATCTATCCCAAAAGAACTTAAATGAATTCCGGTCAGCACTACCTCTTTAAAGCCGTTTGCCGACAGGCTTTCGACTTCTTTTAATACTTCCGCCGTTTTTCTGCTTCTGACCCTTCCTCTGGCATACGGAATAATGCAGTAACTGCAGAACTGGTCGCATCCGTCCTGCACCTTTAAAAACGCCCTTGTATGTTCCGATGTTTTTTTAAGAGACAATTCTTCGTATTTTTGCTTTTCATGATTGATATCCGAGATACATTTGCTTTTCCGCCGATTTTTTTCAAATTCCGAAAGCTGTTCGATTAACTCGCTCTTTCTATTGTTTCCAATAATAATGTCTACGGCATCGTCAAGAAAAACCTGTTTTTCCTTCGTCTGTACATAACAGCCTGCTGCAACTACAATTGCATCCGGATTCTTTTTTTTGGCACGGTGTAGCATCTGCCTTGATTTTCGGTCCGCCATATTGGTAACGGAACAGGTATTAATCACGTAGACATCCGCCGTTTCCGTAAACGGTACAATCTGATATCCTGCTTCTTCTAACATCTGCCGCATCGCCTCTGTCTCATAGGCGTTTACTTTACAGCCGAGGTTATGCAGCGCCGCTGTTTTTTCTGTCTTCATTGATCCTCTCATTCTGCCGTTTCGGCGTCACAAACAATTTATGAATATCCTTATAAAAACAATTGAACATTTTCTCATCACAAACTGCAAAACAGTCGTTCTCAGAAAAAACAAACGAATTTTGGGCTTATCCAACCCATAAAATCCGTCAAATAACTTAAATTTCAGCCGCGCCCTGATTTCTGTTGACTTTACGGGGAAAAACCTTTACTATAATTATGAATTTGATAGTAAAGAAAAGGAGGAATTGATTTTTATGAAAACGGTACAGATTTCATTAAATTCCATTGACAAAGTAAAATCTTTTGTTAATGCAATCACGCAGTTTGATTATGATTTTGATTTAATCTCCGGCAGATATGTGATCGATGCCAAATCAATTATGGGCATATTCAGCCTGGATCTGTCTAAGCCAATCGACCTGGCGATTCATGCGGAAACCAATCTCGACGAAGTATTGGAAGTATTAAAGCCATACTTAATTTAATCGAATCTATCGAGGCCTATTATGAGGATGCGTAGACATTAGGCCGCAGAATCTTTCTCCCACAGAACCGGTTACTTATTTCCGGCCCCACGGAAAAACGATCTGCGGCTATTCATTTCAGATATTTCGAATCCCGTTCTTATCTCTTATTTATGCGGTTACAGAAATTAATTCCGCGCTTTCAACCGCTTCCCTCACCAGCACGTCAATCTTTTCCGCAAGTTTCTTCTCGCTGCTATTTATCACATTTAAATTCGGCTTCGTAACCGGATGTTTTGCTACAAATATAGTACAGCAATCCTCATACGGCAGGATCGACGTCTCGTAAGTTCCTATTTTTTCCGATACGGCAATGATTTCCTGCTTGTCGAAACCGATTAACGGACGGTAAACCGGCAGCGTACACACTTCGTTTGTCGCTGCAAGCGACTGCATCGTCTGACTGGCCACCTGACCGATGCTTTCTCCGGTAATCAGCCCCAAACATTTTCTTTCCCCTGCAAAGTGTTCTGCAATCCGCATCATGTAACGGCGCATAATAATCGTTAGTTCCTCATGCGGACACTGTTCGTAGATATAAAGCTGAATCTCCGTAAAATTCACGACATATAAATGAATCGGTCCCGAATATGCGGCAACCATCCTCGCAAGATCGACAACTTTCTGTCTGGCCCGGTCAGAGGTATAAGGCGGCGCGTGAAAATAGACGGCGTCAATCGCCACGCCTCGCTTCGCAATCATATATCCCGCTACCGGGCTGTCAATGCCGCCGGACAATAAAAGCATCGCCTTCCCGTTCGTTCCGACCGGCATTCCGCCTGGTCCCGGAATTACGGTCGAATAGAGATTGATGTCGTTTCGGATTTCGATATGAAGCATCACTTCCGGACAGTGTACGTCCACACGCGTATCCGGGTATGCCTCCAAAATTCTTTCGCCGATTGCCGCGTTGATTTCCATCGATTCCATCGGATAATTTTTTCTGGCGCGGCGTGCGTTGACTTTAAAGGAGAAATTTTTCTCCGGATACGCCTGATCCAGATAGGAAATCACGTCTTCCGAAAGCCGCTCAAATCCTTCGTCCTGAAGCTGTACGAGAGGACAAATACCGACGATGCCGAATACTTTTTTTAAAGCCCCAACGGTTTCGTCAAAATCAAATTCTCCTAAACAGTCCACATAAATTCTGCCCTGCTCTTTTCGAACCGCAAATTCTCCTTCTGCTTTTTTCAGCGCCTGTTGGATTCTCCCGACCAGCGCGTCCTCAAACAGATATCTGTTTTTCCCTTTAATAGCAATTTCTGCGTATTTGATTAAAAATGCATGATACATCTTATCGTTCCTTCTTACTTTCTCATATATTTTCGCAGCTTTGGTATTTCCTCCCGCAGTACGGAAAGCGCATAATCAATCTCTTCTGCCGTGGTTTCAACGGAAAAGCTAAAGCGCACAGTAGAATCCAGCAGACTTTTTTTCAGACCGATCGCAGAAAGCGTAGGACTGACCGACGGTTTATTCGACGCGCATGCGCTCCCCGCCGATACGTAAACTCCCCGCTCCTCCAGCGCATGAAGCAGGACCTCGCTTCTTACGCCGCTGACGCTGACGCTGACAATATGCGGCGCCGCGTCCCTTCCTTTTTTTCCGTTGACAAAAACGCCTTCCATCGTCAAAAGTCCTTCCGTCAACCGTTCTCTGATTTGATAAAGCCCCTCGATTTTCTGTTCAAAATCCTCGTATATCTCTGCGGCGGCCTCTCCCAGCCCGACCGCTCCCGGTACGTTTTCCGTTCCGGACCTCAGGCCTTTCTGCTGGCCTCCGCCATAGATAATCGGCTTTATTTTTGTCTTGTCCTTTATAAATAAAAATCCGACGCCTTTCGGACCGTGGATTTTATGACCGCTGACGGAAAGCAGATCGATCCCGATTCTTTTTGGATAAATCCGATATTTGCCGTAGGCCTGTATCGCATCCACATGTACCACCACGTTTGGATTCTTCTCTCTGGCGATCCGAATTGCTTCTTCCACCGGCTCTGCGGCGCCGATTTCATTGTTGACCATCATCAGGGAAATAAGGATTGTCTCGTCGCAGACCGCATCCTTTAGCTCCTCTAAAGAGAGAATACCGTCGTTGTCTACACTTAAATATGTGACGCGAAAGCCCTGCTCTTCTAAAAAACCAATCGGCGCCGACACGGAAGGGTGCTCTATAGATGTAGTTATTATATGATTTCCGGCCCTCCTGTTTGCCATCGCTGCTCCGATCACAGCCATATTATTGGCTTCCGTTCCGCCGGATGTAAAATAAATTTCCTTTTCATCCGCTTTCAGAGTCCCAGCTATCTTTTCCCGCGCTTCTCTGACCCGGCGTTCCGCTTCCGCGCCCATCCGATGCATGGAAGAAGGATTTCCGTAATCCGTCGTTAATAGCTCCAGCATCACGTTTTTTACTCGTTCACTGCATCTTGTAGTTGCAGAATTATCCAGATATGCCTGCATTATTCACTCCCATTCCTTTCATCCGCATGAACGACGTCAAAACGGCTTTCCAGATGATATCCCAAAATTGCAAGCGCCGCTATTCCGGCCGTCTCCGTTCGTAAAATCCGCTTTCCAAGCGAAACCGTTTTCATATTCTTACGAAGCGTATCTATCTCAGCGACGTCAAAACCGCCTTCCGGACCGATAAATATTCCGACGGACGCTCCCGCGCCGATACGCTCAATCTCCGTCCTCGTCGCCTTCATTCCTTTTTCATTCTCATAAAAAACAAGGCGGACATCGAGCGTCTCCGCCTCTTTTACAGCCTCCGAAAAACTCATTGGCATAGATATTTCGGGTATTATGCTCCGTTTCGACTGTTTCGCCGCACTTTCTGCAATTGCCTGCCACCGTCTCACCCTGTCCGCCGCTTTCTTTGCGTCCAGCCTGACCACGCAATTTTTCATAGCGACCGGAACAATACGGTAAACGCCCAGTTCCACCGCCTTTTGAATGATAAGCTCCAGCTTATCGCTTTTCGGCAGCCCCTGAAACAGATAAATCTTACAGGGCAGCTCGGTTCCCGTTTCATCTCTTTCCAGAATTTGGGCCCGCACAAAAGTCTCGCCCAGTTCGGATACCGCGCAGAAATAATCGGCTCCGTCCCGGGTCGATACGCGTATTTTTTCACCGGGTTTCATCCGAAGCACATTTTTTATATGATTGACATCGCTGCCTGCAATCGTCACAAAAGAATCCGATACATCGGCAGTCTCAATAAAAAACTGATGCATACTGATCACTGTTATCCTTTTATGGCTGTAATATTTACCCATTCTCCCTGAACGTTGACTTCCGCAATGGAAAAACCGGCGGCTTTCATTGCTTCTCTGACTTCGTTTTCCTTAAAATCAATAATCCCCGAAGTAATAAACACGCCGCCTTTTTTCAGAAGCGCATACGCGGCCGGCGCCATCGGAATGATCACATCCGCCAGAATATTTGCAACGACAATATCATAAGCTTCTTCTCCGACCCGTTTAAAAAGCTCCTTATCGTCAATCAGATTGCCGACAAAAAAAGTTGCGGGGGCCTGCTCCAGATGGTTGACCTGCATATTCTCCCGCGTAGAAGTCATACAGTCCGGATCTAAATCGGTTCCGACTACTTCTTTTGCACCGAGCTTTAACGCGGCGATTGATAAGATCCCGCTTCCGCAGCCGATATCCAATACTCTAGGATTTCGGCAGATCGGCGTGTAATCCTGATTCCCGCGGATATATTTCATCAACTGCCTGATACAAAGCTGCGTCGTTTCGTGTTTTCCGGTACCGAACGAGACGCCTGGGTCGATTTCAATCAAAAGCCGGTCTTTCTCTTCGTCCTTTAATTCCTCCCAGGTCGGTTTGATTAAAAGATCATCAATGGAAAAGGAATGAAAAAACTCCTTCCAGTTGTTGACCCAGTCAATATCCTCCGTCCGATCCGAAGTAATGGTTCCGCTTCCGACATCCACGACGCCGCGCAATTCCTCTAACGCAGCCTTTACCTGATTTATAAACTCCGTATTATCCGTTCCGTTTTCTTCCAGATAAAAGCTGATATGACTGACTCCATCGTCCGGCAAAAGCTCCGGCAGAAAATCAATGAACATCTCTGCCTGGTCCGCTTTCGAGAGCGGAATCTTATCCTCGATTTCAACGCCTTCGATTCCAAGCTCCGAGAGCATGGCGCTGATAAAATCCTCTGCTACAGTCGTAGTCTCAATGGTATATTTATTCCACCTCACAAATGAAAGCCTCCTGCCTGTTTCATTATCCGAAACGACGGCCTGTCCATCCTATCCGCCACAGATCCTGATTAAGAAGACGGTCTCGTTTCGCCAAATAAACTCATATTCAAAATATCTTATCACATTATGGAACGATATGCAAATTTTTCATTACGAACTTACAATCAGTATATCCGGTAAAAACCACCGCCTAACCGCTTTGATTTTTCTTTTGAGCGTCCTGTGCCGTTTGTATTGCAATCCCGGCGTCTTTTTATTCGGCACAGTTTCACTCCGCAAACTCCTTTAACGCCGGAAATTTTTTTCTCATTGCAAAATAAAGAACGGCGCCCGTTACGCCTCCCAAAAAATTCAAAATCAAATCGTCAACGTCCACATGTCTGTTGATAAAAAGCTGGAAAGACTCAATAAACGCAGGAAGCAGGAAGGAAAAAAACATTGCACGCTTTAAAGACTGATTCTTTTTCCATAAAAGCGCAAGTCCGAATCCCCAGGGCAGAAACATTACTATGTTTCCGACAATATTGATAAGAAATTTGTCCCATTCAAAGTTTTCGATACAGACGCGGATGGTCTGAAACGGAATCGGATTTATCATCTCTCCCGTTCGTATCCGCCGGGACGCATTCAAAAACATGTCAGCCGGAGAAGAATAAGTACCCTCCAGCGTTAAAACAAGCAGTCCCGCCATAAAAAGAAAAAAGGTCGCCAGTGCAATTTCGCGTTTTCCTCCGCGCCGAACGGGTCTGCGAATCAGCAGATAAAACGGCAATATCAGTATAATAATTATCAGAAGTCTTTTTATATAATAAATCATGCCTGTGCGTCCTTTCTTCTCTGTAAGCCTGTGCCTGACACACACATCACGCCCTAAACCGCCTTATATTCGTCCCTGCATACCCTCTCCTGACGGCGCACACGCCGCAGCCATGAGATTTCGCCGATTGAAAGGAACGCCGCAGAACACAAAATTTCCTCTTACCGACCGTGTATGCCTTTGTCAGGAGAGGGCATGTTTAAAGAATCATATCATATTCCAATCGGAAAAACAATGCGCCTGCAGCGGCGGTAACAGCGAAGAACATATTTTCCGTCCTCCGTCTCTTGACTGATATGCAAAAATGCTTTAAAGTTTCTATAGAAACCCGGAGGCACAGCTGTATATCTGCCGTTTACTTCATACAAGGAGGAATTACCCAATGGAAAAAATAGCAAGCTTTACCATTGACCACATCAAATTAGAACCCGGAATTTATGTTTCCAGAAAAGACCATATCGGCGCGGAAACCATTACGACCTTTGATATTCGCATGACTTCCCCAAATGACGAACCCGTAATGAATACGGCGGAAGTTCATACGATTGAGCATCTCGGCGCAACCTTTTTAAGAAACCATAAGACATATGGGGAAAAAACCGTTTATTTCGGACCGATGGGCTGCCGGACCGGCTTCTACCTGTTGCTGGCCGGTGATTACGAGTCAAAAGATATTACAGAACTGATTACGGAGCTGTTTGAATTTATCCGGGACTACCGCGGCGAAGTTCCGGGAGCAAGCCCAAAGGACTGCGGCAACTATCTGGATATGAACCTTTCTATAGCAAATTATCTGGCAGAACGTTTTCTGAATCATACTTTACAAAACATTGATGAAAAGCATCTGGTTTATCCGGTCTGATATTCGGCGGGTTCGCTGAATGCGCCGCAATTGAACTACTCTCTTCGGATGCAGCCTGAAAACAGGGAAAAACGCAAAAAGGCCTTTTCATGACGAGCTTAAAACATGCGTCATGAAAAGGTCTTTTTATGTACTCCATATTCGGACATTGGAATGAATGATCGTTTTCAGCCGTACAACACCTTCAATTTTTCATACTCGTTATTGATTTCCTGCAGCGTGCTTTTATCTCCGCATACATTATCCGGATGATAAATCTTAATCAAATCCTTATAACGTTTCTTTAACGCCGTCTTACTCGTTACGCCGCAGAAAAACAGTTCGCCTCTGACTACCGTAGAAGGTCTCTTCTCCACGCGGTTTGCCTGTTCCCCTGTGCGGCGGTAGGATTTCCGCTGCTTTTCCATCTCCTCTTTTTCGGCGGCAAGCTTTTTTAATTCGCTCTCTAACAGTTTCCATTTCATTTCAAAAAGCTGCTTTTCCTGCTCAATTCTCCGATCTTCAATCTGTTTTTTTATGGAAAATTCTTTCTTTTCGGTTTCAAACTTAATCTTTTCTTCTTCAAGGCGTCTTCGTTCCTCACGAAGGCTTTGTCTTTTATGTTCAAATTCCACTGCTTCCTGAAACGTCCTCTGGCGAAATGCCGTACTCCGTTTCTCAGTCAAAACCGCTGACTGGCTCATATAAACACCCATGCCCTTCCTGACTCATCCGCACCACCGCATTTTAAAATGCTGCGATACAAGATATTGACCAAATAAACAACCATATACGGACATGATACAACATTTTGTATGCTTACTCAATAGTCGAATTGCACAAAACTTATCTGTAATTATAAAGTTGAGTAATGAGAATTACATATTATCATACTGTTGCAAACACAGTTATGCAAATCAAGACTGTAGTATTATATTTTTCCTATAGTTGTTAGGTTATTAAAATATTTATTTCGTATCATTAAATCGACGATCTTCTCAAAATTGTTCTGATTGCAAAGTAATTGAAATTTGCTTCCTATCTTCTGTGTATAATTAGCAACTATACTTTCTATAGAAAATCTTTCCTTTTCGAAAATTTCAAAAAAATGTTTCACTTTTTCACTATCGTTTGAATCAAAATCGACCCATAAATTTTTTTCATGCGCTTTCTGCAATATGATTAAAAATTCAGAAACAATGCTTTTACGAACATCCATATTATTTGTATCCAGTGCAGGATCCTTGATTTCCATATCAAATCCGTCTGAAATAATATCACAAAATTCAATCATTTCCTGTTGATTAATCACATTTTCATATTCTTTCGGATTATCTTTTGTAAGCACATTTTTTCCGACGCTGTCAAGCATAATACTCATTTTTTGTATCAATGCTTTCATCTCATTTACGGAATTTTCAATTTTTTTATCTTCTTTCTCGCCGCGCAGAAAAGTAAGGTAATTTTTAAACATATCCGCCCATTGCTTACTGATAAATCCCTTAATATCCGACGATTTTTCAAATTCCTGAATCGGCAGAGTAATCATCCCCTTTATCTCTTTTATAAATCGGAATACATTGATATTTTTTATTGACGGAAACACCATTTCTCTGTTGTCTTTCTCAATCGCATTATAATTTGCATCATAAACGCCGTATTCTGTCATCACTTTTTTATCTATCATTACAAAAATAGGAATACCGGAATCCACTGCCGCCCTGAATTCATTTCTTGTAATTGACATGTATTCTTTAAATTCGTCTTTCTTTTCCCCGCTTGCAGCGCTGCCGTATTCGCCGCCGATAATGAGAATTACCATATCCGAATTTCTCATCGACTCATAACATGAGGTATCCAATTCTCTTCCCGGAGTATACCCAATATCCCCGTCTTCAAATAAAACCGGCTCATAATTATATGATCTTACAAAATTCGCGAGATCTTCTCTAATATATTTCAAATCATAAAAAGTTGAACTAATAAAAATTCTGGGCTTCATAAAAATTATCCTCCCAATCTTATTACATTTGACATAATTATACACTTTTTCCTATCCCTTCTCAATACTTTTATAGTATTATATTACTCTCTTAACAAGGACATACACGGTCGGAAAAGAGTAAAGTGTGTTCTGCGGCGTTGCTTTCAAGCGACAAAAAATCGTCAAAATAAAAAAGTCCGAAAGACGGCTGTTTAAGCTTACTTCAGGACTTTTCTTGTATACTTCAGATGAAATTATCATTACATATCTTCAAAGGTTTCTTTTAACTTATCCATAAATCCCTTTTTCTTTTTTCCTTTTTCCGTTGTCTCCTGACCTTCCCCCGTACGGTTTAACGAACCTCCGGTCAGTGCGTCAAACTGGCGCAGAAGATCCTTCGCTTCACTATTCAGCCCCGTCGGCGTTTGCACAATCAGTGTCACATAGTGATCGCCGCGAACATCTTTATTCCGCAGAGACGGAACGCCCTTACCTTTAAGTCGGATTTTTGTATCGGTCTGTGTTCCCGGCTTTACTTCATAAAGCACGTCTCCGTCCACCGTATTGATGCGGATTTCTCCGCCCAACGCAGCTTGTGCAAACGTAATCGGCGCCGTAGAATAGATATTCATATCCTGGCGCTGAAGATTCGGGTGTCTCGATACCACTACTTCCACGAGCAGATCCCCTCTCGGTCCGCCGTTTATACCCGGCTCTCCCTTTTCGCGGATTCGCACGCTCTGTCCGTTATCGATGCCGGCCGGTATCGTCACCTGAATCTTCTTTTTGCTTGAAATATAACCGGTTCCACGGCAGTCCGGGCACTTATCCTTCACAATCTTTCCCGTTCCGTTACAATCCGGACAGCTCTGTACATTCTGCACCGTACCGAAAAATGACTGCTGGGTAAATACCACCTTTCCACGCCCTCCGCACTTGGTACAGGTCTCCGGGCTTGTTCCCGGCTTCGCCCCGGAGCCGTGACATGTATTACATTGGTCTTTCAACACCATTTCAATTTCTTTTGTACATCCGAACACGGCCTCGTTAAAGCTGATCCTTACGCTGGTGCGCAGATTAGAGCCCTTCATCGGCCCGTCGTTTCCTCTTCTTCTCGAACCGCCGCCGAAAAAGTCGCCGAAAATATCGCCGAAAATATCGCTCATATCCATGCCGGAAAAATCAAAACCGCCTGCGCCGCCCGTACCGTCAAATGCGGAATGGCCGAA
Organism: uncultured Roseburia sp.; assembly: GCA_947573605.1. Classification (GTDB taxonomy): domain Bacteria; phylum Bacillota; class Clostridia; order Lachnospirales; family Lachnospiraceae; genus Roseburia. The sequence goes on along the minus strand of CANPGM010000007.1, from coordinate 57,823 downwards.
CCGGTCATATTGCTTTCTCTTCTCCGCATCGCTTAGGATGGCATAAGCCTCCTGCGCTTCCTTAAATTTTTCTTCGCATTCCTTATCTCCCGGATGCATATCGGGATGATATTTCTTAGCCAGCGCGCGGAATGCCTTTTTTATCTCAGCGTCGTCGGCTGTCTTACTGACGCCTAAGACCTCATAATAATCTCTTTTCTCTGCCATAACTCTTATCCTCACTTCTGACCTAAAACAGAGGGTTTCCGAATAATTCCGAAACCCTCTTTCTTTTTACCTTAATAGGAAACTGCGTCATTAGACGCATGTATTCACAAGTACGCAAAACGCTCTTTTTCAGACTTCCTTAAAATCCGCATCTACCACATCGTCTTCCGGCGCTGTGCTTCCTGTCTGCGCGCCGCTCATATCGGGACCCGCGCCTGCCGCGCCCGCCGCCTGGCTCTGCTCGTACATTTTTGCAAATACTTTCTGCGCGCTCTGCGTCAGCTTTTCCTGAGCCGCCTTCAGTTCTACTACATCTGCCTCTGTCATATCCTCCGCACTCTGATGTGCGTCGAGGAAACTCTTTACCGCATTCAAATCCGCTTCTACCTGAGCCTTGTCGTTCGCGTCAATATTGGCTCCGACCTGATCAAGCGCCTGCTGCGTCTGGAATACGAACGAGTCCGCATCGTTTCTTGTGTCAATCGCCTCTTTCCGCTTCTTATCCTGCGCTTCAAACTCCGCCGCTTCTTTCACAGCCTTCTCGATTTCATCATCCGACATATTTGAACCTGCCGTAATTGTAATGTGCTGTTCTTTTCCGGTTCCCAGATCCTTTGCCGATACGTTTACAATACCGTTCGCATCGATATCAAACGTAACCTCAATCTGCGGAACACCGCGGCGTGCCGGCGGGATTCCGTCAAGACGGAACTGTCCGAGCGACTTATTATCTCTTGCGAACTGTCTCTCTCCCTGTACGACGTTGATATCTACCGCTGTCTGATTGTCTGCCGCAGTAGAGAAAATCTGGCTCTTCTTTGTCGGAATCGTCGTATTTCTTTCAATTAATCTGGTTGCTACGCCGCCCATTGTCTCGATAGAAAGGGAAAGCGGTGTAACGTCCAAAAGTAAGATTTCGCCTGCGCCGGCATCTCCCGCCAGCTTTCCGCCCTGAATGGACGCGCCGATTGCCACGCATTCGTCAGGATTTAACGTCTTAGACGGCTCTTTGCCTGTCAGCTGTCTTACCTTATCCTGAACTGCAGGAATACGCGTAGAACCGCCGACCAACAGCACCTGGGCAATATCCGCGTTGGTAAGTCCTGCGTCCTTCATTGCATTCTGTACCGGAATTGCCGTCTTTTCTACTAAATCATGCGTCAACTCATCAAATTTTGCTCTGGTCAGATTCATATCAAAGTGTTTCGGACCTTCTGCTGTCGCCGTAATAAACGGAAGATTAATATTTGTAGTTGTTGCAGAAGACAATTCTTTCTTTGCCTTCTCAGCAGCTTCTTTTAATCGCTGAAGCGCCATCTTATCTCCGGATAAATCTACGCCTTCCGCTTTCTTAAATTCATCGATCATCCATTGTGTAATCTTATTGTCAAAATCATCTCCGCCAAGACGGGTATCTCCGTTTGTCGCAAGTACTGCGATTACGCCGTCGGCAATCTCAATAATCGAAACGTCAAACGTACCGCCGCCTAAGTCATATACCATGATTTTCTGTTCTTTTTCGTTGTCCAGACCGTACGCCAGCGCTGCAGCCGTCGGCTCGTTAATAATACGCTTTACATCCAGACCCGCAATTTTTCCGGCATCCTTTGTCGCCTGACGCTGTGCGTCGTTAAAATAAGCAGGAACGGTAATGACTGCCTCCGTTACTTTTTCTCCCAGATATCCCTCCGCATCTGCTTTTAATTTCTGAAGAATCATCGCGGAAATCTGTTGCGGAGAATACTGCTTATCGTCAATACCCTTTTTGTAGTCGGTACCCATATGTCTCTTAATAGAAGAAATCGTCTTTTCCGCATTTGTAACAGCCTGGCGTTTTGCCGGCTCTCCGACCAGTCTTTCACCTGTTTTTGTAAATGCTACGATAGAAGGCGTGGTTCTTGCGCCCTCCTGATTTGCAATAACGGTCGGCTTCCCGCCTTCCATAACAGCTACACAGCTATTTGTAGTTCCTAAATCGATACCAATAATCTTACTCATAATAGTTTCCTCCTCATATAAATAAAAACTTAATTCGCAACTTTTACCATACTGTGTCTGACAACAGTTTCGCGGTAGAGATAGCCCTTCTGAAGCTCTTCTGCAACGACATTCTCTCCCAGCTCTTCATCCTCCACATGCATTACCGCATTGTGGAAATCAGGATTAAATTCCTGTCCGACTGCTTCGATCGGTACGACGCCTGCCTCTTCCAACGTGGAAAGCATCTGTTTATAAACTTTATCCATCCCGACTACAAAGGCATTCTCTTTTTCGTCGTCGGCGACCGCCGCAAGCCCTCGTTCAAAATTGTCAATCACCGGGAGAATTTTTTCTACAATCGTCTTAGCTCCCATATCAAACATCTGCGATTTTTCTTTTTCGGAACGCTTTCTAAAATTTTCAAACTCTGCCATCTGGCGCTTTACCTGATCGGTCAGTGCCTCTATCTGCTCGTCTTTTTTATCCTTTTTCTTCTTAAAAAAGCCTTTTTTCCCGGAAGACGTCTCTTTTGCCTCTTCGTCTTCTTCCGTCCCGTCCGCGGTTGGCGCGTCCTCGTTCGTCTCTTCTGAATGTTCTTCCAAAGACTCTTCGTCCCTGTTCTCCGTCTCTTCTTCAGCGGAATGTTCCTCTTCCAGAATTTCCTCCTGATTTTCTTCTCTGTCCATCTCCTGCATTCTCATGCCACCTTTCTATTTTCTACCTGCTGCACAATCACAGAAAATGCCTGCAGCCTGTCATTTATCAGTTAAACTTCCTCTCTGGATTTGTCTAAAATTCCGTCCAGCGATTTTTTTAAAGTTTTCAGATTATTCATAACTTTTTCATAATCCATCCGCTTCGGTCCGACTATTCCTATCGTTCCCCGAACACCCTCGCCTAATTCATAGGTTGCCGTCACAACGCTGCAATCCTTCATTGTCTGTATCGGGCTTTCGTTTCCGATATAGACCTGAATCCCCGTATTTTCCTCGTTTAACAGGTTCTCTGTCACCAGACTCGCAAGCTGCTGTTTTTCTTCAAATGTAGAAATCAGCTTGCTCGCCTTCTCCGCGCTGTCGGAAAGCTCCGGATATTTAAAAAGATTCGTCGTTCCGCTTGTATATACACGAATGTCCTCGTCCGCTCCCATCGTCTCCGCCAATGTATCGAGTACGTCGCTTACAATGTCGCTGTGTATTCCGGCCTGTTCCTTAAGCCTGGATATGGTCTTTAGGTTGATTTCCTCCAGCGCCAATCCGTTAAGATTCGAATTCAGCAGAAAATTCAGCTTCAACATCGTCTCGTTATCGATCGGTTCGGATACGGAAATAATCTTATTCTTTACCATATTGCCTTCCGTCACGATAACAGCCAGAATCTGTCCCGTATCGACATTGGAAAGCTGAATAAACTTGACTTTGTTCCGATGATACGAAGGAGCCGTCACCATCGTAGCATAATTCGTATTCGCCGCAAGAACTTTTGCAACCTGCTGCAGTACCTGTTCCATTTTCTCGGTATGCTCAATTACGAACTGCTTCATCTCGTCAACTTCGCGGTTCTTATCCTCCATCAGATGATCCACATAAAACCGATATCCTTTATCCGACGGAATCCTCCCCGCCGACGTGTGGGGCTGTAAAATATAGCCCAGCTCCTCCAGATCTGCCATTTCGTTACGAATTGTCGCGGAGCTTAAGTTTAAATCGGTATACTTGGAAATCGTTCTGGAACCGACCGGCTCGCCCGTCTCTAAATACGTACGAATAATTGCGTTTAAAATTTTTGTTTTCCGATCATCCAGTTCAAATTCTTCCATTCAATTACCTCTGCTTTATGTCGGAGCCCTTCCGCCTCCCTTCTCCCGGTATCAGCGTACGCCTTTTTCCGATAAGGGAAATGCTCTTCTACTTCGCCGATTTTGATTATTAGCACTCATTTGTTAGGAGTGCTAACATCCATGTACTTAAGATAGCACCAACATATTCCTTTGTCAACAGTGATTTCCGGAAAAAAATAAGATTTTATATTTTGTTAATAATTATGGAACGCAAAAACAGGCAAAAGCCTGCGTCACCCGTAATTACCGTGACGCAGGCTTTTCTTACACCATTCTTTTTATATCCCGTCTGAGTTTCCGCTGCAATATATCGCAATTGCCCTGTTTGTAAATTCGGCCGTTCCTTCGCCTCCGGCCCGATCAATATTTTCCGTCATACTGCCGCCTCCGGCATACATTTTACCAAGTGAAGACAGCACTTCATCGGAACAGGTATAGTAATGCCCGGTAATAAACCCTTTCAGCTTCTTTACCTGCTTCTGCACCGTTTCGTCGGCGGGACCTAAGTCCTTCATCTGTCCGAATTCGATAAAAATATCCATAAATGCGGCTGAAATCCGTGTTTCTTCCTCTTTCGTTCTGTCCTTTGTCTTTTCTTTAAATTCACGGTATTCCGGCGTTCCGCCATAGGAAGCCTTAGCCGCTTCTGCATATTCGTCGATTTTTCCGGTATCAAACGCTGTAAAATCCAAGTTTCTCACCCCTATCGCTTTTATTCCGCAGGCAAGGTCAATTAAGTTTTCCAAATGCTCTTTTTTCATCTTAAGAAGCGTAATCTGCTGATCAAGCGCCCGATTTCTGTCAAACGAGGGACTGTCCAAAATAGCTCCGATCTCCTTTAGAGGAAACTGCAATTCTTTAAACAGCAGGACGTACTGCAGTCTTTCCAATGCCGTATCGTCATACAGCCGGTATCCTGCCGCAGTTATCTCTGTCGGAGGCAAAAGCCCGATTTTGTCATAATGATGCAGCGCGCGTATACTCACGCCCGTCAGTTTACTTACCTCGTGAACCGTCCTCATATTTCGTCACCTTCCGCCGCTTTTTCATAAGGAGCACTCTACGTTTCCTTACCGCGTGCCCTTATTGTAAACTATTACGTAATGTCAGAGTCAAGAAAAAATTTCTCCTGCTCTTTTTAGCCGCTTTTGCAAACAAAGTCAGCGCGGCAGGAATAAATCAGGCGACGGGAATTGTCCTTACCCTGGCAAGCGGCGCTGTTCTTGCGGTCAATGATCGGTCCTGACCCTTAGCCTGTCACGAAAAACCGTCATCATCTCCCGCGTCAGACTAAGGCCCTCCGTATCGTCCTCAATCTCACTGCCGAGGACCCATTCCGCCACAGAAAGTTCCGTTTCGTCCATTCTCATCTTCGCATTCGAATCGGCTTCACAGAAATATCCCAGCAGCAGATTGCCGTCAAACCCCCACGGTTGACTCTTATAATATGTAATATTCCTTACTTCCAGCCCGACTTCCTCCATCACTTCTCTTGCCACTGTTTCCTCCGCCGTTTCTCCGATTTCCGTAAATCCGGCAATCAGCGCGTAACGCTTATACTCCCGTCCCGCGTATTTGGTCATCAGGATTTTGTCTTTGTCTGTCACCGCCACAATCACTGCCGGGGCAATCCGGGGAAATACCTCGTTCCCGCATAACGGGCAGTCCATCTTCCTTGCGCCGACGCCCGGCATCATTTTTGTTCCGCAGCATCCGCAGTATCGATTCTCTCTGTACCATCGGAACAGATGCCATGCCGTTGCTGCCGCAAACACACATTCTTTCGGTTTTTTAGCCCTTATTTCAAACATCGGGCAAAAAACAACTCCCGGCATCTTCCTTAGCGCGCTTACATCAGATAGAAAATATCCCGCTGCATCGACAGAAAAAAGATACAGGCATTCCGGCGTCTCTTCTTCTCTGCTCTTATAATAGGAAGAAAAGCCGTCATAAGTCAGAAATTCTATCGTATTTCCTTCTTTTATCAAAATACAGCCGTCACAAAAGCCCACAATGAAATCCTCTTTGCGGGGGCGGCGTCTCTCATATTCATTTTTCAGTTTCTTTGGTAAAATATCCTGTATCATACATTCACCCGTTTCAATTTGAAAGACCCGGAGGAACTTTCTCAACCGGCATCACCGCATACAGCGTCCTTATATTTTTTAATTGCTTCGATTGTCATCCGATACATGTTTTCCGTATCCTGCAGCAGCTTTGTATCGTCGCCTGCGACGGTGCCGCCGTTCCTTAAAAGCTCCGTCAACGCATTACAGGGAAGAAATAACGCCTGAAAACCCAGATTCTGGCTGACGCCTTTTAACATATGGATAGAGCGGAAAGCCTCTTCGTAATCCCCGGCTTCATAAGCCTTGCAGAAATCCTCATAACTTGGATCCTCCAAAAACTTCAGCATATATTTTTCAATCCGTTCCGGCTTTAACAGCCTGTTCTGCACCTCGTCATAATCCCCCGAAAACTCCTGATAACATTCTCTTAAAGTCATTGCTACCTCCGATTTTGCAGATCTTTTTTCTTTATCTTACCGTAATTCGTAGTATAATACAAGCAAAACCTGACTAAACCCTGTTTTCAGGCGTCACTATTTTATCTAAAATTCCCGATAAGTGTGCAAGCGCGACGCCATAATTGGTAATCGGTACTTTCTGTTCTTTTGCACGTTGGATTCTGGACATTACATATTTTCGGTTAAACATACAGCCGCCGCACTGAATAACCAAATCATATTCGGACAAATCCTGCGGAAAATCCGTCCCGCTTACATGCACTGTCGTAATACCTTCTCCAAATCTCTTTTTCAAAAGACGCGGAATTTTTACTGTTCCGATATCTTCTTTTAAAGGCGCGTGCGTACAGCATTCCGCAATCAGCACCTTTGCATTTTCCGTCAGCGCATCGATCGCCCTCGCACCTTCTATATAGCAGGGCAGATCCCCCTTATATGCGGCAAAAAGAACGGAAAAAGAGGTCAGCATACTCTCTTTCGGCTTGTTTTCATATACATAGCCGAAAATCTGGGAATCCGTAATCACCAGTTTCGGCGGCTCTTTCAATGCCTTAAGCGCCTGCGGAAGTCCGTCCGCCGTCACGCTTACTACCACGCAGCTCTTATCCAGAAGTTCTCTAATCGTCTGCACCTGCGGCAGAATCAGACGGCCTTTCGGCGCCTGAATATCCTGCGGCATCACAAGCAGCGCCACATCATTTTTTGACGCCAGCGTTCCGGTAATGCTTACGGTACCGAAATCCTCCGGCATCTTTCGGGCCAGCGCTTCTTTGATACGCTCGATTCCCTGTCCGGTTTTGGCGCTCACCAGAATCGCGTCTTCGCCCGTCTCCCGCTTAATCTGTGTAAGAAGCGCCTCCCCGTCCTTTCGAATATCGGCTTTATTGACTACGGCCAGCACCGGCGTCTTTCTTTCCTTAAAGTAACGGTACCAGTACAGCTCCTTTGATAAGTCAAAACCTTTCTCCGTTTTTCCGCACGTTTCCCGGTCGTCGTAAGGATTCCCGGAAAACAAGAGAATCGCCAGCTCCGTTTTATCCGCCGCAAGATATGTTTTCTCCATACGGCGCTCTCCCAGCTCGCTATTATCGTCAAATCCTGCCGTATCGATTAAAATACAGGGCCCCAGCGGATTTATTTCCATCGGCTTAGATACCGGGTCCGTCGTCGTCCCCGAAACGTCTGATATAATCGAAACCTCCTGCCCGGTAAATGCATTGAGAAACGAAGACTTTCCGCTATTGGTTCTTCCAAACACACCGATATGGAGACGGTTCGCAGACGGCGTCTCGTTTAATGTCACTGCCATATTTCTCTCTCCTTCCGCCTCACAGGCGGCATCTTGATTCCTATAAACTTTTTAGACGCGCAGCGCCGCAAATTCCGGATGAAATCGCGGCTTTTTAGAAGCGAAAATCCCTTCTTCCTTCCGAAATATCATGAATATGCTCGTATGCGGTCTTTTTTACCTTCGGATTCGGAATTTTTTCCAGTTCTCTCTCTATTAATTCCATACCGATCTTTCGCGTTTCTTCATTTGCGTAATCTTCCAGATACTCCTTTAGCGTCATTAGCGCGTTCGGATGACAGCAGTTTAAAATCTGCATATTTTTACACAGGGACATAAACCGGTCTCCCGTCCTTCCCTCTCTGTAACAGGCCGTGCAAAAACTCGGCAGATATCCCAGCTTCATCAGCCAGTTTACCACCTCGTCCAGACTTCTCCTGTCGCTGACGTCAAACTGCGCGGAAGTCACTTCCTCGTCTTCTTCATCCGCATAGCCGCCGACACTGGTACGGGACGCGCCGCTGATTTGAGAAACGCCGAGCGGCAGTACTCTTTCCCGGACAGCCTGGCTCTCTCGCGTTGAAATTATCATCCCCGTATACGGTACGGAAATGCGGATCAGCGCGCAGATTTTTGCAAAAATATCATCGCTGATTCCGTTGTCAAACGCCGAAGGATCGATATCGTCGGCACGCTTCACCCGCGGAACGCTGATGGTATGCGGCCCGACGCCGTGCACCGCCTCCAGATGTTCGGCGTGCATCAAAAGTCCGGCAAATTCATACCGGTACATCTCAAGCCCGAATAAAACGCCGAGTCCGACGTCGTCGATCCCTCCTTCCATCGCGCGATCCATCGCCTCCGTGTGATATGCATAGTCGTGCTTCGGCCCTGTCGGATGCAGCTTTTCGTAGCTCTCTTTATGATACGTCTCCTGAAACAGAATATAGGTTCCGATCTCGGCCTCTTTTAATTTACGGTAGTTTTCCACCGTCGTCGCCGCAATATTGACATTGACGCGGCGGATGGCTCCGTTTTTATGTTTAATACTGTAAATCGTCCGTATACTCTCCAGAATATATTCAATCGGATTGTTGACCGGGTCCTCTCCCGCCTCGATAGCCAGACGCTTATGTCCCATATCCTGCAATGCCGTGACTTCTTTTCTAATTTCTTCCTGCGTCAGCTTTTTCCTGGCTATATGTTTGTTTTTCAGATGATACGGGCAGTAAACGCAGCCGTTGACGCAATAATTGGACAGATAAAGCGGCGCAAACAATACGATACGATTTCCGTAATAGTCCTTTTTTATCTGTTCCGCAAGTGCAAACATTTCCTGTATCTTCTCCGGTATTTCACAGGCCAGCAGTACCGACGCCTCCCTGTGGTCTAAACCTTTACGCTGTCTCGCCTTTTCTAAAATTTTATCAATCAGAGCCGTGTTCTCCTTATTCGCGTCCGCAAAGGAAAGCGTCTCTTTGATTTCTTCGTCTGAAATAAATTCCTCCGCTTTTAAAGATGCCGCATCATACATTTTCCATCCACCCTTCCTTTTTTCCATACTTGTGATATCTTTCCAAATCTTATCCACTCCCCGCAAATCTTAAAACATGTTTTTCGTATCTTTAGAATTGCTAAACTTTTTGTCGCCCCGTCCCGTCTCGATTCGGTAGCCGATTCCCTCAATCCGCCGTCTTAGACAGTCTCTGCACTCCGCCGCCTCTTCTCCGGTACATATCTTATTGTTATAAAGCATATATTTTTCCCGGACGCTTACCGGAGACAGATTGGGCATTACGACATTTGCCCCGGCCAGAATCCCTCTCTCTCTTCCCTGCGGATGAATCGTTCCAAGCGCGGTGGTCGCCGGGAGCAGCACATACGGATCGATTAAGCGGATCAACGAAAGCAGACGTAAAGTCCGTTCCAAAGATCCCTGCTCCCTGTCCGCAAACGGCGTATCCCCATGCGGTATAAACGGCCCGATTCCTACCATATGTGGTTTTAACTCTCTGATAAACTGGATATCCCGATAAATCGTCCCGACCGTCTGATAAGGCGAACCGACCATAAATCCGCATCCGGTCTGATAGCCAATTTCCTTTAATTCCCGCAGGCACTTCATTCTGTGTTCTAAGGACAGCTCCGGCGGATGCAGTTTCGCATAATGCGCCGTATCCGCGGTCTCATGGCGCAGCAGATAACGGTCCGCTCCGGCGTTAAAATATCTCTGATAGCTTTCCTTCGTTTTTTCCCCAAGCGATAATGTAATCGCACAATCGGGATAGCAGATCCGGATTTCCGAAACGATATCGCAGATCCTTTCATCCGTAAAGTACGGGTCTTCTCCCCCCTGCAGCACAAAAGTGCCAAAGCCAAGCTCATGACCCGCTTTGCAGCAGGCAAGTATTTCCTCTTTCGTCAGACGGTAACGCACCGCATTTCGATTGCTTTTCCGGATACCGCAGTAATAACAGTCATTTTTACAATAATTTGTAAACTCAATCAGCCCCCGGAGGTAAATTCCCGTACCGTAGATCTGTTTTGCGGTTTCGCATGCCGCCTCCCGCAGTTCTTCAAGAAGCCCCGTATCCTCCGTTTTCAAAAGCTCCTCCAACTGTCCCGGCGTAATATCCCGTGTTTTTATAATTTCCTCAATCATATTCTTTTCCAGAACCGCCTCCGTTCTTTCCCGCTCTGTGACATCCATATCGGATTCCCGATAAGCCTGCCATGCCTGAATCCCTGGTATGAGCGGAATATTCAAATTTTAGCGCCGACATTTGAATATACCGTTTTGGCGCTGATGCCGTTGAGCTTTCCGATTTTACCGGACAGCGCGTTAATCGTATCCTGCGGCGCGTCAATTGCTACGCTGATAATATTAATTCCCCGCTCCCTGTACGGTATACCCATGCGTCCGATAATCGCATTCCCATATTCATGCAAAAGACGGTTTAACTGTTCGACCGAATCCTTATTTTCTACAATAATTCCTATCAGCGCCACCCTTGTTTCCATAAAAATCCTCATTTCTGCGCACGTTTTATTGTGTAAATCCATAGATGGATTGCGAGTTTGTGTCAGGTACGCGCCGACACCAACCCCGGATTTGAACATTTATTTTTCACACGCTCCCCTCTTTAGGAGCAATTTAGTGCAGCGGCACGCACACTCTGCCCGCCGCTTTGGCACGTCTGCAAAAAAAAATGACCGTACCGTGTCTCGATACAGTCATAACCTGCATACGCCGTCTCCAAGCGAAGTATGCAGAATCCTTCTATGCTATGCCGTATCTTTCACCGCAATCTGATTGGGATGTCAGAAACATTTTTTACGCATAACGAGTTTGTGGCAAGCCCTCTATGGCTTTGCAGCGCGCAGACACAAATCTCGCGACTGAAAAATTAAATTTTCAATCATATATCCTGTGTAATCTTAAGGAACAAGACACGTTCTCATTCCACAGATATTTTCAGGCCGGCGCGCAGGCAAATTCCCGCCCGCCAGCGCTATCGTAACATAATAGAAAAAAATTCACAAGCCCTTTACGCAAAAACACAAAAAGGGATACGTTCGTCCTTAAAGCCAATGCAGCACGGTTATTTTCTCAGATGCTTTTCTGTTTCCGCCGAGATAACGGAAGTTCCGCCCATGATAAAGGTATCCTCAATCCTGCTGTTCTTTAAAAATGCCTCCTGCTCCGTATAGTTGGTATCCGAAACCAAAATAACGGGAGCGTTCAGGCCCGCAGCAAGAGCGCCGCCCGTCAATCCGTCAGGGAAATTGTTTCCGCAGGCAAAGACGGCGTAAGCAGCCTCATCCATTTGAAAATATTCCGCTACCGCAAGAGAGGTTGCGTACCTGTTTTTTCCCGAAATCCGCACGACGCTGCCGAATGCCTCCGCCTGTTCCTCTGCGGCGGCGCTTACCGCAGCCGTACCGCCAATCATATAAAGATTTGACGGCTCAATCTGTGCAAGCCTTTTTACCTGTTCTTCGGTCAGCGCTTCTCCTGCAAGAAAAACCGGCATACCTTCTGCCCCGGCGATTCCTGAAACGGATAAACTGTCTGCATAGTTCGCCCCGCTTACAATTACGACATTCGATCCTTTTGCAACCTTCATTTCGTCAATAATCATAAGATTCGTTTCATAACGCGTACTGCCTCCAAGCCGCTTAATATTGTCAAAACCGGCCGCGCGAAGCTCCGCCTCCACATCTTCGGAAACGGCGCTTATCCCGCCGAGCAAATAGACTGTACCGTCTTTTTCCAGATGATCCTTCACATACATCATGGTCTGTCTGGTGCCGGACGCCGATTTGCCCGTCAGAAGAATCGGGGCGCTGTTTTGTGCCGCAAGCGGGCAGCCTGCCAGTGCATCCGGGAAATTATCGGCATTTGCAATGACAACGCAGGTAAATTTTTCCCCCTGCCCAATCAGCTCGGCGCACTGAATAGCGGTTTCATACCGGTTATACCCCGAAATGCGTCCGCCTGCCGCAAGCGGTATCTCTACCGTTACCGTGCAGGACGCCGTCTTTTTCCCGTCCTCCGTCGTAACCGTTATTACGGCTGTCCCGTTCGAAACGGCATATACCGTCCCCTCTGCATCTACCGTCGCAACCGAAGGGTTTGAACTTTCCCATGCCACATTTTTATTGGACGCATTTTCCGGGGCCACCGCCGCAGCCAGCTTAACCGTCTGCCCCTTTTCCTTTATCTCTGCCTGCTGCCGGTCCAGACTCACGGAAGCAACGCTCACGTTCTCCTCCGCCGGGTTTTCAAGGTCAAAGAAGGAAACCGAATAGGATATCGTTTCTTCGGATGCGCCGGTAATCGTTACGTCATATATGTCGCCCGGAAGAAAGTTCTCAATGGTTTCGGGATCCGGGCGGAAAATAATACAGCCGATTTGCCCGTAGCCGACGTTATTTACATTAAAATATCCATCCGACGAGCCGGCTGAAAAATTCCAAACCCGTCCGTCATTTCTGCGCACAAGCCGCACCTTCACATCGGCGGCATGAATCGTCCTGTCCATCGAAACAGTCCATGGATATGATTGCCTGAAATAACTGACCGGCATATTCTGCGCCGGCCACATAACGCCGTACTCGTTTGCAGAGGTATTGCTTCTGTCAAATACCGATATGGCGCTGTATGTTCCCTTTCCTCCGCTGACAGCGCCGAATCCCGTCTTTCCCATTGACGGATTTAACATCCAGCGCCTGTGTCCGACAGCGGATATATTTCCGCTGTCTCCGTCGTTCATCCAGGAAAATACAGATGTCTCATTTAAACTGCGGCCAGCCCAGGAGGCCCATGCAATATTGGAAGAGGACGCCCCTTTTGATGCCAGGGCGTACATCTCGTCCGTCATTCCGTCTGGTCGGGCGGGCGAATGGGACAGCGCTCCGTTTGCATAATTTGCCAGAGCCGCTGCCTGCGCCTGCCGGTTTAATTCCTCCGACAGTTCTACATGATAAGAAATGCCTGCAATATAGCGGATCTGGTTCAGCATTTTTACCGCGGACGCCAGTGTTTCATCCGAAAGCCTTCCCAAATCATACGGCGGGTCGGTTTTCGGTTCCGTCTGAAACGTCAGCGCATCTTCCGTCCCTGCCCCGCTGCTTTTGATGTAATCTGCGATTTCTTTCTGTGTACGGTATGCTACCTTCACCCCCGCCGCAGGCCTGTTGGCGTTCGTCCCGGCAGCGGGTTCTTCCGTCAAATCTGCCTGCGGGTGTCCCGCCGCCTCTGCAGCCTGCACTTCACCCGCCGTCTCTGCGGCCTGCGAAAGCTCTTTTGCCGACGCCTGAAACGATATTCCCGTCAGGTACAGGCAGGAACACAGCAACAGCGCCAAAATCCTCATTTTCATAGTTTGAATTTCCTCCGATTTATTTTTTCTGAAACAAAACACATCAATTTTGCCCGTACTCTTCATCCGGCGCTCGCTTTAGCCCCTCTTCGGTCAGTTCGTAGCGCGTCGGGCATACCTCTTTTATATATTTTCTGTCATGGGATACACTTATAATTGCCCCTTTGTAGTTCTTTAGCATATTCCGGATCACCGGACCGGAGAGCGGAGAAAAATTTCTGGTCGGTTCGTCCAAAATCAACACATCGGCGCCCCGCATACTGATTTTTAATAAGAACAGCTTTGCCTTTTGCCCGCCGGACAACGCTCCTACCGTATGGCTCATTTCATCCGCCGTAAACTTCATACTCCCAAGATAGGTCCGTATCCGGCCCGTCTCTTCTTTGTCGCCGATATCCGCTAAAAATTCGACCGGCGTTTGATTCGATTCCAACAGTTCCTCATAATTCTGCGGCATATAAAAGGCGTGTATATCTTTTCTTGCAAGTAATTCCTCTGCAATTTTCCGTAAAAGCGTTGTTTTTCCGGTTCCGTTTTTTCCGATAATACAAATATGCTCCGGACCGGTCACGGAAAGCCGGATCTGTTTCGCCAGAACCCGTTCGCCGGCCTTTAACTCCTCCAATGAAAAATCAATCACGCGCTTTCCGTTCGGCATTAAAATCTTGTCACCGAATTTAATAAAAATCGCGTCCTCCGTTTCCGGCATTTCCGTCATCTGTTCAAATTCTTTTTCAAAGCGATGTTCAAGCGCCTTTACCGCATGCATTTTTTTCTTGAGAAGCCTTCCGCCGTGCGGGTTCTGCCTGCTTATCGCATTCTGCTGATATTCGACCTTTTGCTGGATCTGCCGAAATCGTTCCTGCTGTTTTTTATATTCGCTCCGTTCATTTCTGGCCTCCTGCTCCTGGCGCGACAGGCTCTTTTGCCGGTTTTGTACGTATTCCCGATATCCGGCTGCCGCAATCGTATACCGCGCTTCGGTTTTTCGCCTGATCTGTTCCAAATGAATAATCTTATTTGCGGTATGTTCAAGCAGCAGTTCATCATGCGAAATATATAATACCGGCAGGTTCGTTTTTCTGATAAATGATTCGAGCCATTCTAACGTCTGAATATCAATATCGTTTGAAGGCTCATCCAGGCAGAGAAGATCCGGCCGCTCCATCAAAATCCGCGCAAGCTGCAGCTTTACCTTTTCCCCGCCGGAAAGCTGCCCTACCTTCCTGTCCGCATAAAAAAGCTCCATCTCAATCGAAAGTTCTCCCGCAATATCCGAAAGCTCTTTCGGAGTAAGAAGATAAAACGCCTCGCATTCCGACAGAAATTCATATATCGTCCGATCTTTTTGCGCCTCGTCTAATTCCTGCGCCAGATAGCCGATACGCAATCCGTTTTTTATGATTTCCCCTGAAACGTCGGCATACGCTTCCACAAGCGTTTCATCATAAATCAGTTTCAGCAGCGTAGACTTTCCGTTGCCCTCTTCTCCGATTATTGCCGCCTTATCCCCCTCGTTCAATACCATGGAAAAATCGTTTATCATGGTCCGCATATCCCTGCGGTGTGTAATTGTAATATGTTTCATCTGCAGCATACACATTCCTCCTATCCCCGTCATGCATTTATAAAATGCGGTATAAAGTCTCTGTCATACGAAATGTGTTTCAGCAGCAAACTATAAAAAAGAGCGCTTCGCACTTTTTGCATGCGTCTGACGACGCAGTTTCCTATAAGGCAAAAAAAGATACAGAAATTCTTCTGCATCTTCATACATCCTATTCGATCCCTGCGCAATGACAGCATAGCCGCGCAAGATCTGCCCTGTCCGTATTAAGATAAAAATTTCCTGCTAAAACATACCAGGCTGCGCTGCGTATTGTATCAAAACAGCAGGCTCTTTTTATATAAGCCTGATCAATTCCGGTATGACAATTCAATTCATTGATTAACAGGAAATTGTATACATCTTTTCACCACTTTCTTTTTCTATTTTTGTCAAATAATCTATCGACTTTTTTATCATATCACAATTTTTAAAATTTGCAATAACAAATTTTGTATCAGCGGCTCCTGGCAACTAATGCAGAAACTGTGCAAGCGCAAAGTTACTTACATCCATGCCGCGCTCTGTCAGAAAAATTCGCCCTTCCATTTTCTTTAACAGTCCTTCCGCTTTCAAATGCTCTATTACCTCTCCGTACGCCGCCTCAACCGAAATGCCGAACGCTTCCTCAAAATCCGAGCGCAGTACGCCGTCAACCATTCTTAAGCCCAGAAACATAAATTCTTCCATCTGTGCGTTTCGTGAAAGCGCCTCTGCAGACGCATGAAAATTTACCGCCGGCACTTCGCTTACCGTCCCGTCCTCCGCCGTATTTTCAAACAATCCTTCCCTGATCTGCCCGCATTGCTTTAGATAATCATAGATATCGGCTGTATTCGAATATCGGATATTATCGATGAGAGACGCGGCGCCAAGTCCGACCCCCAGATAATCCGTACGCTTCCAGTAGCCGATATTATGGCGGCATTCCCTCCCCGGCAGCGCAAAATTAGAAACTTCGTACCAGCGGTATCCTGCCTCCTGCAGTATCTGCTGCGTTAATTTTACGGTTTCATACTCTTCCTCTTCCGTCGGAAGGGATTCCGTGGGAAGGCCCGCCTGCTGCCTGACCGCGTCAAAACGGTACCGGTCATAAAACGGCGTCCCTTTTTCAATTATCAGCGAATATGCGGAAATATGCTCCGGTCTAAGCCGCAGCACCTTCTTTAAAGAATCCGCAAAAAGCTCCGGCGTCTGACCCGGCAACGAACTCATCAGATCAATATTGATATTGGAATATCCGCTTCCCCTCGCCAGATCATACGTTTTTAAAAACTGCTCCCATGTGTGAATCCTTCCCAGTATTTGAAGCTCTTTATTGTGCGCCGACTGCAGGCCGATACTGAGTCTGTTAATCCCGGCTTTCCGATACGTCAAAAGCTTTTGCTCCGTTACGGTTCCCGGATTACATTCTATCGTAACTTCCGCGTCGTCCGACAATAAAAAACATTCTCTCACTTTTTCCATAATACGGGCGATCGCTTCTTCCGAAAGCCAGGATGGCGTACCGCCTCCGATATATACCGTTGTAAAAAGCCTGTCCTTATATTTCGTTCCGTAAAAATCCAGTTCCCTGATCAGCGCTCCGACATATGTCTCCTGCATTTTCTCGTCCGCGACAAAGGACAAAAAATCACAGTACCCGCATTTTTTCATACAAAAGGGAATATGAAGATACAGCTCCGTTTCTTTCTTTTTATTCAAACCGATCCCCCGTGCAAACTCATAAACGAATTTCGTCGCCGATACGCGCGCTAGTCCTCATCCAGCTTCAATACACTCATAAACGCTTCCTGCGGAATCTCCACGCTTCCGACCTGGCGCATCCGCTTCTTTCCTTCCTTCTGCTTTTCCAGAAGCTTTCTCTTTCTAGTGATATCGCCTCCGTAGCACTTTGCAAGGACGTCCTTGCGCATTGCCTTTACCGTCTCGCGCGCAATGACCTTTCCGCCGACTGCGGCCTGAATCGGGATTTCAAATAAATGCCTCGGAATCTCTTCCTTTAACTTTTCACACATTTTTCTGCCGCGTTCATAGGCGCTGTCTTTAAATACAATAAAAGACAACGCGTCTACCTGTTCTTTATTAATTAAAATATCCAGCTTCACCAGCTCGGACTGCGAATAGCCTTTCAGCTCATAGTCAAAAGAAGCATATCCTCTGGAACGCGATTTTAACGCATCGAAAAAATCATAAATAATTTCGTTTAAAGGGAGCTCGTACTTAATCAGAGCGCGCGTCTCTTCCAGATATTCCAGGCTTAGATATACGCCGCGCCGTTCCTGACAAAGCGTCATAATTGCACCGACATAATCCTTTGTCACCATTATCTCCGCAGAGACAATCGGCTCTTCCATATAATCTATTTCCGAAGGGTCGGGAAGATTGGACGGATTCGTCAGTTCCACCACCTCTCCGTTTGTCTTATATACCTTGTAGACAACGCCCGGCGCAGTCGTTACTAAATCCAAATCAAATTCCCGTTCCAGTCTCTCCTGAATAATCTCCAGATGCAGGAGGCCTAAAAACCCGCAGCGAAACCCGAATCCCAGTGCAAGCGACGTCTCCGGTTCAAACTGCAGCGACGCATCGTTAATCTGCAGCTTTTCCAGCGCATCCCTTAAATCCGCATATTTTGCGCTGTCTGCCGGGTACATCCCGCAATAAACCATAGGATTCACTTTTTTATAGCCCGGAAGCGCCTCCTTACAGGGACTTTTGGCATTCGTTACCGTGTCCCCGACACGCGTATCCCGGACGTTTTTAATACTCGCGCACACATAACCGACCATTCCCGCAGATAATTCCTCACAGGGAATAAACTGACCCGCGCCGAAATAGCCGACTTCGGTTACCTCGTCCGTCGCTCCCGTCGCCATCATTTTAATCAGATCGCCGACGCGGACCGTTCCTTCTTTGATCCGGCAGAATACAATGACGCCTTTATACTGATCGTATAACGCGTCAAAGATCAGCGCTTTTAACGGCGCGTTTGCATCTCCGGTCGGAGCGGGAATTTTTGTTACGATCTGTTCCAATACTTCTTCGATATTTAAACCTGTTTTTGCCGATATCCGGGGCGCGTCCGCGGCTTCTATGCCAATGACGTCTTCAATTTCCTGAATCACCTCTTCCGGCTGCGCGCTCGGCAGATCAATTTTATTAATTACCGGCATCACATCCAAATCATGATCTAATGCAAGATACACATTGGCAAGCGTCTGCGCCTCTACCCCCTGCGCGGCGTCCACGACAAGAATCGCCCCGTCGCACGCGGCAAGACTTCTTGACACCTCATAATTAAAATCAACGTGTCCCGGCGTGTCGATTAAATTAAAAATATATTCCTCTCCGTTTAACGCTTTATATATAATGCGAACCGCCTGCGACTTAATCGTAATGCCGCGCTCCCGCTCCAGCTCCATATTGTCAAGCACCTGCGCCTGCATCTCGCGGCTTGTCAGCGTTCCGGTGTGTTCTATAATTCGATCGGCAAGCGTCGATTTACCGTGGTCGATATGCGCGATGATACAAAAGTTTCTGATTTTATTCTGATCAATTGACATGTTTCCCCGCCTTCCGCCGCCGTCGGCGGCCTTCTATTCATGAAGTCATTGTACCTATTATACGTGACCGACGCACGGTGCGTCAAGATGTTCACATACGACATTCGCTTACGTCATACGCTTTTTTCAAAGTTTTGCACTTCCATTACAAACTGTCCTGCAATCTGTTGAAACCCGTTTCCTTTATAGTATTCAATTAAAGGTTCATTTTCCGCAATCAAAATCAGATACAGATACGACTGATACTTTTTTTTAATTCTGTCTAACAATTCTCTGCCGACTCCTTTTCCCTGATACGCTGGATTCACACATAAATAGTGCACATATGCCGTCAGTTCCCCGTCGTCTATCGCATTAATCAGTCCCGTAAGCAGTTCCCCGTCCCATGCGGTAATTACGGTTTCGCAATGATCAAGCGCTTTTTTTAACCGGTCCGGATAGTTCGCCGACAGCCAGTTGACCGACTGAAAGAGTTCCTGCAAATCTTTTTTCGTATAGATGCGTTCTTCTGTAAAAGTCAGGGTCATGTTCTCCTCTTTTCTGCGCTTCTTCTGTGCGCTTTTTTATATGCTTCAATCAACAGTTGATTCATTGGTATCTTCTCTTAAATATGATAAACCTCAACCTGTTTCATTTTATCATTCAGTATATCCTGTTTCAATCTATACGATCGAATTTCAAAAATTCCTGTCATCCGTTTTATTGTCTCACACCGAACAAAAGCCTGCAGGCTCCCTTAAATAAGAACCTGCAGGCCATTGTTATTTTTTCCTTTTTCTGTAAATCTATTCTTCTCCGTAGTCCAGATACGCGCCTTTCATCGGGCTTGCCGCCAGTTCGGAAAATAAACGCAGCACGCCTTTTCTGTATTTCGGCAGACGGGGTTTTAACTTCTTTCTCCGTTCGGACAGCACTCGCTCCACTTCTTCCGGGCTTTTCTTCTCCCCGGCAATTCCGATAATATTCAGCTTTCTGCCCATTATGTCAATCTCAATTAAATCTCCTTCTTCCACCAGCGCAATCGGCCCTCCGTCGACTGCTTCCGGACTGCAGTGCCCGATCACCGGCCCCGTCGACGCTCCCGAAAAGCGGCCGTCCGTAATCAGCGCAATACTGCGGCCAAGCTCCGCGTCGCTGCTGATTGCCTCGGAGGTATAAAACATCTCCGGCATACCCGAAGCGCGCGGGCCTTCGTAACGGATGAAAACAGCGTCCCCTTTCTGTACCTGATGCTTTAATACCGCATCCAGGCATTCCTCCTCGCTGTCAAACGGCTTTGCACGCAAAACTGCCTGATACATTTCCGGCGGGCAGGCGGTATGCTTGATTACCGCGCCCTCCGGCGCCAGATTTCCCTTTAAGACGGCAATACTGCCGTTTGTCCCGATCGCCTTGTCATAGGGCCGAATAATGTCTTCTTTCGTCAAAGACACGTTGTAACGGCTGTTAAATTCAGCAAGCCATTCCTGACAGCGTTCATAAAATCCGTTTTCCCGCAATTCTTTTAAATTCTCGCCCAGCGTCCTGCCCGTCACCGTCATACAATCCAGATGCAGGTGTTCCTTTATTTCTTCCATAATCGCGGGAACGCCGCCCGCATAATAAAAGACTTCGGCAGGCCATCTTCCCGCCGGACGGATGTCCAGAAGATAACGGGCGCCTCTGTGCAGTCTGTCAAACGTATCTCCGGTAATTTCAATCCCGAATTCATGCGCAAGCGCCGGAATATGAAGCAGACAGTTTGTGCTTCCCGAAATGGCCGCATGTACAAGAATCGCGTTTTCAAAACTGTCCATCGTTACAAGATCGCCGGGCCGCATACCGGGCGTCGTGGCAAGTTTTACCGCCTGCCTGCCCGCTTCGCGCGCAAAATCACGTAAATCAGGACTTGTCGCAGGCATTAACGCGCTGCCGGGAAGCGCGAGTCCAAGCGCCTCCGCCATAATCTGCATCGTAGAAGCCGTGCCGATAAACGAACAGGCTCCGCAGCTCGGACAGGCGTTGCACTTTGCCCAGTTGAACTTCTCCTCGTCGATCTCGCCTCTCTGGAATTTGGCGCTGTACATCCCAAGCTGTTCCAGTGTCAGCATTTCCGGACCCGCATTCATTGTGCCTCCCGGCACGACAACAGAAGGAATATTTACTCTTGCAAGTCCCATAAGATTGGCAGGCATTCCTTTATCACAGCTTGCCAGAAAAACGCCGGCGTCAAAAGGCGTCGCATTTCCGTGAATCTCAATCATATTTGCAATCATTTCCCGGCTGGCAAGACTGTAATTAATTCCGTCCGTACCCTGGCTCTCTCCGTCGCAGATATCCGTTGCAAAATACCTGGCTCCATGTCCCCCTGCCTCTTCCACACCTTTTCTTACTTCTTCCACAAGAATATCAAGATGACCGCTGCCGGGATGGCTGTCTCCGAATGTACTTTCTATCATAACCTGCGGCTTCTCCAAATCCTCCGGCTTCCATCCGGTACCGATGCGCAAAGGGTCCAACTCCGGCGCAAGCTTTCTCATTTTCTGACTCATCAATTCCATAAATATTCCTCCTGTCTATTCTGCCGTACTTTCTTTTATACAAAGAAAGAAATCACAAACGCTACGATAAATCCTACGCCTCCGACCAGTGTCTCCATAATGGTCCACGTTTTTAACGTCGTCTTTTCGTCCAGACCAACCAGAGATTTTACCAGCCAGAAACCGGAATCGTTAAAATGCGAACATACGGTCGAACCGCCTGCTACCGCTGCCGTCACACATGCCAGATACATGGGAGAAAGCTCCGAAATGCCCGGCATTGCCGCAATAATGCCCGCAGCCATCGTCATTGCCACAGTAGAAGAGCCCACACAGATTCTGACTAACGCGGCTACAAGGAACGCTACAAGAACCAGCGGAAGATTTGCCGACGCCACCGCGTTTCCGATTACGTCTCCGAGTCCGGAATACTGAAGCATATAGCGGAGCACGCCGCCGCAGGCCGTTACCAGAAGAATCAGACCTGTCGGTTCCAGTGATTTAGTCATTATTTTTTCAAGTTCCGGCAGTTTATATCCGTGCCGGATTCCCAATAGAAACATCGCTGCAATCGTTGCAATCAAAAGCGCCATAAACGGCTGACCCAAAAAGTTTAAAACCGGTTCCGCCTTCGCAAACGCCGGAATGACGCCCGCCAGAGATTTTAATACAATCAGAATCAGCGGAATTAAAATAATTCCTACAACCGTCCCAAACCCCGGAAGCTTTGATTCGTCAAAATCCTCCTGATTTGCCACATGTTCCGGAACCGGAACGTTGTATTTCTTTCCGCAGAAGGCTCCCCATACGGGTCCCGCCACAATCATGGCAAAAATTCCGCAGAATATGCCCACCAGTATCACCCATCCGAGATCTACGTTCAGCATTGTCGCTACAAGCACCGGACCGGGTGTAGGCGGAATAAACGCATGACCAACCGCAAGTCCCGCCAGAAGCGGAATCGCATAAAACAGAGAAGACCTTTTCGTTCTCTTTGCAAGAGAAAACGCAAGCGGAATCAGAATAATCAGACCTGCGTCAAAGAAAACGGGCATTGCAATAACAAGACCCGTAATACCGAGCGCCCATGCGGCTTTTCTGTCTCCGAACCGTTTTACCATCGTAACCGCCAAAGTCTGAGCGCCTCCCGAAACCTCCAGTATTGCCCCAAACATGGAACCGAGACCGACCAGAAGCGCGATTCCCTGCAGCGTATTCCCGATACCGTCGTTTACCGCCGTTACAATTTCGGAAAACGGCATTCCGGCGCCCATGCCGATTACAACTGCACCGATCAAAATCGAAAGCATGGCGTGAATCTTAAACTTAATAATTAATACCAGCAGCAGAGCCAAACCAATCACCGCCGCAATAATGAGTCTCGTAGAATCAAGAGCCGCCACATCACCCATAATCATTTCCTCCTTCTGCTTTCCCCTTGTTTACTGAATAACGTTCCCGAAACAAAGAAATTGTATTCCGGGACGTTATATTCTTACAAATGCTCCACAAACATCTGACGTCATATGTTATGTTGAATTTATTCTATAATCAAGCAGTATTCTTGTCAATACATCTGATGTATCTTCTCTTTTTTCTCCAATTCATACAAAAAAAGATGAATATCCCTTTGGATACTCACCATCTTTTGTGCATTATTACAATACGTTATTCTCGCATCTGCAAAACGGTTCTTTATTCATCATACCTTTTATCCTTCTCTTTTGTGTTCATTAATTCCTCCTTTCGCTTGAGAAGCATCTGGCGGTTGTAAGTCAAATGCATAATCATCGCGCATTTGGCCCCAACCGCATCTTTTTTTATGATAGCCTCGGTAATCGCCCGATGCGTTTCAATCGTTTCGTCCATCAGACAGCGGTTTGTCAGATTGACAAACGTAGCAATCGCCGTATGGATAATCGGCAGAAGCAGTTCCACTACACGATTTCTGCTGCAATGTGCGATACAGGTATGGAACGCAATATCTTTTGCGGTATGGTTTTTCCCGGAAGTATATAACTGTTCCGTCTCGTCGCACAGACGCTTTAATTCCTCCTTTTCCTCCTGCGTCGCATATTCACAGGCAAGCGCGGCGATTTCGGGTTCTAACATCAGCCGTACCTCAAACAGCTCCAACGCGAGCTTGTATTTATCCGTAAATTTCGCCAGCCCCAACGGATCCTCATCCGTACTGCTGGTACTGACGACATAGGTACCTGAGCCTCTCCGTACCTCAAGAATCCCCTTTGTTACAAGGCTTTTCACGGTCTCGCGAATCGTACTTCTGCCGACCCCGAACCGCTCCGCCAGTTCGTATTCGTTCGGAATCTTTTCTCCGATTTTAATCGGTTCATGTAAAATATAATTCATCAGCTCCTCTTCCACCTGGGGAGCAAGCAGCTTTTTACTCATCTTTTCTATCTGATACATTGTATTACTCCGTGTAAAACCACAGTTTTGTCCTCATTTATTATACGCGCGTTTCGGGCAGCGCGTCAAGATTTTCATAAAGCCATTTCTTTACACCTGTCGACAATGTTTCTGCTGCCTTACCGGCCAAAATAAAAACCGGACAGAGAACCCTGCTCTCTGCCCGGCCCGTATACCGGTTATTCCATTGTTCGCATACGATTTGTTACAGCAGCCCGCACCGCCTCATTTCCTGCTCCAGCAGCTCTTTGTTTTTCCCGGAAAGCTCCGTCAGAGGAAGTCTTACCGGTCCCGCATTTCTTCCCATAAGATTTAACGCCGCCTTTACCGGAATCGGGTTTACCTCGCAAAACAGCGCCTGCATCAGCGGCAGATACGAAAGCTGCAGACGAAGCGCCCTCTCTCTGTCGCCCTCCAGATATTCCGACACTATATCATGCATAATACGCGGCGAAAGATTTGCAAATACCGAAATCACGCCGATTCCGCCGAGTGAAAGAATCGGAAGAACCTGATTGTCATTGCCGGAATAAAGATCCAGAACTCCTTTTCCAAGCATCGCAAGTTCGGCAATCTGTGAAATATTGCCGGACGCTTCTTTCACGCCGACAATATTGGGCATCTCTTTTGCAAGCCGGACTGCCGTTTCCGGCAAAAGATTGACCCCGGTCCGCGACGGCACGTTATACATGATAATCGGAAGCCGTACTCCCGAAGCAATTGTTTTATAATGTCTGAACAATCCTTCCTGCGTCGCTTTGTTATAATAAGGCGTCACTACCAAAAGTCCGTCCGCACCCAGGTCTTGCGCCTTTTTCGAAAACTCTGCGGCTTTCGCAGTACAATTGCCTCCGGTCCCTGCAATCAAAGGAATCCGGCCGGCTCCCTTTTTTACCGCAAAATCAATGACCGAAAGCCGTTCTTCTTCCGTCATTGTAGACGGTTCTCCCGTCGTACCGCATACAATCAGCGCATCCGCGCCGTCTGCAATCTGCAGTTCGATCAATTTTTCCAAAGCTTCATAATTGACGCTTTCATCCTCATGAAAAGGAGTTACCAGCGCAACTCCCGCACCCTTAAAAACAGACATATCCTCTCCCCCATTTCTGCCCAAGCTCCTGTGCTTCTTTTGTGAACGTCAATCTTTTATATGGAAGAATGCGCGATAATGTCGGCAATTAATTTCCGCTCATCCATCGGATGCTTCTCCCCGTTTATCTCCTGATAATCCTCATGACCTTTTCCGGCAAGGATAATTACGTCTCCCTCTTTGGCATTCCGGATACAATATGCAATTGCTTCCTTCCGATCCGGAATCGCTACATATGCGCCGTCCGCCTTTCTCACACCTTCTATAATATCTTCCATAATAGCAAGCGGTTCTTCAAATCTTGGATTATCCGATGTAACTACGGTCAGGTCCGCCAGTCTCGAAGATACCTCCCCCATCTCATAGCGCCTTGATTTTGCGCGGTTTCCTCCGCATCCGAACAGACAGACCAGACGGTTCGGCTCGTATTCTCTCAATGTCGTAAGCAGACTTTCCAGCGCCATCGCGTTGTGGGCATAATCAATCATCATCGTAAATTTGGGAGACACCGGTACCAGCTCAATTCGTCCCTTTACTACCACATGACCCAGCGCTTCCTGAATCAGCGCCTCCCGCACCTTAAAATGACGGCAGATTGCAATTGCAGTCAGAGAATTGTAGACCGAAAACCGGCCCGGAACATTCAGCGTCACATCAAAATCCATTTCTCCTCCCACATGATACGATACGCCGATAAATCCCGGTTTATGAATCAGTTTCATGTCCTCTGCACGCAGATTCGCGGACGAATCGAAGCCAAACGTCTCTACCCCGCATGTATGTCCTTCTAAAATACCTGCCAGATGCTCGCTGTCCGCGTTTAAAATCCCAAGCCTGCACTGACGAAACAGCAGACTTTTACAATGCATATAGTCCGCAAAATCCTTATGCTCGTTTTCTCCGATATGATCCGGCTCCAGGTTCGTAAAAACGCCGTAATCAAACTGAAATCCGGAAACACGGTGAAGCATCAGGCCCTGCGAAGAGACTTCCATCACAACGGCTTCTATTCCTGCCTCTGCCATTTCATAAAAATATTCCTGCAGTTCGTAAGACTCCGGCGTCGTATTTTTTGCCGGAATGTATTTCTCCCCGATCATGACCTCGATTGTCCCGATCAGGCCCGTCCTGATTCCTGCTGCCTCTAAAATAGACTTTATCATATAAGTCGTCGTCGTTTTTCCTTTTGTTCCCGTAATCCCGATCGTTTTAAGACGTTTTGCAGGATAATGAAAATATGCCGCCGACATACAAGCAAGCGCATACCTGGTATCTTCTACCCGAATCACGGTCACACCCGCTGCCTCTACTCCCTCTTTTTCCACAATCACTGCCGCCGCGCCCTTTGCAATGACATCGGGAATAAATTTATGCGCGTCCATAACCGCTCCCGAAATACAGACAAAAACAGAGCCTGCCGTCACCTTTCTGGAATCGTATACAAGCGTAGAAATCTCTGTTTCCGTACTTCCCTGTACCACCTCGTAATTTATTTTCTCAAGTAACTGAAAAAGCTTCATCCGATCTCCTCATTCCTTTCATTCACTTTCCCGTCTGTCTCACAATATGCGGTCTCATTCCGGCAAGTCTAATCCGGCCACTCTCCTTCAAAAACCGTCTCCGCCGGTCCCGTCATAAATAAATGATTTGTATCTCTGTCATATTCAATCTTCAGATCTCCGCCGCGCAGATGTACAAGCACCGTATCGTCTGTTTTGTCGTTTAAGATGCAGGCCATTACACTGGCGCAGGTTCCGGTACCGCATGCCCATGTCTCAGCCGAACCGCGTTCCCATACTCTCATATTTATTTCATCCCTGTCCGTCACCTGCACAAATTCCGTATTGATGCGCTTCGGAAACCGTTCGTGGCATTCAAAATAAGGGCCGTACTTTTCAATTTCAAGACTTTCCGTATCCGGTACAAAAACTACCGCATGCGGATTCCCCATCGAAACGCAGGTCATACGCCATTCCTTCCCGTTTACCATAATCGGTTCGTCAATCACACGCTCTTTTGAAGAAAGAACGGGAATCTGTTCCGGGTCTAAAATCGGTTCTCCCATATCCACTCTGACCTGCGTAACTTTTCCCTCTTCTGTAAAAAGCTTCAGGCGTTTGATTCCCGCGCCCGTTTCAACAGAGAGCTCCGTTTTGCCGGATAAGCCGCGGTCATACACATATTTTGCAACACAGCGGATTCCGTTTCCGCACATTTCTCCTTCCGAACCGTCCGCATTATACATACGCATCCGGACATCCGCCTTTTCGGACGGGCAGATTAAAATCAATCCGTCCGAGCCGATTCCGAATCGTCTGTCACTGATTCGACGGGCCGTCTCGCCGGGTTCTTTTACGTTCTCCTCAAAACAATTTACATATACATAATCGTTTCCGCATCCGTGCATCTTTGTGAATTTCATAACAATCATCGCCTTTCTTCTGCATTTGTGGATATTGGCATCGTTATACGTATCTTTCCTATTATTATATAGAACACTTTTTAAAGAAAATATGAAATATGTGTCAAAAACATTGCATATGGTGCTTTTATGGAATAAAATAAGAATGCGAAAAATACACCGGCCGAATACGACGCCAGAAGTGAGAAAGATATGAATCCTTACCGTAAAGCGGGCTACCTTCACAGTAATTTTAAGATGTTTCATTTGACAGATACGGAGCGGAATCGATTTTCCTGCCATTATCATGATTTTTATAAGATTTTGCTTCTTTTAAGCGGAGATGTGACCTACCACATTGAAGGCCGTGCTTACGAACTGCTGCCGAATGATATTGTACTGGTTCATTCCGGGGAAGTACACAAACCGGTAATCAACAGCTGCAGTCCCTATGAACGGATTATCCTTTACGTCGCGCCTGACTTTTTAAACGCTTATTTAAACGAAGCGTATGACCTCGGCCTTTGTTTTGCCAGAGCGCATAAAGAACAGTCGCATGTACTCCGCCTCCGCTCCTTTGAAGGCAGCAGACTGCATACCGCCGCCCGCGCTCTGGAAAATTCCATTGCAGACAGGGGATATGCGGCGGAATTATACCGCGAATCACTGTTTTTAACATTTATGATTGAATTAAACCGCGCCGCGCTTTACGACGACGTCTCCTATATCAGCAACACTGCTTCAAATGAAACGATTCTTTCGATTCTCGAATACATAAACGGCCATCTGACGGAAGAATTAGACATCGATCATCTGGCGGAACGCTTTTTCTTAAGCCGCTACTATCTGATGCACTCTTTCAAAGAAGAAACCGGTTATACCATCGGAAACTATATTTCCGCAAAGCGCCTTCTTCTGGCGAAAGAACTGATTCTTACAGGAAAACCGATCACGGAAGTCTGCTATGCATGCGGCTATAAAAATTATTCGACCTTTTCAAGAGCCTATAAAAAACACTTTCATGAAGCGCCGAAAAGTCTGCGGACAACGACAAAAAACATCTGATTTTCATCCTTTACATCCGCCCTACCGTATCTCTGTCAGCGCATTCATCAGCGTTGGAATCATCTGCTTCTTACGCGAAACGACTCCCTCTAAAAGAACGCCGTCGTCCTCTTCTTTTCCTTCAAAGGCCCGGGCTAAAATCTTTGCCGCATCCGTTCCTTCCGAAATAACGCGGGAGGTTTCCTCCAAAATGTCGGTCAGCATCACATAAACCATATCCAGTTTCTTTTCGCCGAGCACCTGCCGCATAAACGGCTTTAACTGCTTTCCGACTTTGTCCAGTTCTTCTCTGCTCATCGCGCTGACCTGAGAAACTCCGAAATCGCAGTCGTTCGTATGAAATATTTTAAAATCCTGGTAAAAGATTTCTTCCGTCTTTTTATGTTTAAAGTCACTGCCCGCCTGAAACATATTTTTTGCAAACGCTTCGATTTCCACACCCGCGATTTTTGCAAGCGCCTCCGCCGCCATAATATCCGGCTGCGTACAGGTCGGCGAACGGAACATCAGCGTATCGGACAGAATCGCCGCCATTAACAGTCCTGCAATCTGTTTTGGAATCTCCACGTTTTTTTCTAAAAACATCTGATAAATAATGGTCGACGTACATCCCAGCGGCTGATTTCTGAAATACACCGGTGAGATCGTCTCAAGGCTGCCGATGCGGTGATGGTCAATGATTTCGAGTATCTCCGCTTCGCCGATATTGTCCACCGCCTGAGATTTTTCATTGTGATCCACCAGAATAATCTGTTTTTTCTGCATACTCATCAGATTACGCCTTGAAATCATACCCACATAATCACCGTTCTCGTTTAAAACCGGAAAATCGCGGTGTCTTATTTTCGACATCATATCGCGCACGTCATTTATATAATCGTCCAGATCAAAGGCAACCATCTCTCTTGTCATAAATTCTTTGATCGGCATACTCTGATTGATTAACCGTGCGATGGAAAACGTATCAAACGGCGTCGTAATAATGACACAGTCCTTTTTCTCCGCCATTAAAATAACGTCTTTCTCCGGCTCAAACCCGCAGCCGATAATAATACAGCTCGCGTTTGCCTCCATCGCTTTTACCTGCGCTTCTTTTTTCGAGCCCAGAATCACCAGATCATCCGATTCTACGAACTCGCCCATATATTCCGAATTTGAGGAACCGATAATCACTCTTCCCCGTACAAAATACGCATGTTCATTGCCGCACACCACTTTACCGTCTAATGTTTCCGCAATATTTTTATACTGGGTTCTCGCTTTGGACAGCGCACGACTGTCATATACATCCATGTAAGAAGTGGCGATATCCTTTGTTACAATGACGCCTTCTAACTTTCCGAGCCGGTTTGTAACCGGGAGCGTAACCACATCCAGTTTTTTCATCATCTCCCATGCCCGTTTCAGTGAAATCTGCGAATTTACACCCGTTGTTTTACGAATGGAAATATCCTTAATCTGCGCTCCTGCGTCCGTAATTAATTCCGGCTCTTTTGCATGAAAATAATCAAGCGCATATTTTGTTTCGGCGCTGACCGCACCCGCCCGCTTTGGCACATACTCCCTTTCGTCCGTCTGATTCTTTAAATACGCATAAGAAATGGCGGCGCAGACAGAATCCGTGTCGGGATTCTTATGCCCGGTCACCCATACCTTTTTTGCTTCAAAATTCATACCTGCTAACGCACCAATGGACAGGAGCAATCTGCCTCCTGTCCATTGATACGACCCCCCTCGCTTTAAAAATTGATAATATCCAGAGAAAGAATAATCAGTCCGACTAAAGCCACGAAATTGATAATCGAAAATACCGTTAAAAACTTCACAAAGGTTCCGACTCTTCCCACTTCGCCTTCCATGTCGTCAACCTTCTCCAGCCGTTCGTCAAATTCTCCAAACAAATCCTGAATATTTCGGTAACACTTCACATTCTCCGAATGCACCTTTTCCGACAAGTCTGCCTTGAGTGACTCGATTTGTGACATCTGAGACGATGCGCCTTCGATTAACGACTTCATCTCTGCAAGCTGATCCTCGCTCTGCTTTTTATTCGCCAATGCCTGTTCGTTCAAAAGCTGCTTACTCGTTGCAAGCTGATCTTCGCTTATTTTCCTGCTTGCCGCAATCTGCTCCTCATTCAGCTTTCTCGTAGCCTCTAACTGCGCTTTACTGACGTTCTTTACATCCTCGACCTGTTCGGACAGCGACTCTTCAATCTCCGACATCTTCGCCGTCACTTTTTCCGAAAGGCCTTCGACTCTCCGGTTAAAATCAACCACAAGCTGGTCGGCCTCTTCCTGGCGCTCCGACAAAATCTGCTCTAATTCCTGCGCCTTATCTTCTCTTTCGCTGACTAACGCCTGAAGCTCCTGTACCTTACTCTCTTTTGCAACAAGGAGATCCTGAAGCTGCTTTGCTTTCTCCCTGAATTCATCAATCTGACTTAATAAAAAATCTTCCTTTTCCACGTTCTTTATGATCCTTTCCCTCTTTGCGTACCTCAAAAAGACCGATATCAGCAGATTCGGAGGAATCCTCGTTCACTGATACCATCTGTAATACATATTTGTCCTAAATTAATCCAACATATATTCCATTGTAACATCAGACAATTCTCCTGTAAAGAAAAAAAACAGTCCAAAGCAACAAAAGACTGTGCTTTGGACTGTTTTCGATTCTACTGATTTCCCTTAAAATACTTCGGTAAATCGACAAAAACTTCCTCTGTCATGATTGTTTCCGACTGGTCGCTCTCTTCCGTCGTCTTCGTCGGTAAAGCTCCCTCAATCAGAATCAAATCAACCATAGTATCCGCATATGCCGCATCCGCATATTTGTAGATGTTTCCTGTATCCGGATTTAATACAAACAGCGCCATTCCGTTATTGAAATAATAATCCGCTGTCGCAATAAATACCATATCAAGCTCTACACTGTAGGCCATTGCATTGCTGTCGCCGCTTGCAAAAACCCCCTGCGCCCATGCCACCTGCCGAATTTCACCATCCGGATTCAATGACATGCTGTAAACATAATCCTCATATGCGTCATAAATAAGAATATCGTTTTCTCCGGTAAATACAAACTCATCCGGTCTGTTAATCTCAATTGGAACA
The DNA here is from genome assembly GCA_947573605.1 of uncultured Roseburia sp. Lineage (GTDB taxonomy): Bacteria > Bacillota > Clostridia > Lachnospirales > Lachnospiraceae > Roseburia. The sequence continues at coordinate 26,303 of CANPGM010000007.1, read as the reverse complement.
TAAACTGCTACGGTAGACGCACCCGTATCCGGATTCAATTCACAGATATAAAACGTCATTTCATCAAACATTTCTCCCGCTTCTATTCCCTGTACCAGAGTATACATCTTTCCGTTAAACGGATTTTCAGCGATATCAATTACTCTCGGCGCAAAGAATGGATCCTCGGTCGGCAGGAAATCAACGTATTTGTCAAGCTGCCGAATCACCGTATCCGTTCCGATTCTCTGAACGGTCTTCATATCTTCCGTATACTTCCACAGATATCCGTCCGTTCCTACCGCATAAAAATATCCGTCGTTGTGGTAAGTTGCTGTTACAATTGTAAGACCTGACGCTTCCGGCAATGTTTCTTTCCTGGAAATCGTATCCGGCGAAAGCAGCGGAGATACCTCAAATCCGTTCGCATTTACTACATAAACCGTTTTGTCGTTTCCGACTACTTTTATTTCACAATTCGCCGTAACGTTTCCGGTCTTTACGGTAATATTTGCGGTTCCCGAAGCTACTGCCGTAACAACTCCGTTTTCGTCCACGGACGCAACTGCAGTATCCGACGACTGGTAAGTAAGCTGCGTACCGGCCGATGCAACATTTAACGGATATACCGCAGCAGAAATCTGCTTCTGTTCCCCGACTTTTAACATCTCGGATTTACTGCCGATTAAAATTTTCTTCACTTCCGACGTACCTGTAGGTATTTCCTCCTTCGGAAGGGTATATAGTGACGAAACCTGCGATCCTGCCAGCCCGATCATGCCAAGATTTAATACGGAAGCGTCTGCCGTATCAACCAGAAGAAGGTTCGCAGTAATAAGCATTGTCATATTGTCATTGTATACCTGTGCCCAGTAAAGATTACCCGTATTATGATCATAAGCCATAGACTGATATACGTTCGCATTATAACCAGTTTCGCCGACTGCGCTTAAAGTTCCGTTTTCCTTGTTAATCGCATAAAGGATGCCGCCGCCGTCCACACCGTAAAGCGTTCCCTCTTCGGTACATGCCAGCGTCATAATCCGCGTATCAAAATCCGCAATCTTATATACAGATCCCGTCTTAATATCTACCGTATAAAGCGAATTGTAGCTGTCCACATTTCTTACGCCGCCGACTGCATACATTGCTCCTTCGGTATAATCAAACGCCAGATCCATCATATCCGGGAAATCTCCGGCTATTGCCGTATCCACTGTAAATCCGGTTCCGTCAATGATCATATACTGATATTCAAAGCTTGTCGTATCAATACCGTAGCCATAAATCTTGCCGTTATACCAGGTTCCCGCATAGACCTCATAAGCGGAAGCGTCTGCAAGTCCCTCGCCTTCGGCAAGGTTATTATCACGAAAGCCTCCCCAGAAATGTCCGCTTCCGTTCGAAAGATCCGACTGAATATATCCGTATAATTTACCGGCGGATTCGACCACCTCAACTGTAAAAGTAAGCGTAGCCGTACTTCCGTTTATTTCTTTCGTTCCCGTCACGGTTGTGCTGCCGGCTTTCTTTGCCGTAATCATACCGTTTTCAATTGCAAGGATCTCCCCGTCAGCAACCGTCCACATAATCGTACGGTCAGTTGCGTTCAGCGGAAGCACGCGAGCCGGAATACTCCGTTTAGAACCTGCAATCATACGCAGCGTATTTTTTTCTATCGTCAGTTCCATACGCTCTGCAGGTACCGGATCTCTTCCCGGCATTGTTTCCGGTATACTGTACAGAGAAGTAAGCTGCACGCCGCCGTCAAATGTACCAAGTGAGATTGCAGCGCCTGATTTTGTATCCATATACATGATTCCGGCTTCACCGGTTGAAGAAAGCATTGCCCAGTACAATTCATTCGTATTATGGTCATACGCCATACTCTGTGTATATTGGGAGCCGGCGTAGCCTGTATAGCCTACCTTCGTAAGCGCACCCGTTTCCTTATCACAAGTGTAAAGAATACCGGTATATGTTATGATATACATTGTACCTTCTGTGGAGATCGCAAGTCCGCAAGCATAGTTTCCAAATTCGTCTGTAATTGTACATACAGGCGTAAATTCTCCTGTCATCGTATCAATTATAACAAGACTCGTCTCTCCGAATATCATGTCCTGCGCAATTCCGTACATAAAACCGCTCGAATAATCATAGGCCATATCCTGCATTATATAACCGCTTACGCTATCCGAAATCTTCTCCGCACTAAGCGTCTGTTCTTCAATGCGGTAAAGCTCATTGGAAGAACTATATGCATAAATATATCCGTTCAGATATTCTCCTGCATAATAACTTCTGAAACCGGCCTCAGTCAATATGTCCGGACTTGCGACATCATCCGCCCGGAAACTTACCCACTGATTTTGAAGCGACCCGCCGGACAACGCAAAACCTTTCAACGTTGACTGCGGATTGATCACCGTCACTTCACAGGAAGCCTGAAGAGATTTATCGGCATTACTTACCGTAACAGTTGCTTTACCGACTCCGACTCCCAATACTTCTCCGCTCTGCGATACTTCCGCAACCTTCGTGTCGCTGCTGCTCCAATTAAGCGTCTGTTCTTTTCCGTACCACGGCGTCAAAATCAGGTTCAGCGCCTTTGCGCTTCCCTCCAACAGGCTGATACTCGTCTGCTTTAATCCGATACTTAAAAGCTCCGACTCAGGCAGCTTATACCCTCTGTCGTTCAGCATTAAAAGACCTACAACTTCCGCATTTCCGGCAATGGTTCCGATTTCTTTAAATGTGTGATCCGTCAGTGAGTAACGATAAAGAGTCCCGGCATTTCCGGTCCAATCCGAATAAAAAGCCGCCCAGTAAATCGCATTTTCTTCGGAATGATACATCATAGACTGCGCGTACCACGGCATTTTTTCCGTAACTTCCGCCGTATTGAAGACATCCTCTCCCCAGGTACCGTTTACCTTATCAAGCTTCTTTAATATTCCATCCTGATCGATACCGTATAACGTACCGTTATCGTCACATGTCATTGCAATAACAACCGAAAGATAATCAGCGCTGATATTCGTCACTTCACCGGAAGTAATATCAATCGTGCACAGACTGTTATCGGTACTGTTATATGCATACAGCTTCTTTTCCGTAGGATCAAACGCCATATCTCTGATATTTACGTTAAGTTTTGCAATTTGAGTTCTTTCGTCCCAATACCCCGGCTTAATAAAGGAAAGGGTCTGATCCGCATCTACTGCAAGAATGTATCCGCCGATATACTCCGCAGCCGTCAATGCATAATCAATATAATATTCACTGTCAAATACCGTCACATCAGCCGTCTCCCGGTTAATGCCGATCCATCCGTACAGCGAATCATCCGAATAATTCTGATCCGCAACGCGGTAACCGTACAGCAGATTTTCATCCAAAACAGGGTCGTTATCCGAGGTACGAATGACATACGTTCTTTCGTTAAACGCATAATCGCCGATTACCAGATTAAACTGATTTCCGAATCCGGTGATATCAAAGCTCATTGTGCAGTTCTCTCCCGCTTCCGTCTTCTCCACCGGATACTGAGCAAGAATCATTGTTCCGCTCTTATTCAGGAAATTCATTGCAGCAACCGCAAGATTATCATGGAAGGTCAGTTTTAAATAACGCTTTCCGTCCTTCTCATCCAGGTAAATCTCGGAATCCTCCACTACAGGCGCTTCTGTGTCAACGATAATCGGTAAGTTCCATTCACTCGAAACGTTGTTCTGGTCGTGCAGATCATAATCCACTTCCGCACGAACCGAGAAGTTCAGCTTTGTATTATTTGCAAGCGGGCTGCCGTCTGCGCCCGTAAACTCATACCTGCCGTCTTCTCCGGCATAATTCGAGTACACAAACGGCACAATCTGATTGTATGCCGAATGAAATACGGATTTCTCTACGTTCTTAAGCGTCCGGTCAAAATAAGTCGCTCCCGTATCCGCATCTGTAAAAGTAAACCGAAGGGTTTTCGCATTGCGGAGCAGGGCCAGATAAATGTCCTCAAAATAATCTCCGTATCCGTCTCCGTTTGGAGAAATCGAGACATGACTTTCGTCAAACGCTTCCTCCAGGTACGGATTAACGCCCGGATACCATACGTTTTCTTTTCCATAATTCGTAAATATAATATTGGGATACTGGCTTGCTTCCATTTCTTCGTCACTCTGCCAGTAAAAACCGGAATCAAAAATCGGCGCTTTTGTCCAGTCCCCGTAAAATCCCATATAGGGCAGCGATAAATCTACTCCGCCCGCATTTTTTGCCTCGAGCATGGTAAAGCCTTCGACATAAATTCCGTTTTCAAAATTGGAATCCATAAAAGCTTTTCCATTATCCGTAACCTGAAGCGATACGGAAACGGATGCCTCGTCTCCTGAAGCTACTTTCAGTACCTGATCGTTTAAATCAACGTCTGATTTTCCCACCAGAGCGTCAAGATAAGTCTGAACGTCTTCAAGATTGGAATCTTCACTGCCATCTAAATCATAACGGAAAAACTCATCCGCAGCGGCTGTTTCATTCTTTTTCACTTTTAAATAAAGACTACGCGCATCAGAGCTGTTTGTCTTTCCGTTCTCATTATAATCATAGGTATAGATCAGATGATCCGATGTCTCTTTTGCCTCAGCCTCAAGCGAAACCGGGGTCATCGACATAAAGGTTTTATCAAGTCCTTCTACTCTAAGCACATCTTCCGTCTGGGCGGTAGTGTTTAATTTGAAGAATGCATTCGTATCTCCAAAGTTATGTACGCGAAAATCAAACGCATATGCCCCCGTTTTTGCAGGATCGTCCATCAACTCTGCTTTCGGCACGTCCATACCGTCCACCGTAAGATATACTTTTGTCGAGATCGCATTATACGCATTGGCAAGTCCCGCTCCCTGACTTCTTGGAGAAAACATCGCCGTTTCGTCATAAACCAACGGCTCCGCCGTACTTACCAGAAGCGTATTCACAAACGTATGAAGTTCCGTCTCAGACAGTTCGGGATAATTTGCCTTTGCATATTGCATTACTAGCGCGGCAATACCCGCCACATTCGGCGACGCCATAGAAGTACCGCTCATGAGTCCGTATTTTCCGCCGTCTAAAGTCGAATAAATATTTCCGCCCGGCGCCGTAATATCCGGTTCAAGCGACAGATTCGGCGAAATTCCCCAGGAGGTAAAATCACTCATCCGATACGCCGTTTCACTTGGAATCAAAGCCTGCGTATCGGAAAATTTCATTTTGCTTTCCGGATTTTCTTCCAATGACGCCGCAAGCAATTCTCCGGACTGCATGGTAATTGAAGCGCACGGAATAACCGCCTCGCCGTCCGACATATCCATGCCGAGTGTGCCGGTCGTATTATTATAAATCAGACAGGCAATCGCTCCGGCTTCCTCCGCAAACTTTACTTTCTCGGTAAATGCGGATACCCCTCGCTGAACTACGGCTACTTTTCCTTCTACATTCGCTTCCGTAAAATCGGATACACTTTGTCCGAAATTCGGTACCATCGCATAGTCGTATTCGTTTCCGCCTAATGTGTCAACCATAGAAGCATTCTGGCCGTTTGTGCCTTCGAGATATCCAAGCTTTGTACCGTTTACTTCTATATAATAACCTTTGCTGTTCACATTATCTACACTGGCTACAGAAGTTGCATTTACATATGTAGCAGGTGAACTGATGGTACTGTTATCGGGATTTCCCGTCAGGTTCGAGTTGGTTCCCCACATGTTCCCCTGTCCTGCAGACGATGCATTTCCTGCAGCAACCGCAAGTATCGTATTTGTGGAAGAAACTCTTCCGTAAATCTCGTCAATCATTTCACCAGCGGAAGTGAATCCCGCCGGAGAACCAAGACTCATATTCACAACATCTGCGCCGAGCATTAAGGAATCCTCTAATGCAGCAAGAATGTCATCCGTATATGCGCCTCCGTTCGAACCGAACACTTTCATAACATAAAGCTGCGCATCCGGAGCAACTCCGACCGCTTCATTGTTGTGGAGATCGTTTGCCGCTGCGATACCCGCCACATGTGTGCCGTGATCGCCTGCAGAATCTCCGATATGATTAATCCTGACATTTTCGTCTACATAATTAAATCCGTAAACAATTTTTGTACTGCGATATACATCGTCTACTGTAATATCAGGACGCACGCTCGTTGCATTCAATTCGTCAAGCACACTCAAAACCGTGTCTTTCGTCGCCGAATCCTCTGTCAGCGCAGAATCCGAAAGCGCCCCAAAATTCTGATGATCATCGTCAATACCGGTGTCAATAACGGAAATTACAATTCCTTTTCCGGTATAACCTTTCGCCCATGTATCATCTCTGCCGATCATCACTCCGTCAGAAACAGTATGAGGGACCGCAGTCTTTTCCGCAACGCTGTAAACCGGCTGTAAAAGCACCTCTTTTACGCCGTCTGTCGCCTTGATATCGTCGATCATACCGTATGGCACTTCTGTCGCCACACCATTTAAAAGCCAGGTATAGTGATAACGAATGTCCAAATTTTCTCCGTCAAAAAGAGTCTCTTCAATCTCGGAAACCACGGCATCCTGTTTTGCCTCTAACCATCTGCTCCGCTCTTTTGTCACGGTATTCATGCTCGCCTTACTGTCCCGTTCCACGACAGAATCGTCTTCTAACATGATAATTACGCGAACCATATCCTTATCGTCGACCGTTTCCTCGTTCAAAAGCTCCCTTACCGGGTCCTGCTTTTCCCCGTTCAAAAACAGATCTGCAGAAACCGTGTCTCGGTCCGTCTCTTCAAGCGTCACTTTTCCGAATTTTTCCTCTTCTTCAGAGACTTCTACATCTGTTTTCTCCTCACGCGGCAGCATATCGTCGCTGATTTTTACGCCGGATGTAAGATCCGCCGAAGAATCGGAAGGTTTCCATACCTTTTCTTCTTTTATCTTTTCCTCCGGGGTCGTTCCGCGAACGTCTATCGTACCGCTCCAGGCTTCCTCAGAGCCTTCTTCTTCCGCATCCTTACCTGCCGTATTTCCGTCCTGCTTTGTGACCTCGTCCGCATAAACAAGACCGGTATTCGTAAAAGGAGCAGACACAAGAAGAGCTGCCGACATTGCAAACGCTAACACTCTTTTCCATTTCATAACATCTTCTCCTCCTTAATGATTTATTTTTCTGCCGGCGCCTGCCGCTACAAGCGCTCCGGCCGCCAGTACAAGAATCAGGAATGCCGTTTCTGCAGTATCGCCGGTTTTTGCCGACTGAACCGTACCTGAAGTACTGATATTTCCGCCGCTGACTCCTGCGGAAGGAGTTGTCTGCGACCCGCTTCCGCCGCTGCCGTTACCGCCGCTGTTGTCGTCGCTTCCGCCTGGCGTTCCGGGTGTTTCCGTTTCCGTCTTCTTTACGACGACTGCCTCACCGCTTTCGTTATAGGCCTCTCCCGCAAAGCTGACTGCATTCTCCAATGCATCTTTATCCGCATCCTTGTCCGCCGTTTCAAAAACAACCTCTGCGACTGCTCCCGCTTTCATTGCCTCTTCCGCAAGAAAGCTGATTCTCACACTTTCATCAACTACATTCACAGAATACATGTCGACAGAGTCTGCAATCTTCACATCCGCTTCCGTACAGGTAACTACGGAAGAATCATAATTGATCACAATTACGCCGTCTGTCGCTTTTCCGTTTGTTTCAACGCTCACCGATAGAACATTGTCTTTTCCGACATTTGTTTCGCACCATACGTCAGCGTCTGTATCCGCATAGGCAGGCGTCGAAACAAGCGTTCCCAGTAAAATCGCTGTCACCAACATCACAACTTTTTTCATCTGCTTCCTCCTTCTGATTTTTTGCATGAAACGTTTTTTTCCGCATCGTCTTGTTTTCTCTTCATTACTTCATTAAAGTTTTAAAGTGCAAAAGCAAAAATGATACTGGTTTCTGATCTTTTCAGAATCCCAATATCACTTTCCTGACGATGCTGTCCATAACAAAACACCCATTCCGATATGAAACCTATTGTCTCCGTTTTTCATGCACTACAGAAAAATAATATCATCCTTTCCTGTATTCGTCAACTTTTTTCTTATTTTCTCCGCCCTTATGCAATTCGGCCAATAACCGAAAACCTGCCTTTTGACATACGAATCTATACCAGGTAATGCTAAGAACATTCTATAGGACGAAAAACACTCCCGCCGCAGAATACGCATATCCTGTGGCGGGAGTGCTTTCTCAGGCGCTTTTGCACCCGATTTATTTCTGTTTATTTATACAGCTCTACTAATTTCAGTAAATGATCGTAGCGAGCCTTTGCAGCTTCTTCGGACTCCGCAAAAAGCTTTGCAGCTCTGTCCGGGAACGCCCTTGTCAGTCTGCTGTAACGTGTCTCGTTGTTTAAGAAATCCTGGTATGTTCCGTCGCCCGGTTTTGAAGTCAGGGTAAATGGATTCTTGCCTTCTGCCTTCAATGCCGGATTAAAGGAGAACAGATTCCAGTAGCCTGCCGCTACCGCTTTCTTCATTTCATCCTGGCAGTGGTTCATACCGCCCTTTACGCCGTGCAGCTCACACGGAGCATAACCGATAATTAAGGACGGTCCGTTGTAAGCTTCCGCTTCCGCTAGAACCTTAACAGCCTGAGCCATATTTGCGCCGAGCGCGATCTGCGCTACATAGACATATCCGTAGCTCATAGCGATTTCCGCAAGGCTCTTCTTACCGATTTCCTTACCTGCTGCGGCAAACTGGCAAACTTCACCGATATTGGAAGCTTTGGAAGCCTGACCGCCGGTATTGGAGTACATCTCGGTATCGAACACCATAACGTTTACGTTTTCGCCGGAAGCAAGTACGTGATCCAAACCGCCGAAGCCGATATCATATGCCCATCCGTCTCCGCCGAAGATCCAGATAGACTTCTTTGCAAGATAATCTTTCTTTTCAAGAGCCGCTTTTGCATCCGGGCATCCTGCCTCCGCTGCTTTTTCCAGTTCTGCTACAAGAGCGTCCGTTGCAGCCGCGTTAGCTTTTGTATCGTTCTTTGTCTCCATGAACTTCGCAAACGCATCCTTCAATTCGGCGCCGGCCTTGTCGGAAGAAGCACATTTTTCAGCGCTTGCAATCGCCTGTTCACGAATGACTCTCTGACCGATTTCCATACCGAGTCCGTGCTCTGCATTATCCTCGAATAAGGAGTTCGCCCATGCCGGTCCCTTGTTGGAATCTTTATTTACCGTATACGGTGAAGTAGCTGCCGGACCGCCCCAGATAGAGGAACATCCGGTTGCATTGGAGATATACATATGCTCGCCGAATAACTGTGTAATCAAACGTGCATAAGAAGTTTCCGCACAACCTGCACAGGAGCCTGAGAACTCAAGCAGCGGCTGGTTGAACTGAGAACCTTTTACCGTATTGTCTGCCGGCATACCCGGTTTTTTGCCTACATTTGCAACCAGGTAATCGAATACCGGCTGCTCGTCTGCCTGCGATTCCTGCGGAACCATTTCGATTGCGCCGACCGGACATACGGTAACACACTCGCCGCATCCCATACAGTCTAACGGGGAAACAGACATTGTATACTTGTACTCGCCTGCCTTCGGTTTCATATCCGCAAGCTTAATGTGATCCGGAGCAGCCTTCACTTCGTCTTCGCTTAACATAAACGGACGAATCGTTGCATGAGAACATACAAACGCACACTGGTTACACTGGATACACTTCTCTGCGCTCCAGGTCGGAACGGTTACTGCGGTACCGCGCTTCTCATATGCGGATGCACCATGCTCGAACTGTCCGTCCGGATTGCCCATAAACGCGGAAACCGGAAGAGAATCACCGTCCATTAAGGAAATCGGATTCATCAATTCCTTTACCATCTTAACGGTCTCCGGACGGCCCTTCAGCTCAGCCGGTGCCGGATCTGCAGCAGGATTCGACCAGGAAGCCGGGATCTCAACTTTATGTACGGCATCCACACCTGCGTCGATTGCCTTGTAGTTCATCTCTACCACTGCGTCGCCCTTCTTACCGTAGGACTTCTTTGCAGCCTGTTTCATGAAATCAACGGCTTCCTCAATCGGCATAACATTTGCCAGTTTGAAGAATGCGGACTGAAGAATGGTATTGGTACGTTTGCCCATACCGATCTCAATTGCCTTGTCGATTGCGTTGATGGTATATAACTGAATATTATTGTCGGCAATATATTTCTTTGCTTCTGCGTTTAAATGATGGTCTAATTCCTCGTCGCTCCACTGGCAGTTAATCATAAATACTCCGCCCGGCTTAACGTCCTGAACCATCTTGAATCCCTTGTTTACATATGCAGGATTATGACATGCTACGAAGTCGGCCTGATTGATGTAGTACGGGCTTCTGATCGGCTTGTCACCGAATCTTAAATGCGAAATGGTAACACCGCCTGTTTTCTTAGAGTCATACTGGAAGTATGCCTGAATATATTTGTCGGTATGATCGCCGATGATCTTGGTAGAGTTCTTATTCGCTCCTACCGTACCGTCTCCGCCGAGACCCCAGAACTTACATTCTACCGTACCTTCAGCCGCGGTAATCGGAGCCGGTTTCACTTCCGGTAAGCTTAAGTTGGTTACGTCGTCTACAATACCGATTGTAAAGCGTGCCTTCGGCGCATCTTTCTCCAGCTCTTTGTATACTGCAAACAGAGAAGAAGGCGGGGTATCTTTGGAACCGAGACCATAACGTCCGCCTGTCAGAACAATCGTATCCAGACCTGCCTCACGCAGCGTAGCGGCAACGTCTAAATACAACGGATCGCCAAGCGCGCCCGGCTCTTTTGTTCTGTCGAGAACCGCAACTTTCTTTGCCGTCTTCGGAAGAGCCTTTAAGAATGCATCCGCTACCCACGGACGGTACAGGCGAACCTTGATCAGTCCGACTTTTTCGCCCTTTGCGGTCAGGTAATCGATTACTTCCTCCGCTACGTCGTTTACGGAACCCATAGCAACGATTACGCGCTCTGCGTCCTCTGCTCCGTAGTAGTTGAATAAATCGTAATTCGTACCGAGCTTCTCGTTAATCTTAGCCATATATTTGGAAACGATTGCCGGCAGCTCGTCATAAACTTTATTACATGCCTCACGATGCTGGAAGAATACGTCGCCGTTCTCATGAGAGCCGCGCATAGCCGGATGCTCCGGATTCAGCGCATGTGCACGGAATGCCGCAACCGCATCCATATTGCACATTTCCTTTAAGTCTGCAAAATCCCATTTTTCGATTTTCTGAATTTCATGGGAGGTACGGAATCCGTCGAAGAAATTGATAAACGGAACCTTTCCTTCGATTGTCGCCAGATGCGCAACCGGGCTTAAATCCATAACTTCCTGTGTATTTGTCTCGCAAAGCATAGCGAAACCGGTCTGACGGCAGGCATAAACGTCGCTGTGATCGCCAAAGATATTTAACGACTGTGTCGCAACGGTACGCGCGGATACGTCAAATACACACGGAAGCTGCTCGCCCGCGATTTTGTACATGTTCGGGATCATTAATAAAAGTCCCTGCGAAGCCGTAAAGGTCGTCGTTAAAGCGCCTGCGGCAAGTGAACCGTGAACAGCGCCTGCAGCGCCCGCTTCCGATTCCATCTCTACGACTTTCACCTGATTTCCGAAAATATTCTCCTGTCCTGCCGCTGACCACTGATCTACGGTGTCAGCCATCGGGCTGGACGGAGTAATTGGGTAAATAGCTGCAACATCTGTAAACGCATACGCTACATGAGCCGCCGCCGTATTACCGTCCATTGACTGTTTTGCTCTGGACATTTACTGATTCCTCCTTATTGTTGGTATTTAATATATGATTGTCCGGGACGCAGCGCTTTAAAATCACAAAATCCGCCGCTGTCCGACTTAATTTTCATTTTATCATTTAATCTGTCGATTGTAAAGGTTCGTATCTGTATAAAACGAGGTGCAATTATAAATATTTCCGTTCAAATTCCGCAACCGGTATCGGGCGGTCGAAAAGATAGCCCTGTCCGTAATTAAAACCGCAGTTCTTTAAGAAACCGAGCTGCTCCTCCGTTTCAATTCCTTCAAAAATCACCTCCTCCTTCGCCGCCTTAATCAACTCTCCGATTTTTGAAACAAAATGACGCTGCTTTTCCTGCTCCAATTTATCAGTAAAAGTTTTATCCATCTTTATTACATTTGCAGGAATTTCCAGTAAAACGTTTAAAGACGAATAGCCGGTCCCAAAATCGTCGATTGCAATACGGAAACCCATCTCCGCCAGACGGAACATGCAGTTTTTCATCGTCTCGATATCGTTTACCACCGCGCTCTCCGTCACTTCGATTTCGATGTACTGCGCCGGAACCGGATAGCGGTCCATAATCTCTTTCATCCGTTTCAGGAAACACTGACCGTCATTTTCAAAGTGCCTTCTGGAAAAATTCGTGGAAACCGTAATGGCCGGTCTGCCCGCGTCTCTCCATTTTTTCATCAGACGGACAAGCTGTTCAAAAATGTAAAAATCCAGTTCCGCGATATACCCGGTATCCTCCAAAGACGGAATAAAACGGTCCGGAGGAAGAATTGCGCCATCCTCAAGACGCCATCTCGCCAACGCCTCCGCCCCATATACCTCCCGCTCCTTCAGCAAAAACTTCGGCTGCAGAAACACTTCAAATTCTCCATTTTTCAGCGCGCCGTGAAAGCGTGAGGATACATAAATAAAATCGTCTCTTTTCTGCCTCATATGCGGTGCAAAAACAACGCCTGTACCGATTTTCTGCTCTTTTGCATATTTACGGGCCAGGTTCGCGCTTTCCAAAACATTATCAAGCGCATCGTCCTGCTCGAGAAAGCAGATGCCGGTCGACAGATTGATCCCACCGGCCGGATACTTTTCCTTCAGTTCCTGTTCAAAAAGCCTGTTTCGAAACGCAATCGATTCTGTAATCTCTTCCTTCGACGCCGCTTTTAAAAGAGTCGCAAAGTAATCCGAATACATCCGGCTGGAAAATAACGCAAACTTTTTCCTGATACTGATCAGATCCGCAACCTCGCATAATATCCGGTCTCCGACCGCGGTCCCGAAGTTCTCGTTTACATAGGAAAAATTATTGACGTCCAGAAACGCCAGCGCGTATATTGCTCCCGACTGCCTGTTTTTCATTTCCTTCGTAAATTTATCCCAAAAAGTATCCCTGTCATAGAGTCCCGTAAGTTTGTCTCTGTGCTTAAGCTGATGAATCGTCTGCCGGTCGTCGCGCAGCTTTTTGCGAAGGGATACAAACGCCGCCGTTACGCGGCCGAAACTCTTTAATGCTTCCGTCTCTTTTGCATCCGGCGCCTCCCCCTCTACCGCCATGCCGATTCCCAGCATCCCGGCAGATCCGCCGGAATAGACGAACTTCACTGCAATAATCGGTTCCGGCAGAAATAGACGTTTGTCCCGTTTTCCAAAAACAGATGTTTTTTCCTTTGTACTCCGTGTGTTTGAAACTTCGACGGGACATCCGAATTCCGCTTCCTCAAGCGCTTGCGGAACCTTGTACTTTGTCCCTTTCCAAAAATCTCTCGCACCTCCCGCATAGCAATTGGTCAAAAGCAGTTCCTGCCCGTTTTTTCCATATTCAAATACCGCGGCAAACGAAAGATGGTAACGCCTTCCAATCTGCTCAAGCAGCAGATCAAGCGCCGCGTTGACGTCTCTGGTATCGGACAGCAGATCGAAGGCCATCTGAAAAAGCTCTATCTCTGCGCTGCTGTTCTTTACCATCTTATTCCCGTAAGGCGGATTTAATTCCTTATTTTCTTCCCCCATTTGCCTTCTCCTTTTATCCTGTTACAACTGACAACTCTTTTGCCCCGTTACATTATTATACCAAATCAGGCGCTATTTCCAAGTAAAACAGTTGATTTTCCTTATTTTTTTTAGTATGATACAAATTGGCGCAAAACAGACAGATTATTTCAGGAGAAAATTAAAATATGATAAGTGCAAATAATGTAACGCTTCGAATCGGAAAAAAAGCCCTGTTCGAAGACGTCAATATCAAATTTACCGAAGGGAACTGTTACGGTTTAATCGGTGCAAACGGCGCGGGAAAATCTACTTTTCTAAAGATTCTCTCCGGACAGCTGGAACCGACTTCGGGCGACGTTGTCATTACTCCGGGACAGCGTCTTTCCTTTTTACAGCAGGATCACTTTAAATACGACGCCTTCACCGTCCTCGATACCGTTATTATGGGGAACAGGCGTCTTTATGAGATTATGAAAGAAAAGGACGCCATTTATGCAAAGGAAGATTTCAGCGATGAAGACGGCATCCGCGCAAGTGAGCTTGAGGCCGAATTTGCAGATATGGACGGCTGGAACGCAGAATCCGACGCGGCAACGATGCTAAACGGACTCGGCATTCCGACCGAAGAACACTACACTATGATGGCCGATCTCCAGGGCGCCTTAAAAGTCAAAGTACTTCTCGCGCAGGCGCTTTTCGGAAACCCGGACGTCCTTCTTTTAGACGAGCCGACCAACCACCTCGATCTGGATGCGATCGCCTGGCTGGAAGAGTTTTTAATCAGCTTTGAAAATACCGTAATTGTAGTTTCACATGACCGTTATTTCTTAAATAAAGTGTGTACCAATATTGCGGACATCGACTACGGAAAAATACAGCTCTACGCCGGAAATTATGACTTCTGGTACGAATCCAGCCAGCTCCTTGTCAAGCAGATGAAAGAAGCCAATAAGAAAAAAGAAGAGAAAATCAAGGAACTGCAGGAATTTATCTCCCGTTTCTCGGCAAACGCCTCCAAATCCAAACAGGCGACCTCCAGAAAAAAGGCGCTTGAAAAAATCGAACTTGAGGAAATCCGTCCCTCCAGCCGGAAATATCCGTATATTGATTTTCGTCCGAGCCGCGAGATCGGCAACGAAGTACTGACGGTAGATGGCATATCAAAAACGATCGACGGCGTAAAAATACTCGACAACGTTTCCTTTATTGCGGGTCACGACGATAAGATTGCTTTCGTCGGAGGAAATGAACTGGCCAAAACCACTTTATTTAAAATCCTCGCCGGAGAAATGGAACCTGATTCCGGCACTTACAAATGGGGCGTTACCACAAGCCAGTCCTATTTTCCGAAAGACAATACTGAAATCTTCCAAAATGATTATATTATTGTCGACTGGCTGACACAGTATTCGGAAATCAAAGACGCCACTTATGTCCGCGGATTTCTCGGACGTATGCTGTTTGCAGGAGAAGACGGCGTAAAGAAAATGCGGGTGCTCTCCGGCGGTGAAAAGGTTCGCGTATTGCTCTCCCGCATGATGATTCAGGCAAGTAACGTACTGATCTTAGACGAACCGACCGATCATCTGGATATGGAATCCATTACGGCGTTAAACAACGGTCTGATTAAATTTCCGGGCGTAATTTTATTCGCTTCCCGCGACCATCAGGTCGTTCAGACAACCGCAAACCGCATTATTGAATTTCTGCCGGACGGAACGTTTATTGATAAAGTATCGACTTACGACGAATATCTGGAAAATGACGAGATGGCAAGAAAACGTCAGGTTTACAGCATGTCTGTAAATGACGAAGACGATAACTGAAAGATATAAATAAAAAAAGCAATGAAAGGAAGACCGTCGTCTCCTTCCATTGCTTTTCCTCTTACTAGTCAAATTTTAACCCGGAAAGCAGATCGCCGAGGCTGGAACCGATACTTTCTTTCGAAGTATAGGAGTCCAGTTCCTCCACGGTTTCGGTATCCGTCATTTCTTCCTCAAGCGCCTTCATTGAAAGACTGATTTTGTTGTCGTTCGTATTCAGCACTTTTACTTTTACTTTTTGTCCCTCTTTTAAAACCTCCGACGGCTTTTTAATCCGTTTCTGGCTAATCTGAGAAATATGAACAAGACCGCTCAAACCGTTTCCAAGATTAACAAATGCTCCGTACGGCATCAGAGATTCTACGGTCCCCTCCATCACAGTCCCTGGCACAACCATAGAAATCTTATGATTCCGTTCCTCTATCGCCGCTTCTTTTGCAACGGCCTTACCGGAAAGCACCAGCTTTTCCTTTTCTGCGTCAACCGTAATTATCTTCGCCTCGATTTCCTTTCCGACCCATGCCTCGGTATCCTCGACGTATTCCAATGATAACTGGGAGGCCGGAATAAACGCACGGATTCCTTCCAGATATGCGACGACGCCGCTTTTTACGTTCTCTTTGATTTTTACTTTTACGGTAGTATCTTCTTCCTGCATGGTTTGAAACTTTTCCCAGGCAAGCACATCGTTCGCCTCTTTTCTCGACAACAGAATATTGCCCTGCCCGTCGTCTGTCTTTATGACCGTAGCTTCAAGTTCGTCCCCGACATGTACCTCTTCAAAAACGGAGAAATCAGGATCATTGCTGAAATCCGCTACACGAATCACACCCTGTGCATAGTACTTTAAATCCAGTGTGATTTCTTCTTCACTGACCGCAATAACGGTTCCCGAAATCATATCTCCCTCGTTAATTTTGCGGAAAGAAGCTTCCAGCTCTTCCTTAAAATCGTCCATTGTTTCCATAAGTAACCCCTCCTGTTTTTATTTGCATTTTTTTGTCAGTCCTCTATGATCAGTTTGCCCGGCTTTACCTCAAGTGAAACACTTGTCTTATCCGCTTTATAAAGGATTAACAACAGCTCCCACAAATTGTGAATCTGATTTGTCAAAACATTCGATGTCTGGATTGCATAAGGCAGCAGCGTATGCAAATTAAATAAACGAATCCCAAGCGGCGGAAAAAAAATCATATTGGTAGTCAAAACCCGTTCTCCGGCCGTTTTTATCATTTCATAGGTAATCATACAAAAATCCTGTCCCTTATATTTACAATAATAAGAAACATAACACTCGTCTATCACCCACGAAACACCGTCCTCTTCTTCGACCGGTTTTTCCGACGGATCGTTATGCTCCGTAGTCTGAACCTCAACCGTCCAGTGAATCCTCCCGTTTTTCGTATCCTGATACATCTCCTGAAGCTTCCGGCTTACTTCCTCCGGTCTTTTCACACTTCTTCCCTCTCCTGCCATTCTTAACATAATTCCTCTCATCCCGCCGCACAAGCGGCAACATAATTTTCAATCTGTCCCTTTTTACTCCGTGTTACTTTGCTTATAATTCCCCGCGTCTACTCTAACTGCATGTATTACAAAACGGTTTCCTTCTGTAGAGCAGGTCGACAACGTTACGACCTTATCACTTTGCGATACTTTCTCGTCGCACGCGAGATAGGAACGGCGTCTGATATCGTTAATAAAATTTAAAAACTCACTGTCCGGTCCGAATCCAATCGTATATACCGCATCCGTTTCCGGCACGTCATGATATGCAAAAATCCGGTAACGATAAGCAATCCCGTTCGCATAAATGGTAAAGTACTGATTATCTTCATAGAAGCCTTCTTTATTATAATCCTTCAGCCTGCCGAACATCCCGTTATTTTTCATATTGTGGCCGTAGATAATCGTATGGGAATCATTAAAATCAGGATTGTTCCCGCCTTCCAAAAAAATACAGCCCGAATTGGATTCGTTTCCGTATATATCGGTTCTTAAATAAGTTTCATTATCGCCGGAATAAAGAATCGGATAACTGATTACTTCAATATGATCAAACCGAATCCATCCGATTACATCCGGATTAATTTCCTTTAGTTCGTCCAGATCAACGGAAACGTCTTCAAACCACCAGTTTGGATTTTCCTCCGTTTTTTCTGCGCCTTCTGACTCGTCCATACTGCCGCTTTCTGCAATTGCAATAAAATCCTGATTCAGCTTCTTATAAGTATCGTCCGATTTTTTATAATCAAGCAGCACCGGAACCAGCATAATAAGCGCCCCCACAATCAGCGCCAGCCCAAGCAGCATCGTAATAAGAGAAGACAGACCTCCGTTTCCTCCGTATGTTTTCCTTCCCTTCATAATCTCCCTCTGTCATTTACATTCTTTGCATGGAACTTCTGTTGCGTGAAACTTAGAAGTTCCTGGCGAAATGCCCTCTGGCATAAGCCGTGGGACTTCTTTTCACGCTCTAGTCCCTCCGATACAAATCTCTTGTATATACTTTCTCCGCAATGTCGTCAAGTTCCGCACTGTAGCGGTTTACTACCACTACCTGCGACATTTTCTTAAATTCCTCCAGATCACGGATCACACGGCTCCCGAAAAACTCTTCTTCTTTTAGAGACGGCTCATATATGACAACCTCGGCCCCTTTCGCCTTCATACGCTTCATTACGCCCTGAATGCTTGACTGACGGAAATTATCGGAACCGGACTTCATAATCAGTCGATAAATTCCGATAATTACCCGTTTCCCAGGGATACCGTCTCTTCCGCCGTCGCCCTCATAATATCCGGCTTTCTCCAAAATCCGCTCCGCGATAAAATCCTTTCTTGTCGTATTGGCATCCACAATCGCCTCGATTAAATTTTCCGGAACGTCTCTGTAATTTGCCAGAAGCTGTTTCGTATCTTTCGGCAGGCAATATCCCCCGTATCCGAACGAAGGATTATTATAATGGGAACCGATTCGAGGATCCAGGCATACGCCGTCTATAATCGACTTCGTATCAAGTCCGCGCACTTCCGCATACGTATCAAGTTCGTTAAAAAAACTGACGCGCAGAGCAAGATACGTATTTGCAAACAACTTTACCGCCTCTGCTTCCGTAGAATTCATTACTAGCTTTGCAATATCCTTTTTTATCGCAGCTTCCTCTAAAAGTGAAGCGAAGCGCTCCGCTTTCTCTCTTATTTCTCTGTTTTCGGAAGGAATACCGATAATAATGCGAGAAGGATACAAATTGTCATATAAGGCTCGTCCCTCTCTTAAAAATTCCGGTGAAAAGATAATCCGGTCCGTTTGATATTTTTTTCTCATTTTCTCGGTATATCCAACCGGAACCGTACTCTTGACTATAATTACGGCTTCGCCGTCCGAAGCCAGCACATCCTCAAGCACGGCTTCTACAGACGACGTATTAAAATAATTTTTCTGCGCGTCATAATTAGTCGGCGTAGAAATAATCACATAATCCATTTGACCGTAAATGCTTTTGCCGTCCGTAACCGCCGTTAAATTCAAATCCTTCCCGGCCAGATACTCTTCGATTTCCTTATCCGCGATTGGCGATTTTCTCTGATTAATCATATTTACTTTTTCTTCTACAATATCTATCGCCCAGACCTCATGTCTTCCCGCAAGTAAAACCGCGTTCGACATACCGACATAACCGGTTCCTGCCACTGCTATTTTCATAGGTGCTTACATTCCATCCTTTCCTGCTTCCTCTAAAAGCTTCTCAGCTTATCCGTTCCGTCGTCCACGGTATTTTCTATCTTTCTTATTTCTACAAAATAGGAATAATTCTCGTTTACTTTTACGGAAACACGATCGCCGACCTTATGTCCAAGCAGCGCCTTTCCAAGCGGAGACTCATTGCTGATCAGGTTTTTTAAAGAGTTCCCACGTACCGTCGTTACGATTTTGTAGCTCTCCTCCTCGTCGTCCTCTTCAAAATAAACCGTTACCGTATTATTCATACCTACTTCGTCTTCAGCCGAATCCGTAGAAATAATTTTCGCAGTTTTGATCATCTTCTCCAGGTAACGAATTCTGCTTTCATTCTGATTCTTATCCTTTTTTGCCGCATGATATTCAAAATTCTCGCTTAAATCTCCGTGCGCCCTCGCTTCCTTTACCGCCTCCAGCGCCTCTTTACGGACAACCAGCTTACGATATTCAATTTCCTCTTCCATCTTTTTTATATCCTGTAAGGTTAATTCGTCATACATCTCTTCCTCTTTTCCACGCTGGCGGCTGCGCGCGCCGGAGCTTACACAAGCCGTATGGCTGCAGCTTTATCCGACGGGCAGTCAAGCTCTCATTTCACGTTTCCCTTCATCAATTCAATCCGTTCCGGCGCTCCCTCCGGCCGCCTCCCTTTGCTGCAAACCGAGAGCCGATAGCCGGGTATACTGTCAAAGCTTTTCAGATAATACGCTTCTTCCGCCCGCCTCTCCTTTTCCTGCACAAAATCTTCCCTTACCTGTTCATTCAACACGGAAAACGAAGAAAACGGCTGCCGCAGGCCGGTACCGGTCGCCTTCACATAGCTTTCTTTTCTAGTCCAGATTTCGGTAAGCAGGCTGTCGCACAGTTTTTTGCCGAACACTTTTTTCTCCTCTTCAGACAAAAAACGTAAGGCCGCTTTCCCTCTTCCAGGCTTTATTTCTTCCATATCGATTCCAACCGCCGTATCTGCAAAAACAACCGCCGCATAATTCCCGGAATGCGTCAAATTAAAAAAAAGATTCCGGGAACCGGCTAGCATTGGTTTCCCTGATTCATGATAAGAAACCTCGGCGCTGGTCCTGCCGTAACGGTTTAAACCGTATTCCAGCAAAAGTCCCGCTCCGACTGAACGCAAAACATCGGCCTTTTGTCTGTAACGCTTTATCTTTTCCCGACGATCTGCGGAAAGCCGCTCCGCCGCCTCTGTTGTCTCCCATCCATCCAATTCGCGGATATCCGTATACCAAAGCTTCATACATTCTGCACTTCCCATTTTCCGATCGCATCCTTAAGCCTTAAAACGGATAAAGACAGCTCCTGATAAAAAACAGCCGCTTTTTCAATTTGTTCGCTGCGAAGCAGGTCGGTTATCCGGACAGTCGGTTCATAAAGAGGCGTCAGGCCCAAATTTCCAAAGACTCCCTTTAACGTATGCGCGCTGTCAAAAGCAGCCTGTATTTGCTCGGAAAGAAGCGCTTCCTTCAGCGCCTCGTAATCCGGATCTTCCGCCGCCATTCTGACGCATTGTACATAAAGTTTCTCGTCATCCAAAAAGCGTGCAAGCGCGCCGTCAACGTCGCAGCCCCACTCTTTCAATTCCGCCAGCAATCCGCCTATGCGTTCTTTCATTTCTTACACCTGCCGCAATATCACAGGCCGAACCTGTGGTTTGTCCTTTATCCATTCAATATATTTCCGTAACTTTCAAACTTTCCCTCATTATCATAGCAAAAGAAAGTTTTCATTTCAATACGTTTTTTCGGCTGTCTGTATTTGTCTCAAAAAACATATGTTCTAAATATTGTTCATTAAACTGTTCCTGCTTAGCCAGATTGATCTCTTCCGCCAACGCCGCAATTCTGTTTACCCGCTCAATTCCCGTTTCGTCTGTCAGAAAACGCCTCGCGCCTTCTAACGCTCCGTTCCCTATGGAAACAATCTTTTTATGAATCCCCTTTGGAAAAAGACCGATCCGTTCCGCTTTTCCCGCATCCATATAACAGCCGAATCCGCCGGACAAATACACCGTATCAGGAGGCGCGCTTCCATACTTTGTCAGCAAAGTCTCAATCCCTGCACGAATCGCCGATTTTCCCATCTGGACTTCCCTGATATCGCTCTGCAAAAAAATCAATCCGTCCTCCGTAATCGGAAAACCGTTTTCAAACCAGGGAGAACACAGCGTTCCGTTCTCATCTATCAGGCCGTTCATTAACAGTTCCGCCGTAAGATCAATAATTCCGGTTCCGCACAACCCGACCGGAACTTTCCCCTCGATTGTTTCAAGCCGGCTGCCCCTGCAAATCAACGTCATGTCCCGGGTACTAAGGAAGTCTCCGGTTGGTGCAGGGCATATCGCTTTTATCCCTTCGTCAAGCGATATATGCGTAATCGCACCCGGTATTCCCGGTACGCCGCAGGAAACTCCTCCTCCCTCGAATACCGGACCCGCCGCTGCAGACGTAACAAAAAAACCGTCTTTATTTCCGATTGCCATTTCTCCGTTCGTACCGATATCCAACAGCATCGCCGTATGTCGTTTCAGGTCCATGCCGCTTCCGTATATACAGGAAACAAGATCCGCTCCCGCAAATGCGGATATGCCAGGCAGAATCCACACCTCCGCATTCATTCCTTCTCGATGCAGCAACGTTCGCGCATCCGTTTTATGCAAAGAAACATCAACCGGACGAAACGGAGCCTCTCCAAGCGTTCTGCAGGAATAACCAAGAAGTAAATGACACATTGTCGTATTCCCTGCTACTGCAATCTTTTTCACCACAGTCTGCGGCTGTCCCGCTTCTTTCAAAAGAGTCTCTATCATCCGGTTTAAATCACTGCAGACAGTCTCCCGCAAAAGCGCTCCTTTTCCCTCGTTCGCAGCCTGAATTCTGGAAATCACATCGGCGCCAAACATACGCTGGTGATTGATGGATGTAACAACCCCCTCCACTGTGTTCTTCCTGAAATTCACCAGTTCCATCGCAAGCGTTGTCGTCCCGATATCCACCGCAATACCATATGTCTGTTCTCCAAACGGCCGTTGTGTGCGGTCTGCCTTTTTGACCGCCTTGTCTGTTCCCGTCTCTCTCTCCGTCTGCACAAACATCCGCGACTGTTTTGCATCCGGAATAAAAACCGTGCAATCCTTTTTCGGGAAAGTGCAGCAGGCAAGCCTTATGCCTGTTTTTAATTCCTCTTCCGATAATAAAATTTTCTCCTTTTCGGTCGGATCGGGCAAGGTATCTTTTTTTCCGTCCGTCTCCCCTTCCGAAAATAAAACTTTACAACATCCGCAGCTTCCTCTTCCGTTACATGGCGCGTCCAGGTAAACGCCATGCTCCTGCATAGATGAAAGCAGCGTCTTCCTTTCTTCCTGTTCTGTGATGATATATTCTTTCCTGCCGGAAATAATACGAATTTTCAAAAAGCTCTTCCTCCCTTTTTAGAACGAAACGGACAAACCCGGTTCACTCCCTTCCCGCAACCCCAAAAAGCACCGGACGCTTTGCCCCGCACTCTCCGCACTGGCCTGACAGACGCGATTTTCCGACGGAAAAAGGGCTGCCGTACGAAAACAAAGCGGGGAATTTCGGTTTTTACCCGAAAACTTCCTTCTCTGATCTCATTACATAGGCAGCCCCTGCAGCTTTACAGGCCAATCGATACATTTATAAATCGTTTCCCGATTCCTTATGTATATATACCTTCTTTTATTCATTTAGAGCGTAAACTGTTTTACATTTCCCTCAAGAGACTCACTGATTTCTCCCAGCTTTCCGACCACATTATCACATTCGTTCATCAATTCGCTCAAATGCATCATCGTAGCGGACGTCTCTTCTGTGGAAGCGGCATTTTCTTCGGATATCGCCGCTAAACTTTCCAGATTTCCAAACACCACATTTTTAGAATTATTGATGTTATTGATTTCTTCCGCAATGTTATCAACCGCATCCGATACCTGCAATATCTCGGAGTTCAATTGCTCAAACACATCTCTGGTCTGGTGCAGCTTCTCATACTGATTTTGAATCTCCTGTATCACATTACTCATCGCTTCTACATTATGATTGGATTTTTCAATCAACTGTTGAACAATCACCGCAATCTGTTCGGCGGACCGCTTCGACTGTTCGGCAAGCTTTCTTACCTCATCCGCAACAACGGCAAAACCTTTTCCCTGTTCTCCCGCTCTTGCAGCTTCTATGGAAGCGTTCAGAGAAAGAAGATTGGTCTGCGCCGCAATATCCGAAATCAATTCTACTACATTCTGTATCTCCATCGCAGACTGATTTGTATCGTTTGTCTGCTCCTGTACGGCGCCGATTGACTCTCTTGCGCCCGTACTGATCGATACAAGCTCCTCTAACGTTTCGCTTACGGTTCTGTTGGAATTACCCATACCTTTCGTACTCTGCTTTAATACCTCAACATTATCGGAAACTCTTTCGACTGCAATTCCCATTTCATTCATCTGCTCTGTCACCGCAGAAGTCTCGTTCGCCTGATTTGTCGCTCCCGTCGCAATCTCTTCGACCGCAACATTCACATTCGCTATCGAGGTATTGATTGTTGCAAAGTTCTCTTGAATCGTACCCGAAAAATCAGACAGCGTCGCACTGGAACCATTCAGACTGTGTACAATTCCAATAAACTTCTGCATCAAAGAATCAATCGCCCGTGCGATATTTCCAACTTCGTCGCCCCTTGATGTAAGACGTTCACTGACTACAAAATTCAACTTACCGTCAGCAACCTCCCTTAAATTTGCAACGGACGCATGAAGGCTCTTTACAATAAATCGAACAACAAATGCCACAACTGCCGCGGAGAGCAGTGCGATGACAATCATAAACAAAATACTCTGATTTAAGTTCTTCTGATATATTTTACGGGACTCGCTCACGGAAATACCGGCAAATACAATAATTTCTTTCCCGGTTCCGACATCCGTCATATACTGATATGCCCCGTAATAGGGAACTCCCTCTACTAAAACAGAATCCGAAAAATAGTAATGTGTATCCAAAACAGTCTGATAAACTTCATCCGACATCTGCGTTCCGAGAATTCTTTTCCCGTCCTCTCCCAAAATACTTGTCGCCCTTCTGGTGTTCCCGCAGAAAATAGTAATGTCAATATTGGTACTTTCTTTTAGCGCATCAAGAGATGAGCTATCCGTAGTTAAATTAACTTCTCCCTTATACAGGTTGTCTCCTTCCAGGACAAAATCTCCATCATACATCAGAGTTAAGATTTCCTGCATTGCATAATTCGCCGTAGCTAAATGATCCTCCTGCAGACTGTCCGCCATCAGCGTTCCCACATTTCTGATCGCAAATATCGAAAAAAATACAAGCAAAAAGATAGGAAGCATTACGCACATCAGTACTTTAAACGTCAGTTTCATCCTCATTTTTTTCATAGGCTTTCACTCCGTAATCTGTTTGTCTGACTTGTTTCATAATATCCTATCATTTTTTTTATTATAATACAATACTAAGAGAAATATTTCAGAACTTAGTATACTGATTTTCATACCAGACCCCAAAATTGCTCTTAATTTTTATGCAAAAGTGACAAAATTATTTTTTCTTCTTTTGCGGCGCCTGTTCCTTAGCCGGCAATACTGTTTTCTTCTTATAAATGTCTTTTCTCAAAAGCCGATAAGCTGCAGCCGCCAGAGGAACACCCAGCATCATGCCTCCGATTCCCATTACGCCGCCTCCGACAGTCACGGCTGCAAGCACCCATATTCCCGGCAGACCGATGGTTGCGCCAACAACCTTCGGATAAATCAGATTTCCCTCAATCTGTTGTAAAATCACCAGGAACACCAGAAATACCACCGCTTTCACCGGAGATACGGTAAAGATCAGAAACACTCCTATGACAGCCCCGATATAGGCGCCGGCAACCGGGATCAACGCTGTAAAACCGATTAGACATCCTATCATTACCGCATACGGCATACGCAGCAGCAACATGCCGCCGATACAGAGCAATCCGATAATTACGGCCTCCATACACTGCCCTACAATAAAACTGTGAAAGGATTGATCAAGCGCGTCTGCCAGATAATATATTTTATCTACCGCTTTTCCGGGCAGGTAACGAGACAGGAATGTTTTTACCTGAGATCCTATTTTTTCCTTTCCAAGCAACAGATAAATGGAAAAAATAAACGCAACCGTAAACGTTACAATCGCGGAAAGTACGGAAGAGATCACATTTACCGCAACTCCCATCGCGCCGCCCACTCCGGTAAATAAAAAATTAACGGCTTTTATAAGAATATCTCTCCAATCAATTTCATTATTTAAAAACAGATTGTTTTCGCCCTGAAAAAACGCGCTGATTTCAAATTCTTCCTCCAGCCACAGGTATGCGTCGTTTAAAGCGCCCGGCAGCTTTTCCAGCAGCATCTGAATACAAGCAATGATCTCCGGCAATATCATCAGTACTACCAGAAGAACAATCAGAATAATTCCGATAAATGCAAGCAGCATACTTAAGGGTCTTCGTATTTTAATCAATACAGGCCGTTTACTTTTTGGAAACATATGGCTTTCCAAAAATCTCATCAGAATATTTACAATATATGCAATGACGCAGCCTAACGCCAACGGCGTGGCTGCTCTTGCCGCAATACCTGCAAGAGCTGTAAAAGCGCTCCAGTAATGAATCAGCAGATAGACCAATACTACCGTAACCCCTGCACGAACACAATATTTCCATTTCAGCTCCATAATTTCCTCATTTCCGCGTTGCTTTCTTATGCCAATCCCCATATCTAATTCCATATAGGACTTACGAGTTTGTGACAAGCAACGCACAGACACAAATCCCGCGATTGAAAACAGTAATTTTCAATCTTGCAGCAACAGGTGAAAACATGATACAAAAAAGACCCTGAAAACAAATGCTTCCAGAGCCTTCCTACCGTGCGCGAGAGGA
>CANPGM010000006.1 GCA_947573605.1 uncultured Roseburia sp. | reverse complement strand
GCCGTGGAATATTTCGAACTGTCAGCGGAGCAGGGGAACCAGAACGCGCAGTACCGTCTGGGATGTATCTATGCGGATCAGGAAAAAGGGCAGTATGACCTGGAAAAAGCACTGGAAAACCTGGGACGTTCGGCGGCACAGGAGAATGAATATGCGCGCTACCGTCTGGGGACGCTGTATCAGGATGAAGAGCTTCCGATCTATGACCTGAAGAAGGCCGTGGAATATTTCGAACTGTCAGCGGAGCAGGGGAACCAGAACGCGCAGTACCAGCTTGGGAGAATATATGCAGATACGGAAAGCCTGCTTTATAATCCGGGAAAGGCGGTAGAATACTTTGAACTGTCGGCGGCACAGGGGAACGAATATGCGCGCTATCGTCTTGGATGTATTTATTCTGAGGATAGCCATCTATTTTATAACATGGGAAAGGCAATACATAATCTGACCAGTTCCGCGGAGCAGGGAAACCGTTTCGCACAGAGCAGACTTGGATGTATTTATTATTACGGAAAAGGCGTTCCCCAAAATGAAGAGCTTGGAAAATTCTGGCTGGAAAAGGCTGCAGAACAGGGAGATCTATATTCACAGGATGTATTAAATCATAATGTTGTCGGTATTGATGTCTCTTATTGTCTGTTAAAAGGCGTATTGGGAGCTATGGAAACATTTAACAGGGAAACCGCTTATTATAACAATGAATATCCTACAGAGGTTCATTCAAAACAGGCCAGAAAAGAAAAATATATCAATCGCGATAAAAAAGATATGGGATATGATTCGTAGTTGTGTTATACTTCAGATATGGGAAAACCATAGAGCCAAAGGCGGCTTTACCCCTCTTATTTTTCGGAGGGTTTATATGCCCTCCAGTCGAAAGGAAGGAGGGCGGGACAATGGTTACATATCAGGATTTGTTTTTATTCTGTACGTTCATTGTTGCCCTTATCAGTCTGCTGTATCAGATTTTTAAGGACAAAAGAAAATAGCCGCCACTACTGCCAATAGTGACGGCATGCCTCTTATGAGGTAAATTGTTGTGACTTTTTGGGGTAAAACCGCTTCTATGGTTTTTCCCTTTTTCTGAATCTAATATAGCATATCCGGTACGTTGTTTCAAGCGTTTTTTGCCTGAGCTTACATCTCCATTGCCATATTGTTCTGCAGCTGCTGCGCTTTCAGGCTGTCTCCGATTTCATGGACAAGTTTTGCACCCTCGGATTCGCTGGGGAAGATATTACCTGTTTTATAGAACAGATTCAAATCCTTTAAGCTGTTCCGGCTTCCCATCAGGCCGTTCAGCTTTTCGATTTTATCCAGTAATTCAGAAGTGGGACGGAGCCCGTTCTTCTTCATATCCGCCCGCAGCGTTTTTAAGTAATGTCCGTTATCGTCTAAGGACTGTTCTGCTTTTGGCGTCTGCTCCAGAGCTTGTTTTTTTTCCAGCTCAAGCGAATAGCGTTCCATCAGGAAGCCGCTGATTTTGTCCGCATGACTGCAGGCAAAAAACAGTTCGTCCGGTTTATTCCGCAGAAGGGAAATCCAGCTTTTGATATAATTGGAGTGATCCGCAAGAAGGGCGCTGTCCGGTTTCAGCGACACGCCCAGATCGCCCTGGATAAAATAAGAAGACAGCTCCGCGTTCAGTTCTTCCCTTGCATAATCCGGCGTGCCGAACGAATTTTTCAGGTTCCTGTTAAAGCAGCTTTCATGCCCGGTGGAGTGGGCCATTTCGTGTAACAGAACGGATAAATGGGCTCCGCTGCTTTTGAATGATTCCACCGGCGGAAGATGGATTTTATCTTCCGCTGCGGAATAAAATGCGCTGTTCTGGAAGGGCTCATGCAGGATTGGGCAGCGGCTTGATTTTTCAAATGTATCTGCAATGCCGGTGAGTTCGTCTTTTGCAATGACCTTTGGCTCCAGGGCAGGCAGACCGATGATCTGTTCCGCATTAAAAACGCGGAAGTAGCTGACAAGCGGCTTTTTCAGACTGACGGTTTTCGTCATGATGCGCCCGTCCCTGTCAAATACCGGTTTCCCGTCTTCATCTAAAAGTTCAACTTCATTTGTTGTAATCCATTTTTCCAGGAGTACGCTCTTTGATCCGGCTTTGATTCTGCAGTCGTTTGCAGAGGCCTGTTTGAAGGTCATCCAGCGCGGATCGGTAAAGCGGTTTTCCAGTGAAGCGATCATGAGCCGCAGGCGGTTCCCGGCTGTATAACGGAAACCGGAAACCGGGTTATAAGGGCTGACATTCCGGTTCTCCCAGGGGGCTGATGTAAACGCGCCGCCTTTTTCCATCTGTGCCACCAGCTTATCAACCAGTTCTTTTCTGCTTTTCATGACAATATCCCTGCCAATTTCATATCCATTCTTCTGTTGCATAAAATTCCTCCTGTATTTTCTTAAAATAATATAATTTACGATACATAGCCTCCTGTTGGCAGATTGAAAACTCCATGTATATTTCCGTGTTCTTAATGCTTCTGTGGCCGAGCCAATACTGTACTTCCCTTGTGTCAAGCCCGCGGTCCGCCATACCGACCGCCCTCGTATGCTTCAGGATATGGAAATGCGCTTTATACGCCGGGATGTCTGCGGCAGCGCAGTATGTTTTTATCATGTCATCCAGCGTTTTTCGGGAAATGGGGGTTCCTTTCTGAGAGACAAATAAACAGTCAGATGTTATGCCATGTTCTTCCCGGTAACTGATATAGTCTGTCAGAGCCTCATAGACAGTTCTCTCTATGATAAGCAGAGTGTTGTCATTGCTTCTTTTTAAGCGCCTGCAGTAGATCTGCCTGTGGGAAAGATAAAGATCGTTTAATGTAAGCATGCCGACTTCGCTGGCGCGGAGCGCTGCATATTCTGCAAGCATAAGGATTGCTTTGTTCCGGATATGATATTTTGATGTGTCTTTTTCCAATGCCTTGTACAAGCGTTCTTTTTCTGCTGGGGTCAGATATTTTATTCTTGTAGTTTCTTTCATTTTAAATCCTCCTTTGTAGTTTGTTTAGCGAGTATAGAACATTTTAATTAATACTACAAGAATAAAAATTTAATAAAAAACCGCACAAAATAGTTATTTTGTCCGGTTTTTGGAAAAAGCCGGGGAAAGGAAGGAGAAATGAACCGATTAATCATCAGCGGAAGGCCTACCGACGAGCCGCGGGTTTTCTATTCCGGGAGCGGGGAAGAGGCGAAAACAATTGTCCGGTTTACGATTGCATCAAACCGGATATTTAAGAAGGAGGGGGAAACAAACGCGGATTTTATACCTTGCGTTGCTTTCGGAAAAACGGCAAAGACCATTGAAACCTATGTCCATAAAGGTTCCCATATCCTGATTACCGGCCCTCTGAGGAATAACAATTATGAGGATAAGGACGGGAGGAAGGTATACGGCTACCAGATGGTAACGGAAACGGTCGAGCTGCTGGACAAAAAGAAGGAGCAGATGGAAATTCCGGAGGATGCGGACGGATACCTGCAGATTCCGGAAGAGATGCTTGCGGAAATGCCGTTTCAGTAAGCAGTACGAGGGGGCGTAAGAGATGGCGACGCTGAATGAAAAAGAGTTAAGGCGGCGGAAAAAGAAGAACAGAAAGATATACCTGGCAGCCTTTTTTACGCTGGCAGCGGCAAGCCCCCTGCTGGCGGAGCTTCTGGAGCAGACACTGACGGGGCTGTTTACGGATTTTGGGAACTTCCGGTATGATTTCCGCTATATCCGCTGCATCCGACTGCTGTTTACCAGAGGGAGCCGGGCCACGGTACTGGTTATTTTTCTGTTCCTGTGCGCCTGCTTCTGCATGTTGGAAGCAAACGTCCTGAAGGCGGAAATCTCTGATACGGAGACGAGAGAGGTCGCGCGTGGGATCCACACTCCGGTTCCGGTCGGAAACGGACAGTACGGGACTGCGAGGTTTATGACGGAGCGGGAGCTGAAGGAAGAATTTTCAGAAGCAGTTTACGACGGGAAAGGGAAGCTGAAAAACCTCCCGCCGGATGCCGGAATTATCGTAGACTACCGGAAACAGGGGAAAAAAGAAGTGATCAAATATCTTTCCGAGCCGGTAAACGCAGACATTATCGGGGCGACAAGGTCCGGAAAGACAAGACGGCTGCTTCTGACCTCAACCTGGTTGAACCTGCTTGCGGGCGTCAACCTTCTGATCGTAGACGTGAAAGGGGAAATCTATGCATACACAAACGAGTTTGCAAAAGCGCATGGATATGAAGTAAGAACGCTGGATTTCCGTTATCCGGAGAAGTCCATGCATTTTAACAACCTGTCGGAAATCGTAACGCTTCTGCGGGAAGGGATGGTTTCGGAAGCTGTGGACAAGGCATGGGATATCGTTTCTATCCTGGTGGGAGAACCTAAAGGGGAGCGGATCTGGACAGACGGTCAATGCGCCACGATTGCTGCGGCGATATTAATCGTAGCACAGGATGCACCCGAAAGATGTAAAAACCTTACGAATGTATATTATTTCCTCGCGTACATGTGCGAATCCGATCCGGAAACGGGAGACATGCCGGTAAACGACTATATGGAACAGCTTCCGGAAAACCACCCTGCAAGGGGCGCGTTCCAGATCGCAAAAATCGCGCCGTTCCGTACAAGGAGCAGCTTTTTTACATCCGCGCTTGCCACGCTGCGCCTGTTTACGGCATGGAATGTGGCCGACGTTACGGGGGCGTCGGATTACGGTTTTTCGGATACGGACGAAAAAAGGGTCGTCACATATTTAATTTTCCCGGACGAGCGGACGACTTACCATCCGATTGGGGCTATCTATATGAAGCAGTATTATGAGAGCCTTGTAAACCAGGCCGCGAAGAAAGGAGGGAGACTGGACAGGCGGTTTATCTTCCGGGCGGATGAGATCGGCAATTTCCCGGTCATACCGGGACTTGGGACGATGCTGTCGGCGGGCGCGGGGAGAAATATCTTTTTTGAGCTTGTGCTGCAGGACTACCAGCAGCTCGAAGGAAAATATAAAGAAGATTTCCGCAATATCCGGACAAACTGCCAGCTTACGGTCTGCTTAAAGGCCACGGATGAACAGACGACAAAAAATATCAGCACAAGGCTCGGCAATTACACAATCCAGGTCAATTCCGCCTCGTCCAGCCAGTCGGACAGCAGAAAAAACGGCGCGAGCTATTCCAACAGCTCCAACATGGCGGGACGGCCGCTGCTTTACCCGGACGAGATATCCAACATTACAAAGCCGGATGCCCTGATTTTATACGGAGGAAAAAAGGCGGTTACGAACCTGCCGGACATATCGGATTATTATGCAAACCAGGAATTTGGCATGGGAAGCGAGGAAGAGAACAGACAGCTGTTTCTTGACCGGATGGAAAAGCGGCCTGCCAGGGAGATTGCAGAGCCTGCGCTCTGGGGCGTCTGGAAGGACTGGGGAACGGCGGCAAAAGAACCGGAAGAAACGGAAGACGACGAGAGGGTAACATTTTTATAATATAGAAAAGAGACAGATTGGAGAGAAACCAGATGAAAGAAAAGAAGAAAAACAGTTCAAAGTTAAAGACATTAAAGACAGCGGTAACAGCGGCGGTTTTCTGCCTGCTTCATTCCATGCAGGTATCCGCGTCCGAACCGCCGTTAGTGACGGGGACAAGAAAGCTGATCGCCGACGCGACAAAAATACTGACCGGTTTTGGCGCGGGCGTAACGATTATTGTAGCGCTGATCTTCCTGTTCCGCCAGCAGACCTGCAGCGAAGAAGAGCGCCCCAAGTATAAAAAAGCCGCGATCAGCACAATTGTAATCGGCGTAATCATCACTACAATATCCGGCGTTGTAACTTTTATCTTCAGCTACTATGCGTAAGCCGGACATCCTTGAAGCGGAGAGAGGCATGGTGATTCTATGAACTGGATTACAGAAAATATATGTAACTTTATGACGGACTGTATCGGCGGAACGATAGATATGTTCGGGGAATACATCAACAATATTTTTTATTTTATCGTAGACATGGCGACGGAAAACGCGTATGTACAGGGAGCGCAGAGGGTAATGGTTACGCTTTCCCTCTCGCTGGTATCCCTGATTGCAGCCAAAATGGTAATATCCGGGTATCTTCTTGAAACAGGCTATGACCCTGAGGAGGACCCGTTCAATCTTATCGTCAGAATCGCCCAGGCCGTCGCAGTGATTACAAACAGTGGCTGGATTTTCAACTATCTGCTGAGTTTGTCAAAGACGTTTGCAAATGACCTGCTGGGGGCTGCGGCCGCGGACGGTTACGCCGGGCAGACGAAGGCACTTCTGGAACTGGATAAATCAAACCTGCATTATTCCTTTATCGCATACTGTATGATACTGCTGGTGATCATGCTTGCCTTTATTATTTTTTCAATCACCGCGGGATTAAGAGGCGCGGAGTTGATAGCCATGAACTTGTTTATGCCGGTGTTTTCGCTGGATCTGCTGACAAACAGCAGGGAACGCTGGAATAATTTTTTTATGGGATATCTGATGGCGTTTTTCAGTTACACAATACAGGTTTTGTTTTTTAACGTTGCATTAAAGAGTTATGCCAGTACGTCTATCAATCGGCCAGAATATTTTATCGGGACAATTGTTTTTATGATTATGGCAATCAAGTCGCCAAAATTCCTTGAAAAATATATTTATAAAACGGGAATGTCCAATGCTGCTTTTGGTGGGGTAAGGATGGCGGCGCAGACAATGATGATGAGGATGGTGTACCGGAGATGAGTTTTTTACTTACATCAGTGACGCAGATCAATGAGATCACAGGCTGGATGTGCGGATTCATCATTGCAATATTGACGCTCCGGCTGATTCGTGATCTGTATGACGCTTATAACGACGCGGATATGGGGATAAAGGAAGTTTTCCGGAAAGGGAAAAGAAGAATCTTCGCGAGCCTGATCGGAATAGGAGCCGCGGGTCTTGTTGCATTTTTTCAAAGGTATTTTTAAAAAACAGGGGAAGGAGATGGAATAACAGATGATGGAAAAAGAAACAGACGGGGAAAAGCCCCTGGCGATCCCGGCAAACTGCCCGCCGGTGGAATACGCCATAAACGGTTTTACATGGAAAGAAATCGGATATGTCGCAATTACGGGAATGGCCGCTTTCCTTGCCGGGGCGTATCTTTTCCTGAAAAAAGACAGCCCGATGTCCGCGGCATTCCTTGTACTTTTTGCCGTTTTTGCGGCAATTATATTTTTTGGAAGGGATAAATATACGGAAAATATGCCCGATAAAATCCGCATCCTGTTCCGGGATAAAAGGATGCCGGGAAAATATGAATACGTCTATTACAACATTTATGAAGGCCGGATATGCGGGAAGGAAGAGAAGGAGACAAAGGAGGGGCGGAATGGGAACGAACCACAGCAGCCAGAAAACGGCGCCGGTCCGGGATTTCATTGACGCGGCTGACGTAAGGGGGATTTATTTATACCGGAAGGACGGATATCTCCTGTCCTACTTAAGGATCTATCCCTATAACCTGAATTTAAAAGGGCGCGACGAGCGGAAGGCGGAGACGGACAGGCTTTCGGCAGCCTTTAAGGACGACCGGAAGGACTTTACTTATTTTACGCTTCCCAGGGAAATAGACCTGGATAAATATAAAAGCTTTTTGAAGGAACGCCACAGCCAGGAAATGAACCTCGGAAGAAGACATCTTCTTGCAGTCATGCTGCAGCAATGCGCATGCCTTACGACGAGCGGGGAAAATTTTGAACACCAGCATTTTATTAAAATCTGGAAAAAGAGCGCGAACCGGGCCGCGGCGGAGGAAGAGCTGAAGGAGCGGATCAACGAGTTCCGGGTACGGTACGAAAATGCAGGAATCCACTGCGAGGTACTGCCGGAGCCTGAAATCATAAAACTGTGCAATCTGTTTGGGAACAGCCTGCAAGCGGGGTTTGAAAGCGTGGACGAGAGCTCCCTTTATTCCCCGATCATGCAGTTGTAAAACCAGAGGTGAACTGCATTGCTAAATCAACTCAATCGCTTGAAATAAAGAAAATTTTGTAGCCAGAGGTGAACTCAGTTCACCTCCGGAAAGAGGAAGGAGGAAGAAACGATTCTATGAAATTCAGCAAAAAAACGGAACATGAGGCAAAAAGCGTCTATGAGGTAAACGAAAACCTGCTTAATATCATATCTCCGGCGGGGATTGATTTTAATGACACGCATACGTTCCTGGGGGAAAACACCGGAAAACTGTTTTTTGTCTCAAAGTATCCGTTTTCAGCGGACTACGGATGGCTGGCTCCGCTGTGCAATCTGGAGGGAACCAGTACCGTAATCGAGTACAGGCACACGGAATCCGACCGCCTGATTACGATTCTGGACCGAAGGATCAAAGAAATGAAAGGAAACCACGGCGCGCTGAAAAACGAAAGCGAGCGCGCCGTCAACGAAAAGGCGGTCCGGGACCTTACGAGACTGGTGGAACGCCTGTCCGTACAGGGCGAGCCGGTGGGGTATGTCAATATCATGCTGCATATCCAGGATCTGAACGAAGATCGGCTTTCTGATCGGGTCAAAAAGATATCGTCGGCCGCCGCAGTCTGCGGCTGTAATTTAAAGCTTTTAAAAAACAGACAGGGGACAGGGCTTAAGGCGATTGCTCCTTACGGCATCCCGGATGAGGACGTTTCCAATCCGGGGCTTCGGAACATGCCGATTTCCACTTTTATCGGCGGGTTCCCGATGGCAAATCCGGGGCTGTATGACGAAAACGGGTATTACCTGGGGTTCACTTTAAATAACAGGCTTGTCATTGTCAACCCGTGGATGCGGGGAAAGGACCGGACAAACTCCAACTGGGTAATTTTCGGCCCGCCCGGAATCGGAAAATCTACATTTTTAAAATACGTCCTGCTTCTGGAGTATGCGCTTGGGACAAGGATCATCATGCTTGACCCGGAGGAGGAATACCGGGAGCTTGCATTAAAACCGGATATCGGAGGGGAGCTGATTGACTGCTCAGGAGGAAAAAGGGGACGGATCAATCCCCTGCAGGCGAGAAAAACGGCGGTTGTAGACAGGGAAGAGCTTGCTCTGGAGGAAGCGGAAGGGGACTATCTGATGTTTGAAAAGGAAGACCAGTCCGACCTGTCCCTTTATCTCCAGCAGCTGAAGGTGTTCTTCCGGCTCCGCTTTGGAAATGAAAATTTTACGCCGGAGATCAGCGCGACGCTGGAACAGTTCCTGATTGCATTGTACGAAAAGCATGGGATTACCTGGGAAACCGATATCGGCGGCGTCCCGAACGAAGCGTGGCCGCTTATGGAAGAGCTTTACGACATGGCCGGAGCGGCGGCGGCAGAGTCCGGCATTTCCGGGTTCCGAAGGAAAAACTGCGAAACGCTCCAGACGCTGCTGTACAGCATGGCAAAAGGGGCAGACGCGTACCTGTGGAACGGCCCTACCACGCTGACGGCGGAAAAAGATTTTACCGATCTTCTGATATCGGCGCTGCTGGATGCGGACGAACCGGTGAAACGGGCGCAGTTTTTTAATATCCTGTCCTGGGCGTGGACGGAATTAAGCAGGGACAGGAGCCGGAAAGTCCTCTTCGGCGTGGACGAGGGCTACCTGTTCGTCGATCCGGAATACCCGGATATCATGCGGTATTTAAGGAATTACAGCAAGCGCCTGCGGAAATACGAAGGCGGGCTGATGTTTATCACGCATTCGGTCGTCGACCTGATGGACCCCGCGGTAAAGCGTTTCGGGCAGGCGATCATTGACAATGCCTGTTACAAATTCATTATGGGCTGCGACGGAAAAAATCTGGAGGAAGCGCGGAAAATCTTTGAACTGTCAGAAAACGAGGTCAGCCTGCTGAACCAGAAAAACCGCGGGCAGGGGATTTTCTTTGCGGGAAATACAAGGCTGAACCTGAAAGTGGATGTGTGCGACGAATTTCTGGAAATGATGGGAAAGGCGGGAGGAAGATAATGGAACCGGTTTCTATGGCAAAGGCCGCCGTATTTGCAGTAAAAAATAAGGATTCCATCGGAAAAATCGCCGCCTGTATTGCGGGCCTGATTGCGGCCCCTCTCCTGATCCTTGTTGTCTGCGTTATGCAGCTTGTTTCCGCTTTTATCCCGGACGGGGCGGTAAAAGGGGCGGATTCCTGGAACGCGTACGAATCCTCCGTCTATCGGTCGGTGTCGGAAGCGCTGGAGCCATACTATGAAGCGCTGGCGGAGCAGATGAAACAGGAGAAAAAGGAAATAGAGGACGCCCATATGGTTACGGAAACAGTAAAAAACGAAAAAGGCGAAACGGTTTCCATCGAACGCTGCACGGCAAAGGTTTCCGTAAAAATGAGCTATCTCGGCGAAGGGATCCTGATTTCCTGGCTGATCCATACCGGCTCGCTTGATACGGAAACGTCGGCTGTTGATAAAACCGAAGCGGCGGCGTTCCTTTCTTCTGTCGTGGAAATAAAAACGGCGGCGAGGAATGAGAAGGAATTTACGGTTTACAATGCGTTCCTGACAAAGGAAGAGATTGCGGAGATGTATTTTAAAGAAGAACGGGAAAGAGAGGCGTTCCTGCTTTCCTGCCAGGCGTACGAGGCTTATTTTGAAACGAACGAATCCCAGTTTTTGATAGACGGCGACGGCTTCTACATCGGGGAAACGGAGGAATCCCTTCTTACCGTCCCGCTTTACCTGCAGTACCAGGAGCCGTGGGGAGGGAAGCCTTACGGAAACGGCACGATAAAAAGGAACGGCTGCTGTCCTTCCTGTATTGCAATGGCGGTATCCTACCTCAAAAAGCAGCCTGTCTATCCGGACGAGGTTGCGGCATGGGCAGGGAAAACCTATTACGTCGACGGCGCCGGAACCGCATGGAGCATCTTCGGCCCGGCGGCGGGACACTGGGGCCTGCGGTGCGCCAATATCGGGAAAGACATCCCTTCCATGATAAACGCGCTGGAAGAAGGGAAGCCGGTCATTGCGAGCATGGGGCCGGGGACGTTTACAAGGAGCGGGCATTTCATTGTACTGACCGGGATTACCGGCGGCGGAAAAATCAAAGTGAACGACCCGAATGACAATAACATAAAAAAACACGGCGAAAAAGAATTCGAGGCAGGGCTTATCCTGCGTGAATGCTTAAATATGTGGGTTTTTGAACAGGAGCAGTAAAACTATGAGGAGCAATCGTAAAATCATGATCCTGGCGCTCTGTACCGCCATGACGTTTTTGGGCGTCTATATGCAGTTTTTTTACGGCAGGGAAAAAGCGGCGGACAAGGGGACAGGAAAAGAGGAGGGAGAAATGGGAACAGAGCGTTTCTATGATTACCGGCAGAGGGAGCTTCCGGATACGGAACATATACCGGAGGGGGAAGCTTTCACGGAAGGGGAGCGGATCGAAATCTATTTTGAAAATACGGAGGTCCTCGACCAGGGAAGCCTCCCGCTTCCGGTGCAGGCAGGTCTGGCCGGATATACGCAGAAGTATTTATACCGGAACGGATATACCGACGTGACGGAGCTTTACATTGAAGAGGAAAGCTATACGGAGGATGCGGAAAAAATAATGTTCCGCTGTTATCTGGACGGGCATGAGGAAATGCTGCAGATCGAGTACCGGCTTGGCGAGGGCAGGCTCTGCTTCCTGATCCTGTAGCGCGGCGGACGGAAGCGGAAAAGAGAGGAAGGCGAGGGAAAAAGGGCATGATCATTTATTTTTCCGGGACAACATTCAACCAGACCATCGAAAACGCGGTGGAGGAAACCGGAAACCTGATTTTCTGCAGGGAGGTTGAAAATGAACTGGATTTTTTCAAACATATCAAACAGAACATCGCGAAGTATGAAAGCGTGGAAACCTGTATTGTCGACGTATCCGTTTGCGCCAATACGGAAGAGGAGCTTTTATCTGCGCTTG
The DNA here is from genome assembly GCA_947573605.1 of uncultured Roseburia sp. Classification (GTDB taxonomy): domain Bacteria; phylum Bacillota; class Clostridia; order Lachnospirales; family Lachnospiraceae; genus Roseburia. The sequence continues at coordinate 75,375 of CANPGM010000006.1, read as the reverse complement.
AAATGCTGCGTACCATGTATGACCGGATGCGGATCATCGTTTTTGCGCCGTACCGGGAAACGGGGGACGATTTTCTGACAAAATGCCTGCATATGGGCATTCTGGACATTATCAATACAAATGATTTCCGGGAAATCCGGGAGGAGCTTACATTCTGCATTACGAAGGGGAAGACGTACCGCGATTCCGTAAAATTCAAGGAAGCCAAAATGGAAAAGGCTGTTATAAAGCATGAAATCCGGCGCGCAGTCCATAAACGGATGGCCGGGCTTGCCGGTACGGAAAGCAATATCGGGGTGACGCATAACGCGGTTGTCCTTGCAAATTTTCTCCGAAAAAAGGGCTTTATGGTCGCGCTGGCGGAAATGAATCCCTCCGGGGCGTTTCTGCGGATTGCGGAGGATTTCGGGGAGCGGCTGTTTAACGAAGGATATTTTACCTTAAACGGCGTCGATTTCTATCCCGGATGCACGCAGGAGGAGACGGCAGCCATCCTGTCCCGCTCCTATAATTTCATCCTGTTTGATTTCGGGGCATATGCGGAATGCGACCGCGCCGCGTTTGAACGGTGCGAGGACCGGTTTATCATCGCAGGCTCCAAGCCGTGGGAAACAGACCGGATCGACGACGTCTTTGCGGCCGCGCCGAAAGACGTCCTGCTGAAATATATATTCTGCTTCAACTTTACGCAGCGGAAAGATCAGAAGGCAATCCGGGAGGGGATGGGGGAGATGGAACGCGTTTATTTTTTAAACTATACGGAAGACCCGTTTACGGACAGCGATTTTTCCGGGGCGGAAGAAATCTTTTCCGACTGCCTTCCGGCGCGGGAGGAGGAAAAGAAAAAAGGGATTCTGCACCGGTTTTCGGGAAAGAAAAATAAAGGGAAGGAATAAACAGAATGAAACCAAAAGCGCTGGTTATAGCGGAGAAACAGCTTGCCGCGGAAACAATGGCAAAGGTATTACACTGCATGGAAGAAAAAGACGGTTATTTCGAAGGGGAAGATTACATTGTTACATGGGCGGACGGACACCTTACAGGGTATATGTATCCGGAAGAATATCGTCCGGCATATAAAAAATGGAAGCTGGAGGACCTGCCGCTTGATTTCTCACCGGAAAAAAGCCTGAAAATTCTTCCGGGGAAGGAGAAACATTTTGAAAAATTAAAAAAGCTGATCGAGGGGCCGGAGACGGACCGGATTATCAATGCGGGCGACGCCGGGCGGGAAGGGTATCTTATCCAGAACCGGATCTATCAAATGGCGGGGAACAGGAAACCGGTAAAAGTGCTGTGGGCATCGTCCATGACAGACGGGGCGCTGGCGGAAGCGTTTTCAAGTCTGCATGACGAAGAAGAGTTCCGGCAGATCCTTCTGGAAGCGGAGGCAAGGTCTGAAATGGATTACATACTCGGGATGAATTACAGCCGCCTGCTCTCCCTGAAATGCAGCAATGACCTGACGCTACCTTACGGACGCTGCATGACGACGCTGTTAAACCTCATTGTCCTGAGAGAAAAAGAGATTGAGGCGTTTGTACCCGGGAAAACGTATGCGTTAGAAGCGGAAATGGAAAACGGGGTGAAGGCCTTGATGGCGGACCCGGAGGGGACGGGCCTTACGTTTGAAACGTTAAGCGAAGCCGAAAGCATTGCCGGAGAATTTCCGGATAAAGAGAAAACTGCGACCGTATATGAAGTGAAAAAGAAAACAATCCGTGAAAAAGCGCCGCTTTTATACAGCCTGCCGGACTTACAGTCTGCAATCGGAAGGAAATATAAATATACGCCGGAAAAGACACTGCAGATTGCCCAGACATTGTATGAAAAGCGCCGGATTTTAAGTTATCCGAGGACGGATTCTTCGTATCTGACGACGGATATGATGCTTACGGTCCAGAAAAACCTTGCGTGCTGCAGGTTTGGAAAATTTAAAACGGCGCTGTCCGGATGCATGGAAGGGGAAGGGTTTGTGCGTGCATATTATTTTAACGATGCGAAGGTCAGCGACCACCATGCGCTTATCCCCGCAGACAACCGGAATATGGAACGAATCTATCAGACACTGAGCCGGGAGGAACGGAATGTTTTCGATGAAATCGTATACCGTTTTCTGGGCATATTTGCGAAAGAACGGGTCTGCAGGTCCGCCGAGGTGACGTTTACTGCAAACGGGTATCTGTTCCGGAGCAGCAAAAGCGCAGAAACGGAACCGGGCTACCGGCTGCTTTCCAATCCGGAGCCCAAACAGGAAGAACTGCCGCCTGCGTATGAAAAAGCCGGAATCGGGGATAAGATGAAAATACGGCAGCTCCATATCCTGGAACGGCACAGAAACCCGCCGCCGCGGTATCACGTAGGAAGCATTACAGACCTGATGAGGAAATACCGCATAGGGACGCCGGCAACGATGGCGGCCACCATTGAAAAGCTTACCTCCGGAGAACATCCGTTTCTGGCGTTAAAGGATGGAAAATATTATACGACGCCGTTTGGAAGGATGTACATAACGGTGGTTCCGGAACCGCTTAAAGACCCGGACCTCACGCGGGACATGGAATATAAACTGCAGCAAATCCGGGAGGGCAGCCTGGGAAAGGAAGAGATGATACAGGAACTATATGAAGAACTGAGGGAAAACCTGAACATATCAGATTTTAAGAAAATGAGCTTTGCAAGGGCGGCAAAAGGGAAAAGGCCGGCAAAGGCAGGCTACCGGAAAAAAAGGAGAAGCTATGCGGAATAAGGAGAAAGAAAAGGCGCCGATCCTTTATGAAAGATATAAGCGGAAGCACCCGGAACCGGGGTCCGCGCCGGCGGAAAAAGAGGAACCGGACGGCGGAGGATTTTTAAAGGCGGCAGGGAGTTTTGTAATTACGGGAATCCTGCTTTTTATGACCGCGCTGTCCATAATAGGCGTCACTACGCTGCTTCAGCCGGAGCTTAGGGAGCTGCTGATAGAAGTGATAGGGAGGGGAGTTTAAGGATGGAGAATGAAGAACGGGAGAGAACCCGGCAGGAATTAGAAGAAATGCTGAATAAAGCGGAGCCGGGAAGCAGCTTTGCGGGGCAAGGATTCAGTGGGCAAATAGAAGAAAAAATTGAAGTCACTGCGGATTTGAAGGACGTGGATTTTTCGGGATGTTTTTTTAAAAATATCGATTTCCGCGGGAATATGGAGGGCTGTAATTTTAAAGGCGCAAAATTTTATAATTGCAAATTTACTGATGGGAAATATAAAGACTGTAATTATGAAAACACAGATTTAAGAGATATACGTTTTTCCGGCAGCGTATTGGATCATTGTAATTTTAATGATGCGAAAAGTTACGACTGCTGGTTTGAAAAGAATACCATGCATGGCTGCAGCTTTGACAATGGACAAATGTTTGAGACGCGTTTTCGTGAAAATATGTTGGACAGATGTACTTTAAAAAACAGTTATTTTAAGGGCAGCTGTACCAAGAACTTTTATTCATTTGAAAAGAATTTTATGCATGGCTGTCACTTTGACAATAGCGAAATGTATGGTGTCCGCTTTACTGATAATACATTTGACGGCTGTAGTTGGGAGAATGTTAAATGTACGGATTATTCTGAGTATGACAGGCCTGATGAAAAATATAAATGTAAGTTTTTCTCCGCTTCCATGAAAAACTGTAATTTCAAAAATGCAGATATTCTTTCTGTCGACTTTGAATCCTGTCATCTGGAGAACTGTGATTTCAGCGGCGCAAACCTGTCAAAAAATACATCTTTTGATACGGACTGCAGTATGAATGGCACAGACCTCATGCGTGCCGCCTCCTTCAAAGCAGATTTAGCAATAGGTAAGAAAGGCATGGATCGAATCTGGCCAGAAGCAGAACTTCAGAATATGTCTTTTCCATGTTTTTCAAGGAGTATTGCAAAACTTGAATTTCTGGAAGGGAAGCGCTATAGGGTAGAAGAGCTTGTCGAGCTGACGAAGCAAACCCCTGAATTTGAGCGCAGCCCGTTAGAAGATATATTTAAGATCAGCAAAGCGGACTGTTTTGAAAGAATAAAGGCGGAATTGCAGTATCCGAAGGCTTATGAGCGGATTAACCAGGAGTTTTTGAAAGCAGATATTACTTTTGTTTATGATGAAGAGTATGATTCTGAGCTGCGGCATGAAATTGCCAGATTTGAATATCTGGAGGGAAGGCCGTATACCATAAAGGAACTGATTGAGTTAAGTAAAAAGAATCCGGAATTTACACATAACCCACTGGAAGAGATGCTTGGCATAAGCAAAGAACAATGTTTAGAGGAAATAATGGCTGCTATTAATTCCGATGAACGATTTCGTATCAATTGTGATGTTAGAAATAAAACTGATCTTTATTTTGATGAAGCTAAAAATCTGGCGGACAATATTTTCAAATTTGAACAGCTGGAAAATAAGCGGTATACGATAGAAGACCTTGTAAAATTAGAGTCTGAAAATCCTGAATTTAAGGACGATCCTGAAAAAACAGAACTTTTTCAGAAAATAATATCAGAGTTTAAGGAAAGTGATAACTACAGGCGAATAGAGGACAATATAATTCATGCAAAATTCAGCCCGAATCCTGCTCTGATATGTCACATGATGGACTTTGAGCATCTGAGAAGAAAACAGTATACTGTAAAAGAACTTGCCGAGTTGAGTCGGAAATCTTCGGATTTTACGGGCAATTCCGAAACAGCGGAATGTTTTAAGAAAATCATTACAGAATTTCGCCGGCAGGAATTAGAACAGAGCAGTTTCAGCTTTACAAAACAGAAGCCATTCGTGGTAAGTCCGGAAAACTATGAGCGTATCGCGGAGAACATCCGTCATGCGGGTTTTAAAGACAATAAAGAGCTGGTGAAACATATAGCAAAGTTTGAACATCTCGAGGGGAAACCGTACACCATAAAGGAGCTTGCCGATTTAAGCCGTAAGAACCCGGAGTTTAAGGGAGACGCACAAAAAACGGAATGTTTTGAAAAAATTATATCGGAATTTAAAAACCAGGAGATGGAAAAGCTCCATTTCATCAGCCGGGAAATGATGGCGGAAGGAGTGATTATGCCATGAGTGGAGAGATACGTCGGGAAATGACGGAAGAGCAGGTTTTAAGGTACCTGGACCTGGCAGACAGGAAAGCGTCCATTCTGACATCCTCCGGGATACACTGGAAGCCGGAATACGAAAAAGAAATTAAGGAGATAGAACAGGAATTATCTTCTATCCGAAAGCTCTTTGAAAAAGGAGAAAATAAGGAGAATTTTGTTCCGGAGAACAAAGCGCCGGCAGGAGGACAGCCGGACGTAAGGGGAACTGAGTTCCCCTTGTCCTCCATGACGATGGAGGAGAGATATACGAAGGCAATGGGCCTGCTGGGCTATGAGCTGACCGACACGCCTTTGGACAGCATGGCGACGGTCACGTTCCGGAAGGGAGAGAAAGGCGCCGGACAGAGGACGGTCCGCAGCGACGGGTGGGAGGGGGTCGGATATGTGCTTGAGGAACGCCTGCCGGGATTAAAAGGGAAGCTTGCGTCAGAAATAAAAGCCCTGCTATATCCGAAGGGAAACCCGGAGGACGCCTTATGCGCGCCGGAACCGGAGGCTCCCCCAAAGGACAGCTTCATGAAAAGGGAAATGATGGAGGAAAGAATGAATGTAAGGTGCAGATACCGGAAGCTGCGGTATTTACATAAATAAATAAAAGCGGAAGGGAGGTGAGCGGGTATGAAGTATATCATGGAGCACTATGGGACGGCGATCCTGGTGTCCGTTGCACTGGTGGCTTTGGGCATCGTTGTTGTAGCATTATGCACCAGCGACGGGTTTGTCGCAAAGCAGTTTCAGGAAGCGATGTCGTCGTTTTTTGACAACATGAAGGGCCTGACAGGCGCGGGCGGCGGAGCGTAACAGCGTGAAAAAACAAAAGAGCCGTACAGGGCTGCGGGCGGAAAGCACGCGGCCCCGCATGGGCATAAGCGGCCGGAAACGGCAGAATGGGAGGGGAAAATGAATGACCTTGTAAATTTTCAGCCGACGGAGGAACAGTTCGGGGTCTTCTGGAAATATATCAACGACCCGAACGTGACGGATATCGACTATAACGGCACGGATCTCTGGCTGACAGACCTTGAGAAAGGCCATTACAAAGCGGACGAGAAAATAAACAGGAAGTTTTTAGAGCAGTTCACGCATAATATTGCAAACTGCGTGAACCGGCAGTTTAACAAGGCAAACCGTGTGCTGGAGGCGGACACAAGGGAGCTGCGGATCAGTATTTTACATAATTCGGTCGCCATGTCCGGCACCAGCATCTGCATCCGAAAATCGCCTTCTACGATCCGGAACCGGATTGCGGACATGGCGGCGTCCGGCTACTGCCCGGAGCGGATGATTCATTTATTAATCAACTGTGTGAAGGCAGGAATGAATTTTGTGACGGGCGGGGAGCCGGGACATGGGAAGACGGAGTTTACGAAGTTTTTAATGCAGTTTATCCCTGCGTCGCAGCGGGTGATTACGATTGAGGATTCCCTGGAAATCCATTACAGCGCGTTAAACCCCGGCGGCGACTGCGTGGAGATCCGGGTGGACGACGACTTTGATTATACGGCGGCCATCAAGGCGAGCCTGCGGCAGAACCCGCGGTGGCTGGTCCTTTCAGAAGCGCGTTCGGTAGAAGTGACGTCGCTTCTGGAGCAGTGGAGCACTGGGGTCAAGGGGTTTACGACGCTCCATCTGGACGACTTAAGAAAGCTTCCGGACCGGATCCAAAATATGATGAACAATGTCAACGACGCGGACCGGATGGAAAACCGGATTTACCGCTATGTCAATGTCGGCGTCCTGGTGCGGAAAACGGAGAATGAGGACGGGAGCATAAGACGCTACATTGACCAGATGTGCTTTTTTTCCAGGGAAGGCTATGAGAACAAAATCTATATGCTTTTAAAGGACGGCGAGGCCGTATCGGAGGAGCTGCCGCCGGACGTAAGGAAAAAGTTTGAAATGAGCGGAATCGAGGATCCTTTCGTGTGCAGGGACCTTGAAAAATATCTGAAGGAGGGGAAATGATGAAAAAGAAGCGGGGGAAAAGAAGCAGGTTTTATCTGCTGCGCCCGGGGAGCCTGCAGAAAGAAGTGGACCTGTTCGGATACCGCTTTTCCTGGAAAAACCAGGCGGCGGTCACACTCTGCGCGCTGGCGTCGCTTGCCGGAATCGGGCTCTTATTCCAGTTAAACTGGCCTTATATGGCGGCTGTGCTGCTGTTGATGCTTCTGATGCTTCCGGGCCTGATTTTTGACATGTATAAAAGGATGTATGAACAGAAGCGGTTCTCCGATGTTGTGACCTATATCGAGCAGCTGATGTATTCGTTTCAGAAGAACGGGAAAATCAAGCTTGCGCTGCTGGAATGCAGGGAGGCATTTTCGGACGGCGCGATGAAAGACACGATCGGAAAAGCGGTCAGTTATATCAACCGGGGCGAGGCGGCGACCGAAAAAGGGGTCTTAAAGGAGGCGCTGGAGCTGATCGAGACGCCGTACCGCTGCAGGCGGATCCATACCGCGCATGAGCTTTTAACCAATGCGGAAAGAGACGGCGGGGAAGTGGAGAACTCAATTACGCTGATCCTGGAGGATAACGAGAGCTGGAAAAGGCGGGTTTATCAGCTGCAGGCGGACAAAAAGAAAAGCCATACGGATAATATCATCTCTATTGTGGTCGCGACGCTGCTCTGCGCCCTGTGCCTGTATGTGATTGACTATATGCGGGTGATGTTCCATTCGACGGGAGCAATCGACGTGTTCCACCATACGTTTGTCCAGCTTTCCTCCGTATTTTTTATCCTGTTTTCCATGCATGCTTTTAAGAAAAGCTCTGGCAGCATGACGGACGACTGGGTCGGGGAGGAGAACCTTTATGACAATGAGGAAATCAGGGAGACGTACCGGGAGGTGCGGGAGTACGACGGAAGGAAGGCGTCCAGACGCAGCCTGATTCTGGCAGCGCCGTTTTTTATCGCAGCGGCATTTTTATTTCTCGTGCTAAAGAGCTGGCTGTGCATTCCGCCGCTGCTTCTGGCAGTATTCCTTCTCTTTCAGCATAAAATCGGGCATTCCCTTGCTGAGAAAGACCTGGAACAGGCAATGTATATCGCGTTTCCGCAGTGGTTAATGGAAATGGCGCTGCTGTTACAAAATAATAACGTGCAGGTCTCCCTCCTGAAATCGGCAGGGCGCGCGCCAGCAGTGCTGACGCCGGAGCTTGCGGCGCTTTCGGTCCGGATGGAGGAAGACCCGGACAGACTGTCTACATATGTAAAATTCTGCGAGGGGTTCCGCATACCGGAGGCGCAAAGCTGTATGAAAATGCTTTATTCCATCTCGGAATCAGGAACCGGAAATGCAAAGGTGCAGATCAACAACCTGCTCGGGCATATGGGCAAGATGCAGGAGCAGGCGGACGGGCTGATAGCGGAGCATGCGTTATTTAAAATGCGTATGATATTCAGCTACCCAGTCTTTGCGGCGGCAGTAAAAATGATGGTGGATATGACAATCGGGATGTTTGTCATGTTCCAGATCATGGGCAGCGTGGGCGGACTTTAGACAGCCTGTAACAGGCGGGAAGGGGACTTGATTTATGAAACATATCATAGAAGCGTTCAGCGCAGTCGTCTGCATCGCGTTAGCGGCGTTTGTAAGCATGGCAATCCTTACGGCAGGCTCGGACGTCATTGCCGCAAAGGAATATAAGGCCGACGTCATTGCGGAGATTGAGAACAGCAACTTTAACCAGGAAGTAATCGACGCCTGCACCGCACAGGCGGCCGCAGCCGGATACCGGCTGGAAATAAGGAACTGCACCTATGACCCATACAATGACATCAATACGGCGGAAGTGATCCTTACCTACCGGTATGAGCTGCCGCTGCTTGGGATATCGGTGGAAAGTTCCACAAGAGGGGTTGCCAGGTAACAGCGCGTAAAGGCATTCTAAGCGGTCAAAGTACGCCCGCTAAGAATGTCTAAGTTACACGCAAAAGAACGCAAACGCGGCGTTCTTTTCATGGAATAGTTACATGGGGATTTTTCAGGGATGGTTTCTGCCGCGTGGAGCAGAGGAAGGAGCGGAATTTTGGAACAAATCATAAAAGAGTACGGGGACGCGCTGATCGCAGGCATTTTCGGCGGGTGCGCGGCGGCGGTCCTGATTTATGTATTTAACTATGTAACGTCGTTTTAAAGGAGGGCGGAATGAAAGAGATACTGGAAGAGTATGGAGCCGGGCTTTTAAGCGGGACTGCGGCAGCCCTGCTGATCCCCCTGTTCCTTGCCATGCTGCAGCCGGGCGGAATCTTAAACCGGGCGGTGGAAGCGTTTTTTACGGGCATGGCGGGATAGAGTAAGGCGGTGAACAGACATGAAACATATCATAGAAGCATACGGGCGGTTCCTGCTTGCAAGCGCGACGTTTTTCCTTGTTTTTTCGCTGGTATTTTTCCAAATCAGGGACGGGGAAGGGAACCGGGGCGTACTGAACATCATCGGGGCGGGCCTTTCCGTTTCCGGGACAGATTATGCCGGGTACGCCGATTTTAACGGCTATCTTGCCGAAGGAGGGAAAGGAATGCCTTCGATCGTTTATGAATATGCAGGGAAGCTTTACGCAGGCGAAGACATGCCGGCGGCGGATTTTATCAAAGCAAGGGACGCTTCCGGACAGACGCTGGCTCTGCGGATACTGAAGGTTACAGACCATCTGGGGAACGACCTTACGTCCTGTTATGATAAAACGACCGGAAAAATCTGTTTTCCGGACGGCGGCGTTTATGAGATATGGGCGGCGGCCAGGGATTCGGCCGGAAAGAAATATACCTGCTCCGTCGCAGCGCCGGTGAATAAGAGGCAGGGGGAAGGATAAATGAAAAATATCATGATGATCGCGTCATATATGGTAATCGGCGCGCTGACGTTTGGAATCCTGGCGGCGCTTTTTGGAAGGGAGGCAAGGAGTACGGAGCTGGAGAGCGGCCTTTCCTCCGTTGTGGAGGAAACGGTCGAAAACCTGATGCTGTCGGGCAATTACGAAATAGAAGAATACCATTTTTTTCTTGCGGATTTCATGGAAAACCTGTCCGTTTTATTGGATACGGATTCTGATATTATTATTAATGTCATAAAAGCAGACAATGAAAAGGGAATCCTTTCCGTGGAAATCGAAGAAAAATACAGGCACATAAACGGAAGGGAAGGCTCCGCAATATGCCGGAAAACCGTCCTTTTCAACCGTCCTTTGGAGGAACCGGAAAGGAGCTTTCAAATCCGTTTTTACCGGACAAAAGAAGAACTGGAAAACGGAGGAAGCAGTTACAAGTCCTGTCTGGTTTCGGAAGGGGACGTCATAAACGCCCCGGCCGGGCCGGAGCAGGAAGGGACGGCCTTCCGGCGCTGGATGGAGGAAAACGACGCCCCCGCTGATTTCACACAGCCGGTGACGGAGGATAAAAACTATTATGCACAATGGAACTGATCTGATGTTTCATTTTTAAGGAGGCAGCGATGGAAGAGAAAATATCGCCGTGTGAGGAACAAATCATGCTTACCGTCTGGGAGGAGGCAGGCGAACCGGATATGAGGGAGGTTATGGAACTGGCAAACCGCAGGTACAACAGGGAATGGAAGCCGCAGACCATCTCGACCTTCCTTTCAAGACTTGTAAAGAAAGGGTTTCTGACTTCCTCGAGGAAAGGGCGGCGTATGTATTACCATCCGGTAAAGACACTTGAAGATTACAGGAGAGGAAAGATTGCAGATATAGTTACAGAGTTATATGCCGGAGACAGGGCGGCGGCAGCAAGGGACCTTTCCGAGCATGAGAAGGAGGCGGAATTGCAATAAATCCCCGGTTATTGCAGGGAAGAATAAGAAAGGATGAATCGGACGGCCGGGTTTACCCCATTTCCCGGCCAAAACATCCGTACTTTCAGAATAATAGTTGTAAAATGTATTGCATGTTACTACAGACATTGTTTATGATAGAAAGAGGAAAACTGTCCTGTAGTTTAAGAAACAGAAGAAGAGGAGGAATTGTTTTATGGCAGTAGAAAAAGATAACCGTACCAATAACGAAAAGGTGAAAAGATTATTAGAGCTTCTCGGGTACGCGGACGATCCGCATATCGTGCCGGATGAGGACTGCGAGGGAGCCGCAGAGTTTGACCTGGACGAGATGCTGGAGAAGCTGGAAAGGGAGCTCGGCCAGGAATAAGGCCAAAAAACAGAACAGATGAAAATAAAAAATGGGGTAAATTATGGATAAAATCACGGACAAAAAAGAAACAGTGGAAAATATACTGAATTACTGGCATACAATGGAGTTTTTGAATCAGGATAACATACCAAAGTGGAGTGATTCGGATAAAAGAAAAGCAGATAAAGCACATGAGGAAAAAAAAGAAGCTCTGCTGTCGAAAAATGAGTATGACACTAAAATACGTAAGGAAAGAAAAATACGCATTTTTTGTGAGATGGGTAAGGAAAAGGATCCTTATGAAACCGCAATGGAAATGGCCAGATATTATGGCATGAAACGATGGGGCGACCTGACTGTCTATATTGGAAAAATAACGCGGGAGCCATGTATCAGAGAACTGGCAAAGATACTGAGAGAAGAAGATGACGACCGCCCGGAAATGAATATAGACAGAATTGCATGGGCAAGCCTGCAGACCAGCGCTAACGGGGAATATATGGAAAATACCTTTTCTTTTTCACCAGTATTATGGGCAATAAACCATCTGTCCGAACAGAATGGGGAGTACGATGACAAAACTGTATTGAGTAAGGGTGGTTATGACGCTGTAAATGCAAATTATAATACCGAACTTTTAAGAATTGCTGGGGAAGGGACAGCAAAAGAAGGTATATCAGAGGAATTCGATGAGGAGAGCAGTGGTTCAACAGAATATTTTACGGAAGATGGTTATATCAGAAAATCTGCGTTCCCGATTGATGCAGGATGGTATAAAAAAACGATAGACAGTATTTATAATAATTATATTATGGGAAAGATACAACCTACAAATGATAAAGATATTGAGGATAAATGTTATGTTTCTTTTCAGCTTTTTCTGGATGACGAAACAATAGAAGAATACAGGAAATGGAACAGTGAAAAGGAATTTACGGGCTTAAGCAAAACATATTTTTTAAAAGATATAAAAACAGTAATGGATAAAGTTAATCAACTGGAATCAGGAGCATACCTGCAAAAATGGCTTTTTGACTATATTTACAGCGGATATCAATACAGGGACGGTTACCAAAATGACATTATGGAGCGGACTGATTTATTGAACCCTTCAAAAGAGAATATAGAAATACTGACAGATTTCTATTTAGAAAAGCTGGATATCAGAAAGTCCCCGCTTGGGAAATGGCCGTCGGGATTCCGTCCGTCATTTATGCAGCAGACAGCGGTAAATCTTGCTATTGAAGGTTATAACTCCAAAGCCTGTAACAAAATATTTTCCGTAAACGGGCCTCCGGGAACCGGGAAAACAACGCTTTTAAAAGAGATTATAGCAAATAATATAGTAGAACGGGCAAAGCTTCTGGCGGAGTATTCTGATCCGGATGATGCATTTGAAGAAATGGACTTCCAGCAGGGGAATAATACCTTAAATTCGTATTCTGATGAGGCTCAGCATTATTATCGATTGAAAAATGACCGGATCAACGACTATGGTATGCTTGTTGCTTCCTGCAATAACGGAGCTGTTGAAAATATTACAAAAGAGCTTCCATTATCGTCAAGTGTCAGTGAATCGTTCCTTAAAATGGGGGAAACAATAGAAAAAGGGAAATCTTTCAATATTTATTTTACCCAATATGCAGCCTCTTTGCTGAATAGGACAAAGCCGATACAAAAGAACAAAGATTATAAGGAAAAAGTTAAAAATAATAGTGGAAAAGATAAAGCGAAGAAAAAAGAAAAGAAAGTTTGGGGGCTTATATCGGCGCCATTGGGAAAAAGAAGCAACATTCAAACCTTTTATCGTTATGCTATGTATGATTTGGAGGAAAACAATGACCAGAAGAAAGAATTTCAAAATAGGAAAGATACGGAAAATTATCGGATCGCCAAAAAGAATTTTGAAACCCAGTTAAAACATGTAAGCGAGATTCGAGACAAACTGAGCGCAAAAGTGGAATGTGAAAGTAAGATTAAGGAACTAGAAAAGAAAGAAACCATTTCCAGTAATGATTATCGGAAGAGAGAAGAACTTTATTCCAAAGAGCTCCAAAGCCTGTCACCCCAAATGGAAGCGCTGGATGCAGCGTACAGGGAGGCGGGGACAGACTATGAAAGGTTAAAGGGAGAGTACTTTAATGCGGAACAGGGGATGTTTGAACTGCAGCAGAACATTGTGGGACTGAACAGGGACATTACTTTTTTGGGAAAGCTGTTTAAGACAAACAAGACAGTGGACGCTATGCATCTTCAGGAAATGTACCGTATGGAATACAGGAAGCTGGAGAACAGAAGAGCAGAAATAGAAAGAATCCTGCCTGAATATTTAAACTCTGTGCGGGAGAAAGAAATGAGGTGTTCGGACTTCCATCATAAGGTAGAGGCGACGCAATATGCCTTTCATCAGGAAAAAATGAAATTCAGCAATTATGCAGCAGCTATTAAAAATGATATATATCAGGAAAATCAGAAAATAAAAGAGTGCGAACAGTTCTTAAATGAGGCTCTATGCAGTGAAAAAACAGGTACGAGGCTCGACATAAATTTTATGGAAGAGTTATTAGGTGAGGATACAGAGAAAAGTACGCAGGCACATGCGGATAACCCCTGGTTTACACAGAAGTATGACTTGGAACGGGAAAAGCTTTTTTATTATGCCATGAAACTTCACGAAGCTTTTATTACTGCATCGAATTCCTGCCGGCAGAACCTGATCGGATATTTTCAGATGTTAGGCGAGTTAAAAGATAAAAATGGAAAGCGCATTGTTTATAAAAGCGATGATATAAATGCGGCAATACAGCCGTGGCTCCAGACGCTCTTTCTTCTGGTACCTGTTGTTTCTACAACATTTGCCTCTGTAAATAGCTTTTTGAAGGAGTCCGGGCCGGGGACTATAGGGACGCTGATAATTGACGAGGCAGGCCAGGCATCCCCTCAGATGGCTGTCGGGGCTTTGTACCGTTCCAGAAAGGCAATTATTGTAGGGGATCCAAAACAGATCGAACCAGTAGTTACTGAGGATTTGGACATCTTAAGGGATGCGTTCCGGAATGATATATACCGCGCTTACAGGCGGAAAGATTTTTCGGTACAGCATTTTGCGGATTTTATGAATCCGTATGGAACGTGGTTAAACCGGGGAAAAGAGGATGAAGAATGGGTTGGCTGTCCTTTGGTTGTGCATCGGAGATGCATTTCCCCGATGTTTGATATTTCCAACGAAATATCCTATAACAAGATGATGAAACAGAAGACAGATTTGCCAAGCGAAGAAAAAAAGAAATTGTTCTGCATGGATAAATCCTGCTGGATAAATGTGGTGGGAAAAGAAGCAGGCGGTAAAAATCATTTTGTAAAGGAGCAGGGGGAAGTTGTAATTGAACTGCTTAATGAAGTTTTTAAAAAGAACAATTACCCCAGCCTGTTTATTATCAGCCCGTTTAAAACTGTGATAAAGAGCATGGAATCTATGATTGAAGGAAGCAGCCTGTTATCGGATGACTGGAAGAAGAAAATGGCCGGAAAAATAGGAACAGTCCATACTTTTCAGGGAAAAGAAGCGGATGAAGTAATTTTCCTCCTGGGCTGCGACAAAGAAGACCGGGCAAAAGGCGCGGTAGGATGGGTAAATGCAAACATTGTAAACGTAGCAGTGACAAGGGCAAAATACCGGATTTATGTTGTCGGAGATAAAGAGACATGGGAAAAATCAAAATATGTAGAGAAATTAATTGAAAAGCTGCCAGTAAAAGACGGCAAGGATTTTATAAAAACGGCAGAAGCGGAGGATATATAGTATGAAAAAGAATCTGATGTTGCTTGGAATGTCACTGATGATTACGGCTGTATCTGCATTCGGAGGAAGCATGGAAGCGCGCGCAGAGCATGGCGCAGGGTTGGAGGCAGCTCCGGTGGAAGCGGCGGAACAGGAGAACATACCGTATGCGGAAAGCGCAGGTATGCCGGAGCATGTGACGCGCGTTGCGGGGAACGACCGGTATGAGACGGCGATTCAGTGCGCGGAGCTTATGCGCGGGGACGGGACGTTTGAAGACGTTGTGATTGCCAGCGCGGACAATTTCCCGGACGCCCTTGCGGGTTCCTATCTGGCCGGATGGTACGACGCGCCGATCCTGCTGGCGGGGAAGTCGGAGGCGGGCACGCGGAAGACGTTAGACTATATCGACCGGCATGTATCGAAGGGCGGAATCGTATACCTGCTCGGCGGAACCGGGGCTGTGCCGGAGTATGTGGAGCAGGAGCTGCTGGATTCCGGCTACAGGGGAGAAGGCATCTGGAGGGACCGTGTTGTGCGTCTGGCCGGGACGTCGCGGTATGAGACCAATCTTGCGATTGTCAATGAAGTGCCTGTGAAGCCGGAGCGCGTGATCATTGCCAGCGGAAAGAGCTATGCGGACAGCCTGTCCGTTTCCACCGTTTCCGCAGCGGAATATATACCGATTATCCTTGCGGGGGATTCCCTGACGGAGGAAGCCGTGGAAACGATACGGAAGATTGCTCCGTCGGAGATTTATCTGATCGGCGGGACCGGGGCCGTCAATGAGACCGTCGAGGCGCAGGCAAAAGAGCTTTGCGGTACGGTGGAGCGGATTGCGGGCGCGGACCGCTACGCGACGTCGCTTGCGATTGCGGAATACTTTAACCCTTATCCCGGTATCCGAAACGCCGTGTTTGCATACGGCGGGAACTTTCCGGACGGTCTGACCGGGGGCGTGCTGGCGGGGAGCCTTTATGCCCCGGTGATTCTGGTGTCGAACTCCAGCTATGAAGCGCAGGAAGCGTATATAAAGGAATACATGGTAGAGGAAACCTATGTCATGGGCGGGACGTCCGCAGTCTCGGACGAGACGATGGCGCACCTTGCAGGGCTAGGTGAAAAGGAGGAAGAGCCGGATAACCGTATCACAATAGTAATTGACTATTATTTAAACGGAGGGGAAGAACCTTACTGGAGTAATATGCAGTATAAGGTTGAGCCTGGCACGGTGGTTGACACGGCATCCTTTGATACGAGACATCTTGCTGACTTTATTGAAAGCCCCTATGCAACGATTGAGGGGGAAGTCTTTACTGCGTCTGCTGAGGATGACTGGACAAGGAAGCAGGTATATATCACTGCGGAATATGTAACCGTATATATAGATGTTTATCTGGACGGAGAATACTGGTATGAAGCGAAACACCGTTATCCGAGAGGCATCCTGATTGATCCGGTGAAACGTTTCACCTATGATGAAACGACAACCAGCGCACAGGGGGAGACTTTTCTTGCGGAAGAAGGGGCAAGGGGAGCCGTTTATTATACAACAATCAAACAGGAATGAAAGACGGGAGGATATAATTGATTATACAGAAATTTCACAAAAGAATATGGAATAAGATTTTATTCTTAACTGCGGCTGTGCTGCTTGCAGCGGGGATTCTGCCCGGAAATGCGGTTTATGCAGCGGAGGGAAGCTGCCCGCATCATACGGCGACTATTACTGCGGAGGAAAACGGGGCTTACACCACGTTTACCTGTACGCTGGATCCGGAGGTTTCCGGTGATATCCCAAAATATAAGTGGTATCAATACAACGGAAGTGAGTGGGAGGAGATATACAGAGAAAGAAGTTCCACCTATACCGTCAAAACTTCAGACATTGAGGGCGTGCAGTTCCGTTGTGAAGTGACGGTAAATATGAAAAGTATAAACCTGCTGATAGACAACCTTTTTCAGGCGTTTTACCACAGGGCGGCAACGGCGGCGGAAATCAGCAGCTATTCGAATCTTATTATCAGCCATTCCTATCCGGCAAGGCTGCAGGAATGGGCGGATTCGGTAGGCGGCGAATATTTTGGCGAGCCGTCGTATCTTGCCATGAAGCTCATTATCAGCGACGAATACCTGAAAAACTGGAACGAGGACGGGACGTCCTATACGTATTATCCAACAGTCGGGACGGAGAACAACCCGCGTCAGATGATCTGCGACGCGTTCCGGTTTTTATCGGGCAGAAACCCGTCCGCCAGCGAAGTGGAGAGCTGGTATCAGCGGTATGTAAGGACGAATAAAGAGGATAACACATCAAAAGAAATTAATGATTTCCAGCCCAGGAAGTACATGATAAACAGGGGAATGTTTGACACTATCCGCGCCATTGCCGGATCCGAGGGCGACCGGGACTGTATGGAATGGATGAACAAAAATTATCTTATCGAGGGAAAAATGAAAGAGAATACATTGGACGGACGTCCCGAAGTGGACGTGGATACCATGCGTTTTCTTTACACACGGAACACAGCGTCAACGGAGAAGCACACCTGTACCTTTACCGTGGACGCTCCGGCGGCAGGCGCATACAGTACGATTTCCTATAACAGCAACGTTACCATTCCTTCCGGCTATATTGCGGCCACAGGGGAGATTACCTCCGGCAGCATGGAGCCGCAGCAGATCCGGTTCAGCCGGACGTTCCGCCCGAAGGAATGCGCCTTTACCTATAAGGGCTTTACCTTCGACGGCTATACGCTGGTCCGCAACTCGGACCGCATGATTTACACGACAGACGGCTGGCAGCCGGCTGCCGGCGAGGCCGGGATGGACAAAGAAAAGTGGAAGAAGTATTATCCGGATAAAAGCTATATGATTGACAAAAGCTGGTTTACCAACGGAAGCTTTTCGGATTCCTTCACACTGTACGCGCAGTGGAAGCCGAAGGAATACCACATCGAGTACCGCGGGAAGGAAGAGACGGAATCGTTTTCAGTAACGGGGAGTATGGAGCCGGAGACGTTTACCTTTCTGGACGCCATGACGCCGACGGACTGCGGCTTTACCAGGAAGGGCTACGCGTTTGTCGGGTATACGGTAAGGCGGCTTTCGGATGACAAGCGGATTACGATGTATTCCCCGAACTGGCAGCCGTGGGGCGGAACAGAGGCGAATACAAAGGAAAACTGGGCGCTTTATTATCCGACAAAGACGTATATCTTCAACTGGTCGTGGACGTTCCAGTACGGGAAAGAGAACGTCTGGGGCGACCCGGACCCTTCCGGGGGCACGGACTATATCATGTATGCGGTCTGGAAGGAACAGGACTACAGCATAAGGTTTGACGGAAACGGCGCGGACGGTAGCATGGAGGAGCGTGGGTACCTGTTAAAGCCGGAGGCCCCGTACCGGCTGCCCGCGAATACTTATTCCCGGAACGGGTATGAATTTACCGGCTGGAACACAAAGGCGGATGGAAGCGGGATTTCCTATCCGGACCGCTACGAATTTACGAAGTTCAATTCCACGGTAAAAGCGGGGGAAACGATTACGCTTTACGCACAGTGGAAGGCGGTCTCAAAATATACGCTGACGCTGAAGGCAGGAACAGGTATTTCGTCGGTCAGCGGGGCCGGGAGCTATTATGCAGGGGAGGAAGTCACGATTGACGCCGCGGTCATGGCGCATTACCGATGGATCAACTGGACGAAGCCCGCGGGAAGGTTCCAGCTTGTTTATACGGCGGAGAAGACCTACACATTTCCCATGCCTGCGGGGAACCTGACGCTGACGGCGAACGCCGCGGAAGGGGATACATATACTGTAAGCGTGGTAAAAGAAAAAGGAATTTCCTCTGTCGACGGGGCCGGGGAATATTATGCCGGGGATACCGTCACGCTTGGAGCGGAATTAGAGACGGAAACGGGCTACAAATGGTGGAAATGGACCGGAGACCGGGAATCGGAGGAGCTGCCGCTTGTCTTTACTATGCCGGAGGAGGACGTTGCTGTGACTGCATGGGCGGAACCTGTCAGCTACCGGATCGGGTTCGACGGGAACGGGGCAGATACCGGAAGCATGGAGGACATGGAATGCCGGTATGACACGGAGTATAACCTGACAGACAACACTTACGGAAAGCAGGGCGAACGGTTTACCGGTTGGAACACGGCGGCGGACGGAAGCGGGACGTCCTATGCGGACGGCGCGTCCGTAAAGAATCTGACTGCGGAGGACGGCGGGAAGGTTACGCTTTACGCGCAGTGGGAGCCGGATGCGGCGGGCTATACGGTCAGCCACTACCGGATGAATGTGGACGGAACCGGCTATACGCTGGAAGAGACCGGAACCGGGAACGGACTTGTCGGCAGCACAGTGAAGTTTGCAGATATAAAGAAAAGCTGGACCGGGTTTACTTATTCTCATGGAGAAGCGGACGGAGCCGCGGCGGAGGAAGCGGCGATACGCGCGGACGGGACGCTTGCCATAAACCTTTATTATGCAAGGAACCGCTACACCGTCCGGTTTGACAGGAACGGGGCCACGGAAGGGGACATGCCGGAAATTACGGTTTATTACGGACAGGAGCTTCCGCTTCCGCCGAATGAATACCGCAGGGAAAACGAATACGGGGACAGCGCGTTCAAAGGCTGGGGAACTTCCGCGGACGACACGGAGGCCGCGTATCAGGATGAGGAGGAAATCTTAAACCTGTCGGAAGAAGACGGGGCCGTCATTACGCTTTACGCGGTATGGGACGACTGCCCGGGAATTAAAGCAAAGGACCTGTACTATACGCTGGAGCAGGCGCAGAGCGGGTTTGTGACGGAGGAGGAGCTGTTAAGCGAAGCGGCGGCGTTTGACCTTGAGGACGGAGAAATCGCGCCGGGGAAACGGGCGGAAAACTCGTTTTATGTAACGGACTATCAGGAAACCGATTTTACCCAGTTCCGGCACAGCGGGAACGTGACGGAGACATACAAAGCGGTTGACAGCGGCGGGAACAGCTCGGAGAAACAAATCACGGTGCATATCGTAGATACGTCGCCGAAAATCATCCAGACGACCTCAGACCGGACGGACCGTCCGGGAACGACGCGTTTTATCAATGAGAAATATTATAACCTGCCTTATGAAAAGGGAGGGCTGGAGGAGAACTCCATCTGGAAGAAAGACCCTGAATACCGGGCGGTACTGGAGGACGCGTTTGAGAACTTAAGGAATCATACGCCGGAGGCAGTGTTTACGTTCACGCATGAGGAAGTACTTGAAATGCAGGAATTTATCCGGGTGAACGGAATCGGAAATACGAGGAGCGCGGACGCGCTGCAGAGGTTCTATGACAGGTTTATGCGGTGATGTAAAAAGAACTCTCAGGGCAGGGTAAAAGCGGCCGTTTTATAATTTTCTCCTTATAGAAGCAAGAGCTTCCCGCACGTCGTAGAGTTTTCCGTCCTGTGCGAACTCTGCCTCTGATTCAGAAATCGCAGCGTCTGTTGCGGCAGTCTCTGCCATTGTTTCGTATGTTTCGATACTCATGACATGTAGGAAAAGCAGTATAGAATGCACAGGGTAAATATGATATAGAAATAATAATAAAAAACAGGATATATAAAATGCCGTTTCTGTGATAAGATAGAATCTGTCAGGAAATATCTGACGGTTCAGGCCGGAACGAATGCGTCTGGTTAAAGGAGATAGGAGGCATTGCCCTGTGAAAACACTGGAAAGTTACCGCTGGACGGATAACAGCGTAAAAATTGACGATTTTTACGATTGTCTGCCGCAGCTTGTAAAAAATATCATAGACGATTTGGAGCGCGCCGACGCCGAGGAGGACTGGGGCTATACAAATCTTTGCGACTCTCTGGAAAATATAGCAAAATTTCTTGTACCGGAGGGAATTATCACAAAAGAGCAGTTTGACAGATTGTGTATGCGCTATTATGGAGGATGAAGGATTTGTATTCGGAACAGTTGGAACGAAAAAAAAAGCAGTATCTGAAGAACCGGAAATTTTTAAAACAGAACCCGGAATTTGTCAGCAGTTATGAAGAGCGTTTTATTGTCAGGTACACCTATGATTCTACTTCAATTGAAGGAAACTCCCTGACATTAGAAGAAACAGGGAATCTGCTGCTCCGGAATACGACGCCTGCGAATAAAAACCTGAGGGAGATATACGAACAGATTAACCATAAAAAAGCGTTTGAATATGCCGTGCACCAGATCAGGAATGGAAGCGATCTCAATGAAAAGATCATTCTGGGGATTCATAAAATACTGATGGAACGCATCTTACCGGGCGGGACTTACAGGGAACGCCAGGTATATATTCAGGGTTCCGCCCATGAATGTCCTGATCCTTTAAGGCTGCCGGGACTGATGAAAGAATTTTATGAAGATCTGTCTGAAAAAAAAAATATCTGTAATATGCCGGAGAGCGGGGTAAATGCAATTGAACTGGCCTGTTGGACGCATCTGAGGTTTGTTTCGCTTCATCCTTTCATGGATGGGAATGGCAGGACAAGCCGCATGATTATGAACTACCAGCTCATGAAACATGGTTATGCGCCGATCAGTATCCCTGTTGAAATGAGGAATGATTATATTTCTGCATTAGAAAACTTTCATACGACGGGAAATGATGCGGATTTTAAGGAGATTGTGGCAGGTCTTGAAGAAAAGGAGCTGGATTTTCTTATTGGCGAGGAACGGAAATTTCAAAGTTATCCGGACTGGGAAGCGGAACTGGAGTAAGGGATGGAGCGGAGATATATGGAGGATGAAGGATTTGCCGGTAAAAATATATGATTTTGATGTCTGCAGGACAAATGAAAGGAACGGTACCTATGGCGGTCTTGCAGGCGATAAGGAAGGGATTTCTTTTGAAGGGGAAAATTGGATTATCAAGTATCCGAAAAGTACAAAAGGAATGAGGGGAGAGCTTGCATCTTATATGACGTCGCCTTTATCCGAGTACATCGGCAGCCACATTTATTCTATTCTGGGGTACGACGCGCACGAAACGAGGCTTGGTATAAGGAACCGCAAGCTGGTAGTAGCCTGCAGGGATTTTTGCAGAAAAGAAGGCGCGTTACGCGAAATCAGGACGCTTAAAAATATATATAATGAAGAGCTGTCAAGGCAGCTTGAAACAAGCCTGCATTCTACCTCGTCCTACACGGTTGATTTGGAAGAACTGATGATTCAGTTCCGTTACAATCCAATCCTGTCAAGGATACCTGATTTGAAGGAGCATTTCTGGAATTGCGCGGTTGTTGATATCTTAATCAACAATAATGACAGAAATAACGGAAACTGGGGACTGCTTTATGAGAACCAACGGTACAGAATGGCGCCGGTGTATGACAATGGAGCCGCTTTTTCAAATAAGTACAGCGATGAAAAAATCAGGGAAATAATGAGCGACGGCGAAAGGATGCAGATGAGTTCTGTAAGGACGGGCACAGTGTATAAGCTGGGCGATAAAATTCTTTCAGCAGAAAAGCTCCTGAAGGTAAAAAATCCGGATTTAAAACGTGCGCTAAAGAAAAATGTGCCTCTTATCAGGAAAAACATGCCGTTGATAAAAGAATTTATAGAACAAATACCGGAGACGTATGGAGATGTTTCCGTCTGCAGCCGGGACAGGAAGCTGTTTTATCTGAAAGGAATGGAATTAAGACAGAAGTACCTTTTAGAGCCTGCGCTTATGCAGCATGAAAAATCATGTATTTCCACGGACTGGGAAGCGGAACTGGAGTAAGGGATGGAGCGGAAAGATGAGATTTACCTGAGACTGATTGAAATTGCGGAAAAGACAGGGGAGATACTGCGCGAGATGGATTATGATCTGGATGCGGCGGAGCAGGACGAGCAGTACGCCGGGCTGAAGGCGGAGGAGAGAAAATTGCTGCTGGAAGTCAGGAATATGGAATACCGAAAGATTATTGAAAACTCTTTCCTTTTTGCTTATGACGAGACAAAGGGGAGCAATAATCCTGAAAGCCCTGATTAAAAATAAAGTGAGGAGGCATAAAACATGTCCAATGACGGAAAAATCAGAAATGCCGTGGAATTGGAATTTTCCGTATTTTGTATTGAAAATATCGCCCGGAGGCTTAATGTGAATGCAGAACGTGTTTATGAAGCATTGGCAGAGAAAAGCGATATCCTGTATGGTTATATTGTCCCTGAGTATGAGGTTTTACACACCCAAAGCAAGGATTATATTATGGATGATATTCTGGAAGTAATGAAAGAAAGAGGTGTGGAAGTATGATATTATATCACAGTTCTTTTTTGGAAATTGTTAAGCCTGACATTGTACATTCCCGCCCAAATGTAGACTTTGGAAGAGGATTTTACACTACGCCTATTCGTGAACAAGCGGAAAAATGGTGTGGCAGATTTACACGACGGGGCAAAGAAGGAATTATTTCCCGGTATAACTTTGATCAAAGCTGTTGCAATGAGCTTAAGGTCTTAAAGTTTGATTCCTATTCTGAGGATTGGTTAAATTTCATTTTAATCTGTCGTAGTGGGAACGACACTTCAGATTATGATATTGTAACAGGTGGCGTCGCCAATGATAAAGTATTTAATACAGTTGAACTTTATTTCGATGGTTTGATCAACAAGATAGAAGCCATTAATCGATTGCGCTATGAAAGACCAAACATGCAGTTTTGTTTCCGA
Source organism: uncultured Roseburia sp. (assembly GCA_947573605.1). Taxonomy (GTDB): domain Bacteria; phylum Bacillota; class Clostridia; order Lachnospirales; family Lachnospiraceae; genus Roseburia. Next base: position 51,623 of record CANPGM010000006.1, on the reverse strand, counting down.
ACGGAAGCAGCGCTGGAGAAGCTGAACTTTGAAGGGAGCGAGCGTATATGAATGCCAACCCAATTTTGCTGCAGAAAAAGTATTCCCGTGTAATTGGGGAATTTGCAAAAAAAACCGGAATCACACTGGATACGGCGTTGAAACTATTCTATCACTCTGAGGTTTACCGTTTGGTCAGCGAAGGCGTATCCGATATGCATTGTATGAGCGACGCCTGGCTGGCAGATGAGCTTCAGATGGAATATTCGGGCAAAAATAGCGGTATGCAGGAGACAAAGGGGGAATGAATATCAGCCGAGTATAATAGTATATAACATGTAGAATCTGTATTATAGTTAAGAAAGAACAAAAAAAGAAAGCAGCCAGCTAAGCTTGGACCCTTTGAAGGCTGCTTTCTCTTGATAACATACACGGACCAACAAGGGGCCGGTGCGTATAAAGCATAGCATTTGAAAAGCTGTGTGTCAATACGCAGAATGGCCATTGTCCGGATATCATTTTCTTCTGTTAATATTTTACGTTATAAAAAATCAGGAAAGGCGGGAAGAACCGGAGGTTCCAGGAAACATTATGGGAGAAGGAAGAAAAAAACAGATGGCGCTGCAGTCTGAATACCATGTTGTGATTCAATATGGCAATGAGGACTTAAAAGTGTGTATTGAAAGAATGGCTGAAACAAAGAAAAAAAGTTTAGAGCTGGAAGCATGTAATTCTCCAAAGGATTTATTATAATAGTTACGGGGAGGATTGAATATGAATGCCAGGAGACTTGACAGATACAGGACGGCAATTTACTGCCGGCTTTCGGATGAGGACTATACGAAAAAGAGGGAAGTGTCGGAAAGCATAGAAAACCAGCTTGCAATCTGCAGAAAGTATATCAGTGAGAGCAATGACCTGACGGAGGCCGAGGTATATATCGACGACGGACATACAGGCCTTAATTACAAGCGCGACGGATACATTCAGATGATGGAAGATGTGGACAGAGGGCTGATTGACTGCATTATTACAAAAAGCCTTGCCAGGCTGGGCAGGGAACACGCGGAAACAATCAAACTGTTCAAGGAGACGTTCGTAATAAAACATCTTCGGTATATTGCGGTGGTCGATCATATCGATTTTAACGGGATGATTTCATCGATGGAAATCCCTTTAAAGGTTGTAATGAACGACAACTACTCAATGGAGACCTCAAAAAATATACGCGCTGCATTTAAGGTAAAAGCGGACAGGGGAGAGTTTATCGGTTCGTTTGCTCCATACGGCTATAAAAAAGACGAAAAAGATAAGAGCAGGCTTGTGATAGACCCGGTTGCCGCGGACGTAGTCAGGCGGATCTACGCTGAATTTATCGGCGGAAAAAATGTCATGCAAATCGTACATATGCTGAATCAGGAACATATCCCGTGCCCGTCCGTATACAAAAGGGCGGAAGGCTGTAATTACAGCAATAATAATAAGCTGGACAAAACGGATTATTGGACTTACAGTACCGTAAAAAAGATATTGGTCAACGAAAACGAGGCGTATATCGGAAATATGGTGCAGCACCGGACGGAGAAGCTGGCGTATAATATGGACAAATACGTGGCGGTTCCGAAAGAGGAATGGATTCGCTGCGAGCATACGCATGAACCGATTATTACAATAGAAGATTATGAGCTGGTACAGCGGTTCATCAAAATGCGATACAAGCCGATGGACTGCAGCAAAAATCTTAACGTGTTTGCGGGAATGGTTTTCTGCGGAGAATGCGGGAGAGGGCTGACGCGTTCCAAAAGAAAGGCCGGAAGAATTTTACGCTGCTCTACCTACGCCAGGATAGGCGTAAATTACTGCACGCAACATCTGGTATGGGAGCGCGAACTGGAAGAATTGGTTCTTGCGGCAATCCAGGACAACGTATCGGATGCGCTGAAAAATATGGATCTGCAGAAATTAAGCAGGAAGAGAGAGACGGATCAGATTAACGCTGAGAAATCAAAGCTTATGACGCAGCTTGGCAGCCTGTTAAACAGTTATAAAAAAATGGTGGTAAACCTTTCTACGGGCGTGATAGACGAAGAAGATTTCAGCATTTTTAAAACGGAGTATGAAAAGAAAAAGAACCAGATCAATTTACGGATCAACGAGCTGCAGAAGAGAAAAGAGAATACTGCGCAGTATATGACCGAATATCAGAGATGGCTGGACCATTTTCTGGAATACAGGGAGATCACGGAGCTGTCGCGGGAAGTCGTCGTTAACCTGATAGAAAGAATCAATGTCTACGAGGATAACCGGATAGAAATCGTATTCCGATTTAAAAAACCGGATCAGGAAAATTAGATATGTTTGCCAGTAAAGGTAATCCTCCCAAGCATCGTCAGACCATATTTTTTCACTCATTGTCTACCTCAATTAATTCATGGGCAACGCCTTTTCCAGTTTTTAATTCGTGAACGGATTTCTTTACATAGGCCATGTTTGCTTCAGAGTAGATTGGGTCGGAAATTTGGGTAATCTCAAAAGGAATACGGTTTTCGCGTAAAACTGCTTTTACAAAAAGATTGATTGCAATTATAGGAAAAAGAAAAAAATGGGTTGCAAAAGAGAAATAATGATGTTACTATGAATATAGATGAACGCCAGAGGACAGGCCTTCATCTTCCTTATAGAAAGAAATGATTGATTACCTATGAGGAAACCCGTTTTGAGATCATTATTTAATTCAATAACCAAATCAGGAATTTATACATTTCTATCAGAGTAATGCCGTCGCGTTTTTACCTTTACATATCCGCAGTCAAAAGTCAGATAAATTACTTTTTCTTCTTTTCCGCCGATATAATAGGCATTGTTTTTTTTCAGTTCTTCTGCCGAAACATTTCCGGTAGGCTGTGTTTCGGAGCCGGATTCGCCGAAGCCGAGTCCCCAGTTATCGACCTGGCCGGAGACGGAAAAGGTTCCGATACATTCCTGCACCATTGCGGCGGAACCGCGTCCGAGGAAAAAGGAAGCGGTAAGAAGCAGGCAGAGAAGGCAGGCTTTCGTTACATTTTTTTTCGATAAATTCATTTTCATAGATTCAAACGTTTTTTTATTATTATATGGGAGAATGAATGTAAAAATGAAATATTTGCATAGAAACGGCTGATCCGCTTTTGACCGAGACGTTTTGAGACAAGCGGCAGGATGTGCTTTTTAAGAGCATCCTGCCGCAACTGTCTGTGATCCGGAAACGAATCAGTCCAGATTAATATGCTTTCGAACAATTATGATATTTGTGATATAGTAAGCTATGATTATGATTGCAAATATTCCGAGAACAGAACAAAGGCTTATCTGAATTGCTGTTTTTGAGGCTTCTATTTTCCCGGAAAAGTCGACATAGAAAAATACCGGCAGGATACTTAACGAACTTATTATTCCCTGTAAAAAATTCAGAACGATTCCGGCGACAACGGAAGCGGCAATTTTATACTGTCCGAACAACTGTCCGATGGAGCAGCTCGTAAATACGAACAGAAGGAAGCTCAGACAGCAGGCGATGGTATATAGAATCAGCAGCGAGATCCCGCCTCCTGTAGAAAAACCTGTAAATTGGAACGCACTTTCAATGTCATGCCAGGTATAGCTTGCAAGCTGGCCGATAAATTCGGAACCTCCCGCGGCGCATAGAACGCTGAATACGGATAAAATGCAAACAATGATTGTAAGCAGCATCCAAATCAGCGATACGAAAAGCTTTATATGAAAAGTTGCTACGGGTGATACAGGCAGCGTATGTGTCAGATAGCCTTGCAGGGAATACATGGTTTTGTAAAAACGAATCGTCAGAAAAATGCAGGTTACCATATATGTTCCCACGATTGAAAGTATATAAAATATGGTTGACGTAACGATTAGAAAGGAACCGATAATATGTTCTCCGCTTTTTAAGATATCGAAAGAGACTACGATCATTTCAAGCAGAGTGACGGCTATTGTCACCAGATAGACAGCGGACATTACTTTAGCCGTACTTTTAAACTCGTGTTTCATCAATTTACCTGACATTTGAATACCTCCCTGAATAGCATATCAATAGATTTCCCATGCTTACTTCGTATATCGTCGACGGAAGAAGCGAGACAGAGACTCCCGTTTTTCAGAAAAAGAACCTCATCCAGTATGTTTTCGATATCCGCAATTAAGTGTGTGGAAATCAGAAGCGTCGCCTCCGGATCATAGTTGGAGAGAATTACATCCAGTATATAATCTCTTGCGGCGGGGTCTACGCCGGCGATCGGTTCGTCGAGGACATAGAGCTTTGCTCTGCGGCTCATAGTCAGAATTAACTGAACTTTTTCCTTTGTGCCTTTTGACATGTTTTTTATGCGGTCGTTCGGACTGATATTTAATTTCTGCAGCATATCGTAAGCCCGTTCCTCTTCAAAATCCGCAAAGAAGTCCTTGAAAAAAACGATGAGATCCTTAACCTTCTGATTCATATTCAGCCAGGTGTGATCGGGGAGATAAGAAATCACCTTTTTACTTTCTACGCCGATACGATGTCCTAATACAGATAATGTGCCTGATGTAGGAATGAGAAGGCCGTTTATCATTTTAATAAGCGTTGTTTTCCCGCTTCCATTCGGACCAAGAAGACCGATAATATGCCCGCTTTCAATTGAAAGACTAATATTGTCAACTGCTGTTTTGGCCCCGTATTTTTTTGTTAAGTTATTGCATTCCATTAAGGTGCTCATGTTATATATTTTTACCTCCGTTCGTGTTTGAGTCGGAATGGCTGCTTTGCTGATGCAGGGTTTCTTTCATCAGGGAGAGAATTTCCTCATTCTGAAAGCCCATTTCCTTCATCCCGTTTAAAAAAGTTTCGATTTTTTCTCTGGCGATCTTTTGCTTTAAATCCTCTATCATTACCAAATCCTCCGTAATAAAACGTCCGCTCGTCCGTTGTGAATAAACAAGACCGGACCGCTCCAGTTCTCCGAATGCTTTCTGCATCGTATTCGGATTCACCGCTGCTTCTGCTGCGAGTTCCCTGACGGATGGCAGCTTATTTCCCGGCGCGTACCTGCCGGAAATAATCTCCGTCTGAATCCGTTCTATAATCTGCAGAAAAATCGGACGGTCGGAATCCAGACTCCATGCCATATGCTTCACCTCTCTTTCTTCTAAATATGAAATATAACTTACTGTACTAGTTGAATAATACAACAATACAAAAGAAAAGTCAATCTTTTTTTATTGATTTAAAGTGACATAATGTTTATACTGATATTATCTTCTCCTGACAAGGGCATACACGCCGCAGGACACAAGATTTATTCTTTTCCGACCGTGTATGCATATGTCAGGAGAGGATAATAAAATAACGCAGTACAGACCATCACTTAAGTCTGCTGCTTATTAAGATAGGAGAGAGTTTAGTTGATTACGAGAAAGATAGCTCTAAGCGGAATGCGGGGGCGGAAAAAAACAACGCTATTGTTAATGATCGTACTTATTTTCACATTCCTCTTTATCGCGGCTTCTATATTGTTAGAAAACAGTATGGATAAAACCAGACAGAATCAGAGAGAAAAACTCTACGGCCTGTGGCATGCCGCATATCTGGAGGCGGACGGCGAGACGGCGGAAAGACTGCAAAATGAACCGTCTGTAACAAAGGCCGCAGTATCGGAAATAATCGGCAGGGACGAAAATGCGGGAACGATAGGAACCGTAAATGAAGAGCTGATGCAGCTTGGAAATCTGGTTCTAAAGGAAGGAAAGCTTCCGGAGCAGGCAGACGAGCTTTTAATTGAAGCAAGCGTTGCGGACGAGCTCGGCTTTGCAGATCCGGTCGGCAGCGAGATTACGCTTGTTATTGGAAATACGCTTGCTGCAGAGGATATGGGAGCTTATCTGGCGGAACAAAACAGCATGAACGGTTGGGCCGGAACGTATAAACGACAGCTAGCGGAAAAAGAATGGATCGGCAATTATATGCTGAATTTAAACAGCAAATATGTCATGCAGGGGAATGCCGGAGATACCAGCACGCCGGAGGCAATTCAGGAAAACGGACTTTTGTATGATCAGAAGATTGAAGTCAACGGAACTTTTAAAATCTGCGGTGTAATTCAGTCTTATTCCGGATTCTGGGATGTCGGAGGATTTCAGCTTCCGGGTTTGTTTTTGGCGGAACCGGGCGCGCAGGAGATAGAAAATGCGATCCGTCAGTGTACATTAAAAGATTTATCTGACTTTACGTTTCCCAATGATGTTTTTTTATATGCGGAAAGAAGCAGAGAACGGCTGTATATGGAGCTGAAGGAGGATTATGAGAGTGAGACGCCGAATACGGCGGACAGCTTGAGAGCCTTCCGGAAAAATACATATGCCTATCCCGGTGTCAGTGCGGATAATGGCTATTTGATTACGATACTTGTAATAATTGTAATTTTTATCGTGTCCTTCTGTGCGGTACTGCAGATCTTTCTGACCCAGATGAAGCGGCGGATACGAAAAATTGCTTTGTTAAAGTCGATTGGAGCCACGAATCGTCAGGTGTTTTTCATATTGTTTTGGGAAGGAGTTTACCTGTTAATCGGCAGTATGCCGATTGGTACGGCGGTCGGGCTTGCGGCAGGATATTTTGGGGTCTGGCTGTTGAATACGGCTGCGGGCATGGAGCTTGTCTTTTATTTTCATCCGCTTTTGCTGCTTGGAGGCGTTTTGCTCGGATGTCTCGCACTGATTGCCGGTATGGCGGTTCCGATGATCAAAGCGCTGCATGTTCCGTTAATCGGGACAATCAGCGTTACCCCAAAGAAAAAAAGGCGGATACGGGAAAAAGCTGTGGACTCTGGGGATGCAAAAAGGAAGCCGCTGTCTTTTGCCGCAGTCAGCAAATCTCATGCCAGGCTGAATTTTAAGGGTACGGTGCTGATTCGTGTAATCAGCGGCGTTACCGCCGTAATTCTGTTCTCTTCCGTCTATCTGGCGTATCTGTCGTTTGAACCGTATCGGGAGACGGTGGTACGGCAAAATCGTCCGGAATATATCTTAAGCGCCGTACATGGCTATCAGGCGCATGAGATTAAGAAATTCGGATTGGAACTTATTGAAGACTACGGCGGGAAGGATGTAACTTATTATCAGAAGTTGAACAAGGTCTGCCTTATGTATGACGGAATGGAAGACAGCCCCCTGATTTCCGATTTTCGCAATTTGATGCCGGAGAGCCGTTTTGAGGATTTTTTTGTGACAATGCCGCCGGAAGACAGATTGGCGAAAAGAGCCATGACGGACAGAAACGGAGAGATTATTTATCTTGATGCGTTAGATCCTGCAATTCTGGGAAGTATAAAAACCACTTTATATGCCGTGGAAGCGCCGGGGGAGCTATACGACTGGTTTGCGGATGCGGTAACGGTCGGAGAAGTGGACGTCAACTCTTTTATCTCCGGATCCAGTGTTATATTGGCCATTCCGATGTATCAGAAATCAAAAAACCAGGCGGTTGTGGAAACGATTCCGGAAAAGCTTTCGGATGAAGAAATCTTTTCCTATGTTCTGACGGAGGCAGGCGGCTACGATCTTTCCTACGATGCGTCGGATAAGAACGAATATCTTATGGATACGTCAATCCATCCGGGGGATAAGATTTTTTTATCAAAAGAGGGTGAAGAAATAACGGAAGGCCCCAAATATGTGTATTATGATTCTTATGATGCAGAAGTTGCAGGAATAATTTATTATACGCCAAACGACGTACAATATCCGTTTTTCCTGGGTCAAAACGGTTATTTTATTATCGGTTCGACCGGACTTTTGGGCAAGATTTCCCGGTCGGCGACCAGTAATCCGGTAGCGACAGGAGCGGAATTTGCGGAATCGGAGCAGCAGTTTGCATTTGCATTAAGCCAGTGCCCGACCAGATACGGAGAGACTTATATTAATTTGTCAACCGGGGATGGGGCGAATGCGGTAGAACAGGCGTCAGCACTTGTACAGTTCGGTAAAACGATTGGGATGAGCTTTACGAATTATAATGAGGAAAATTGGAATCTGTATTATCGTGCTCTGAATTTAACGCTGATACTTTGTATATTCGGAGGAACTGCCGTTGTGATTGCAATGCTGATTTTGTGGAACATTCATATGTCGGCATTTGAACAGGAGCGGAACCGGATCGGCGTATTACAGGCCATCGGCGTTACAAACCGGGAATTTAACCGAAATTATCTGAAAAGCGGAATAAAAACCGGCATTTTTTCGATGATTTTTGCACATTCCGTTTTTACGGCGATACTTTTTATCAGCCAGCGAGGCGTACCGAGTATGATAGATTATCCGTGGATGGTTCACGGTATTCTTGCAGTAATTTATGTTCTGCTGTTGATTGCAGTCGGATGCGGGCCGATTCGTATGTTGAAAAAATATGCGCCGAATGAAAATATTATGGCTTAAGCGAGAAAGCCGCTGCAGCGGCGGAAATGAGGAGAAAAATGAATGCGGTTTTAAAAACAGAACATCTGGAAAAAGTATATGGCAGCGGAGAGCTTAGCGTACATGCGCTGCGGGACGTCAATTTGGAAATCGAAGACGGCTTTTTTTACGCAATAATCGGTAAGAGCGGATCAGGAAAGTCGACGCTACTTCATATATTAGGCGGATTGGACAAACCGACCGGCGGGGATATTTATCTGGAGGGGAAAAAGGTATCCGATATGAAGGAACGGGAGCTGGCTCTTTTGCGCCGCCGCCGGATTGGGTTTGTATTTCAGTCTTTTAATCTGCTGGATGAGCATACGGTTTTGGATAATATTTTGCTCCCGGTAGATTTGGACGGTACGAAGCCGGATATGGAATATGTTGATCAGGTAATCAATGCGCTTGGGATTCGGGAAAAGCTTTCCTATTATCCCGATGAACTCTCCGGAGGGCAGAGGCAGCGTGTTGCGATTGCACGGGCGCTTGCGTCTAAGCCTGCAATCCTATTGGCGGACGAACCGACCGGAAACCTTGATGATAAGACGAGCAAAGAGGTTATGGCTCTGTTAAAAAAGTCTGCAAAAGAGTTTGGACAGACGATGATTCTCGTTACGCATGATATGGAAGCGGCCGAGCAGGCGGATCGGATTATCACGATCTCGGACGGACAGATCGTTTCGATTACAGATCGGACAGAGTAGTTTTTTCGTGTAATAAATTATCAGGAAACTGCCGATATATATTATAATCACGGGAAACGGATTTTCAAAAACATTCAGGATGAAGACGTGAAATAACGAAAAAATGTTTTTGAAAGGAGAGTTTTCATGGGTGTAAGTGGAATTATGTCGATGTATGCAGAAAATCGCGCTCCTTCCGGATTGAGAAATACGGATAGGAAACAAAGCAGTGAATCGGCCGCGAGAGAAGAACAGCGGAGTTTTGTGACACAGCGGAATAGCCAAAACCCGAAGGAAGAAATGCAAACGCGCGCCGAAATGAGTGAAAGCAGTCGCGCGGATTATGACATCAAGAGCCAGATTTCTTCAGGGTGTCCGAATGTGCCGTATGGCTTTTTGGCAAAGGACGGCGTAATCGAATACAATGGAGTAGTGTTTGTCTGCGACGAAAGAGAAAATGCGATTTGTCTGGGAGATATGACAAATCCGGACGATGTAATCCGGATTCCTTTGTCTGAGGGCGGCTGCCTGAAAGTAAACAGAAATTGTATCGGTCAGCTTTCAAAAGCAATTACGATGTTTTCGCCGGAAGATATTAAACGTATTCTGCAGGCGATTTCACTGGATACGAAAATTCAGCAGATGAAACACGAAATTGACGAAGAAAAAAACAGTCTTGGGGAAAGCGCGGATGCCGCGGTTTCGGGCAATGCCAATGAAACAGAGCATACAGACGAATCCGCTGATACAATGTTTGAAGAAGAAGACGAAGCGCCGTCGCTTGATAAGGTTATCCTTTTGTTTCAGGACAGGGACACGAAGGAACGGACAGAGGCTTCTTAAGCAGTTAAGATAAATGCGGAAAGGTTGAGGAAGATGAGATTAAATAGTATCGGTGATTCACTGGCGAGGTCCAGAAGCTTAAGACAGGCGACAAGAAAAATGACGTCTCAGAAGCATTACAGCAGTATGCAGCGCAGTTCTGCAGGTTCCGTTTCCAGACGTAATAAAAGTACAAAAAGTACAGGATTGGCGGCTCTTTTAGAGAAATTAAACAAAGGTACGGGAAGCACAAACGCTACGCAGTATTATACATTAAAGCAGCTGAAGGGCTACCATACGTCAATCGAAAACAGCTCTGAAAATCTGCAGAAGCATACGAAGGACTTACTTGCGGACGGAGAGGATTCTCTGTTTTCGGCGGCTGCGAATGCGGAGGAAGGCAGCACAAAAGAAAAGCAGGCCGTTACGGATAAGGTAAATGAATGGGTAGACGAGTATAATACCATGATTTACAATATGACAAAAGTAGGGGATACAACAAATAATATGTATCTTAAGCAGGTAAAATCTTATGTTTCTATGAATAAGGTTTCACTTGCCGCCGTCGGTATTTCAATAGGAAGCGACGGAAGACTGTCCGTAAACGAGAAAAAGCTTGAAAATGCAGCGTTAAAGGACATCAAATCGTTGTTCGGAGAGAAAAACTGTATGGCGGAAAAAGTAGCCGATAAGGCAAAATATATTGAGAGCAATGCGACAAAGAATCTTTCCAGTATAGAGGATTCTTCGGCAGAAAGCAGTTACGGTTATAACAGCAGCGGCGTATTGCAGGAAATCTATGACATACTCGGAAAGGGTTATAACAGCCGGGGATAAGAGACTAAGCCGGATAATCGGCGGTTTTCGTCTATTATTTTTAACAGTAGCGTATAAAAGAAAGAGCTGTCTGCATCAGCTCTTTCTTTTGCTTTTAAATACGATTTATGATTGCAGCGTTTCCTGCGCCTCTATCTTGATTTCTTTCTCTTTCTGTTCCTGTAAGTTACTGTCCTCCAGCGCGCCATTCATGTTTTTCGCTGCGGTAGACAGCATAAGTTTAATACGGTTAAGCTGGTTCACCTCGCTTGCGCCCGGGTCGTAATCAATCGCTACGATATTGGATTCGGGATGGCGGCGGCGCAGCTCTTTGATTACGCCTTTGCCGACCACATGATTCGGAAGGCAGGCAAATGGCTGTGTGCAGACAATGTTCGGCGTCCCGGTGTGGATGAGTTCCAGCATTTCTCCCGTTAAAAACCATCCTTCTCCGGTCTGATTGCCTTCCGATACAATATCTCTGGCATAGACGGCTAAATCGTCAATATGGGCAGGCGCCGTAAAGTGTCTGCTTTTTTTGAATTCATCGCAGGCAGCGCTCCTTAACCATTCGAGAAAGCGGATACCAAGTCTGCCAGCTCTTTTTGATTTCTTACTGCTGCCAAGATGATCGGTTCGAAAACCAGTATTATAAAAGCAGTAGAGCAGGAAATCCGTTAGATCGGGCACAACTGCTTCCGCCCCCTCCGCCTCTAAAAGTTCAACCAGATAGTTATTGGCGGCCGGATGAAATTTTACCAGAATTTCACCGACAATGCCGACACGCGGTTTATTGACGGAAAGCCGCGGCAGATTGTCAAAGTCCCGTATGATTTCACGACAGATTTTTTTGAATTTGCTGTGTGAAAGCAGTTTGTTTTGACCGATAAAAGCAATCACTTTCTTTTTCCACTTTTCGTGCGTTTCGTTTGCCAGTCCGGGTTTTGCTTCATACGGACGCGTCGCGTAAAGACAGCGCATAAAAATATCGCCGAATACAAGCGCATACAGTCCATGCTGAAGAAGCTTCAGATTTAACCGAAATCCGGGATTGGATTCCAGTCCGCTTAAATTAATGGAAATAACGGGGACATTCGGGTAACCTGCTTTTTCCAGTGCACGGCGGATAAAACCGATGTAATTGCTTGCGCGGCATCCTCCGCCTGTCTGCGAGATCAGGATTGCCGTTTGATTCATATCAAAATTGCCGGAGCTGATGGCGGCCATTAGCTGGCCGACGACAATCAGCGATGGGTAACAGGCGTCGTTATTTACATATTTAAGCCCGACATCAACACATTCTCTTGCCGGGATACTTGGTATTACAAGATTATAACCGGCGGTCCGAAAAGCCGGTTCCAATAAATCAAAATGTATCGGCGACATCTGCGGACAGAGAATCGTGTAATTTTTCCGCATTTCTTCGGTAAATACGACACGTTCATAGGATGACGGCATTACAGTGCGCGTTGTTTTCTTTTTCTCCCGGACGCGGATTGCGGCGAGCAGAGAACGGATACGGATTCTTGCTGCGCCGAGGTTATTTACTTCGTCGATTTTTAAACAGGTGTAAATTTTACCCGATTTCGCAAGAATATCGTTTACTGCATCTGTAGTGACTGCATCAAGACCGCAGCCGAAGGAATTGAGCTGAATTAAATCCAGGTCGTCTCTGGTTTTTACGTAGTTTGCGGCAGCATAAAGACGCGAATGATACATCCACTGATCCATTACAATTAAAGGGCGTTCGACTTCCTTTAAATGGGAAACGGAGTCTTCGGTCAATACGGCAATGCCATAAGAAGTAATCAGTTCGGGAATACCATGATTGATTTCGGGGTCTACGTGGTAAGGGCGTCCGGCTAAGACAATGCCGCGTTTTCCGTTTTTTTCCATATATCGAAGAACTTCTTCTCCTTTTTGCCGTATTTCCATGCGGCAGACGGCAAGTTCTTTAAATCCTTCGGACACCGCGTCGCGTACCTCTGCTTCTGTAATATTAAATTCAGAATTAACAAAAACTCTGACCAATTGCCGGGAAAGAACCTCTTCGTCTGCAAAAGACATAAACGGATTTAAAAAACGAACTTTTCCGGAGGTGATTTCCTCTACATTATTTTTAATATTTTCGGCATATGAAGTAACAATCGGGCAGTTATAGTGGTTATTTGAATCCGGAAACTCATTTCTCTCGTAAGGAATACACGGATAAAATATAAAATCCACGTTTTGATGAATCAGCCATGTTACATGTCCGTGAGCCAGTTTTGCCGGATAGCACTCGGATTCGGAAGGAATGGAATCGATCCCGAGTTCATAGATTTTTCGCGTTGAGGATGGCGAAAGAACAACGGAAAATCCCAGCTTTTTAAAGAAAACAGCCCAAAAAGGATAATTTTCATACAAGTTTAGAACCCGCGGAATACCGACGGAACCGCGTCTGGCTTCCTTTATCGGAAGCGGTTCATAATCAAAAATCCGTTTGTTTTTGTAGTCGTAGAGATTCGGAATGTTTTCTTTGTTTTTCTCCTTTCCGATGCCGCGTTCACAACGATTGCCGGTAATATACTGGCGTTTGTCAGAAAAACGATTCACCGTTAACAGACAGTGATTGGTACAGCCCTGACATCTGGTAAGTTTCGTGTCGAAGGTCAGACCGCTTATCTGGTCAAAAGTCAGCATGGAAGAAAACGGATTATCCGCATACCGTTCCTTTGCAATCAAAGCCGCTCCAAACGCGCCCATAATACCTGCAATATCGGGCCGGACACATTCGCAGCCCGATATTTTCTCAAAGCTGCGTAATACGGCGTCATTATAAAACGTTCCGCCCTGAACGACAATATTGCTTCCTAAATCCTTTGCGTCGGAAAGCTTTATTACTTTAAAAAGCGCGTTTTTAATAACGGAATACGCAAGACCGGAAGAAATATCCGCTACGGAAGCGCCTTCTTTCTGCGCCTGCTTGACCTTTGAATTCATAAATACGGTACAGCGGGTTCCAAGATCAATCGGATTTTTGGCAAAGAGAGCCTCTTTTGCAAAATCCTCTACGGAATAATTCAAAGACTTGGCGAACGTTTCGATAAAGGAGCCGCAGCCGGAGGAGCATGCTTCGTTTAACTGTACGGAATCGACGGTCTGATTTTTGATTTTTATGCATTTCATATCCTGACCGCCGATATCTAAAATGCAGTCTACTTTTGGATTAAAGAAGGCGGCGGCGTAATAGTGGGCAACCGTTTCTACTTCGCCTTCGTCTAACATTAAAGCAGCCTTTAATAATGCCTCTCCATAACCGGTGGCACAGGAGTGTACAATCCTTGCTTTGTCCGGAAGTTTACCGAAAAGTTCTTTTATGGCGTTTACAGTGGTAGCCAGCAGACTCCCGTTATTGCTGCCGTAGAAAGAATAGAGAAGGGAGCCGTCTTCACCTACGAGCGCTATTTTAGTAGTGGTAGAACCTCCGTCAATTCCGAGATAGCAGTTTCCTTCATAGCTGCTTAACTCGGCGGACTTTACATGGTGTCCGTTGTGGCGTAATAAAAATTCATGATATTCGGTTTCACTGCAAAAAAGCGGTTCCATACGCGCAACTTCAAATTCCATATGTATTTCGGACTGCAGCTTCTTTTGCAGAACGGCAAGAGAAGTAACGTTTTCCTGCTTATAGTTCAACGCAGAACCAATTGCCGCAAACAGATGAGAATTTTCCGGTGTAATCGCATGTTCGCTGTCGAGATGCAGGGTACGGATAAAAGCCGTTTTCAATTCGGATAAAAAGTGAAGCGGGCCGCCTAAAAAAGCGACATGTCCGCGAATCGGTTTTCCGCATGCGAGACCGCTGATGGTCTGGTTGACAACCGCCTGAAAAATAGAGGCGGATAAATCTTCTCTTGTAGCGCCTTCGTTAATTAAGGGCTGGATGTCGGTTTTTGCAAAAACGCCGCAGCGCGCGGCAATCGGGTAAATCGCCTTATAATTTTTAGCGTATTCATTTAAACCGGAAGCATCAGTCTGAATCAGAGATGCCATCTGGTCGATAAAGGAACCCGTGCCTCCGGCGCAGATTCCGTTCATGCGCTGTTCGACATTGCCTCCCTCGAAATAGATGATTTTTGCGTCTTCGCCGCCTAATTCAATTGCAACGTCTGTCTGCGGAGCGTAATGCTTTAATGCGGACGCTACGGAAATGACTTCCTGTATAAAAGGAATTTCCAGATGCTTTGCTAACGTAAGGCCGCCGGAACCGGTAATCATAGGGGCAACGGAAATGTCGCCGAATTTGCTGCAGGCTTTTTCAATAAGCGAAGCCAGCGTTTCCCGGATATTGGCGAAGTGTCTTTCATAATCGGAAAACAGTAAGGTGTCATGACTGTCTAAAAGTGCAACCTTAACCGTTGTGGAACCGATATCGATTCCAAGTTTATAAATTGCATTGTTTCGCATGGTTTACCTCATTTCTGCGCGGCTGTCTGTATCGGGGCCGATGCGTGCGCCGCGCATTCACATCGGTTCGCTTCATCCGCAGGTGAGAATTTCACAGGAGCGGAGTATATGCAATCGTTTCTTGCTTTTTTTTCGACATTATATGCTGCCGTTTTGTTCCGTAAGGAAAAAGATGGCAGTTTCTTCTTATTTTATGCGTCGCGGCCGAAACTGCGACAACGTACATTATACGACAGGTTTTTACAAAACACAATCCGGAATTTTTCGGAAAGTATAAACTTTTTATGAAGAAAGTCTGTTTCATTGACAAAGAATCACCTGAAAGCTATACTTGAAACAAAAGAGATTGGGACAATACTCTGGAAAGGAATTATATGAACTGGTTAAATAAATTAGAACGAAAAATAGGGAGGTTTGCAATTCCGAATCTGATTATCTGGTTAATTGGGGCATATTGTATCGGATTTGTTTTAAATATGATCTATCCAACGGCTGTAGGGTATTTGAGTTTTCAGCCGCATCTGATTTTTCACGGGCAGGTCTGGCGGCTTGTAACATGGATTTTTCAGCCTACGGACAGCAATGTCTTGTTTTTGCTGATTATGATGCTCTTTTATTATCAGCTTGGGCAGGCGCTTGAGCGGGCCTGGGGGACCTTTCGCTTTAATGCCTATCTGATAGGCGGTATGATTTTTACGATTGTAGGTTCCTTGCTGTTTTACCTGGTGATTTATATGATATTCGGGTTGGATATGGCATATACGGCGAGTGTTCTGATGGGCGGGATTATCAGCACGTATTATATCAATATGTCGATTTTTCTTGCGTTTGCGGCAATGTTTCCGGAAATGCAGGTGATGCTGTATTTTATTATACCGATTAAAATGAAGTGGATGGCGATTGTATATGTTGTGCTGCTTGCAGTGAATATAATCAATGCGTTTAACGGTTTTATCGGTTATGGAATAGGAACTGCCGTTTGGGTTACCGTCATTATGTGTGTGACGATTGTATTGTCGCTGTTTAATTTTCTGATCTTCTTTCTTTCATCCAGAAATGTACAGCGATTTACCCCGCATGAGCTTCACCGAAGACAACAGTATAAGCAGCAGACGAGAGCGCCGAGGCCGGGTTCGGGCATTACGAAGCATAAATGCGCAGTCTGCGGCAGAACGGAATTGGACGATCCGACCTTAGAGTTTCGTTTTTGTTCCAAGTGTGAAGGGAATTATGAATATTGCCAGCATCATCTGTTTACGCACCAGCATATCAGGAGAAGCTGAAAAGATTTGGAAAGCGTCGCAAGGGCGGCGCTTTTTCTTAATGCAGGATACTGGCGTCAGATATATGCAATTTACACTTTCTACTTGAACGTTTCCTCCGTATCATGTATGATAGATAATGAACTGTTTTTCTTTTATGCCGGCTCTGTATTTGAGAAAACCGGGGCGGCGGAACAGAACGGCTTTCGGATATCTGTTGTGCAAAAGAAAACAGCGCGCTATGAGGAGGAAGAGCATCAGATGGAAAATGAAAATGTTTCAAAAAACTTTATCGAGCAGATTATTGATAAGGATATAGAAGAGGGGCACTGTGAAGAAGTCCGTACCAGATTTCCGCCGGAACCGAACGGCTGTCTCCATATCGGTCATGCAAAGTCCGTGCTGTTAAATTATGGTCTTGCACAGAAATACAACGGAAAATTCAACCTCCGTTTTGACGATACAAATCCGACAAAAGAAAAATCAGAATTTGTCGAGGCGATTATTGAGGATATTAAATGGCTTGGCGCCGACTGGGAAGACAGACTTTTCTTTGCTTCCGACTATTTCGACCAGATGTATGATGCGGCTGTAAAGCTGATAAAAAAGGGGAAGGCTTATGTTTCCGATTTATCAGCAGAAGAGATCAGGGAGTACCGCGGAACGCTTACCGAACCGGGAAAACAGGATCCTTTTTCAAACCGCAGCGTCGAAGAGAATTTAAAGCTCTTTGAGGAAATGAAAGAAGGCAGATATGCGGATGGGGAAAAAGTACTTCGTGCGAAAATCGATATGACGTCTTCGAATATCAATATGCGTGATCCGGTTATTTACCGCGTGGCGCATATGACTCATCATAGAACGGGAGATAAATGGTGCATATATCCGATGTATGATTTCGCGCATCCGATTGAGGATGCGATCGAAGGCATTACGCATTCTATCTGTACGCTGGAGTTTGAGGATCACAGGCCGTTGTATGACTGGGTAGTGCGTGAGCTGGAATATGAGCAGCCGCCAAAACAGATAGAGTTTGCCAAATTGTATCTTACAAGTGTAGTTACCGGAAAACGCTATATTAAGCGTCTGGTAGAGGACGGTACGGTTGACGGGTGGGATGATCCGCGTCTTGTTTCGATTTCGGCGCTCAGGAGAAGAGGTTTTACGCCGGAATCCATTCGGATGTTTGTGGAACTGTGCGGCGTTGCAAAAGCGAACAGTTCTGTGGATTATGCGATGTTGGAATATTGTATTCGAGAGGATCTGAAGCTGAAAAAACCGCGTATGATGGCGGTGCTTGACCCGGTTAAAGTGATTATTGACAATTACCCGAAGGGGAAGACAGAATATTTAGACGTTGTAAACAATCTGGAAAACGAATCGCTGGGCAGCCGAAAGATACCGTTTACGAGGGAGCTTTATATCGATCGTGAGGACTTTATGGAAGAGCCGCCGAAAAAATATTTTCGTATGTTTCCGGGAAATGAAGTGCGTTTGATGAATGCGTATTTTGTAACCTGTAACAGTTTTGTAAAAGATGAAAGCGGAAAGGTTACGGAGATACACTGCACTTACGATCCGGTGTCGTACGGCGGCAACAGTCCGGACGGCAGAAAGGTAAAAGGGACGATCCAATGGGTTTCCGCCGAACACGGCATTCCTGCAGAAGTTCGTCTTTATGAGAATATTGTAGATGAGGAAAAGGGTGTTTATAATGAGGACGGCAGTCTGAACTTAAACCCCAATTCACTTACCGTATGTAGAAACTGTATTGTAGAATCGAATCTTGCGGGAGTAAAAGCTTACGAAAGTTTCCAGTTTGTCAGACAGGGCTTTTTCTGCGCAGACGCAAAGGATTCCACGCCGGAACATCCGGTATTTAACCGAATTGTTTCGTTAAAAAGCTCCTTTAAGCTGCCGCTTGGCAATTAAAACATAAGGGAAAACAGCCGCAGAGGCGGCGGAATGAGAGGGCGATATGAATTTATTTGAGGGATTGGAAAAGTTTGGTTTGAAGGCAAAGGATACGGATAACCTTTTTGAGGAAGAAAAGAAGGAAGAAAAAGCAGGCAGTAAAGAAGTGAAAGAAGAGATACCGGCGGAGGATACGTTTCTTTTGGATAAGACTTTCCGGTGTACGGTATGCGATCAGAGCTTTAAGTCAAAGGTAATTAAAAGCGGAAGAGCAAAGCGCTTAGAGCCGGATAAGGATCTGCGTCCGCGGTTTCAGTACATTGATCCGATTAAGTATGATGTTGCTTCCTGCCCGCATTGCGGTTACACGGCGATGCTTCGTTACTTTGAGCATCTTTCTTCGTTGCAGATTAAGCTGATAAAGGAACAGGTCAGTGCAAATTTTAAGCCGGAGAAGAGTGTGCAGACGTCTGTGTGCGATTATGATACGGCAATTGGACGCTATAAAATGTCTCTTTACAATACAATGGTGAAAAAGGGAAAAAACAGCGAGATGGCGTATACCTGTTTAAAAATCGCATGGCTGTACCGAGGAAAACAGGAGACGTTAGATCCGAAAGATCCTGCGTCTGAGGCGGCGAGAAAAGAAGCGGCGGAACAGCAGGAGTTATTCTACGGTCAGGCGTTCGAGGGATTTATGAAAGCGGTTTCCTCCGAGATGTTCCCGATGTGCGGAATGGATCAGGATACGTTAGATTATCTGCTCGGCGTAATGGCAGCGCATTTTAAAAAGTACGATATTGCTTCAAAGTGTATTTCAAGAGTCCTGACTTCGGTTTCTGCATCTAAGAAAATGAAAGAATTTGCGTATGATTTAAAAGAACAGGTGGTATCGGAAATCAGAAACGGGAATTAAACGTTTGGCAAAAATATGAATGAAATCATGATTGACTTGCAGGGGGGCGCGAAAGCGCCCCTTTATGAAAAAATATACAGACATCTGAAACATGAAATCTGCAGCGGAAGAATATCGGAGGGCGAAAAGCTGCCTTCCACGAGATTGCTTGCAAAGCAGCTTACGGTAAGCAGAAGTACCGTAGAAATGGCGTACGAACAGCTCCTGGCAGAGGGATATATTCTATCCGAAGCCTGCAGGGGCTTTTTTGTATGTGATATCCGGGGGTTGTATCAGCTAAATCAGAGAGAGACAAAAAACAGAGCGGTAAAACAGGAGAAAGCAGAGGTATTAAAAGAAGTATCTGTTGATTTTTCTCCTGACGCGGTGGATACTGCGCACTTTCCCTATAATATCTGGAGAAAAATTTACAGAGGCGTATTGGCGGAGGACAGAGAAGAACTGCTTTTGCCCGGCGACGGTCAGGGCGATTACGGACTTCGATGTGTGATTGCGGATTATCTGCACCAGGCGAGAGGCGTCAACTGTACCCCGTCTGAGCTCATTATCGGCGCGGGAAACGAATATTTAGAGCTAATACTGGCACAGATATTAGGAGGCGGAAAAAAGGTTCTGATGGACGATCCAACCTATCTGCAGGCCTATCATACTTTTTGTAATCTGGGCTATGAGGTATGGACTGCGCCGGTAATAAAAGAAGAGACGGCGGTTTTAAATATACGTACCGGAAAACCGGATATTGTTTATGTTATGCCGTCGCATCAGTTTCCGCTCGGAACCGTTATGACGTTTAAAAGGAGACTGGAGCTGTTAAACTGGGCGTCCGAGGAGGAAAGCCGTTTTCTGATTGAGGACGATCATGACAGCGAATACCGTTACAGGGGAAAGCCAATACCGTCATTGCAGAGTATCGACCAGAGCGGAAGCGTAATTTATATGGGCACTTTCTCGAAAAGTATTGCGCCTTCATTACGTATCAGTTATATGGTTCTGCCGGAAAGATTAATGGAAGTGTATCGGAAAAAATGCGGCTTTTATTCCACCACTGTTCCCAGAATCCAGCAGGAAGTTTTACGGGAATTTATGAAGGGAGGACATTTCGGAAGACATCTTAACCGGATGCGTGCAGTATATAAATCAAAACATGATTTTATAATAGGGGAATTAAGGAAAAAAGCATGGGTAGCGGAAATCGGAGGGGATCATGCAGGGCTCCATCTTCCGGTCAGAATCGCATCCGGAATAAACGAATCCGCATTGTGTAAACAGGCGCTGGAAGCGGGAGTAAGGGTAGTGGGAATCTCACAGCATTATATCGAACCCGTACAAAAACAACCGGAACCGGTTCTGCTGCTCGGATATGGCAAACCGGACGAGGAAGAAATAAAGAGAGGATTAAATATTTTGGATGATATCCTGAAATATCAATTATAATAAAGAAAGAAAAGCACTTTCTTTCAGAGGCCGGATACCGGAACGCACCCCGGTATCTGAGCGGCTCTGTCCGAAAGTAAGTAACAAAAAAATAAAAACGAGATGATATATTTGGAAAATGCTTTTATTTTTCCGATTCCTGCATCTTCATTGCACGAACTTTTAATGGGAGACCGAACAGCGTGATAAAGCCTTCCGCGTCGTGATGGTCGTAAAGGTCGCCGGTTGTGAAGCTGGCAAGCGATTCACTGTAAAGAGAATATGGGGAAACCGTTCCTGCCTTAATGATATTCCCTTTATATAATTTAAATTTTACTTCTCCGGTCACATATTCCTGCGTAGACGTCACAAAAGCCTTAACCGCGTCGCACAGCGGCGTAAACCATTTTCCTTCATACACAATCTGGGCGAGCTTGTTTCCCATGTCCTTTTTCACATCCATTGTAGCGCGGTCTAATACAAGTTCCTCAAGCTGCTGGTGCGCTTCCATCAGAATCGTTCCGCCCGGCGTTTCATAGACGCCTCGTGATTTCATACCTACTACGCGGTTTTCTACAATGTCGACAATACCGATTCCATGTTTACCGCCGAGACGGTTTAACTCGCGGATAATATCCGATACTTTCATTTGTTTTCCGTTTACGGATGTCGGAATGCCTTTTTCAAAGGTCATTGTTACATATTCGCCTTCTTCCGGCGCTTTTTCGGGCGAAACGCCAAGTACCAGAAGATGATCGTAGTTCGGTTCGCAGGCAGGGTCCTCCAGCTCAAGTCCTTCGTGACTGATATGCCAGAGATTGCGGTCGCGGCTGTAGCTGGAATCGGCGGAGAACGGAAGATCAATTCCGTGTGCTTTACAGTAGGCGATTTCATCTTCACGGGACTGCATGGTCCATTTATCGTCGCGCCATGCCGCGATAATCTTAAGATCGGGTGCAAGGGCTTTAATGCCGAGCTCAAAACGGATCTGATCGTTTCCTTTTCCGGTTGCGCCGTGGCAGATCGCGGTAGCCCCTTCTTTTCTTGCGATTTCAACCAGCTTTTTCGCTATGCCGGGGCGCGCCATAGAAGTGCCGAGCAGATATTTATTTTCGTAAACGGCGTTTGCCTGCACGCACGGTATAATATAATCGTCGCAGAATTCGTCTACGATGTCTTCAATGTACAATTTTGAAGCGCCGGAAAGCTTTGCGCGTTCTTCTAATCCGTTAAGCTCTTCCTCCTGGCCGCAGTCAATACAGCAGCAGATGACCTCATAATCGTAGTTTTCTTTTAGCCAGGGAATGATGGCGGTAGTATCAAGTCCGCCGGAGTAAGCCAGTACAACTTTTTCCTTCATGATTTTGATCCTTTCCATAAGATAAATAAAATTTTAGCAACCCTTTTAAAAACATGCAAGCTTCCGTATGATACGGAATTCACTTATTTAACAATATATAACAGACCGCTTTCGATTGCAAGTGAAAAAATATACAGAAAAAATTATATTTATGCATAAATCTTTATGAAAGAAAGAAAAACAAAAGAAACAGGGTTGCATAAATAAACAAGAGTATGTATAATTATTCAATCGAAATAAAAAGAGTTTCAGAAATGACTTTACGAACGGAGCTGCTTATAATAATATAGTAGCTATGGAACGAAACACCCGGTTTGACGGGTAAAACAGAAACAGGGAAGGAATTGGTTACGGTTATGATAAATGTAGGAATTATCGGAGCGACCGGTTATGCGGGCAACGAACTCGTAAGGCTTTTAACGGGGCATAAAGAGGTTCGGATCATATGGTACGGTTCCCGCAGCTATGCGGATGCGCGGTATGCCGATATTTACCGCAATCTGTTTGAGATTACGGACGAGTTCTGCCGCGGTGATCATATGGAGGAGCTGATATCCGAGGCAGACGTGATTTTTACGGCGACGCCGCAGGGATTTTTGGCGGGCGTGTTGACGGAAGAGATGTTAGGAAAGACAAAAATCATTGATTTAAGCGCAGACTTCCGGATCAAAAATGTAAATGTTTATGAGAAGTGGTATAAAATAGAGCACAAAAGCCCTCAGTTTATTGAGGAAGCCGTTTACGGCCTCTGCGAGGTAAACAGGGAGCACATCAAAGGAGCGAGACTGATTGCAAATCCGGGCTGTTATACCACATGTTCCATTTTAACGGCGTATCCGCTTGTAAAAGAAGGGCTGATCGATCCGGATACATTGATTATCGACGCAAAGTCGGGGACTTCGGGAGCCGGACGCGGTGCAAAGCTTGCGAATCTGTTTTGCGAGGTCAACGAAAATATTAAGGCATACGGCGTAACGAATCACAGACATACGCCGGAAATAGAAGAGCAGTTGGGTTATGCGGCAGGAAAAGAGATTGTTCTAAATTTTACGCCGCATCTGGTTCCGATGAACCGGGGGATTCTTGTTACCGAATATGCTTCTCTTAAGAAGAAACCGGACGGTTCCCTTCCGAGCTATGAAGAACTGAAAGCAGTTTATGATAAATACTATAAAAACGAAACATTTGTCCGTGTTTTGGAAAAAGATGTCTGTCCCGAAACGAAATGGGTGGAGGGCAGTAACTATGTGGACGTTAATTTTATGATTGACGAACGGACCGGGCGCGTGGTGATGATGGGTGCGTTGGACAATCTTGTAAAGGGAGCGGCAGGACAGGCCGTACAGAATATGAACCTGCTGTTCGGGCTGGACGAGACAGAAGGACTTCGTCTGGTACCGATTTTTCCGTAAAAGATTCGGGCAGGAAAGAGAGGCTTAGATATGAAAGAAACGGAAACGGCAATCCGTGTTTTAACCATTGATGATTATGAGGAATTGTACCGTCTCTGGACGGGGATTCATGGGTTTGTAATTCGAAGCCTTGACGATTCAAAAGAAGGGATCAGACGGTTTCTGGATCGAAATCCAGGTACCAGTATGGCTGCCGTATGCGGCGGCAGGTTAATCGGCGCCATCCTTTGCGGGCACGACGGAAGAAGAGGGTGTCTTTATCATGTATGCGTTGAGGAAGGCTTTCGCAAAAACGGAATCGGACAGCGCCTGGTTAATGCCTGCCTGGAGGCTTTAAAAAAAGAGGGGATCAATAAGGTTAATCTGATTGCTTTCCAAAAAAATGAAATCGGAAACCGGTTCTGGAGGGGGCTAAACTGGACGTTTCGTGAAGACGTGAATTATTATGAATGCGTGCTGAACGAGAACAATACGAATCGCTGTATTCCATGAACCAAAGAGAATAAAAAGCCGTTTGAGCGGCGGAAATGAGGGTAATATGAAGCAGGTAAGAGGAGGCGTAACGGCTGCGAAAGGTTTTTTTGCGGCAAGCACGGCTGCGGAAATTAAATATAAAGACAGAAAAGATATGGCTTTGCTTTACAGTGAGGTTCCCTGTAAGGCGGCGGGAACATTCACTTCAAATATAGTAAAAGCTGCTCCGGTATTGTGGGACCGCGATATCGTAGCAGGCGGGTTTGCGCAGGCTGTTGTCGTCAATGCAGGCATTGCGAATGCCTGTACAGGCAGGGAAGGAATGGAGTTTTGCAGACAGACGGCGGAGCACGCGGGGGCGGCGCTGCATATTTCAGCAGACCGGGTGCTTGTCGCGTCAACCGGAGTGATCGGTATGCCGCTTCCGATGGAGCGTATCTTAAAAGGAATTGACGCGATGGTTCCCGCGCTCGGAGAAGACGCGGACAGCGGCCATGAGGCGGCGCTTGCAATTATGACGACCGATACGCACGAAAAAGAAGTGGCGGTTGAGGTACGAATCGGCGGGCAGACAGTTACAGTGGGCGGTATGTGCAAAGGTTCCGGCATGATTCATCCGAATATGTGCACCATGCTCAGTTTTGTAACTACGGATGTGTCTATTTCCGGCGAGCTTTTGCAGGAAGCGCTGCGCGAGGATGTGAAAGACACCTATAATATGATTTCGGTAGACGGAGATACTTCTACGAACGATACGTGTCTGCTTCTGGCAAACGGTAAAGCGGAAAATGTGGAAATTACTGAAAAAAATGAAGACTACGAAACGTTTAAACGCGCGCTTAATTTTGTAAACGAAACGCTTGCAAAAGAAATGGCGGGCGACGGCGAGGGTGCGACGGCGCTGTTTGAAGTAAAGGTGGAAGGAGCAGAGACTAAGGAGCAGGCCAGACGGCTAAGCAGAGCCGTAGTTACTTCAAACCTGACAAAAGCGGCGATTTACGGACATGATGCTAATTGGGGCAGAATTTTATGCGCGATGGGATATTCCGGGGCGGAGTTTGACCCGGAAAAGGTGGATCTGTATTTTGAAAGTTCCGCCGGAAAGTTGAAAATCGTAGAGAACGGACAGGCTGCGGATTACAGCGAAGAAGAGGCCGCTAAGATTCTGTCGGAGCCGATTGTTACCGCAACGGCAGATCTTAAAATGGGAAAAGAACAGGCGGTGGCCTGGGGCTGCGATCTGACTTTTGATTATATTAAAATCAACGCGGATTACCGTTCCTAAGCAGGAGCTAAGATCTATTACCGGGAGGAAGTTATGGACGAAAAAAATATGCGGGAAATATTAGGAAAGGCGGAAGTGCTGATTGAAGCGCTTCCCTATATTCAGCGTTTTAATCGTAAGATAATTGTAGTTAAATACGGCGGAAGCGCAATGGCGGACGAGACTTTAAAACATCAGGTGATACAGGACGTCACGCTGTTAAAGCTGGTTGGGTTTAAGCCGATTATTGTACACGGCGGCGGAAAGGAGATCAGCCGTTGGGTAGGAAAAGTCGGAATGGAACCGGAATTTGTAAACGGACTGCGAAAAACCGATGAAGCGACAATGGAAATCGCCGAAATGGTTTTAAATAAAGTGAATAAATCGCTCGTAAAACTGGTACAGGAACTCGGTGTCAACGCAGCGGGAATCAGCGGCAAAGACGGGGGCCTGTTAAAAGTGGAAAAGAAATATTCGGGCGGGCAGGATATCGGTTTTGTCGGAGAGATTACCGAAGTCCGGCCCAAGATTTTATACGATCTTCTGGAAAAGGACTTTTTACCGATTGTTTGTCCGGTCGGTATGGACAACGCATATAACAGCTATAACATTAACGCCGACGATGCGGCCTGTGCGATTGCGAAGGCCGTGAGCGCGGAAAAGCTGGCGTTTCTTACTGATATTGAAGGCGTGTACAAAGATCCGGACGACAAATCGACACTGATTTCCGAATTGCCGGTTTCGGAGGCGCGCAAGCTGATTGAAGAAGGATTTATCGGAGGCGGTATGCTTCCGAAATTAAGTAATTGTATTGATGCAATTGAAAACGGCGTATCAAGAGTTCATATTCTTGACGGGCGGATTGCACATTGTCTGCTTCTTGAAATATTTACGAATAAAGGAATCGGAACGGCGATTTTAGGTGAAAAGGAGACAAAATTTTACAATGAATAAAAACGAATATATGGAAGAGGCGGAAGCGGCCCTGGTGCATACCTATAATCGTTATGGACTTGTGATTGATCATGGCAAAGGCGTTTATCTGTATGATACGAACGGAAAAGAATACCTTGACTTCGCAGCGGGAATCGCAGTGCAGGCGTTGGGCTACTGCAACAGAGAATATAATGAGGCGTTAAAAAATCAGGTAGACCGGGTGCTGCATACGTCCAACCTTTATTACAATGTTCCGATTATTGAAGCGGCGAACAGAGCGCTGACTGCAAGCGGAATGGACCGTATTTTCTTTACGAACAGCGGCACGGAGGCAATTGAAGGAGCGATCAAAGCGGCAAAGAAGTACGCATATACCAGAGACGGCCATGCGGGGCATGAGATTATTGCGATGAACCGTTCGTTTCACGGAAGAAGTTTAGGCGCCCTGTCCGTAACAGGAAACGAACACTATAGAGAACCGTTCGGGCCGCTGATGCCAGGGGTATCGTTTGCGGAATTTAACTGCCTTGAAAGCGTAGAAGAGCTGATTAGTGAAAGAACATGCGCGGTGCTGCTGGAAACCGTACAGGGCGAGGGAGGGATTTATCCGGCATCGGAAGAATTTCTTTGCGGGATAAGAAAGCTCTGTGACGAGCACGATATTCTTTTGATCCTGGATGAAATTCAGTGCGGCATGGGAAGGACGGGCGAAATGTTTGCATGGCAGCATTACGGCGTAAAGCCTGATCTTATGGCGTGCGCGAAAGCGCTTGGCTGCGGCGTTCCGGTCGGAGCGTTTTTTATGACCGAACGCGTTGCGGAAAAATCGCTGCAGCCGGGAGATCATGGAACGACCTACGGAGGAAACCCGTTTGCAGGAGCCGCTGTTTCGAAAGTTTTTGAAATCATGGAGCGGGAGAATATTACAGGTCATGTAAAGGAAGTCGCACCGTATCTGGAAAAAAGACTTGACGCTCTTGTAGAAAAGTATGCGTTTCTGACTGCCCGTCGCGGACTTGGACTGATACAGGGCCTTGTATGCGAGAAACCGGTATCGGAAATTGCTGCAGCAGCGATTTGTCAGGGGCTGCTTGTGATTACCGCAGGAACAAACGTGCTTCGGTTTGTACCGCCGCTTATCATTGAAAAGAAACATGTCGATGAAATGATAGAAAAGTTAGAGAGAGTTTTGGATGAATACAATGAATAAAAGATTGATTGCGGTCGGCGCAGTTTGCCTATTGCTGGCAGCAGGAGCCGCCGTCGCGGTAAAAAACAATTATTTCAATACATTGCTGCATACCGGTGAACAGGAAGAAACGGCGGAACAAGAATCATATGAGGAAGCGGTTTCAAAGGAAGCCGATCTGATATTCTGGTACGACGAAAAGTCTTATGAAGCATTTTTTCTTTCCGCCGCAAAATCGTATTATGAAAAAAGCGGAACGGCCGTAGCCGTTCGCTATCGGGATTCACTTGATTATTTAGGTGATATTTATCAGGGAACCATACAGGAAGAGGAATGTCCGGATTTGTATCTGCTATCGGGCGAACAGTTGGAAGAGGCATATCTGCTTGGGCTGGCAAAAGAAAATAAAGAAGCGGATTACTATCGGAGTGTTCTTACGCAGAACGCTGTTTCCGCCTCTTCTTTTCGGGATAAGATGATCGGATATCCGCTCAGTTATAATGTGTGTTTGTTTGCATATCATAATGTATATTTTGAATCTGTTCCGGCCTCGATTCAGGATGTAATTGACTTTTCAAATGAAAACGAACCGCCGGAAAATGTAAAATATCTCCTGGAGTGGGATGTGAACGATCCGTTCTATGATTTTCCGTTTGTATCCGAAGGCGTTTCGTTTTCGGAAAAGACGGGAGAGGGATTTCAGGTGCAGTATAACGAAGCGCTTTATACGGAGGAACTGGCGTTTTTAGAGACGAGTCTGGAATCGTTTTCCATCGATATGGAAACGATATCGGAGGAATCCGTAAGAAACGATCTTCTGGAAGGCGCAACGCTATGCGCCATTATTGATTCGGATTCGCTTGGAAGCCTTAGAGACTGTGGTTATTCGTTTACGGAAATGCCGCGTTTAAACGATACGCTTGAAGCGGTTTCCGCTGCTCTGACAGATATGGTTATTGTGAATGATTTTACGAAAGAGGCGGAAGAGGCGGAGAAATTTGCCGTATATCTGACAGACGATATGCTTCCGGCTTTATACGGAGCCACAGATCATTACCCGATCCGAATGTCGGAACAGCCGGATGCGCTGGAACGGACAGCGTTTTCTGCATACGAACATGCAGTATTGGCGCCGGCCTCTTCCGATGCTTTGGAATTTTGGGTTGCGCTTAAGGAAAAAGTGGCAGAATTTTTTTAAAGGACTTGTTTTATCTTAAAAATTTCGTTAGAATGTAAATATCGGGCATTGAGGACTCCTTCGCAGACAGAGGAAGGAGAGGCTTATGATAGAAAAATGGAAAGGATTCCTGTTTACCGTTCTTTGGATAGCTTCTATCGCAGGGTGCGGAAACAGGAATGACACATATCTGGATACATTTGTAGAAGAAAAGCCGTCAGAGGCCGTTGCAGGGAACGGAGAAGAAGAACCGACAGAGCAGGTATCTGGCGGTTTGTGTTATGTCTATGTATGCGGCGCTGTGGCAAAACCTGGAGTCTACGTTCTTTCTGAGAACAGCAGAGTATACGAAGCAATTGAAATGGCGGGAGGCTTAACGGAAGAAGCGCAGTGCGCCGCCGTAAATCAGGCTGAGGCCGTTACGGACGGACAGCTCCTGTATGTTCCGACTGTGGGGGAAACGGAATATGCGGCAGCAGAGGCTTCGGACGGACGTATTAATATCAATACGGCGACGGCGGAAGAGCTTATGACGATTCCGGGGGTCGGAAAAGCAAAGGCGGATTCGATCATTGCATACAGGGAAGAACACGGCGCTTTTTCTTCGGCGGAGGATTTGATGAACGTAGCGGGAATTAAAGAAGGTGTTTTTAACCGCATGAGGGATTATATAAAAGTGAACTGAAAAAGGTGTGGATATGGCAAAAAAAGTGCTTGTTGTAGATGATGAAAAGTTAATCGTAAAAGGAATCCGTTTCAGCCTTGAGCAGGACGGAATGGAGGTAGACTGCGCGTATGACGGCGAAGAAGCGTTAAAGATGGCGACGGAAAACGCGTACGATATGATTCTACTTGATATTATGCTGCCAAAAATGGACGGGTTTGAAGTATGTCAACATATCAGAGAATTTTCCAATATGCCGATTGTTATGCTTACGGCAAAAGGCGACGATATGGATAAGATCCTGGGGCTTGAGTACGGCGCGGACGACTATATTACAAAGCCGTTTAATATTCTTGAGGTAAAAGCGAGGATTAAGGCGATTATGCGGAGGACTTCGTCCGGAAGGCCAAAGCAGGAAAATCCGAAAATGCTTGTGTCGGGGGATTTAAAGTTGGACTGTGAGAGCAGGAGACTTTTTATTTCCGGCAAAGAAACGAATCTGACCGCAAAAGAATTTGACTTACTTGAGCTTTTGGTAAATAATCCGAATAAAATTTACAGCAGAGAGAACCTGTTGAATTTGGTATGGGGCTATGAATATCCGGGAGACGTGCGCACGGTTGATGTTCATGTGCGGAGACTTCGTGAAAAAATCGAAGCGAATCCAAGCGAGCCGAGATACGTACACACGAAATGGGGCGTCGGATATTACTATAACCAGAATTAATCAGGGTATTAAAGGGAAATCATGTCGAAGTTCAAAAAAATTACCGATTTTATCAGGAGCCTGAGATTCAGGCTGATTGTTCTGCTTTCACTTATAGGGATTGTTCCCGGACTGATTTTATGGGCGGGTATTCTAAGAACCTATGAGCAGCGTGCCGTTTCTATCAGAACAAGCGAAATTCTAAGCCAGGTAAAAATTCTGGCAAATCAGATTGTTTCCAATGATTATCTGAACAATTCCAATTCTACGATTATAAATGCGGAATTAAGCCAGCTTTCCAATATCTATGACGGGCGTATTCTGATTGTGGACAACAGTTTTCATATTATCAAGGATACTTACGACCTGGATACGGGCAGAACCATAATATCGGAAGAAGTGATTCTAAGCTTTAACGGTGCGGAAATCAAAAAATATGATTCTGAGAGCCGTTATATCGAACTGGCGGTACCGCTTAGCTATGTGAATGAGGAAACAGGGGAGCGGGGGTCTCTCGGCGTGATGCTGGTCAGCGTATCCACAGACAGTATCAGCCTGAATCTGGAATATCTGTCAAGAAATTTTTTGGTCATTATGCTGATTTGCGGCTTTACTGTTCTGTTTCTTGCAGGAATCGCCGCTTCGCGCATCGTGAGGCCGTTTCATCAGATGTCAAGGCAGATTGAGGAAATACAGACCGGATACGGGGATAATGATCTGACGGTGGACAATTATACGGAAACAAGTCAGATCTGTAAGAAGTTCAATGAAATGCTTGGGAGAATGAAGCTTTTGGATCAGTCCAGACAGGAGTTTGTATCTAACGTCTCGCATGAATTAAAGACGCCGCTGACGTCCATGAAAGTGCTTGCCGATTCCATTAACAGTATGGAGGATGCGCCGGTTGATCTCTATAAGGAATTTATGGGCGATATCGGAAATGAGATTGAGCGTGAAACCAAAATCATCAATGATTTATTGTCGCTGGTGAAAATGGATAAATCAGCGGCCGACTTGAATATAACAAATATGAATATTAATGAACTGCTTGAACAGATCTTAAAGAGACTCCGCCCGATTGCGGACAGGCAGAAAGTGGAACTGGTTTTGGAGAGTTTTCGTCCGGTATCTGCGGATGTGGATGAGGTCAAAATTACACTTGCATTTACAAATCTGATTGAGAACGGTATAAAATACAACAAAGAAAACGGATGGGTCCATGTCTCGTTAAACGCCGATCATCAGTATTTTTATTTAAAGGTAGAAGACAACGGAGTTGGTATTCCGGAAGAGTCCTTAGAGCACATCTATGAGAGATTTTATCGTGTCGACAAATCCCATTCAAGGGAAATCGGCGGTACGGGGCTTGGGCTTGCAATCACGAGAAATGCAGTTTTAATGCATCGCGGAGCAATAAAAGTATTCAGTACGGAAGGAGAGGGGACAACCTTTAATGTCCGAATACCGCTGAATTATATTTCCTGACAGAATAGGGAGGATGAGATGAAGCGAATCGCAGTATCGTTTATCTGTCTGCTTGCGGCTCTTTTGCTTACGGGATGTGACAGTACCGGAGAAGCGGACGGATATTATATCGAATATTTGAATAAGGAGAAAACGGGAATTGTGAAGGTTCCCTATGAACCGGAAACGGCGGATACAAATGTATTAATCGGAGATTTCCTGAGAATGTTAAGTTCCGATTCGGATAATGTCGAGTATAAAAAACCGATTCCGAACAACGTAGAGATTACAAATTATACTCTGGAGGGCGTGCTGCTTTCGATTTGGTTTGACGAAGATTACAGTGAAATGACCGAGGTAGAGGAGGTGCTCTGCCGTGCGGCCGTTGTTCGAACTATGACGCAGATAGAAGGAGTCGACTGCGTAACTTTTTATGTGGGAAATACGCCTCTGACAAACAGACAAGGCGTGCTGATAGGAACGATGTATGCGGATAGTTTTGTGGAGAATCCGGGAGAACAGATAAATTCGATTCAGAATACAACGCTGACTCTTTATTTTTCAAATGAAGCGGGAGACGGCCTGATAACGGAAAGCAGAAAGGTGCATTACAGCAGCAATATTTCAATTGAAAAGCTGATTATGGAACAGTTGTTAAGCGGTCCGGAAGACTCCGGGACAAAATCGGCGATTCCTTCCGGCACAAAGCTGATATCGGTGTCGGTAGTTGACGGAATCTGTTATGTAAATCTGGACGAGGGTTTTAAAAATCAGGATTATAACGTAAATGAAGCAATCGTAATCTATTCTATTGTGGATTCTCTTTCGGAGCTTCCGGCAATCGGCCGCGTGCAGATTTCCGTAAACGGGAATACAAACGGAGTTTACCGGGATAATTTTAAGTTAAGCGATATGTACGAACGAAATCTGGATTATGTGGCGGTTCCCGAAGAAGAAGACGGGGAGAAAACCGACTCACAGAAAGGAACGGAGGGGTAGTGTTTGCAGAAGCGGCCGTTATGTGGAATGGCGGCGGGTTTTGTGCTCGGAATTTTAGCTGCTGCGGCAGGAAATCTTGTTTTTCTCGCCGCAGCCGTTTTAACGGGAACATTATCGGCGGTGTTTTTCGGAAACAGGAGATTTCGGAGGAACGCCTTATGTATGGTTTTGTTTTTGGCTTTTTTTCTGTTGGGAGGAGCGCGTTCCCAGACGGAAATACAAAAGAGGGAAGCCTTTCGGGCCTTACTTACGGATGGGATGTCCCTTACGGTTTCGGGCGAACTCGCAAAAAAAGAAGAAAAAAATAATCAATATCTTTATTATCTGAAAAACTGTCACGCAGTTTTTTCTAAGGGAATCCTTCCCTGTAATCAAATCATAGCGTATTCGGATGCGGATACAGACGCAATCGGTAAAACCCTTATTGTAAAAGGAAAAACAGAGAACTGGAGAACAGCAGCTAACGAAGGTAACTTTGACGAACAGGCTTATTATGAGTCACGGATGGTTTCTTTTCAATTAAAAAGAACCGAAATCATCGCTGCGTATGGAGAAGCAGATTTTTGGAAGGAGCGGCTGTCTGTGCTTAGAGAGAGGATGAGACAGGTGTATGAGCAATGCTTTTCGGAAGAAAAGAGCGGAATTATGGCTGCGATTACGTTGGGGGATACCACGCTTCTTGACAGGGAAACAAAAGAACTGTATCAGAAGACAGGAGTTTCTCATATTCTGGCAATTTCCGGTCTGCACATTTCCGTCATTGGGATGTCTTTGTTTCGGCTTCTTCGAAAAATACGATTGTCTGATTACCAGGCGGGCGTGCTGTCCGGAATCTTTATGACAGGCTACGGAATTTTCTCCGGATTCGGAACGTCGGCAAAGCGGGCAATTATTATGTTTCTAATTATGCTTTTGGGACAGGCAATCGGGAGAAGTTATGATTCGCTGTCTGCTTTGAGTGCGTCTGCAATACTGATTCTATGGGAAAATCCATTTCTGATCGGCTATGCGGGATTTCTTTTTTCATATACGGCCGTACTTGGTGTAGTTGTACTGGGGAAGGCGGTTTCAGATGCAGGGGTACAAAAAAGAGAGGAAGATGCGGACGGAAAAGAAGAGAGGAAAAATGCACAGGAACAGCGGAAGTCAGAAAAATGGATGTCAAAATGGAAGGAAACGTTTCTTCTGAGTTTTTGCATACAGATTGTAATACTTCCGCTGACGGCGTGGTATTACTTTGAAATTCCGCTTTACGCTGTTTTTTTGAATTTACTGATTCTTCCGTTTGTGGGAGTTCTGTTGTTTTTGGGGATATGCGGGGGGATCACAGGCATGTTTTGTCTGCCTGCAGCGAAGCTGCTTTTTCTGCCCTGCCGTTTGATTCTTTCCTTTTTTGCATGGGTTTTAAAATGGGGCGGCAGCCTGCCCTATGCGTCGATTGTTACCGGAAAACCCGGACTGTTTCGACTGATTCTCATCTATCTGCTGCTTTTTTTGCTGACGCTTTGGGTGTTTCTAAAAAAGAGAAGAAAAGGCATTGTACCTGCGGGACTATTGATTTTAAGCCTTTTGCTTCTTTCTCCCGTGAGCGGTTTTGAACTGGACGTGCTGGATGTGGGGCAGGGCGACGGCTGCTACCTTCAAACAGAAAACGGAATCCGTTTTTTTATTGACGGAGGGAGCTCGGATATAAAAGGAGTCGGAACGTATCGTATCCTTCCCTTTTTAAAGGCAAAGGGTGTGAGAAAAATTGACTATTGGATTATTTCGCATACTGATTCCGATCATATATCAGGACTTTTGGAATTGTTAAAGGCAGAATTTCCAATCGGAGCCCTTGTATTTTCCGCACACATGGAAAAAGATGAAAAATACGAAGAATTGGCCGAGTTAGCTCGCGGCTTACAAACAGAACTCATTTTTTTGAATCAGGGGGACTGTCTGCGTTTAAACAGAGGCGCGCTGATTTGTCTTTCACCTGAGCCGGGTGATAGCGGCGCGGATAAAAATGCAAGATCGCTGGTTGTCGCATACAAAGAGAGGGGGTTTACCGGAATATTTACCGGAGATATCGGTCTGGCGGAGGAAAAAAGGCTGGCGGAATCAGATTTTTGTACGGAAACGGATTTTATCAAGGCTTCTCACCACGGTTCCAACGGGTCTAATTCATCGGAGCTGCTTTTTAAAGTAAGGCCTCGGATTATTGCCGTTTCCTGCGCGGCAGAAAACGCTTACGGACATCCTGGAGCAGAGGCGGTGAAACGAATGGAAGAGAGCGGGGGGAGTATTTATTATACAATGAAGTATGGACAGATTAAAATCAGAAAAGGGAAAGGCGAAGATTTGATTGTTACACAGATTGGAAAACAGCAAAACTATTAATTAGATTTTAAATTTACATTAAAACTTTTAAATATTACGTAATAAAAAGGATATTTTTTCTGTTTTATCAATCGGTTTACCGTTATTTTTGTTGGAAAACAAAATATTACGAAAATTTTAGAAGACAAAAGAAGTAAGAATTTTTTTGGAAAATGAATCCTTGCATGGAAATATTTTGTATAGTATAATCCGAAATAAGACACTTAAGAAACAGGCGGGTCTGCCCAAAACTCTTTCAGGCCTGCCAGACAGGGAGGACATGGGAATGAAAAGAAAAATTTCAGCTATACTGGCGGTCGTGCTGGCCTTCAGTGTAAGCCTTTCCACCTATGCCGCAAATTCTGACGATCCCGGACAGATTTGGTCGTTTTTGGACGAGGAAGAGACGCGGCCGGAGGAAGACGGCAGTATGCCGACGGAGAATGATCTACCGGAGGCAGGAACGGAAGCGGATGCTTCTACAGAAGAAGAGATTTCCACGGAAACAGAGAATCCGCCGGAGTCGACAGACTCTACGGAAACCACGGGTTCCGGGGAAGAAGACATCGTATGGGGAGAAGGCGTAATCCCGGGACGGGATGTAATGCCGGATGCCGACAGCGTACACAACAGTGAAGGTACGCCGGTAACGAGTTCCCGTACGGATCTTATTTTAGATACAGAAGGTACGGGCACACCGGAAGACAATTTTTCGAACGGACAGGAAAGTCTCTCTGATGTGGGTCAGGTTGACGTAATACTTGGCGCTGCGCTGATCCTGGAAAAACCGGTTGCATTTTCGGTTGTTCTTAGCGACGGAGCCGGAACAGACCGGTCGGAGACGATAACGATTGGCGGAACAAGCGCAGAAGAAGGCAGAGCGAGTTTTGAAGGGCTGAAGGAGGGCGAGTATACGCTGACTTTGAAGGCCGCAGGATTTGCCGATTATACACAGAGTATAAAAGTAGAGAAAAAAGCGTACGCCGTAAAACTAATGACAGGTTTTCTGGGCGGAATTACCTACGAACCGGGCGGACTGCATCCGGGCGTTCTGCTGATCGGCGATGTGAACGGAGACGGCGCAGTCGACGATTCGGATCGTGCGGCGTTAGTGGATGCGGTAGACGGAAACAGTGACTCCGAAACAGCGGATTTAAACGGAGACGGCGCAGTAAATCTTGTTGATCTGGAGTATTTTACCAAAGGCTACCAGGAAACAAGAGATACGCTTGCAAAGATTGAGAAATTCGTTCCGGCTGCAGTGATCTCGGCGACAACGTCGGACGGAACGAAAGTGGAAGGCGATTTATCGGAGCTTTTGAGAAATCGTTCGAGCGTAAAACTTATGCCTGAAAACGGAGAAATTTCGGAAAGCAATCCGGTGTCGATAGAATTTAATTTTTCCGATATGGAAGAGACGACTTCGATTGACGGAATCCGTTTTGAAACGGGCGGAGACAATCCCGTAAGCCGTGCGGTTGTAACGGTTGCTTATACGGACGAAAACGGCGTTGACAGAGAGATTGGAATTCCTGTTGATGAGGTACAGTATCTGCTGAAAAATTCCGAAGAGGTAAGAGTAGAGCAGGATGACGACGGAAGTATCGAGATTCATCTGGGCTCTCAGGTTGCCGTGAAGAAGGTTACGATTACCATTACAGGAATGCAGAATAACAATAATCTGGCTGAGATATCCGAAGTGGAATTTGTCAACGGAATGGAAGAGCGGATTCCCGAACCGGAAATGGATATTCCGCAGAATTTAATTGCCGAGGCTGGCAGCAAACTGATCAGCCTTTCCTGGGATCCGTGTGTCAATGTTACAGGTTATGAGGTTTTAATCAAGCAGGGTGATTTGCAGGAAACGGTTCTTGTTGCTAAAAATGCGTATGAAGTTACTTCTTTTGGCGAAAAGGAACTGGAGAACTATAAAGAATATCAGATTCGTGTGCAGTCTGTAAACGGAACGTGGCGCAGCGGCTACGGCGATGAAGTGACAGCGGTGCCGAAACCTTCCAAGAAACCGGATAAACCGGATAACGTATCGGCGGTTGGAAAATATAAGAGTATAGCCGTATCCTGGAAGAAAATGAAAGATACCTTGTATTACAATCTCTACTATAAGGAAAGCGGAGAGGAAACATACCAGAAGATTGAGAAAATAGAGGAAAACAGCTATACCATTTCTGATTTGAAGGATGTGACCGAATATACGCTTTATGTAACGGGAGTAAACGAACTGGGCGAAAGCGGTCCGTCTCTTTCCTGTATCGTTTCGACTGCAGATTTGAATCCGGCGGTTGTAACGAAATATAACCTGATTAATACAGGTGTAAAAGGAGAGGCAGCGGCACATATCATCAGTGCATCTGCGGGCGGTGAAATGAAAGACAGTCCGCTTGATACCGCTTCCGGTACCGCATGGGGAACAGTAGACAACGATCCTCTGTCTTATTATTTTAAAAATACCTGGGACGACGGCGGTTTTAATAACCTCGGAAAGAACGGACTGATTTATGAATTTGATCAGGCGTATAAGATGGATACGATTGCGCTGCTTGAACTGGCGCCGCAGACGTATAGTTACGCTTATGCAAAGGTTCGCTACTGGGACGAAAACGGTACGGCAACGGATCTTGGCAATGTTTCCGTATCAAGAAAGCTGGATGCGGAAGAACGGCCGTATTATGTATTGAAGTTTCCGGAACCGGTTACGGCAAAGAAGATTCAATTCGGTCTGGCGCGTTCTCTGGCGGCCGGAACGATTACGGTGACGGAAGTTTATTTCTATCATTATGATACGTTAATGGATGAGATCATGTCGCTTTACGAGGATGATCTTCATACGGTACTGAAATCGGATGTAACGCAGGAGACAATCGATGCATTGAGAGTAAAGGTTAATACGATTGACGAGGTAAGCGGCGAGTATCATCCGGACAGAGAGCTGCTGGAGCGCGAGCTTCAGACGGCAGAGGCAATCCTGAGAGAGGAAGGCCTGGGCGCTTCCGTAGAAATTCATAATACGATTTCCACAAACGATGTGGGAAGAGGCTTCGGCGGAATCAATGCATGGCAGCCGCTCGGCGTATCGGCGGCCGCGGAAGAAGAGATTATGATCTATGTCGGCCATAATACAAAGAAAACCGGAGAAAATACAAATCTCCAGCTTGTGGCGACGCAGTATCACTCCGAATCCAGCCCGATGTTCAAAGCTGTTGCAACGCTCAAAGTCGGAGCGAATAAAATAACGATTCCGAAGATATGGACGACCGGAGGATTTGAATCCGGCGGCGCGCTTTATGTTCAGTATACCGGAAATAATGCGAATGATCGTTATGCAGTACGCGTCAGCGGCGGTGCGGCGGTTCCGAAACTCGATTTATACCGGGTAACGGATGAAGCCGAACGTCTTGCAAAAACGGTTGCATATGTGGAAGAGCTGCAGACTTATGTCGGCGGAATGGAAACGCTGCATGAAGAATTGCATAAAAATTCGGGTAATAAACAGGTTGCATACGATTACGATGCGCGCAACTGTATTCTGGGCGCTTCCGATATTATGCTTGATACAATGATGTTCTCTCTGCCTGCGGCACAGATTTTAAATGGTGCGGGAAGCGGAACTGCAGAAGAAAAAGCGCAGAGGATTTTAAGTTCCATGAATGCGATGGAAGATATGATGTATCTTTTCTACCAGCATAAGGGACTGAATCAGAATGCGGACAGCGCATTGAATCAGATACCGAAAGGTCATTTGAATATTCGTTATCAGAGAATGTTTTCCGGGGCGTTCATGTATGCGTCAGGCGCGCATATCGGTATTGAATGGCCGGAGACGGCAGGTATGATGGGAGCGGTTCCGGTTACTGCGGACAGCGACGGAAGATATGTAAGCGGCCGTTATTTTGGCTGGGGAGTTGCGCATGAAATCGGACATTGTATCAATCAGGGGGCCTATGCGGTTGCTGAGGTAACAAATAACTATTTCGCACAGCTTGCGCAGGCGAAAGATACGAATGCAGGAATGCGTTTCCAGTACAGCAATATTTACGAAAAAGTGACGAGCGGAACAAAGGGAAGAGCATCAAACGGCGCAACCCAGCTTGGCATGTACTGGCAGCTTCATCTTGCATATGATAAGGGATATAACTTTAAGACCTATGAAAATTATAACGAGCAGCTTGCAAATCTGTTTTATGCAAGAGTAGACACATATGCAAGGGATACAAAGAAAGCTCCGGCTCCGGGCGGCGTAGCGCTTACTCTGTCTAATACGGACCAGAATCTGATGCGTCTTTCCTGTGCGGCCGCGGAGAAGAATATTCTTTCCTTCTTTGAACGCTGGGGCATGACGCCGGATGAAGACACAAGGGCTTATGCGGCGCAGTTCGCAAAAGAGACGAGAGCCATTTATTATGTCAGCGACGATTCGAGAGTATATACGCTTCAGGGCGGAACAAGTGTACTTGGAACGGATGGCAAGGTAGAAGCCGTGGCAGACGACGTTCGTGCAGTGATCAATGAAAATGCTGCAAACCAAGTCGATTTTACACTCGGTTCAAAGAATATACCGGAAGAAGATATTTTAGGTTATGAGATTGTCCGCTGTACAATATCAGGCGGAAAAGTAGTACGTGAGACGGCTGGTTTTGCTACGGAAGAGACCTTCAGCGATCAGATTTCGACGATGAATAATCGTATGGTATATTATGAGATCACGTTAGTTGACAAATATCTGAATCGTTCGGCAGTAAAGACATTAGAAGCTTTAAAGATCGAACATGACGGAAGTTTTCTTAAAAATTTCTGGACAGTAGATACGAAGAACCTTACGGCAGTAGATACGGCGGAGCCTGGTACGGGCAATGAAGATTCGCCCTGCTCGCCGGAAACCGAAAATCCTGCAAAGCATGTCTTTGATCATGATGTAAATACGGTTTATAAGGCAATTGCGGGTGAAAATCCGGAAGTAGTTATGGAGTTCAATAAGACGCTTACCGTTACAGGCTTTAAATATACGGCCGGCGCAGAACGAGCAGCGGGCGGATATGAAATTCTGCTTCGCAGCGGAAGCACATGGGAGACCGTGGCAGAGGGTAATTTCGGAGGAGATAAAGTTACGACAATATTCTTTGCCAATGAAGACGGAAAATATGTAAGTACCTATGAAGCAGACGCAGTGAAGCTGATCCTTACAGGGGTAAACGGTTCTGAGGTTTCGATTGCGGAGCTGGATGTACTTGGCGTAACAGGAGATAATGTAGATTTCAGACAGACAGAAGGCGGTACGCCTGCAATCGGTGTGCTTGCCGAAGCATATTCATACGGAGATCGTAAAGAAGACGTGATTCCGGCCGGTTCTATTATATTCACCGGTTCCTATAAAGGAAATCCGGCTTATAATGTAGTACTGCTGTATGATCAGGACGGAAAGATTGTCGGAGGTACGGATGCGGACGGTGCTCTGAAAGCACAGCAGATTATTCTTGCGGATGTACCGGACGGCGGAATGATTCAGAATGTTTCAGAAGGTACCTGGATTTACTGGATTGAGCCGACACAGCAGACGACGATTAACGGTTTGAAGAAAGTACGTGCGGAACTTTATCGTGTGAACAATGCATTAACAAATGAAGGACAGAGACTTGTCAGTGATTCGCTGTTTAAGACTATGCCGGAAACGCTGCCGGAGATTCATTTAACCGGCGGTGGAAATCAGTAACAGTAGAAGAGGTAGGACATGAGAAAAAATATTGGAAAAATAATAGTTATGATGCTTATGCTTGTTGTCTTGCTTCCGACACAGGCTTTTGCGGAAGGCAATGACGAATTTTTGCTGAATACAACAGGGACGGTTACGCTTGTTTCTTCCCATGCTGCAAGAGAAGGGATATCTTCCCTTCAGTTCGAATTGCTGGTAGATGCGAAGGATGCAGACAAAATAGAGTTTCAGTTCGGTGAAAATCATGCAAAGGTTGCAGAAGCGCGTTATCATGAAGATACAAAAGTGCTTACAGTTTATCTTGCCGGAACGGAAGCGCTGTTTGAAGAAAATACGGATACGTTTGTAATCGGAAATGTAACAGTGCTTGATGCGAATGGGGAAAGCGTTACGGCGACCGTTCGTGTGGTTGAGGATTCACTTTGGTATGTTTACGGGACGGAGTTGAAAAGAGCGGAAGGCTTAACGCTTCCCGAGGCCGTTGTGATTGGTTCCGGTGAAATAGAAGAACCTGAACCGCCAAAACCGGATGACGACGGTTCCCAGGACGGCAACGGAGAGGACGGTTCTCAGGACGGCAGCGGAAACGACGGGTCGACTGGAACAGGCGGTAACGGTCAGAACGGAAATGCCGTTTCCGGAAACGGAAGTACTGCAGCAAGCGGAAATCCGGTTTCGGTTATTACGGAAAAAAGTCCTAAGACAACTGACGGAGATATGCCTGCAGTAATAGAGAGCGGAAAGCTTACGTCTGATTTGAATGACGCGCAGATTTTGCCGAAGCTGCAGGAGACGAATGATATGTCTTCCACAAAGGTATGGGCAGTTCTTGCGGTTGTTGTATTAATTCTTATTTTTGCTGTTTCTGCTGCATTATTGGTTTGGAAACAGCGCGAATATGGAAAACGCAGATAACAAACGCTTAAGCGGCCTTTATGCGGCCGGATAACGGTTTTTGGGCCGCAGGCGGGTATATGCCCGTCTGCGGCTTAAAATTTACGGATATTTGGAAAGGCATGGTTGTTGCAATGAAATCAATCGACGAGGATATTATAACAGGAGCATTTAAACAGGTATATCTGTTCTATGGTGCGGAAGCCTATTTGAAAAAACAGTATAAGGACAAACTGAAAAAGGCTTTGTGCGGGTCAGATGACCAAATGAATTTTACGGCTTATGAGGGAAAGAACATCAACCCGAAAGAAGTCATTGATTTGGCGGAAACACTTCCTTTTTTTGCGGACCGCAGAGTGATACTTATAGAAAATAGCGGATTCTTTAAACATTCCTGCGAAGAATTGGCGGAATATCTGAATGAGGCTGCTCCGTCAGCCTGTTTTGTGTTTTCGGAAGAGGAAGTAGATAAACGGTCGAAAATGTATAAAGCAGTAAAAAACATTGGGAGAGTCGTTGAATTTACGGAACAAAACGAAGAACTGTTGACAAGATGGATATTAGGAAGATTAAAAAAGGAGAATAAAAGCATTACCGGAAACGTAATGCAGCTTTTTTTAAGTAAAGTCGGTTCGGACATGGGCAACATCGACAGAGAAATGGAAAAGCTGATCTGTTATACAATGGATAAATCTGTGATTGAGGCGGAGGATGTGGAAGCCGTTACGACTGAGCAGATTACAAATAAAATTTTTGACATGGTAAATGCGGTAGCCGAGCATAATCAAAAAAAAGCGCTGGATTTGTACTATGATCTGCTGACCTTAAAGGAACCCCCGATGCGGATTTTATATTTGATCTCCAGACAGTTTCAGATTCTTTTTCATGTCAAAGATATGTCGGGAAGAGGCTTTGATAACGGCAGTATTGC
This sequence comes from uncultured Roseburia sp., assembly GCA_947573605.1. Taxonomy (GTDB): domain Bacteria; phylum Bacillota; class Clostridia; order Lachnospirales; family Lachnospiraceae; genus Roseburia. The sequence continues at coordinate 9,326 of CANPGM010000006.1, read as the reverse complement.
AAAGAAGGCAGGAATACCGCCGTTTGCAGTCCGTAAGAATCAGACGCAGGCGAAGGGTTTTTCTGCGATAAGCCTAAAACAGGCAATTCGTGACAGCGCAGAATTTGAGGAAGCGGTAAAGACGGGAAGAATGGACGGCCAGCTTGCCGTAGAACTTTTTCTGGTTCGGTACAGTACAAAATGATCTCTTCCATGCGTGTGACGACGCAGTTTTCCATATGGAGGATTCGGGTGTCAACACGTAAAGACTGCCTTTTGACACCCGAATCCTATAAGACAAAAAATCACCGGCATGACGGTACCGGTGATTTTTTCAGTGCGCCAGACGGCGCATTTTTTCTTACCTTATAGGAAACAAGTTCGCTTTGCGAACTTGCAGAGAGTGCGAAGCGCTCTTTTTTATCTATTTCATTTATGCCATTGCGTTTACAAGCTTTGTTAAACGAGAAACTTTTCTTGCTGCATTGTTCTTGTGATAAACACCTTTGGATGAAGCCTTTGCGATGGTAGAAATAGCATTTTTTAATGCGGAATCAGCAGCTTCTCTGTTGTTAGCGGCAACAGCGGCCTCTACCTTTTTGCTTGCGGTCTTTACTTCGGAACGGATAGACTTATTTCTTGCAGCTTTCGTTTCAGATACTAAAATTCTCTTCTTTGCAGATTTAATGTTAGCCAACCTTGTACACCTCCGATTTACGATTGTTATTGTTTAGGATTGTTACATTAAAGCCGGACACGGACAGTTCAATGTAAACATACTATTTAAGTATAGGGGATTTCTTCCAGCTTGTCAATAGAAAAATCATGAAATAATTCTGCAGCGGCTGACGGTGTAAATTTGTTCGGAAACAGAAGAAGAAATGGATAAACAGGAGAATTTTTGAAACAATAATAGGAAAAACAGATAGAAAAGAGGAGAACTATGTACCAGATTCGTACAGACCTTGCTTTGGAGACACAGGAGAAAATGCAGGAGGACAATGTGGAGCTGAAAGGCGTCCGCTTTGCGGAAGAGCGGATTCACAAAAACCTGACAGTCAGTACGGTTGTGATCGAGACTGAAAACGGCGCGAAAACGATGGGAAAGCCAAAGGGAACCTATATCACGATTGAGGCCGGAAATATGGACGAAGAAGACGAAGATTATCACAGAGAAGTTTCGGTGCAGTTAGCAAAAGTACTGCGTCAGCTTCTTCCAACAAAAAAAGAGGATGTTTCCGTTCTTGTGGTAGGACTTGGAAACCGTGCGGTTACACCGGACGCATTGGGGCCCCGTGTCGTAGACAATCTTTATATTACGAGACATATTGTAAATGAATATGGGAAATATGCGTTCGGGAGAGATCATGTCAATCGGGTCAGCAGCCTGGTACCGGGTGTTATGGCGCAGACCGGAATGGAAACAATGGAAATTATTTCCGGCGTTGTCAAGGAAACAAATCCGGATTTTGTAATAGCAATTGACGCATTGGCGGCACGAAATACAAGAAGATTAAACCGTACGATTCAGGTGACGGACACGGGTATTAATCCAGGCAGCGGCGTCGGAAATCACAGACATGGGCTAAATGAGAAAAGTCTTGGCGTTCCGGTAATTGCAATCGGGATACCAACGGTTGTAGATGCTGCGACAATTGTAAATGACACTATGTTTAATCTGATTTCCGCAATGAATCAGAGCAAGGAATTGCAGACGCTTGGAAATTCACTGGAGTGTCTGAACGATATGGAAAAATACGAGCTGATACGCGAGCTGCTTTCCCCGAATCTCAATACCATGTTTGTAACGCCAAAAGACATTGACGAATCGGTAAAGAGATTAAGCTTTACGGTTTCGGAAGGATTAAACATAGCATTTATTGACGAAAGAGCGGTTACGCAGTCATAAACTCCGGACGGAGACATATGATTTAATATGCATTCGTTTATCAGAAGGAAACAAAACTGGAAAGAAAAATATTTCGGATGGCTTCTTCTTTTTATTGGAGCGCTTGTCATTGTGATCTTTTTTATGGATCATGTCAGTATTTTCCGCATTATGTGCCGGGAAATAAAAAAATCGTGGTGCAGTGGTGTGACCGGGTTTTATATGCCCTGTTTGTCCTATCAGGAGAAGGCAGGCGAGCCGGAAGATTTGATTGAACAAATTGCACAGACAATCTTTCCACTGTTTGGGCAGGCATCCGGGATTGAAGATTATCAGACAGATATAGAAAGTGATCTTTCCTATGAAATGATTTTAGCGTTGGAAGCGGCTGATGAAAATTACATTGATCCGGTGACCGGTGAACTGATCGGGAATACGGATGTAGCGGAAATACCTGTTGAAGAGATGCCGATTTCGTCAGAACAGCCGACGGAGCCGGAACCGTCTTCGGGTACGGAAACGGCCGCCGATACTTCTGCAGAGGGAGAAAGCGTAACGGAGAACATTCCCGTAATTGCTTCGGGCGGTCAAAAGGCGGTTTCTTATTCGCCGGATAAGCTTGCCGACTTTGACTATCTGATCAGAAACTTTTACCAGGTGGACAACACAACGACTATCAACGGAAGCAAGCTGAATGCAAATGATATGCTTTCAAAAAGTATGAAGCTGACGCATGACGCCTCTTCGCCGCAGATTTTAATTTATCATTCCCATTCCCAGGAGGGATATGCAGATTCCGTACCCGGAGATCCGTCCATGTCCGTAGTAGGCGTGGCTGACTATCTGACCGAGATTCTGACCGAACAGTACGGGCTGAATGTTATTCATCATACGGGAGAGTATGATGTTGGAGACAGAGATCATGCTTATTCAAGAGCGGGGCCGGCATTGGAACAGCTTTTGGCGGAGCATCCGGAAGTGGAAGTTGTCATCGATTTACACAGAGACGGGGTTGGTGAAAATACACGACTGGTTACAAATATAAACGGTACCGAAATGGCGAAAATTATGTTTGTAAACGGATTGAGTTATACGACAAGTGCCGGGGAGATAGATTACCTGTATAATCCGAATCTTTCCGACAACCTGGCCTTTTCTTTTCAGATGCAGCTTACGGCTGCGGAATATTATCCGGGATTTACAAGAGGCATTTATTTAAGAGGCTACCGGTATAATCTGCATTATTGTCCGAAATCGCTTTTAGTCGAAGTCGGCGCGCAGACAAATACGCTGCAGGAAGCGAAAAACGCTATGATTCCGCTTGCCGATATTTTAAACAAAGTGGTTACCGGCGATTAGTCTGTGGTAAATCTTGATTTCTTTCGTATGCAGGAATATAATAAAACATATTTCCAGGTAATATCAGGGAAGAACTTACGGAAGAATGCGGAGAGGAAATACGATGGATTACAGGATTTACAAAGAATTGTTGGATCAATATCAGAAGCTCGACGCAAACGGTTAAAGGGTTTTATGGATGTTCCGATTCCGAATCGAAGTACATTTTTGGATGTTCCGATTGCGTTTCGTATTGCGAAACTACTGTTCGGCTATTATCAGCGGCTTGGAGAGATTGAACAGACGATTTTCATGTTGGAGTACTGTACCGTTTTTGATACGATTATTATCGAGCATTTGGATGATAATGAAGGAAGCCGGTATGCGTCTATGGCGGAGCAGTATCTTCCGAAATTTGACGGGATGAAAGATACAAGATACTGCGGTTATATCTGCGGTCTGCTTCATTTGGATGAAATCAGGCAGAAAATAGCCGAAATACTTGACAGAAAAAGAAAAGAGATATACTACAACAGTTATATGTCTCTGGAGGAATAAGGGATGTTTCAGACATTGCTTCAATTGGACGGCGATATTTTATTGTGGATACAGGAGTACATAAGAAACGATTTCCTAACGCCTGTGATGCGGTTTGTTACGATGCTTGGAGACGCGGGATTTATCTGGATTGCGTCGGCTCTGCTGCTGTTGTGCGTACCGAAAACAAGAAGAGCAGGAATACTGACCGTGGGCGCTTTGGCAGGAACGTTTTTTATTAACAACGTAATTTTGAAAAATCTTGTTGCGCGGATTCGGCCTTACGACGCAGTGGAAGGCCTTGCGGCATTGATCGGAAAACAGGCGGACTATTCTTTTCCGTCCGGTCATGCAGGCTGTTCTTTTGCGGCAGGTGTGACGATATTTTTAACTTGTCCGAAAAAAATCGGGATTCCGGCCCTGATACTTGCGTTTGTTATTTCTTTTTCACGTCTGTATGTCGGCGTTCATTATCCTTCGGACGTATTGGGAGGAATCATATCCGGAACGCTAATTGCTTTTTTTGTCTGTTCTGTTTCTAAAAAACTACCGGGATGGCAAGACTGTGAAAGAGACTAAAATACCCTGTCTGTTTTGCACGGACAGGGTATTCCTGCAATTGCCGAAAGGCGTCTACAGAGAGAGGCGGTAGGATTCCATCCAGTAATTGATCTGAATAAAATAGGCCATAAGCTGCGGACCTGCCATTAACTGGCCGAACCAGGGTCTTCCATACTCTTTTGGCGCTTTCATAAACATAAGGGTCTTCTCACGGTCGATAAGCGGCGCAATCGGAGCGGAAGGATTATTTAGAATTTCAGTCATTTTTTGAACCAGAAGCTTTTCGTATCCCGGGTGATAGGTCTTCGGATAGGGGCTCTTTTTCCGATGTAATAGCTCCTTCGGAAGCAAATCCTTCGCCGCTTCACGCAGAAGCGCTTTTTCTACGCCGTTCTGGTATTTCATTTCCCACGGAACGTTAAATACATATTCTATAATCCGATGGTCGGCAAACGGCACTCTCGCTTCCAGACCGGAATACATACTCGTACGATCCATCCGGTCGAGAAGAGTCTGCATAAACCATTTAATGTTTAAGTAAGCGATCTGCCGCCGCTTCTTTTGCTCTTTGTTTTCTCCTTCTAAGACAGGCGCCTTTGAGAGAGAGGTTTCGTAGCGGTCGTGCGAATAGTCGGAAAGCTCCAGTTTGTTGACATATTCGTCGGATAAAAACAACGTCCGTGCCGAAATATCCGCCGACCAGGGGAAACCGTCGCGATTCATCAGCTCAGGGCGGTAAAACCACGGATATCCGCCGAAAATTTCGTCGGCGCATTCTCCGGTCAGCGCTACCTTATTATGCTGTTTTACCAGTGAACAGAAATAGAGAAGAGAAGCATCTACATCTGTCATTCCAGGAAGATCTTTCGCATCTACGGCATCGAAGAGCGCGTCGAACAACTGTGTTTCATCACATTCGAGATAAGTATGGTTAGTCGGGCAGTGCTTCCGCATAATGTTGACATAGGGAAGGTCGCGTTCGGGCTGAAAGGAGTTGGACTGAAAGTAGATGTCGTTTTCTTTGAAATCAAAAGAAAAAGTATTCAGCGTTTCTCCGTGTTCTAGCATATACCTGCACGCCAATGCCGTTACAATAGAGGAATCGATTCCGCCCGATAAAAAAGTACAGACGGGGACGTCGGAGACCATCTGTCGTTTTACGGAATCACGCAGAAGGAACGAAACCGTTTCTACCGTCTTTTTATAATCATCCGTGTGTTCCCTGCTGTAAAGATCCCAATAGACATAGTCGGTACAGCCGTCTTTGGAAAAACGCATAAAATGTCCGGGCAGAACCTCGTTCACTCCGTCAAAAACGCCGTTTCCCATCGTTCTTGCAGGGCCGACCGCAAGAATTTCACGCAGGCCGTCCATTGTAAGTTTGGGCGTCAGATCGGGATGGCAGAAGAGCGCCTTTGGCTCGGAGGCAAAAATAAGGGCGTTGTTTTTTATAGAGTAAAACAACGGCTTTACGCCTACGCGGTCTCTGTAGAGGAAAAGAGTTTTTTCCGTTTCGTCCCAAATGGCAAAGGAAAAAATGCCGTTTAATTTTTTTACAAACTCCGGACCGTCATGGATAAAGCCGTAAAGAATGACTTCGGTGTCAGAAGTCGTCTGAAATTCAAAACCTGCTTTACGAAGCTCCGAGACCAGCTCATCCGTATTGTAGATTTCTCCGTTATAGGCAATGGCGTATTCCCGATCGTTTTGCTTTCTTACCATCGGCTGGCTTCCTCCGGAAATATCCCTTATGCTTAAGCGCGCATGAGAAAGGCCCGCCTGTTCTTTTAAATAGATGCCATAGCTGTCGTTCCCCCTGTGTGAAAGGCGGCTGTGCATCTCCTTTAATATTTTTATCCAGTAGGGTGTTTCTTTTTTTAAATTCCGGTTTAAATCACAAAATCCTGCAATTCCGCACATAGATTGCTCCAGATATCAGATCCCAATAAAATACGTACTCTGACATATTTGTTTTTTGTAGTATATGTAATGATAAGGGAATGTGTGAAAAAGGAAGGTCTTGTCTTTCTTTTAAAAATATTCTATAATAAAACTATTAGCGTGAGAAAGGCAGGCTTTATCAGAAATGGTAGATTACAAGAGTAAAATACGCGTCTTTATAAAGTCCGTTTATGCTGGTTTGATGATAGGAATAGGCGGCATTGTTTACTTATCCGTAGAAAATAAAATTGCGGGTTCCCTGTTGTTTTCATTTGGCTTAATGACGATTGTCACACAGGGGTTCTATCTATATACCGGAAAAATCGGTTTTGTAACAAAAGCAAGAGAATTATTGGATATGTTTCTTGTAATAGCGGGGAATTTTACGGGAACTTTTTTTGTGGCGCTGATGTCTAATCTGGCGCGCTTAAATATTGACAGTACGGCGCTGACAGAGAAAAAGCTTGACAATTCCGTTTTACATATTTTTCTGCTATCCATTTTGTGCGGCGCCATGATGTACCTGGCAATCGATAATTATAACAAAACAGGAAATATTGTATTTATCATAGCTCCGGTTATGATTTTTATTTTGTCCGGTTTTGAACATTCCATTGCCAATATGTTTTATTTTCACCTGGCGGGGGCGTACAGTTTAAAGTCGTGTTTATACATAGTTGTGATGATAGTCGGAAACGGCATCGGGTCTAAAGTCTTTTGGGGGATGAAACGGATTGCCGCGCAGGAAAAAAAATAAGCTGTTTTTAGGGAAGGAAGCGTTTCCTTCCTTATTTTATTGCCTGAAAATTCAATTGTTTCTGTAGTCTTTGGCACCATTTGCATGAAAAAAGAATAAAACAGGTGTAAGAGGGCGATTTCTGATATGGCGCGGAGGAATGCGGTGAATAATGAAAAAATAGAAAATCTGTTAAATCTGGCGTTGGATGCAACGGAGGAAGAACGCTTAAAGTCACTGGATTTGGAAGTGGGATTTGATGAAAAAGAAAATACATGGGAAGTCATTGTAAAGTTTTTCGGCACGGAAGAAGAATTGGCGGAACTCTTTCAGGAGGAACTTGGGGAGGCGGTTGCCGAACGTATTCTGATACGGAACCTTCAAAATGAATACGCTATTTTGACGATTCCGGCATCCTATGTAGAAGCGGTTGCGGATTTGTCCCGGATTGAATACATGGAAAAGCCGAAACGGCTGTTTTTTGCAGTAAATAACGGGAAAAGCGCCTCCTGCATCACACCGCTGCAGACGGGAGGAACGGCTTCCGGCGCTTTATCCAGGAGCAATCTTTCGGGAAAGAACGTAATTGTTGCGGTAATTGATTCGGGGATTGACTACTCGCATCCCGATTTTCGGAATGCGGACGGCACCACACGGATTTTGGACTTATGGGATCAGACGATTCCGGCTGAATTTTCAGCAGAAGTAATCAATAGCGCGCTTTCTCAGCCGACCGAACAGCTTCGGTACGAGATTTGTCCCAGCCGGGATATTTCCGGACACGGAACACATGTGGCAGGAATTGCGGCGGGGAATGGCAGAGCTTCCTCCGGAAAATACCGGGGCGTGGCGTATGAAAGCAGTCTTCTTATTGTAAAACTCGGAACGCCGGAGGAAAATGCTTTTCCGCGGACGACGGAACTGATGTCAGCGCTTGATTACTGTATCCGAAAGGGAAGAGAATACGGTCTTCCGGTTGCGGTAAATTTAAGTTTTGGTAATAATTACGGTTCGCATTCCGGGACGTCTCTCATTGAGACATTTATTAACGATATGTCGAATTACTGGAAAACGTCAATTGTAATTGGGAGCGGAAACGAGGGTGCGTCTGCGCTGCATACGGCGGGAATCGTAAGAGCGAATCAGACGGAAAGCATCGAGCTGTCGGTCAGTGAGTATGAAACGGCGCTCAATTTGCAGGTCTGGAAGGATTATACGGACGAAATGGCTGTTTCCATTGTGCACCCAAGCGGTTTTCGTATCGGGCCTCTTTTACAGCTTCAGGAAACACAGAGAGTCCGTATGGAAAATACGAATCTGTTGTTTTACTATGGGTCGCCGTCTCCCTACAGCCCGTATCAGGAGATCTATTTTGATTTTATTCCTGTTGAGAACTATATCGACAGCGGCATATGGAGAATAGAACTGGTGCCTCAGAAAATAGTATCGGGCGCTTATGATATGTGGCTTCCGGCAGGCGGCGTTTTAAATCAGGGAACGGCGTTTTTGCTGCCGGTGGAAACGACGACGCTTACGATTCCTTCTACGGCTTCAAAGGCGGTTACGGTGGGGGCTTACGACGCGCGATACAATCAGCCCGCAGCTTTCTCCGGGCGAGGATTTACACGGGAGACAAATCTGGTAAAACCGGATCTCGTAGCTCCGGGTGTCGATATTACTTCCTGCGCCCCCGGAGGCGGTTATGCGTCAAGAACCGGTACGTCAATGGCGACGCCGTTTGTGAGCGGAAGCGCGGCGCTGATGATGGAGTGGGGAATTACGAACGGAAACGATCCGTATCTCTATGGAGAGAAATTGAAAGCATATCTGCTTAAGGGGGCGAACCGGAATACGGTAGCGCTCAGGACCGGGAACGGAAACGCAGGAGGGAGAACGGCGCGGTGGCCGAACCCGCAGCTTGGCTGGGGAGCGCTGTGTGTAGCCTCAAGTCTTCCGACTTGAGGCGGGATAGTCTGCCGGGGTAGAGATGAGGGGGATTTTGGGATAAAGTGTATGTTATTTTATGGTATATAGAGTCGAATATAGTGTTTATTATGCGTTGTATGAAATAGGTTAGCATGTTATACTGATTTTAATAGTTTGACGATATTTAGGAAATTGTTGGTGTAGGCAAATTGGGTTATAGGCTAGAATATCAATTGAAATAGAATTATTGGAATACGAAATTTTACAATACATTGTTGGCGGATTATGATGGTTTACTAATTTGGAAAAGATAGATGAAATTCTGCCACCGGTGGTGGCAGAATTGGAGATGATGTACTATGAAGAATATTGTTACAACACAAGAATTTAGGAAGTTTGTTTCTGATATAATTCAAAAAA
>CANPGM010000005.1 GCA_947573605.1 uncultured Roseburia sp. | reverse complement strand
TGGAAATCTATTTGTATATCTGTGTAATTTATATTTGTTAGGGAGTTTCATACTTTCCAAAATTAAACGATTAATTAAGAGGTAGTTAAATTTCCGTTTGCCTAAACACTATTATCATAATCATAACGGAATAAGTAACACAGCGTCAGAGCGTATAGAAACCAATCTATGCGCTCTATTTTATTGTAAAGGAGCAGATTTATGAGCAAAAACAAAAAAGCAGGACAAAGAGCCACCCACTAAAATTATTGTGGAAAGGCATTATGTAGGCACTGAAAAAATGGAAACGGTATTCAAGCGGATATGACAACATTTTCCGAGGGATAATTAAGTGTGCTGATTGTGGAAGTGCCATGCTTGCCAAAGTGGAGCAGAAAAGAAAGCGTAACAATGTAATAGACAAGACTTTCTATTGCTGTACCAAATACCGTAAGTTCGGGAAAGAGGGTTACTATCCATTACAAGTTCACAGGGGAATTGGAAACCCTTGAATAATGGATATTTTCTAAGTCACCTATTCCAACTATCCAACAGATGACGCGCTGACGAATGGACTCATAGCGCCGCTAAGAGAAGGAAACTGAGCTGTGGCACCATCGGCTGTAAGACTGTTGCAAATAGCTGATTTATCACTATTTGCTGAACCGGATATAAGAGACCCCTCTTCTTAAATAAAGTATACTATTTTGACTAAAAATATAAATGGAAAGATTAAAACGAACGCGAAAATCTTTTACTTAGCTGCCGCCGAAATAGATTTTCATCTCTTTATATGATATACTTATACGGGCAGAGAGCAGAGGAGGATAAGGTTGAAAGAAAAACGCTTTCAACCTGGAATTTGTGCCGACGCACAAAATTCCTCCTTAATTAAAAAGCCGCTAAAGCGGCGGAATGAGAGGAAAAGTGAAAGGGAAGATTTTTTTAAAATGTATGGTTAAACACGGATGGCTGTTGGCGGCGGAAGCGTTATTGGCAACAGTTGTCAGCTACATTATGGTGCAGGGAAATCAGATTATAAGTGTAGTTATTGATGAAATGCTGGCCGGCGAAGAAGTGCGGTTCGGTAGTTTTGCGGTCCGTTTTCTTATTTATACGCTGACCGGTGCGGCGGCGGCTTTCGTGCAAAGTCTGGCGGCGTCAAAGTATGCGCTGCTTATTTGCACGGAATACAGAGATCTGGCGGCGGAAAAACTGTATCGTATGGAATATGATTATTTTGACGCCAATTATTCGGCGACTCTTTTAAACAAAGTGACGGGTGATTTGGGAGAGATCGCAGGTTTTTTGGAAACCGTTCTGCCGATTATGATAAGCAGTGTGATTGCAGTGATCGCTTACTCTGTGTACATAGGACAAATAAATCCGGGACTTTTGATATTGATTTTGTTATCCTATCCGCTGATTTTTGGGATTGCAGGAAAGCTGGTGAAAAAAATCAGCAGCCTGCAGATGATATTCCGGCAGAAAACAGATACAATGGCAGAGATCGCGCAGGATGCGGTGAACGGTATTTTAGTGCTGCGTTCTTTCGGGATCGAGCATCTTTTTCGAAAAAAAATGCATCGTGCGGCACAGGAACTGGTGGAAAACGAAGAGAAACGGACGCATATTACGAATACGGCAATTGTGATACGGAAGGTGATTCAGTGGCTGCCGAATATTATCAGCGCTGTTTACGCCGTATTTCTGGTAAAGCGCGGAGAAATCAGTCTCGGCGGACTGGTTGCGTTTATCCTTATATTAAATAAATTTGTGGAGGCGTTTCTGGATCTGCCGTTTTGTATTGTAGATGCGTCGGCAGGCATCGTCTGCATCAGACGTATGGAAGAGATTCTGGGGTCAAAGGAAGAGAGCGGCGGACCGGAAGTGACGCCGAATGATACGGATACGGCGATTCGATTTGAAGAAGTTGATTTTGGATATACGAAGGATCATCCTGTATTGCAGAAACTTTCGTTCGACATAAAAAAAGGGGAAAACGTCGCTTTTGTGGGGGAATCCGGCGGAGGAAAGAGTACGATTTTTCACCTTATCTGCGGGTTTTACCGGAAAACGGGCGGCCGGTATCAGTTGTTCGGAAGAGAGAGCTGCGATTGGAATACAGAGGCGCTTCGCGCGCAGATCGCGCTGGTTTCACAGAATGTGTTTTTGTTTCCAACTACGATTGAAGAAAATATTTTGTACGGAAATCCGAATGCAACGCAAGAAGAAATGATAGAAGCATGTAAAAAAGCGGAAATTCATGATTTTATTCTGACGCTGCCGCAGGGCTATCAGACACTGGCCGGAGAGCGGGGAGCGATTTTTTCCGGAGGCCAGAAGCAGAGAATTTCCATTGCAAGGGCAATATTAAAGGATGCGCCGGTTTTGCTGCTGGACGAGCCGACGTCTGCGCTCGACGTGGAGACGGAAGCCTGTATTCAGAAAGCGATTTCTGCTGTGATGAAAGGAAAAACATGCATTACGATTGCGCATCGTCTGTCAACGGTTGCAAATGCGGACAGGATTTTTGTGCTGGAGCACGGACGTATAGCAGAATGCGGCACGCACGAAGAACTTATATCGCTCGGCGCGTTATATGCGGCTATGTACGGGGAGGGAACGGCTCATGGAGAATTATAAACTTTTTGTACGCTCAATGAGGATGATGGGGAAGAAAAAATATCTTTATCTGGGCGCTATTTTTGTTATGAGTGTGACTTTTGCCATGTTTTCTATTATGGGGTCTCTTTTGATGAAAAGCGTCGTCGATATCGCACAGACCGGGGCGTATCAGAAGCTGGCTGTGACGATTGCCGTTATTGTTGCGGCCGGAGTGGCTTCTCTGCTGATTTACCGGGTGGCAACGATTCGTTATAATGTCGAGGCAAAACGGGTATTCGGGGCAATTTCGGAGGAAGTATTGGAAGCTGAAATGAGTTTGCCGTACCAATACTATGAGAAACATCACAGCGGGGAAATCGTGTCTAAGATATCGTATGATTTAACAAAAATGGGCGATATTTACGGTTCGAGGCTGCGAAGAGTCGTTATGCCGTTCATAGAGGTAGTGTCGTTTTTGATTCCCATGTTTATCCTGAGCTGGCAATTGACGCTTTGTCTTGTGGCGGTCAACGCGGTGATGATGGGAGTCGAATTGCTTCTGCTGAATCCGATGCATAAAGTCAGCAGAGAGCTTTCTGAAATTAACGCCGGAATGGCGAGCCGGCTGTCGGATCTGCTGCAGGGAATGGAACAGGTCAGAATGTACGCGGGCGGCCGTCAAACCGTAAGCCGGTTTCAGGAGGGAAACCATAAGTTTGGTAAGAAATCAAACAGAAAGATGTTATACACGGCGTGTCTGGAGTGCAGCGGAAAGGGGTTTGAGCTTCTTTGTTCCCTTGTTTTCCTTGTAACGGGAATCTTTTTTGTGGAAAAAGGGTATACGTCGCTGGGGGCGCTGACGGCTGTTTACACGATGTACGGCGCGTTTTCTTTTCAGTTTTTACAGATGGGGAAGTATATTCCCGAACTGGTCGGCTGTCTTGCGAATGCGAAACATATTTTTGATTTTTTAGACGAGGTCAGAGAGCCGCAGAACTGGTATACGGACGACTTGTCGGAGGAACGCTGCACAGAGGAAGAGACGGCGGTAAACATAGATTCCGTTTCATTTTCTTACGACGGTGAAAATTCGGTGCTGAAGGGCTTTTCTCTGGAGGTAAAAAAAGGAGAATGCCTGGCGATAACGGGTGCGTCCGGCTGCGGAAAGACAACGCTTTCCAAGCTTCTTCTTGGATTTTATCCAATCGACGGGGGGACGGTCAGGATCAACGGACGGGATATCAGAAACTGCAGTCTCGCAGAACTCAGAAGACAGATTGCATATGTTCCGCAGGAGCCGTATTTATTTAACGGTTCTATCGAGGAGAACATACGAATGGGTAATCCGGAAGCGTCGAAGGAGGAAGTCATTAAGGCGGCCAGACAGGCAAATGCACATGAGTTTATTATGGGATTTGAAGAGGGATATAATACAAATGCAGGAGAAAGGGGCAACAATCTGTCGGGCGGACAACGTCAGAGAATTGCAATTGCAAGAGCAATTTTAAAGGAAGCGCCGATTATTCTTATGGATGAAGCGACTTCGGCTTTGGATAACGAATCGGAACATCTGGTAAACGAGGCTCTGAAAAATCTGCAGGGCAGAAAGACGATTCTGATGATTGCACACAGACCGTCGACGATTCGGCTTGCGGACAGAGTATGCTGTATGGATGTGTGAACAGAATGAAGATTTACTGATTGTGCGCGTTTTTATAAGCGGTACATTTGGAGGATTTAAAAGCAGTATCATAGGGCGGAATAAGCGGCGGTGTGAGAAATAAGTTTTTCACACCTGAGAGTTGTGTCTGCGCGCACTTGACACAAACTTGCAATCCATATGCGGATTTGCGCTATAGAACGTGCGCAGAAATGGGGATTTATATGAAAGAACAGAAGGAACATCAGACAATAGAAAAAGAAAAAAATAAGAAGAATACGGCTGACTTTTGCCCATATGCGAAAAAGTGCGGCGGCTGTGATTATCAGGGTATGCCCTATGAGAAGCAATTAAAGAAAAAACAGGATTTTGTTCGTAAAAATGTGGGAGATTTGTGTAAGGTCCATCCGATTATCGGAATGGACAACCCTTTTCATTACCGGAATAAAGTGCACGCGGTGTTTGATATTGCAAAGGGCGGCACAATTATTTCCGGCGTTTACCGGGCGGGAACGCATGAGGTTGTAAATATTGACGACTGCCGGATTGAAGACGAAAAAGCTGACGCCATTATCCGGGATATCCGGGGGCTGCTTCGTTCGTTTAAGATTAAGACGTATGATGAGGATACCGGATACGGTCTGCTTCGACATGTGCTGATCCGGCGCGGTTTTTCCAGCGGTGAGATTATGGTCGTGCTTGTGCTCGGCTCACCGATTCTGCCTTCCAAAAATAATTTTGTAAAAGCCCTGCGGAAGCTTCACCCAGAAATAACTACAATTGTAATAAATATAAACGAGAAAAGAACGAGTATGGTTTTGGGCGAGAGGGAGACTGCAATTTACGGAAAAGGATATATAGAGGACACGTTATGCGGATGTACATTCCGTATTTCACCGAAATCATTTTATCAGGTGAATCCCGTTCAGACGGAGGCGCTGTATCGAACCGCAGTTGCGTATGCAGGACTGACGGGAAAGGAACGAATTGTGGACGCCTACTGCGGAATCGGAACGCTCGGAATCATCGCCGCGCCTTATGCGAAAGAGGTGCTCGGCGTAGAGCTGAATAAGGATGCGGTAAGGGATGCCGTGATCAATGCAAAGCGCAATAACATTAAGAATATCCGATTCTATCAGGCGGACGCCGGAATGTTTATGACAGGAATGGCGAAGGAACCTGGAGAGCGAAATGGAAGCAATGCGGCAGGGGCGGACGTGGTCTTTATGGACCCGCCGCGAGCCGGAAGCGACGAAGCGTTTCTGTCTTCTGTCGTAAAGCTGGCTCCGAAAAAAGTAGTGTATATTTCGTGTAATCCGGAAACGCTGGCGCGGGATTTGCGGTATCTGGCAAAGCGCGGGTATGAGGTGAAAGAGTGCCAGCCGGTGGATATGTTTCCGTTTACGGGGCACACAGAATGTGTAGTGGGAATACAAAGAAAACATATCTAGAAATTATTTGTTTTAGGCAGTAAAAAAATCAGAAGATATTGGTCGCTCCATTGCGGAATTTTTAATTAATATAGCAGATATGAAAAAACCGGATATTGATAACATTCATGAAGCCATTTATCAGAGAATTCAAATGCATGTTTAAAGAAGTGAAGATGGAGGAGTTCTAAGTGGATAATTATGGAGAAATCCTTATATATCAATCCGAAGATGGTTTGATAAACATTGAAGTTAAAATACAGGACGAAACAGTGTGGTTGACACAACAGCAAATGGCAGATTTGTTCCGAACATCGCGGACAAATGTCGTAGAACATATTGCACATATATATGAAGAATTTGAACTGGATGAAGACTCAACCTGTCGGAAATTCCGACAGGTTCGCAGGGAAGGAAATCGAGAGGTGTCACGGGAGATGTTCTACTATAATCTTGATATGATTATATCTCTTGGTTATAGAGTAAAATCTGGAATTGCTACACAATTTCGGCGTTGGGCGACAGAACGCCTAAAAGAATATATGGTAAAAGGTTTTACGATGGATGATGACCGATTGAAAAATTTGGGTGGAGGGAATTACTGGAAAGAGTTATTAGACCGTATACGGGATATTCGTTCATCGGAAAAAGTGATGTACCGACAGGTGCTGGATCTTCATGCTACAAGTGTAGATTATAATCCCAAAAGCAGTGAATCTATTGCGTTTTTTAAAATGGTTCAAAATAAGCTGTATTATGTAGCGCATGGGCATACGGCGGCTGAAGTAATATATGAACGTGCAAATGCAGAACAACCATTAATGGGACTTAAGAATTTTTCAGGTGATTTTCCAGCATTAAAAGATATCGGCATCGCAAAGAATTATCTAAATGAGGAAGAATTGAAGATTTTAAATAATATTGTATCGGGATATTTTGATTTTGCAGAAATTCAGGCAATGCGCCACCATCCTATGTATATGTCTGATTATGTAGAGCATCTTGATAATGTGTTGAAAACGACTGGAGAAAAATTATTGCAGGGGGCAGGAACAATCAGCCATGTACAGGCAATGGAAAAAGCAACGGAAGAATACAGAAAATATCAAGTTCAGAACTTGTCACCAGTTGAAGAAGAATATTTAGAAAGTATTAAAGACATACATAGAACAGCAAAGAAAAAAGCGAAGAAGTAATAATATAGAATTGTGTTCCCCTCATGGTAGCTCCGTCATACGTAGGGCCGGTGTGTCTGTTGCCTAAACGAAATAAGGAAGCGGCAATTAAGGGAGCATTAGAATTTATTAGGATGATTTTATTATTAAAATTATCATTAGATAATAATTAATTAAATTTCCTGCAAGGGATATAAAGAAAGTAGTAAGGGGAATTAAGAGCAGGATATAAGAATATCAGATGATTAAATACATAAAAAGCGGAGGTCAAAAATGCTTACATTTAATGAAGATACAAGGGTAAAAATTCCTGCAACAATTCAGCTTCTCAGGCTGGGTTACAATTATCAGTCGATGAAAGCAGATGATATTGATATAGATTTTAATACAAAGATTTTTGTAAACAGGTTTAAGCCTGCGCTTGAAATGATTAATGGCAGAAAATTTACTTATGATGAGATTAAAGCTATTGTTACAGATATTCATAATGTGCTAAAAAATAATGATTTGGGAAAAGAGTTTTATAAGTGGCTGATTGATCCAAAGAATAAGGTAAAACTTATTGATTTTGAGGATATAACAAAAAACGATTTTGCAGTCGTGGATGAATTGCCGTTTAGCATTGTGGAAGGAACAGAGGAAGGCTCGTTCAGACCTGATATAAATATTCTGCTCAATGGTATGCCGCTTGCTTTTCTGGAAGTAAAAAAGCCAAATAATGAGGGTGGGATACAGAAAGAATTCAACAGAATGATAAATAAAAGACTACAGAATCCGGATTATAAGAAATTTTTTAATCTGATTCAGTTGGTATCTTTTTCTAATAATATGGAATATGAAGAGGATGACGATGCGGAAGATGTAAAGGCGGGCTCATTTTATACAACGCCAAATGGAAATAATACCAGCTTTTCGTTTTTCAGAGAGGATAATGAACAGTATCATTTAACGTATCCATACAAAGAGATTGATGAGGATACAATTAAATATATAATGAAAGACTGCGGTTATAATCCGGACGAAACAGATACGCCGGAGTTTGCGGAGAACTTGAAAGTAGGAACACCCTGTAATAGTTTTGTAACTTCTATATTTGACAAAGAAAGATTTTTATATTTCTTGCAGTATGGGATTATGTTTATTAGCAGCCAGATTCCGGAGAAGCACATTATGCGCTATCCTCAATTCTTTGCCACCAGAAAAATTATTGA
Organism: uncultured Roseburia sp.; assembly: GCA_947573605.1. Taxonomy (GTDB): domain Bacteria; phylum Bacillota; class Clostridia; order Lachnospirales; family Lachnospiraceae; genus Roseburia. The sequence goes on along the minus strand of CANPGM010000005.1, from coordinate 111,410 downwards.
AAGATTAGAAACTGGCGGTAAGGGTGGCATTATCTGGCATACACAAGGTTCCGGAAAGACAGCAATAGCAGCTTTTTCTAATCGTATTATCAGGGATTATTATTCCAAGAAAGATATTAGCACAAGGTTTTTCTTTGTGGTGGACAGACTTGATTTGCTCACGCAAGCCAGTATCGAGTTTACTAATAGAGGCTTGAATACTGTTAATTGCGAAAATAAGACAAGTTTTAGCAAAGAGCTAAATAAGGCTCTTTCAACAGATGTTAGTAGTAAGGCAATTGGTGAAATATGCGTTGTAAATATACAAAAATTCGAGGGGAAAATGCCAGAGGCAAAGAATGATTATAATGCCAAGGTCCAGCGTATCTTTTTTGTTGATGAAGCGCATAGAAGTTACTCTTCCACAGGTGAATTTTTTAAAAATCTTATAATTTGTGATATGGATGCTATTTATATTGCACTTACTGGTACACCGTTACTTTCAAAGAAAGAACGTTCTAATTTGAAGTTTGGCGATTATATTCATAAATATTTTTATGATAAATCCATTGCGGATGGATATACACTTAGAATCAAAAAGGAAAATATTGATACTGTTGCAAAAACTGAAATTAAAAAGAATCTGGAAATAGAAGATAAACAGCTTGAAGATAAAGATGTATACGAATCTGATGCTTATGTAAATGCTTTGGGTGCATTTATAGAAAAGGATTTTGTCAATTTTAGGCTTCAGAACGCAGATACATCTATAGGCGGGATGATAGTTTGCAGAACAAATCCGCAGGCGAAAAAGGTTCACCAGTGGTTTAAAGATAATTCAAAGCTAAATACCGGACTTGTTATCACAGATACAGATGATCCGAAGCAAAAGCAAATCAATAAAAATAATCAAGTGGACTTTAGAGAAACGCTTGCTCCTGATATTTTAGTTGTAAATTTCATGCTTACGACAGGATATGATGTGAAGCGTTTGAAAAAAATGTATCTCCTGCGGGGACCACATGCACAGTCACTTTTGCAGACCATATCAAGAGTAAACAGACCTTATAAGTCTCCAAACGGAAAGATTTATAAGTATGGTTATATCGTTGATTTTGTGGATATAGAGCAGGAGTATGACAAGACCATAGAAGCCTACATAAAAGAGCTTGAAGCGGACCTTAATGAAAATGGAGAAAATGAAGGCTCTCTTTCGGGATTAGTTGTTGATAAAGAAGATATTAACAGGAAGTATCATAAGTATGCAGATGAGTTAGAAGATATTATTTCTACGGATAATTTGGAAAGGTTTTCAAAACAGCTTACTTTTTATAATAAAGAAACGCTGCTTAAAATTAAAAGGCTCTTAAATGGCATCAAAGAATGTCAGACGGAGTTTATTCTTTCAAGAGCCATGGATTATGCTGCGCAGATTGATTGTGATAAAAATAAAAAACTCTTGAAATCAACACAGGAGAGAATTGATTTTATAAATCTTTCTCAGAACACTGTTGATATGATGGATGTGATCTCAAATGAAGAAGTAGTAGAGATTTTGTATGAATTTATAAAAGTGAAAATTATCATTATGGATCTTGGACAGATGACGCAGGATAATCCTAAGTTTCAAAGATTCTCAAAAGTTGTCAGGGATATACAAAATGAGATAAAGAAAAACAAAAATAAAGGTGATATTAAAATAAGAAAGTTGGACGAACTATTACAGAAAATTTTCAATGATTTGTCTATTTCAGATTTAAATGATTTAGATTCTATTACTGATGAATTGTTAGAGGCTCTTGAGCGGGCGAGAAATATCAATTATGAAAATGAAAGGTTATCGAAGATTTACGGTGGCAGCTATGCTTTTGTGAAAACCTATCAGGATGCCATAGAATTATATCCTGCCGATAAATCAGAGATTGAGCGTACCCTAGTTATCATATATAACGAAATAAAAGATACCTTAGATAAAGAGATAGTCACAATTCAAGGAAGAAAAAATTTTGCTGACGCCATAAAATCAAGGGTTACAAAGATTCTTTTAAAAGAAAAATTGTATGGAAAAATAAAAGGATTCTATGTACAATTGTTGAATGATTTATACACGAATATACAGTTATTCAAATAAGGAGTATGACAATGCCAGATATTTTTATGTTAGAGAATAAAATAAAACAGATGATTGATGAAATGAAGGGTCTTTGCCAGACGAACGGATTGTCAAATCAGGCAAGTGAAGAAGTAGTAATTACTTCTGTATTTCTCTATAAGTTTCTAAATGATAAGTTTATGGCAAATATGAAAGATTTCGCAAATGATATGGATATGAGTACTGAAAAAGTTTTGCAGGATAATGATATGCTTGCGGGATTTTATGATACATATCCACAGGATGTAGCCTTTAAGTATGAGGATACCATTGAATGTTTGATTAATAAAGTTGGGAACAACGATTTTTATAAGCTTTTTGATGATGCATTGGAGAGGATTTCTAATTATCCGGAAAATGAAGAATTTAGTATTGATACGGCGGATGGGGGAAGAAAGCCACTATTTACCAGAGTGACAGAGAATGTGGAAGCATCGAAAAGAAATAATTTTGCTAAGAACATTTTTGGAATTATCAGTCAGGACAAATTTGATTTCGGAGAAGCATTTAAAAATAATTTTGATTTTTACAGTGCAATTTTTGAGTATCTGATTAAGGATTACAATGTTGCTAGCGGTGTATATGCGGAATATTTCACGCCACAGGCTATTTCTGCCATTATTGCAAAGATTTTAGTAGAGATGTCCCCAGTAGAGGATAAAATATATGATGTGTATGACCCGTCCGCAGGTTCGGGTTCGTTGGTTCTTCATCTGGCGAATGCTTTAGGGAAAGGAAGTTTCGGGGATAGAGCGCAAGTTTATACACAGGATATTTCTGGAAAATCATCCAGATTTCTTAGAACAAATATGCTGCTGAATGGGCTTACAAATAGTTTGGACAATATCATTGAGGGAGATACGCTGGAAACACCAGCACATTATAAAGTGGCACACGATCCAAGTTCCGGAGTAAAGCAGTTTGACTATATTACATCGAATCCCCCATTCAAAATGGATTTTTCTTCTACCAGAAATATGATTGAACAGAAGTGGGAGGATTCAGAACTAAGGGATGGAATTAAAAGATTTTTTGCAGGCGTTCCTAAAATCCCAAATAAGAAAAAGGAATCAATGGGAGTTTATCTATGTTTTATCCAACATATTCTCTGGAGTTTAAAAGAAGATGGAAAAGCAGCTATTGTTGTGCCAACAGGTTTTATTACGGCACAATCGGGGATTGAAAAGACGGTGCGCCAGACGATAGTTGATAAACATTGGTTGAAGGGCGTTATTTCCATGCCGTCTAATATCTTTGCCAATACAGGGACAAACGTATCTGTTCTTTTTATAGATAAGTCAAATCAAAATGGAAATATTATGTTAATTGATGCGTCTAAGCTGGGGGAAAAGAGGAAAGAGGGAAAGAATCAGAGAACGGTTTTACGTCCTGATGAAGTGATCAAAATAGAAGATACATTTATTAATCAGGAAGTAATTGAGGATTTTAGTGTTGCTGTTACATATGAGCAGATTGTCGAAAAAAATTATTCTTTATCAGCGGGGCAGTATTTCGAAGTGAGAATTGAGTTCGTGGAATTGTCACAAGAGGCGTTTGAGCAGAGAATGACGGCATATGCTGACAGGTTAGGAAAGTTGTTTGCCGAGGGGAAATTTCTTGAAAGTGAAATTGAAAAGAGGTTGGTGGAGTTGAAATATGAATGATTTCATTCAAATTGAAGATACAGATATTATATTAATTGATGGAGATAGAGGTGTGAATTATCCATCGAAGAATGAATTTTTTGATAAAGAGTTTTGCCTGTTTTTAGATGCAGGTAACATTACTAAAGTGGGATTTGATTTTTCAGAAAAACACTTTATTACTGAGGAAAAAGACAAGAAATTAAGAAATGGCAAACTGCAACGTTACGATATCGTAATGATGACAAGGGGAAGTGTTGGAAACGTTGCATTATATGATGGAACGGTGCCTTATGATAATATCCGAATTAATTCCGGTATGATCATAATCAGATGCAACGGAAAATATAAACCTTTGCAAGTATATTATTTGCTGAAAAGTAATTTTGTTCAAAAACAAATCTTAGATATGATGTCTGGGTCAGTACAAAAACAATTACCAGTTTCAATAATAAATAAAATTAAATTGCCTGCTAATAGTGTGGAAATTGATTTGATATATGATATAGATAGAAAGATTGAAAATAATAATCACATTAATGGAGAATTGGAGTCGATAGCAAAAACCATTTATGACTATTGGTTTTTACAGTATGAATTTCCTAATAAAGATGGACAGCCTTATAAATCTTCTGGCGGGAAAATGGTTTGGAATGATGAATTGAAAAAAGATATTCCAGAGGGATGGAAAAATGGAATATTAGAAGATGTTGGAGAGATTGTATCAGGAGGGACTCCCTCGACAGAGCATCCAGAATACTATTGTAAAAATGGAATTGCATGGATAACTCCTAATGATTTATCAAATTCAAACGATAAGTATATTACACATGGAGAACGTAATATATCTGAAATGGGGTTAAGCAATAGTTCGGCAAAATTAATGCCAAAAGGAACTGTACTTTTAACCTCAAGGGCTCCTATAGGATATATAGGAATAGCAATAAATGAAGTATGTACTAATCAAGGCTTTAAGTCGATTGTTCCTAATAAGAAATATGGTTCGGAGTTTATTTATTATACAATAAAGAAAATGGTAGCGTATTTGAAGTCATTAGGAACTGGTTCTACATTTACGGAAATATCTAAAAATATTGTTGCACAAGTAAAAATTGTTTTGCCAGAAGAAACTGTCGTTAATAAGTTTGAGAAAATAATATCAGAAATATCTAGTCAGCGTAGAATTTTAGAGGAAGAAAATAGAGAGCTAGTTTCTCTTAGAGATTTTCTTTTACCCTTATTGATGAATGGTCAAGTTGGATTTAAGAATTAGGACTCGATATTGATTTATCAAGTTGCTACTGGAGAAGAAAAAAAACCGGAAATCAATCCTGTATCACCGTCATCAGGCATGATGTTTGTATCCATGTCTACGAATAAAGATAAGTAAGACTGTGTTGATTCGATTCGACAGGGAACAAAGGCGGCAATAGAAGCGACAGGAAACGAAGCCTATTATGTTGATTTGGATGAATATAATGGAAACATAAGCGATAAGATTGTAGAGGAGATTCGCAACTGTAAGTTTTTAGTTGCTGATTTTATTGTCAGAATACAGGCGTATATTATGAGGTTGGCTATGCTAAGGGCGTAGGGAAAACAGCAATATATACTTGCCGGCAAGGTGATTTTGTGAAGGTTCACTTTGATACAAAACAAAATCAGTTTGTGGTATGGACTGATGAAAAGCACTTAGAGGTTAAGTTATAAGAACAGATTGTTAAGCCTGGTTGGCAAATGAGAAGGAAAAATGAAACTAATTATTTGGAGAAAAGGAACGGTGATGGGAATAAAATCAAAAATTCTATTATTGCTGAAAAAATAGAAGGAAATTTGTCTGGAGGAAAGAAAAGATTTTATGAAAAACATCCTTGAATTTCCGGGCTTGCGAAATTGTTTATTGTTGGATTCCTTTTACTATTTCATTTTTGGAAAAATAATATTTCAAGAAATTGGAAATGAAGATCAGAGTCGCAGGATAAGAACTGAACTTGAAGGCTATAAAAACAAAGTTGAAGTGACGAAAGATAGAAAAGTAAGAGGTTAGTTGGATTGTTATATAGCGGAAAACATGAAGTTTCTACAATTGCATATAAAAGTTCAGATGGATGAAAAAAGGTTCGAAAACATTAATCTATCGTTTGAAAAACATTTTACGAATTTTGGTTAGAATAAGGTAAGATCCAAGAATAACACGCTTGGATCTTTTTTATTGTAATGGCAGTAAAAATAAACCACCTGCTATGCAAGTGAGTTCCTAAACAGCTTTAGTTTCAAGCAAAAATCTCCTTTGCGATAATAAGTGTAGGTTCGCCATCCGTACGCAAAAAGCAAAGACTATGTCGATATAGTAGGAAAAATGCAAAGAAAATTGAAGCGTATATCCGAAACCAGTTAAACGAGTAGGTACAAATGGGCAAGCAGGGGACAGCGGTTTATAGCCGCAGTGCAAACCATCAGCCAAACCGGTGGTAATAATTCAGTTAAATAGTTAGAGATGCCGTCATATTTAGCATAAATAACACTATTTTCGCCAGAAGTTCCTGCTTACGTATGTCCGGTTCTTCTGTGATAATGCAAAATAAAAGGTTACAGAGGAATATGGGAAAATATTATATAATAGTCATGTAACGGTAATGACAGTTACATTTTTATCGTACTTAAATTTATAAGTATCGAAGTTTTGATCAGAGCTGAATAATTAGCCAGGGACAGGCCAAGCTTCATACTGAAACTGAATTTGTAAAATATCGAATTGTTTAGGATAGACTTTTAATGTACAATTATGATAAATTTATGTTGATATTCGAGCATATCATCTTACAACATTTGCTGGGATGCAGCCGTCTTTACAGGAGACTTTCATTGCCGGAAACTATTTAAACGAATTAAGGCTCGCGCAACGAAACAGTGTGTCAGGGTATTTGGAGCGCATATTGACAATGAATGACAAACGGCGATTATCCGGTAAATAGAATGTTTAAGGACTGCATTGGGAGGAGACCGTATGAGAGGTTCGGAATGTAGATTAATAGAATATATGGAAGGCTCGAAGAAGCGCTTTATTATTCCTGTCTATCAGCGTAATTATGATTGGAAGACAGAAAACTGCAAGCGGCTATATGACGACCTTGTAAAAGTAATTCAAAATAATAGAAGAAACCATTTCTTTGGGAGCCTTGTGTCTGTTTATGAGCCCTCCGGAAGAAACACAGAGTTCCTTGTTATTGACGGGCAGCAGCGATTAACGACTGTATCATTGCTGTTATTGGCTATGTATCATTTAATTTCTAAAGATATTGTTCAATCGAAGGATGTATCACTTGGAAAGCAGATTTTTGAGGATTTCCTTGTAGACAAATATCAGCCGCAGGATACGCGTATAAAATTAAAGCCGGTTAAAAATGACAGAAAGGCTTTTGGGAAACTCTTTGATTGTGCAGACGAACCTATCAGAGATTCTAATCTCACTACGAATTATAACTACTTCTTCGAGAGAATCCAGAAGCAGGAGATTACAATTGACCAGCTTTTTGACGCTGTCTGTCGCCTGGAAATAATTAATATTACTTTGAATAATGACGATAATCCGCAGCTGATTTTTGAAAGCCTCAATTCTACAGGTCTTGATCTTAGTGAAGGTGATAAAATCAGAAACTTTGTTCTGATGGGACTTCCGGTAGAAAAGCAGAATGAGTATTATGAGAGGTATTGGAATCACATCGAGGAATGTACCAGGTATGATGTTAGTTCATTTGTAAGAGATTATCTTAGTGTTAAACAGTTGGCTATTCCATCCCAGAAGAAGATTTATATTAACTTCAAGGAATATGTAGAGTTGTCTTCTTTCGGTGCAGAAGACCTGCTTAAAGAGCTGCTGATTTATGCAAAACGATATGAAATTCTGCTAAACGGCGGTACCGGATTTAAGGCATTGGATGGCTGTATTCATCGATTGAACAGGTTGGAAACAACAGTCACCAGGCCGTTCTTTCTTGAGGTGCTGCGCTTGTACGATGAGGGTAAATTGGATGTTTCTCAAATAGCAGAAGTATTTCTGATTACAGAGAACTACCTGTTTAGAAGAGCTATCTGTGACCTGCCTACCAATGCACTCAATAAATTATATCTGATGCTACACCGGGAAATCATCAGATATGACGGTACGGATGATCACTATGTTGAAAAGTTCAAGTATGCGCTTCTCGCTAAAAAGGATAGAGTCCGTTTCCCGGATAATGATGAATTTGCCACTCAATTTACTGAGAGACAGGTTTATCAGATGAATAGCAAGAATAAGGTTTATATTTTAGAACGTCTGGAAAATTATGGGACAGCAGAAGATAAAGACATTTATGCTCACTGTGACGACGGCGTTTATTCAATTGAACATATTATGCCGCAGCATTTAACGCCGGCATGGATAAAAGCATTAGGAAATGATTACGAGCAGATTCATGAGATATGGCTCCACAGAATAGCAAATCTTACATTGACCGCTTATAATTCAAAATATAGCAATAGTACTTTTGAGGAAAAGAAAACCATGAAAAACGGTTTCGAGGATAGCGGCATTCGTATGAATACATATATTGCGAAAAAAGAAAAGTGGTCACTTTCGGAATTAGAAGAACGCAATCAGTATCTTATGCAACGTGCTTTAAAGATATGGGCAGCACCGTCAACAGAATTTAAGCCGAAGGAAAAGCAGCTTGATACATATACACTTGATGACGATATGAATTTAAGTGGAAGACAGATTGCACGTTTTAGCTATAAGAATACTGAGCAGCCGGTAACAAGTTGGGTGGACATGTTTCAGAAAGTATTACAGATTCTTTATGCCGAGGATAAAAGCATTATAACGAAACTTGCAGCATCCGCGGATGATAATGTTGCAGTCCATTTTAGCATGAATAACGCCGATATTACTAAGAGCGTTGAGATTGGCGATGGCATTTATGTGTGGACAAACACAAATACACAGAGCAAACTGTCCGTATTAAGCAGATTGTTTCAATTATATGATGCAGATCCCACAGATTTAGTATTCTACCTTCGTGATGAAAATGAAGGCGTTGAAAATGAAATTGGAACAAGATATGAACTTCGCAGAAAATACTGGACATATGCATTGGAGCTGATTAAACAGGCGCACGGAGACGGCGGCTCGTTTCACAATGTGAATCCGTCAAAAGAAAACTGGATAAACGGTTTTTTGGGGATCAGGGGATTCAACCTGTGCTGTGTAGCTAATTATGATTCGGCCAGAGTGGAACTGTATTTTGGTAAGTCAAAGAAGGAAGAAAATAAGAAAGCGTTTGACGCTGTTATCCGGCACAGGGAAGCTATCGAAAAGGCGTTAGGCGTTCAATTGAATTGGAGCCGTGGAGATGATATAAAGTCTTCAAAGATTTCTTACCAGCTTAACGATGTCAGCATTGAAAATGAAACAGACTGGCTTTTGATGGCAAAATTCCATGCGGAATGGAGTCGAAAATTTTATAATGTGATTGTGCCGTATTTAAGATAAGAAAAGTAAAAATTGCAGAAAAAACAAGCCATCACCGGAAGTTGGGGATCTTCTTCTGCTGTTCGCAGTAGGGATTGGATTTGCGGCTGCCTGTAAGCTTTCCGGAAACAATTTGATTGCCGCATATTTTGTAAATCTCCCCAATGCTTTTGTATCTTAATATATTAAAGTATGAACAGTTTCCGGTAATGAAGTTCTCGTCAACGGTAACAAGTATTATTACAATATGTTTACTTATTGTATTTTTTATATTACTCAGAAGCAGACAATCGCATAAAGAAAAAGACCTTCAGCCGGAGCTGCCCTCTCTTGACAAGGGTATGAAAATAAGAACAGAAATCAGAGTCAGGAGTCGTTTTTAAACCAATTGACAAAGCGGAATGAAATCGCTATAATAAAAAAACATACGTAGCGCCACATGCGTTTCTTTATTGCGAGGAAAGAATAAAATGCCGCGAAAATTTTTGTTTACAAGAGAGGAAATTCTGACTGCCGCACTTGACTTGGCAAGAGAAAAAGGAATTGCTGCAGTAACTGCCAGAGGCTTAGGAGAGAAACTTGGTTCTTCTTCTAAGCCGATTTTCAGTCTGTTTGAAAATATGGAAGAAGTACGGAATGCCGTCTTAGAAACGGCAAATAAGGCGTATCAGAGATATTTAAAAGAGGAGATGGCAAAAGGGAAGTATCCTCCTTATAAAGCAAGCGGAATGGCATATATTCGTTTTGCAGAAAAAGAGAAAGAGCTCTTTAAGATACTTTTTATGCGCGACCGCTCTCACGAAAAAAAAGAAGAAAACAGAGACGAGTTAAAACCGCTCCTTGAATTGCTTCAACGGAACCTGGGGCTTAGCGAAGACGCATCCTATCTGTTTCACATTGAAATGTGGCTTTATGTTCATGGGATAGCGGCGGCGATTGCCACCTCCTATCTGGAATGGAATGAGGAATTTATCAGCAGAGTGCTAACTGACGGTTATGAGGGACTGAAAGCCCGCTATAAGGGAGGTGCAGGATGATAGAAACGCATGTTTATAAAAAACACGGAATAGAACTGAATTACTATGAAATAAAAAAAGAATCTGAACCGTTGGTTCTCATTCATGCGCAGGGAGTTGACGCAGCAAGTTTTAAAAATGTATGGAAACAATTGTCTGAAACGTATCATGTATATTCCATAGACTGCTATGGGCACGGCAAAAGTCTTCATCAGGCTGAAAAATATAATGTGGCAGAGATCGGCAATGCAATTATCCGTTTTATGGAAGATGTGGTGAAAGAAAACGTCTATCTTTTAGGGCATTCTTCCGGTGGGTTGATTGCGGCGTACATTGCTTCGCATACGGAAACTTGCAGCGGTCTGATTTTAGAAGATCCGCCTTTTTTTTCATCGCAGGGAGAAAGACGAAAAAGCTCCTTTAATTATGTGGATTTATCTACCGTGTGCCACAATTTTATAAATCAAACCGAGAGTCAGGACTTTGTGCTCTATTATTTCAGGAACCAGTACGCGTGGAATTTTTTTCCCGAAAAGTCAAGAGAAAAGATAAGAGAAAAGATGTCAGGCATGGCTGCAAAGTACAGGAAAAGGCATCCGGACAGGAATCTGAAGGTAATGTTCTGGCCGAAAATCGCACTTAGCGGTTTTTGCGGTATGAACAGTTACGATCCGCTGTTTGGAGAAACGTTTTATAACGATAGTTTTCATTGCGGGATACCGCATGAAGAGCTATTGAAACATATCCGGTGCAGGACATTATTTATGAAGGCGAAGACAAACGTAGGAGATGACGGTCTTTTAATGGCGGCATTAAGTGAAGAGGATTTAAAAAAAGTTACTGAATTAATTGAGGGTTGCCGGGTTGTTTCTTTTGATTGTGGGCATGGGATTCATATAGAAAAGCCAAAAGAATTTATAGAATGCGTGAAGCAGTTAAAATAATGGCCATTTACGGGAAAGTATAAGAAAATCGTACTTTCCCGTATTTTTTGTTTCTGTTGAAATCAGGACTCGTCCTCTCTAAGCCGTTCCACAACGGTCATGGGACAGATGCTTTCGTCGCTGCTGTTTTAAACACATCCGAATCTCCATGCCTCCCTGTTTGCGCAGGCTTGTTTTCCGGATAGATATTCAGTATACTAAGTCTGAAAGAAAGAGACGATTTGCATGCGTCTTATGAAACGTTTCAGAAGCGGCGGAATGAGAGAGAAAAGGAGTAACGATGACCCGTTATGGAACCGCACTCGGGAAAACGAGGCTGACATCCTGGAACTACCTTATTCTGAAAATAGAGCGCACGAAAACAGAAAAGAATCGGAGGGTTTGCTTACATGGAAAATGAAAAGGTATATGCAATGAATTTTGGGAAAATCTATCCGTTGTTAGTAAATAAGGCTGTAAAAAAAGGGAGAACGGAAGACGAGGTAAAAGAGGTCGTCTGCTGGCTTACCGGCTACAGCCCTAAAGAGGTAGAACAGGCGGCTGAGGGAGCCGTCAGTTACAGGGAATTTTTCGAAAACGCTCCGCAGCCGAATCCGAACAGAATATTGATAAAGGGCGTTGTCTGCGGCGTGCGTGTTGAGAATATTGAAGAGCCTCTGATGCGGGAAATCCGGTATCTGGACAAATTGATTGACGAGCTGGCAAAAGGGAAATCGCTGGAAAAAATATTTCGCAAATAAGAAGAAAACAGGGGCAATTTACAGAGATGGAGTAAGACATGAAACTGATTCTGACATATATAAGAAAGCATCTTGGCATTTTTCTGCTTTCGACTTTTTTCCTCGCATCGGAAGCGTTGTGCGACCTTCTGCAGCCGACATTTATGTCATACATTGTCGACGATGGCGTAAGAAATGCCGATATCGGACGAATTTTGTTTTACGGTTTGATAATGACTGGAATTGCACTGTGCGGCGCGTTTTGCGCCGTGATGCGAAACCGTTTTGCCAGCCGAACGTCCCAGACGGTCGGGAAAGAACTGCGCCGCGATATGTACCGCAGCGTGCAGCGTCTTTCGATGGAAAACATAGACCGTCTGCAGCCGGCTTCTATTATTACCAGGATTACTAATGACGTGACGCAGGTACAGGAATTTATTAACAGTATGATGCGAATGATGGTAAAGGCCCCGCTTACCTGTATCGGAGCCATTGTCCTGATTACGATCCAGACGCCGGTGCAGGCGCCGGTAATTGTTGCCATCGTTTTTGCAGCGGCTCTGCTGATCTTTGGCAATATGAAAATCGCCTATCCCCGGTTTGGCAGAGTACAAAGCAAACTGGATCGGTTAAACGGCGTAACAAGGGAGTATTTATCCGCCGTTCGTGTGGTGAAAGCGTTTCGGGCTGAAAAGGAAGAAGCGAAAAAGTTTGAAGAGGCTTCGTTTGAAATGTTAGACGAACAGTCGGAGCCGGAAGACAGAAAAAACGCGGCGCCGCTTGTGCGGCCGCGCGGCGATATCGAGCTGCGCCATGTAAGCTTTTGCTATCTTCCGGGACAGCCCGTTTTAAAAGATATTTCCGTAAAAATACCGGCCGGGACGCAGACCGCGATTGTAGGAACGACGGGTTCCGGGAAAACGACGGTGATCAATTTGCTGACAAGATTTTATGACGTTTCCGAAGGATGTATTTTTCTGGACGGACACGATTTGAGAGATTACCGGATGGAGGACCTGAGGGAGGCATTTGGCGTGGTACTGCAGGATACGGCGCTGTTTGCGGCGACGGTAAGCGAAAATATCTGCTACGGTCATCCGGAGGCCGGGCAGGAGCAGATCCGTCAGGCCGCAAAGACGGCGGGAGCGGACGGATTCATTGAGCGGCTGCCGCAGGGGTATCATACGGTATTGGAACAGGGCGGTATGGAGCTTTCTCAAGGGGAGCGCCAGCTTCTCACCATTGCCAGGGCGGTTCTTGCGGACGCGCCGATTTTGATTCTTGACGAAGCGACCAGCTCCGTAGATACCGTTACCGAGCAGAGAATCAGACGCGCCCTGTTAGAAATCTGTAAAGACCGGACGTCCGTGATCATTGCCCATCGTCTTTCCACTATCCGGGATTCGGATTTGATCCTTTTGCTGGAAAACGGAGAGATTGCAGAGCAGGGCACGCATGAAGAACTGATGAATTTGGACGGACGTTATGCGCAGATGTATAAGATGCAGACGGGAACTTATGAAAAAGCCGCAAAAGCGGCGGAACGAGAGGGGGCATAGAATTTGGATCTGACCGCAAATAAAAAGATTTTTCAATTGAACGCGCATACGCCCCGTGCCGTGACAGCGTATCGCTGTGAAACGAATTTTGTCCGCACGGAATGTCTGGTACCGTTTCTGAATAAGCCGTATTTTGACAGTCTTTGCGAAAACGGCTGTCCCAATTACGGCAGCAAATGGTCCTGTCCTCCGTATGCCCCGGATTATAAACAATTTGTAAAAAAATACGAGTATATTTATGTGTTTTTGCTTTCGATTGAATTAGAGCAGCTTGCCTATATCAGGCAGCAGTATCTGAAGGTAAGAGCTGCCAATACCATTTTAAAAAGCCGAATCGATAAAGCCTTACGGAGCGCTATGGAGGAAAACGAGTATTATATTTCCTCAGGAAGCTGCAGGCTTTGTAAAAGCTGCAGGAAAAAAGCGGATCTGCCGTGCGCGCACCCGGAAAGAATGACATACAGCTTTGAAGCGATGGGGATCGATGCTTCGCTGTTGGCGGAAAATCTTTTTCAGCGGGAATTACTGTGGTATCGGGAAAAGCAGCTTCCGGCGTATACTTCGGCGGTCGCCGGTCTGCTGACCAATGATAAAAATGAGAATACAAAGGTAGTTGATGCGCTGAGAAAACTCTCGTAAGGGCGCACTCAAACATCATAGAAATGAGGGAACATATGAGAACAGGAGATTTAACAGAGGGTCCGGTCATGCGCTCTATGCTGGGTTTTGCCGTTCCCATGATTTTCGGGAACCTGCTGCAGCAGTGTTACAATATTGCGGATACGCTGATTGTCGGAAAATGTCTTGGCAAACATGCGCTTGCCGCCGTCGGTTCGTCATTTACGCTGATGACCTTTTTAACCTCGATTTTGCTGGGACTTTGTATGGGCAGCGGAGCGGTGTTCTCTATTCGGTTCGGGCAAAAAGACGAGGCGGGACTTGGAGAACGCGTATGCGCGTCTTTTGTACTGATAGCGGGGGTTACACTGCTGTTAAATATTCTTGCATTTGCCTGTCTGGACGGAATACGGGTATTTCTGCGCGTGCCGGACGAAGTATGGGGGATGATGAGAGAATATCTTGCAGTCATTTTTCTGGGAATCGCGGCGGTGTTTTTATACAATTATTTTGCTTCTTTTCTGCGGGCGATCGGCAACTCGGTCGTTCCGCTGATGTTTCTTGCGGTTTCCGCCGTACTGAATATCATTCTGGATTTATGGTTTGTACTGGGGCTTGGATGGGGAGCCAAAGCTGCCGCCGCGGCGACGGTTCTGTCGCAGTATGTCTCAGGAATCGGTATTGCAGCGTATACTTTGAAAAAACATGCGGGACTTTTCTGCGGTTTGAGACGCTTGGAAATCCGAAAGGAATGTATCGGGGAAATCACGGGTTATTCCGTTCTAACCTGTGTGCAGCAGTCGATTATGAATCTTGGGATCTTACTGGTACAGGGATTGGTCAACAGCTTCGGCCCGATTGTTATGGCGGCCTTTGCCGCAGCCGTTAAAATTGATGCGTTTGCTTATATGCCGGCGCAGGATTTCGGCAATGCGTTTTCTACTTTTATTGCCCAAAATTACGGAGCCGGGAAAGAAGCGCGTATCCGCAGGGGATTAAAAAGCGCGTCGCTTACAGTATTTGTATTTTGTATCGCGGTATCGGCTGCGGTCTGGTGCTTTGCTAAGCCGCTGATGGGGCTGTTTGTGGCGCCGGAGGAAACAGAAGTTATTGCGGAAGGAGTTCGTTACCTGCGGATAGAAGGAGCGTTTTACTGCGGTATCGGCTGCCTGTTTCTGCTGTACGGGTATTATCGGGCGGTAGGTAAGCCGGGGATGTCCGTGGTTCTGACCGTCCTGTCGCTGGGAACACGCGTAGCGCTGGCCTATCTGCTTTCGGCGATTTCCGCATTCGGAGTCTCCGGAATCTGGTGGTCTGTGCCGATTGGCTGGTTTCTTGCGGATGCGGCGGGCGCGCTTTATTATTTCAGGCAAAAAAGGAGAGAACAAAAAAGGAGAACACGAAGATGAGGTTTTTGCATTTGGGGGATTTGCATATCGGAAAATCGGTAAATGATTTTTCTATGATTGACGATCAGAAATATATCCTGAATCAGATATTATCTGTCATTGACGAGCAGAATGTCGACGCGCTGTTAATTGCGGGGGATATTTATGATAAGTCGGTTCCGAGCGAGGAAGCGGTCAAAGTCTGCAATGAATTTATTTGCGCGCTTGCGGAACAAAAAATCAAGACATTTTTAATCAGCGGCAATCACGATTCGGACGAGCGTCTCAATTTCGGCAGTCCGCTATTTGAAACGACGGGAATTTATATTGCCTCTAAATATGAGGGCAGGCTTTCTAAGCAGACGCTTAACGACGAGTACGGCCCGCTCCATATCTATCTTCTGCCGTTTGTAAAGGCGTCTCAGGTACGTCATTATTTTCCCGAAGAAGCGATTGATTCCTACGACGGCGCGGTTCGCTTTGCGATAAAGAAGGCGGACATTGATAAGAAGGCGCGCAATCTGATTGTCGCGCATCAGTTCGTTGCGGGAGGCGGCGGGGATCCGGAAATCGGCGGTTCCGAGAGCGCGGCGGTTTTAACTGTCGGCGCGGTAGAACGGGTCGGCGCCGACTGTTTTGCGGATTTTGACTACGCCGCGCTCGGACATATCCATTCGCCCCAGAGCGTTGGGCGGGATACCGTCAGATATGCCGGTTCGCCGCTGAAATATTCGGTAAGTGAAATTACGAATGACAAATCCGTGCCGCTGATTACAATAGGAAAAAAGGGGGAGGTATCGGTCGAGTTAATCGCACTGAAGCCGCGGCGGGAAATGCGGCGGCTGAAAGGACGGTTAGAACAGCTTTTGGACCGAAAAAAGATTACGGATACGGACGACTATATTTACGTCACGCTGACGGACGAAGCTCCCGTTCCAAACGCGATGGATATTATCAGAGGGTATTATCCGAACGTATTAAAGCTGGATTATGACAATACTCATACAAAAGGGACGGATCAGGGAATCCTTTTGGAAGCGGCAAAAACACAGTCGTTTGAAGAACTGATTTCGGATTTTTACCGTATGAGATTTGGAACCGAGATATCGGAGGAAGAAACGAAGATTTTGTTTGAGGCGGCGGAGGAAGCGGGAATATTGGCCGCCGGAAGTCAGCCATTTCAGAATAGGGGGAATACGAATGAAACCGCTTAAATTAATTGTCAGCGCATTCGGCCCGTACGCGGAAACAATGACGGAAATCGATTTCGGCCAGTTTGAGGAACGGGGACTCTTTTTGATTTCCGGCGATACGGGAGCGGGGAAGACGACGCTATTCGACGCCATCTGTTTTGCGCTTTACGGCGTCACAAGCGGAAGCTACCGGGATACGAAAAATCTCCGCAGCGACTATGCGAAGCCCGAAACGGAGAGCTATGTGGAGTTTTCCTTTTTACATCAGGGAAAGGAATACCGGATTTACCGCGAACCGTCTTATGAAAGAAAAAAGAAGCGGGGAGAAGGGACGTTGGTGAAAAAAGGAAAGGCCGTGCTGTTTTGTGAGGACGGGGAGCCCGCAGAAGGCGAGAAGGCGGTGAATGAGCGCGTGCGACAGCTCCTTCATATTGACGTAAACCAGTTTAAGCAGATTGTAATGATTGCACAGGGAGAGTTCCGCGCGCTCCTTCATGCAAAAACGGAAGAGCGGACAGAGATTCTCCGCACAATCTTTTTAACGGACGGATATCGGAAAATCGGGGAACGGCTGAAGGAAAGGCAGAAGGAGAGCGAAGGAAAGAAAACGGAAATCGAAAACAGTATGATTTTGTATTTTAACGGCGCCGCGGCGGACGAAAACAGCGCCTGCAGGGAAGAGCTGGAGGATTTAAAAGAGAAAGCGAATAAGAGCAAAAGCGCATGGAATGCGGACGAAATGTCAGAGCTGCTGGCGCGGATTCTAAGCGAAGATTGCCAAAAGAGGGAAAGATTGGAGCGGGAATGGACCGCCGCCGAATTGATTTTGAAGCGGAAAGAGAAAGAGCTGACGCTGGCGGAGGAAACAAATAAAAAGCTTGAAAAGCTTAAGAATCTGCGGGAGAAAAAGCAGGAACTGGAAGGCAGAAAAGGGGAAATGCAAGCGCTTGCGGCGCAAATCGAAAGACAGATTGCAGCGGTACGAAAGGTAAAGCCGGTATACGACGCATGGAAGGACCGGCAGAAGGAACAGGAGGAAGCAGAGAACAGCCAAAAAGAGGCGGTGCGGGAAAAAACGGCTGCCGACGAACGCTGCCGCAGGGCGGCGGAAGCGTTTGCGGAGGCCGAAAAGGAAAGGGACGAGGGCGAACGACTGCAAAAAAAAGCGGAAAAGCTGCGGGAAGATTTTGAAAAATACAAGCTGCGGGACGACCTTGCCTGTTCCGTCGTCGGTTTGGAAGAAGAAGCGGAAAAACTGAATCGGGAAGAGACGGCTCTTACAAACGCGGAGCGGGAACTTAAGGAAAAAATCGCCCGGCTGGAGGGGACGGTAAATGCGTACGGAGAAAGCCCCGAAGAGCTTACGCGCCTTAAAGTGGAAAACGAAAAGATATTGGGATTAAAAAAAGAATTAGAGGAACTGGCGGAAACGGAGATTCCGCATTATCGGGAGGGGGAAAACGAACTGGCTCAGAAACAGGAAGTTTTCCGTGAAAGACAGGAATTTTTTGAAAAAAAAGAGCAGGAGCGGATTTCGGCGGAGCATGTGTTAGACAATTGCAGGGCCGGTCTGCTTGCGCGTACACTGCAGGAAGGGAAAAAATGTCCCGTCTGCGGTTCGCTCCATCATCCCGAGCCTGCGGCAATGCCGGAGAAAGCGGCGACGGAAGAGGAGCTTAAAAAATTGCAGGAAGAGGAAACATGCGCCCGGAAGGAAAAGGAGACGGCGCTTTTAGAGGCAGAGAAAGCAAAGACAGCGCAGGAGAAAACGGCGGACGCGCTTCGCAGACGGATTTTATCGGCGGTAAGGCACGAGCTGCTTTGTAAAGAAGCGGAAACGGAGGCATTGGAACACGGGGCTTTGCCGGCGGATGAGAGCTTTTTAGAAAAATTGTTTTTATCCGCGGAAACGGCGTTGGCGGCGCTTGCACACAAACAGACGAAGAACGAAGAAAAAATAACTTCCGTTTCAAAGGATTGTGAGAAACGGAAGAAGGCGGAAGCAGCGCTTTCGGCCGCCCGTGGAGAAGAAAAGGAGGAACTTGCAAAGCGAAGGGAAATGTATACCAAAAACTGGCAGGTAAATCAGACGCTGCTGGCCGAAAAGCGAACCGAACTTAAGAATCTGGCCGGACTGGAGTATCAGAATCTGGAAGAGGCGGAACGGGAACAGAAGCGCGCGTCGGAGCGTGCGGAAAAAATCTCTGACGCGCTTAAGGGGGCTGAGGAAGAGCAAAAAAAGGCTGAAGCGGAAAAGCAAAAATGGGATTCTCTTTTTAAGGAGCGTTCGGAGTTTCTGAAAAAGACACGGGAGACAGAACAGGCGTGCGGTGAAAGTTTTCAGAAAACTCTGGAGACGGAGCAGTTTGGCAGTGAAGAAGAATTTGCGGCACATCTTGTTGACGAAAGCCGCATTACGGAAGAGAAAGAGGAGAGAGACGCTTATAATAACGAGGCGTTTAGAATCCGGGAGCTTTTAAAAGCCGCAGAGGCGGAAGCCGAAGGGAAGGCATGGACGGACGCAGAGCAGCTTACAAAGGAGCGGGACGAGCAAAACGAAACAGTCGAAGACATTCGCAGGCAAAAGAGCGATACAGAGCAGCGAATCAGTCGAAACGATGAAATCCTTAAGGAAATGAAAAACCGAAAAAAAGATCTGGAGAAATGCAGGAAAGAATACGATCTCTGCGCCCGCCTTTCCGATCTGGTAACGGGAAAGAACGTTGGAGGAGACGCGAAAATGACGCTGGAGCAGTATATCCAGACCGCAGGCTTCGACCGAATCCTTGCGGCGGCGAATCAGAGGCTGCTTCCGATGAGCGACGGGCAGTATGAGCTGTTCCGGCGGAAGGAATCCGGCGATAAACGGAAAAACACCAGTCTGGATTTGGACGTGATGGATAATTTTACCGGGCACAGCAGACCGGTCGGCAGTCTCTCCGGCGGCGAAAGCTTTCAGGCGTCGCTTAGCCTTGCGCTCGGATTGTCGGATACGGTTTCCTCCAATCTGGGAGGAATACAGATGGACGCGCTGTTTATTGACGAAGGCTTCGGCTCGCTCGACCGGAAATCGATGGATACGGCGATGGATATTTTACTTCGCCTGTCCGGGAAAAATAAGCTGGTCGGCGTAATCAGCCATCGGGAAGAATTGAAGGAGAGTATACCGCAGCAGATAAAAATTAAGAAATCAAGAGCGGGGAGCCGGATTATTATTGATAACGGGTTTTAAAACATGTAAATTCCTGTTTCAATTTTCAATCAGACGCTGTTATGCTTTGAATATTCCGGCCTGCCTGGCGTAAAAGTTAAAATAGACAGCGGTACAAAATTATGGTATACTGAACTTCTCAACAGGCGGTACAATGATAAGTATAAATACGAAGAATGAGATTTTTAAATACTTTTATTATGCGTATTAGGAGAGATTGGGATGGGCACGGGAAAAAAGTATAAATCTGCATTAGAAGAGTATCTGAACAAAATTTATGTTCTTGTATTATTACTTGTTCCAGGAGCGTGTCAGTGCGCCGGAATACTTTATACGGTGGAAAAAATGTTTGGACTGTTTCCGACCGTAAGCTGGTCTGCGCTGATCATTTTTGATGTCGTATGCTTACTCTACCTGTCTATCGGAATTTATTTTATAAAAACAGGTTTTGTGAACGGCGTTGTATCTCCCCGGAAGCTCAAAGATGCCAAAATATTTTTGGTAGTAATTATGTTTATACAGTATAATTACATTCTCTACATGATTCCCTCTACAGAGTTTTGGGGTTATGCGTTGTTATTTGTAATAGCAGTCGCTTTTTTCATAGACGTAAAGGTCGTGGGAATAACTGCTTTGGAAATCTCCGCGTCGCTAATCGCAGCCTGGTTTATAAAAGGAGAGACGCTTCCGGTGAAGGACGCTTTATTTTTGCCGAATGTGATTTCAAGAGTTGTCTGTCTTTTTCTGACTTTGCTGTTTATATTTATTTTGACCTGTTTAATCAGAAAAATTCTTGTAAATGCAAAGAAAGATGAACTGGAGCGAAATACGGAACAGGTACAAAACGTTCTTTCGGGAGTTCAGGCATTATCGGAAAATTTACATACCGCCGGTTTAACGCTTTCACAGATAGCGGAAAACGAGAGCGCTTCTGCCGATAAATTGGCTGCTACAAGTGAAATTTTAGTTGAAAGCAGTAATCTTTTAAGCGGTAAAACAGACGAAAGTATGATCAATCTGGAAGAACTCAGCAGGTGGGAAAGCGTAGTTGCAGATAATGTGAGAAAGGTGGAACTTACATCCAGAAATCTCATTGGTAAATCTGCAGAGAATGAAAAGCTTTTAGGTGATTTACATACCATCAACGGGGAAGTATCCGACTCTATGTATGAAACAACCGCTACCACGCAAAAGCTTTCAGATGCAGTACAGGAAATCGGAGTGACACTGAACCTGATCAGTGAAATATCCTCTTCTACAAATTTACTTGCTCTAAACGCTTCCATTGAAGCAGCCAGGGCAGGAGAGATCGGCAAAGGCTTTGCAGTTGTCGCAACGGAGGTCGGAAAGCTTGCAACAAGCACGCAGGAATCCTTAAAAGTCGTACAGGAAGTCATTGAGCGGATACAGCAGAATGTTAGGGATATTACGCTGCAGGTGGAAGAAAACTCTGCGAAACTGGGTACGCAAAACGATTATATAGAAAATGTATTTCAGTTTATTAAAGAGATGACAGAACTTCTAAACGCTTCTGTAAATGAAATCGAAACGATGGGAGAAGCGCATGGAAAGCAGGCGGAAGTCATTAAAAGAACCGTCAATATCAATCAGGATATCGCGGAAAGTATCCGAGAGGAAAATGAACAGTTCCGCTCAATTAATGAGATGGCCGGATGCAACGCAAGCGATACGACGGAAGTGGCAAATCAGGCGGTTACGATAAACAATATGGTTGCTCAGATAACAGAGCTTCTAAGACAGGAGGAATAGAAGGCATAGTATGGGGTATTTTCCGTTTTTTATAGATATCAGGGATAAGCGAGGCGTAATTATCGGCGGAGGAAAAGTGGCGGCGCGCAAAATAGAAAAGCTGCAGCCGTTTGAGCCCGTACTTTTTGTAATTGCGCCTGAAATAATACCCCGGATACAGGAGACGGAACGGGTTTTCTTAAAGCGCCGCAGGTTTACGGAGAAGGATTTGGAAGGCGCGTTTTTTGTGATTGCCGCATCGGACGACGAAGAAGCAAATGCGCGTGCGGCGGCTTATTGCAGGGAAAAAGGGATTTTTTTTAATGCCGCAGACGATAAGGAGAGCTGCGGTTTTTTATTTCCGGCTCTTGTAAAAAGCGGAGCGCTGACCATCGGAGTTTCGACGGAAGGAGCAAGTCCCGGCGCAGCCGCCGCGGTAAAAAGCAAAATAGCGGAGCAGCTTCCCAGCCGAACGGAGGAAATACTGGATTATCTCGCGGCGTTAAGGCCGCTTGCAAAGGAACGGATAGAAGACGCGTATGCGAGGGCTTCTTTCTTAAGGGAAACGGCGGTTTTTTGTATGGAAGCAAACCGCGTTCTCTCTGAAGAAGAGACACAGGAGAGGATGCAGTCTTATCAGAACCCGCATCCGAAGCGGATTCCCGGCGTTGTTCTGGCAGGAGCCGGGTGCGGCGCATATGATTTGATTACGGTACGGGGCTTAAATGCGCTGAAAAGAGCCGAGGTCGTCGTATACGACGCACTAACCGATGAGCGTTTGCTGGAATATGCTCCGGAAAGCTGTGAAAAAATAGATGTCGGAAAACGCTGCGGCAAATGCTGCCGTACGCAGGAGGAAATCAACGGGCTGCTGATTCAGGAGGCAAAAAAGGGAAAGCGCGTCGTTCGTTTAAAAGGCGGCGATCCGTTTGTGTTCGGAAGGGGCGGCGAAGAAGTTCTGGCTTTAAAAGAGCAGGGCATCCCGGTGACGGAAATCCCCGGCATTACATCGGCAATTGCCGTTCCCGCTGCCGCGGGGATACCCGTTACGCACCGGGACATCAGCAGAAGTTTTCATGTTATTACGGGACATACAAAAGGAAAAGAGAACTCTTTGCCGGAAAATTTTGAAACGCTCGCGGCCCTGAACGGGACATTGATTTTTCTGATGGGTCTTTTACACCTTCCCGAAATTACCAAAAAGCTGCTGGAATGCGGCAAGGATCCGGATACTCCGGCAGCGGTGGTGCACGGCGGTTTTGACGGTCAATTCGTATCCGTTCGAGGAACGCTTTCCGATATTGCAAAAGAAGCGAAGCAGGAGGAAATCGAGGCGCCTGCCGTGATTATAATCGGCGAAACGGCGGGATTTGATTTTTTTTCTACGACGCAGTAACTTGCTGGGATTCGGGTGTCAAAAGGCAGTCTATTCGATTTGAACTGGAAAATTGCACAAAATAAATCACAGAGCTGTTTTGTGCAATTTGCCAGCCAACAGCCTAATACCTGCCTTTTGACACCCGAACCATGCTAACCAAAAAAGTAATAGGTTCCGTCGCCGTCGCTGAATGTTTTTGAGGTAATACCAAATACCTCTTCGATGATATGCTGCCTTAAGCATTCCTCCGGGGTGCCTTCGGCGGCTATTTTTCTTTGATTCATAATCACAACGCGGTCGGAAATCCGAAGCGCCTGACTGATGTCGTGGAGCACCAGAATCACCGTCTTCCCCTGATCCCTTAAAGCGGAAAACATATTGAGAAAATCCCGCTGTCCGTTTAAATCGAGATAAGTGGTCGGCTCGTCAAGTACGAGATAGTCACAGTCCTGCGCAAGCAGCATTGCAAAAAAGACCCGCTGCCGGATACCGCCGGAAAGCGTGTCGACGGGCTGGTTTTCATAGGCATCCACACAGGCGAATTCCATTGCCTGTCTTACGATTTGAATATCCTCCGTCGATTTTCTTCTGGCAAAGCCAAGATGCGGAAATCGCCCGTGTTCGACCAGCGTTTTTACAGGAAGCGCGGGTATAACGGTACGCACCTGCGGCAGAAAGGACACAAGTCTGGCGCGCTCTCTGGCAGGAAGCGCAAGAAAATTTTTTCCTTCCAAAAGAACGGAGCCGCCCGTCACGCGGGAAACGCCGTTCAGGCACTGAAGCAGCGTCGTTTTGCCGCAGCCGTTCGGGCCGATTATGGATGTGACGGTTCCTTTTCGGAAGCGAACGGAGACGTCTTCCAGGATAGGCGTGCGGCGGCTTGAAACATGAACGTGGGAAAATTCAAGCATGGATTCTCCGCCCTCCTTTCTTTTTCAGCAGCAGATACAGGAAAAAAGGACCGCCGACAAAAGACATAATAATTCCTGCAGGCAATTCAAACGGCGCAAAAAGTACGCGTCCGAGTACGTCGCAAAGCAGAACGAAGCTTGCTCCAAGCAGGGCGCTGAAAGGAAGCAGAATCCTTGCGTCGTTTCCGAACAGCCGTCTGCAGATGTGCGGAACGATAAGCCCCGCAAAGCTTAAAAGACCGGCGTAGCTTACGACGCTTCCGGCGAGAATGCTGGAGAGAACAAGCAGCAGGAAGCGGGTAAGGGGAACGGCGAGACCGAGCGAGCAGGCAACGTCGTCTCCGAGTCCTAAGATATTTAACGGTTTTGCAAACAGCATGGAAAGAAGCGCGGCTGCAGAAATGCAGGAAATCGGAACGGCAAGCCGGTTTAAGGTCAGGCCGGAAAGAGATCCTGCCAGAAACGAGGTAAGATTTATTGCAATATCGCTGTCTAACAGCTTTATGGTATTGATTCCGGCGTTGAGAAACGTGGATACGGTAATTCCTGCCAAAACAATAGTAGTTCTGGAACTGTCGGCAAGATAACCGAGCAAAAAGATAGACAGCGCAGTAAGAAGCGCTCCGATAAAAGCCGCAGCCGGAAGCAGCGCGGTCTGTGCCGGAAAAAACAGAAAAGAAAGCATAACTGCAAAACCGGCGCCGGAATTGACGCCGATTGTGTTCGGACTTGCCAGCACGTTATTCATTACCCCCTGTAAAATAACACCGGCGCAGGAGAGGCCGACGCCTGCAAAAAGCCCGCCTAACACGCGGGGAATACGAACGGTGGTAATCAAAACATATGCGGTGGACGATGCAGGTTTGCCGACGAGACAGGAAATGATTTCCGCAGGCGAGAGAGATACGCTTCCGAAAAGGAGCCCGGCAAAAAACGAACACACAAACAATAGGATAAGCAGCAAAACGGCGGCGGACTTTTTCGATTTCATAGACAAATACCTTTCGATAAACTTTAATTTTGATTTTAATCAGAGTATTTTAAGCTGTCAATGACAATCTCTTATTTTTGCCGCGTTACCCGTATAAATCGGGAAAGAGGTCGTTGAAAAGACAGGAAATTATGTTATAATAAAAACAGCGTATCGGTCCGCGGCGGACAGTGCGGGCGGTTTATTAAGGACGGGGAGCGTTTTGGATGAAAAAGTGGATTTGTCTTTTAATGATTCTGACATGCTTTTTATCCGGGATGTGTTTTGACGAGGACAAAACAGATCCTTTTTTTGCGTACCCGAATCAGCAGGCAGGAGCCTGCACATTAAGCGCGCCAGACGATTTTTTTGCACCCGCGGACTGGTGTATGTCGGAACAGCTTGGCGTACGCTCCGTTTCCGCAGACCTTTTGGCTGCCGTGCAAAACGGTGTCAGATACTGTGTAAAAACGGCAGTATTCATTTCCCTACCGGAACTTCCTCCGGAAAATTCCAGTTTTTTACTTGCGATGACGTATGCAAAGGAGCATGCAAAACATCCGCAGGCGGTAACAGTAATCATGGACTACATACATAGCAAGGACGGAGAAAAAGCATAGAGGCCTCTTCATTCAAAGAGTTTGAGACGTCATCTGTTTGCGGGATTTTGCCTGTGATACAGCGACGTCCGGTTTGTGTGCGCATTCAGCGCTTTTGAGAAAGGAAGGAATAATTATGCTTGAAAATTTGCTCGTTGCTTTTTTTGTACTTGCCGCTGTCGGAGCCGGAATCGGCTGCTGGTGGTATGAAAGATTCGGTTCTGAAAAAGAGGAAAAAGGAGAAGACGGAAAATGAATATAGGTTTGATTCTTTTAATTATATTTGAATGCATAATCGGCGTATCCGCCACATTATATATAGTAGTATCCATGTTCGCGGTGCTGTTCTATAAAATCGGCCGGAAGATAAAATATCATACGCCGCTCTATGACTAAAACTGTTTGCATTGGTATAAAATCTCTGCCGAATCCGTTTCGGCAGAGATTTTATATAATTTTCATACATTTTTTACTATACAAAATGCAAAAACTTATGTATAATAGAAGCGTTGACGGAGCATGGCGTAGTTTGGTAGCGCGCACGGCTGGGGGCCGTGAGGTCGCAGGTTCAAATCCTGTTGCTCCGATTTTTATACGGGTACGCAGGGAAAACGGCTGCGTGCGGTAACAGACGGAAAGGATTTATTTGAAATATGGATGAAAACGTTACGATGGAGATCACGAACGACAGGCTAAGACAGGCAATCAAAGCATATGCGAAAGAGCGGACAGGAGAGAACCTTACTACGGTTCTTAATTTATTGCGTACGACAAAGCTGTTTGTACCGGCGATGCTGAAAGGTCCGGATAAGCCGTCTCCATGTTTTTTGAAAAGCAACGAGGGAGAACAGTTTCTGGCCGTATTTACATCAAAGGATCAGATTCCTGAGGAACCGAAGAGTCAGGCGATATTAAATATGACGTTTCCGGCGTGCAACAGCATTGTGGTAAAACCGGAATTAAATCTGGCGGGAATGGCGATCAACCCGTTTTCGGATAATCTGGTGTTAAAGAAAGCGCTGGTAGAAAAGCTGCACGAAGAGGATAAAAAGCCGCGTCAGATTAAGCTGACAGGAGAACAGTTTCAGGTATTCGTGAAAAAACAGGTGGAGTTCGGGGTACTTCCGAAGCGGCTCTTTGCCGAAAAAGAGGAGTTTGTCAATCGGCTCTGTGAGGAAAAGGAGTCTTTGATTCAACAGATTTTTGCGGATGCATATAAAGACCCGAAGCTGAATCCGTTTACGGAGGAAGACTATTCCGTAATGGCGCTGAATATTTCGGAGGATCTTACGCTGGTACGGGTTGATTTCCCGGAGAAGGGAATCATACCTCCGCTTTGCCATCGCGTGTATCTCACCTTTGATCCGGTGACGAAGAATGCCGGCTATTATACGATTGAAAAGACTGCGGAACAGGATGTGCGTCTGCTTGGAGGCTTTGACGAAGCCGGAAAGCACCTTAATTACGGAAACGCGCCGGTAGAAGGCGCGGAACTTCAAAAGATTTTGGATCTGGCGAGGAAGCCGGATGAAATAACAAGCTGAAATATGGGGTATCATCATGAAAGAGACTTTAAAACGTATGAAAGCGGATGTTATTTTATCTGCTGTTTTATGTATTGCTCTGGGCGTAGTGTTGATTGTCTGGTCTGAAGAAACGATTCATATTATCTGCAGGATACTTGCGATCGGATTAATGGTAATGGGCGCGGTCAATCTGGTCGGGTTTTTTACGGATCGGATGAAGCATCCTTTTTCGGGAGCGCTTGGGCTTGTCGTGCTGTTAATCGGCATCTGGATTTTCGTAAGCCCTGAAAATATTGCGAGCCTGATTCCGATAGTAATCGGTGTGATTCTTATTTTTCACGGTCTGCAGGACATAAAATACGCGCTTGAAGCGAAGAAGGGCAGATTTGACAAGTGGTGGGGCATTCTGCTGATGGCGGTGCTGAGTCTGATTTTTGGTGTAATCAGTATTGTGCATGCATTCGGTCTGGTAAAGCTCGCAATGATGTTTATTGGCTTCGCGCTTGTATATGACGGTATTTCCGATTTGATTATCGTACTATTGACTACAAAAGTAATGAAACAAATGAGGCAGGATGCGGAAGCGCTTGACGTAGATTACAAAGAGATAGATTAACTGGAAACCAGCCTTTCGGCTGGTTTTTACCATATAAAGGGATGTTTTTATGAGACGGGAAGAGTTTAAAATGGAACGGACAGGATTGCTTGAGGTAGGGCAGATATTGCCGATTACCGAGGGAAAGCTTCCAAATTCCTATTATTATACGCTGGGAAAGGCCTATGCAATGTCCGCCAACTTTGCGGTTGGCAATCGTATTAAATCCGGTGAAGGCAGGGTCGTAGACGTCAGGGAAACGCCGAAAGGTTTTTTCGTGACGGTTGAATTTGACGAGTAGCGGAGTTGTCATCCGGAGGTAAAACAGCGCAGAAATGGGGATAAATATGAACGGACAGGGAAAAGCGAATGTGGATTTATTGCTGGCGGAAAGTTTTAAGGAATTAACGATGAAACAGCCGATCGAAAAAATCACAATTAAAGAGATCACAGACAGGGCGGGTGTGATTCGCCCGACGTTTTACAACCATTTTCAGGATAAATACGAGCTGTTGGAATGGATCATACAAACGCAGCTTCTGAATCCGGTCGAACCGCTGATTCAAAACGGTATGGTAAATGAAGCGCTGATTCTGCTTTTTGCCAATATCGAGAGGGAAAAAGAGTTTTACATAAAAGCGAGCAGGCTGGAGGGACAGAATTCGTTTGAAAGTATTGCGCGTCAATGTGTAGAGAGCGTACTGCTTGATGTGATGAAAAACCGTTCCGCGGGAAAGAATCCGAAATTTGTCTGGCTGACGCCGGAGCGTATTGCGGAATATTATGCGCAGTCTATGTGCTACGTTGTCATTGCCTGGATTCAGACGGGGATGACCATTTCCGCAAAGGAACTGGCCGAGATTTACAAGTACATTATTAAGCGTTCGATGGACGATATTATTGCGGAATTGTAGCCATGCGGCAGATACCCTCTCTTGACAAGCGTATATGCCCTTGTCAAGAGAGGGTATGACATTTTACCGGAAATGTATTCGAATGGA
Organism: uncultured Roseburia sp.; assembly: GCA_947573605.1. GTDB lineage: Bacteria > Bacillota > Clostridia > Lachnospirales > Lachnospiraceae > Roseburia. The sequence goes on along the minus strand of CANPGM010000005.1, from coordinate 82,747 downwards.
TACAGATAAACGATTTTGTATTCTTTTCATTGACAGGGGAGAAAGATTGAATATTTCTATATTCAGTCTTTTTTTTTATACTCATTATTGTAAAAAAAGAAAAGGTTTGAGCGCACAGACTATGGAATGGAGGAAACAATGATTAAATTTGGAAAAGGAGTTGTAAAGCTTAGAGTACCGATTCTCATTATCAGTTTTCTGCTTTTGATACCGTCGGCAATCGGTTATTTTCACACACGGGTAAACTATGATATTCTGACATATCTTCCGAAGGATATCGAGACAATGAAGGGACAGGAGATTTTGCTTGAGGAATTCGGAACGGGCGCGTTTTCCTTTTGTGTGGTAGAAGGAATGGATGCGAAGGATATTTCGGCTATGAAAACGGACATGGAGGCGGTACCTCATGTGAAAAAAGTCATCTGGTATGATTCCATCTTCGATATCAATATTCCGATGACGCTGCTGCCGGAGGAGGTATACGATTTTTTTAATAATCGCGAGACAGACAGTACGCTGCTTGCAGTTCTTTATGATACGTCTATGTCGGCGGACGAAACGATGGAAGCAATTGAAGAAATCCGAAGCGTGGTAGACGGAAAGTGTTTTGTCAGCGGAATGTCGGCTGTTGTGACGGACACAAAGAATCTATCGGCAAAGGAAGTTCCGATTTATGTTTTGATTGCAGTTGCACTGGCGGTAATCGTACTGTCGCTTACAATGGATTCTGCGATTATGCCGCTGTTTTTCCTGCTGAGTATCGGAATGGCAATCGTATATAATCTCGGAACCAATATGATTCAGGGAGAGATTTCCTATGTGACGCAGGCGCTTGCGGCGGTGCTGCAGCTTGGCGTAACGATGGATTATTCCATTTTCCTGTGGCACAGCTATGAGGAACAGCAGATTCGGTTTCACGGAGACAAAAAGCGTGCGATGGCGCATGCGATTTCCGGAACAATTACATCGGTGATCGGCAGTTCGATTACGACGGTTGCAGGATTTATCGCGTTGTGTTTTATGAGCTTTACGCTTGGACTGGATTTGGGAGTTGTGATGGCAAAGGGCGTGGTATTCGGCGTCATCTGCTGCGTAACCGTGCTTCCGTCAATGATTTTGATCTTTGACGGAGCAATCGAGCGCACGAAGCATAGAGCGATTATTCCGGATTTGGGATTTCTTGCGGATAAAGTGGTGAAACATTACAGACTGTTTATCGCTGTTTTTCTTTTGATTTTGGCGCCTGCCATATATGGATATACGCACACAAATGTCTATTACGATTTGACAGGAACGCTTCCGGAAAGCCTGCCGAGCATTACGGCGAACCACAAGCTTGACTCCGAATTTGAAATGGGAGCCGCTCATATGGTATTGGCGGACAGTAAGCTTTCCGCAAAGGATGCGCGGGCAATGCTTGATGAAATAAACGAAGTGGACGGCGTAAAAATGGCGCTGGGATTTGATTCCGTAGTAGGTCCCGGCGTTCCGAAAGAATTTATTCCGGAGGATCTGAAAGAAACATTGGTTAACGGCGATTATCAGATGATCATAATCAGTTCCGAATACGCAGTCGCCTCAGAGGAAGTGAACGCACAATGCGAAGAAATTAACAATATTATTAAGAAATACGATACCGACGCAATGTTAATCGGAGAAGCGCCGTGTACAAAGGATTTGATAGAAATTACAAATGAGGATTTTAAACGTGTCAGCGCAATTTCCATCGGAGCAATTTTCCTGATTATATTGCTTGTGTTTAAATCGGTATCGCTTCCGATTATTCTGGTATCGGTGATTGAGTTTGCAATTTTTATCAATATGGGGATTCCGTGCTATACCAATACGACGCTGCCGTTTATCGCTTCGATTGTAATCGGAACCATTCAGCTTGGCGCAACGGTCGATTACGCGATTTTAATGACGAATAAATACAAACGGGCAAGGTATAAGGGAGCGGAGAAAAAAGAAGCGGTTACCGAATCGCTGCGGGGATCAATTCAGTCCGTCCTTGTCAGCGCATTAAGCTTTTTCGCGGCGACGTTTGGTGTCGGAATTTATTCAAATATTGATATGATCAGTTCGCTTTGTTCTCTGATGGCGCGAGGCGCAATTATCAGTATGTTTGTCGTAATTTTTATTCTGCCGTCCATGTTTATGGTGTTTGACAAAATAATTTGTGCGACAAGCAGCGGATTTCGGGATAAAAAAGAATTGCCGGACATGGAAGCAAAAAAACATCGGGCATCCGCCTGAGGATTCAGAAAAAGATTTGGAAAAGGAGAAAAACATGAAATTAGCAGAGTTAAAAAGAGTATTTAAAAATAAATATGTTATTCGTATTATTGCAGGAACGCTGACCGTTACAATGATAGGAACCGGAGCGGCCGCTTACGGTATAAAAGGAACGGAAAAGGCGTTTGCCAAAACGGTTGTCTCTGAAGAAAAGGATGCGGAATCGGATACGGAACAGACAGAAAATCAATTAAGCGGTCTGTTAGACGGAAGTATTCGTCTGCATGAAACAGAGATCGGCAAAGAAGAGACGGTATATATTTTTGCTGACAGTACCGGTGCAGCGGAAGAAACGATTGTATCGGCGCATTTGCGTAACAGAGAAGAGAAGGATACGCTGGAGGATGTTTCGTCTTTGGAAAATATCACAAATGTAAAAGGGGAGCAGGAATATAAACAGGATGGGATGAAGCTCACCTGGCAGGCAGGAGGCAGCGACATCTTTTATCAGGGAACAACGGAAAAACAGGCTCCTGTAACGGAAAAACTTACCTATTATCTGGACGGGAAAGAAATTACGCCGGAAGAGCTTGCAGGAAAATCCGGCAGAGTCACGATTCGTTTTGATTATACAAACCATGAGAAAGTAAGAGTCACAGTTGACGGAAAGACAGAAGAGGTATTCGTGCCGTTTGTAGCGATCAGCGGAATGGTCTTAGACGACAGCTTTCAAAATGTAGAGGTGACGAACGGAAGGGCGATTGCCGACGGCAGTAAAAATCTGGTAATCGGTTATGCTCTGCCGGGGTTAAAAGAAAGCCTTGCCGTAAGCAGCGAAAATTTTGACAAAGAACTTACAATTCCGGAATATGTGGAAGTAACGGCGGATGTGGAACATTTTTCGCTGGATATGACAATGACGGCAGTCGTCAATGCAGCTAATTTTGTCAGTGCGGAAGGAGAAAATGATTTGTCTTCTGTAGAAGATATGCTTGACGCGCTGACGGATGCGGGCGGACAATTACAGGACGGTTCCGGCGAGCTTGCAGAAGGACTGGATACGCTTCAGTCGAAGCTGAACGAGTTTGCGAACGGAGTGAATACCTTAAAAGACGGAATTAAGAACTATACCGACGGCGCGTCGCGCGTGGCAGAGGGAATCGGATCGTTAAAAGGCAGCACGCCGCAGCTTTCGGACGGCGTTTCGAAGCTTGGAGTCGGCATTTCCGCAATCTACGATCATTTTGGAAGCACGGATAACCAGAGCACGCTGCGGGGCGGGGCGGGAAGTCTTGCCGCGGGAGCCGGACAGCTTTCGGACGGCGCAGGCGCATTATCGGCGGGAGCCGGGCAGCTTTTAGACGGCGCAGGAGCGCTTTCCGCCGGAGCGGGAAGTGTCGCGGACGGTGCCAAAACCGTTGACGATGCGGCAGGCCGGTTATCGGACGGCGCATCATCGCTTTCAGGCGGCGCTGCAAATCTTCAAAACGGAGTGAATACACTTGTAGAAAAGGTTCAGGGAATGGCGGCTCAGATGTCTACCGCATCTGCGGCGCTAATCAATACAAAGACAACGCTGCTTGGTCAGTGCGGCGTCGGCAGCACAGAGGAATTAAACGGCAGGATTGCGGCAGCGGAAGCCGGGCTTTCCGATATCAAAGCGGCTTTTGACGCGGCGGAGGACGCAGCGGTAAAAAACAGTCTGATGGAAAGCTACAGCCAGACGTCCGCAGCGCTTGGCAGCTTAAAACAGGCGCAGACGGCGGTTCAGGTAATAGACCAGATGCTGTCGCAGCTTCCGTCGGACGTAAGCAGTATGTCAGGTGAGCTGGATGCGCTGAATCAGGGCGCTGCGGGCGTTGCGGCAGGAGCGGAACAGATTAGTGCAGGTCTAAAAGACTTAAAGAACGGAACCGCTTCTTTATCCGCGGGAGCTTCCCAGGTATCCGCGGGGGCGGACGGTTTAAGAGACGGAGCGGCTTCCTTAAAAGCAGGGGCGGACGGTTTAAAAGACGGAGCGGCTTCGTTAAAAACGGGAGCGGGCAATCTGTTTTCCGGAATCGAACAGCTCTATTCACAGGCGATTGTTCCGGTAAACAGCGGTATGAGCCAATTGTCAGGCAGTATGCCGTCGCTGCTTAGCGGCGTAGACCTGCTGAATCAGGGCGCTTCGGAACTCGTGTCAAACAATGCCGCTTTAAACGACGGAGCTTACCGGCTTTCGGATGCGACAGGACAGCTTGCCGAAGGCGTCGATAAGCTGGACAACGGAGCGCATCAGTTATCGGACGGTATTGTCACGTTTAATGAATCCGGTATTAATGAAATTGTAAATGCATGGCAGGGCGACGCGAAACCGCTTTTTGACAAAATTCAGGCGGTGCTTGATGCAGGAGCCGGTTATCAGTCGTTTACGGAGTGCGATAAGGACGTTGAAGGAAGCGTAAAATTTATTTATAAAACGGCTGCCATCAAGTAAAATTTAAAATATAAAGGACACAATTGCAGGCGGAGTCTGTGATATGCGGCGGGTGTAGCCATGAACGGATTGGAAAATTTTTTGATAGTTGTCGGAATATCGGCGAATATTTTTGCCGGAATGGAATGGGAAGGTTCTCTTGTGGCAAGGGTGGATAAAAAGAATTTAGGAGCTGTCTGCGCAGTGGCGGCGGTCTGGCAGATGGGGGCGCTGCTTCTCGGCAGCTCCCTTTCCGGGCTGTTCTACGGAAAAGATATAACCGGTGAGGAACAGTTTTTCGGACTTGTGCTTGCTATGGTCATCTTCTTTTTTCTCGGACTTCGTCTGCTTTTAAAGGCGCTGAAAAATGAGAATCTGCACGAACGCAGAGAGGATCGTCCCCAAGTGAAACGCTATGTTTCCATTACGGCGGCGGCAGGTATATATACGCTGCTTACAGGAATTGCCTGCGGATTTTTGGAAACCGGCCTTGCGGCAATGCTTTTTATGACGGCTTTTCTTACAGTTGCGGCGGTTATTTCCGGAACATACGCAGGATACCGTCTGGGGTTTGTCCATAAAACGAAAGCGTATCTTTGCGGAACCGTTTTATTGTGGGCTGCGGGCGCAGAGGTGTTTGTCAGATATATTGTCAAAAGCGGGTAGCGGGAAGAATGATTGGAATAGTTTTCCAACGGAGAACGCCCGGAATACGGGCGTTCTCCGTATGGAATCACCTGAATTATTGTTGTATCATTTCTAATAATTTTTCCGTAATATCCGCCATATGCGACGATACCTGCTTTGTGTTATGAGAAATCTGTACGTTTTCTTCTACGACGCCGGAAATGCGCTCGATTTGGTTGACCGCATCCGCTACAACGTCAACGTTCTGCCTTACGATATCGGTAATTTGTTCTACATCGCGGCTTGCTTTTTCAATGTTTTCTACGACAATTCCAAAAGCTTCGACGGTCTGGTCTGTGATCTCTTTTCCGCCCTCGACCGATTTTATGGAATTGGTAATCAACTCATTTGTTTTCTTTGCTGCCTGCGCGCTTCTGGCCGCAAGTTCTCCGACCTGCGTTGCGACAACCGTAAAGCCTTTACCCATTTCCCCGGCTCTGGCGGCTTCGATAGAAGCGTTCAGAGAAAGCATATTCGTCTGCTGCGCAATGGAATTGATTTCATCGATTATTTTTTCGATTGCGATAGACATATCGCTGGTGCGCTGCATTGCGTTTTTTAACAGTCCAATCTGAGACTGCGTCTGCACCATTTTTTCCGCGGTTTCTTCCGTCGCCTTCATAACAGCGGCGGATGCGTCGACGCTGTCGTTGAGTTTCTGCGAAAGCTGCTTCATAATCTGTTTTAAATCTTCAACCGCTTTTTCCTGTTCTCCGGTACCGTGATAGATGCTGTCCGCATTTTCAAGCGTTTCACCGGATACCTGATTCAGATCAAGGCACGCTTCTTTTACGTTGCGAATCAGATTTTGGTTGTTTTCCACATCGATTTGCTGTTGTTCAAGAAGCCCCTCGTTTTCCTTCATGTTGCGGCGGATGCTGTCCACCATTTTATTAATACTGTCGGAGAGCTGTTCAAATTCCGTATTGCCTTTTTCGTTTACGGTAATTTCGAAATTGCCTTCTGCGATTTCCTTCATGGAGTTGTTAATATTGTCGATTCCGCGCACAATTTTACTGTCCACCATCTGATTAATCATCACAAGCAGGATTCCGAAGATCAGCAGCATACTGAAAGAAACAACGAGCATCTGACTGTTGCGCGCGGCGTAATATTCGCCTGACGGTAAAAAGGTACCGATGATCCATTCGCCGTATTCTTCGGTTACATAATAGCCTCTGACTCCGTCAATAACGGCTTTTCCGTTTCTGGCAGGGTTTGAAGGAAAACCTGCGTCGGCGGCGGATGCCCCAATCAGGTTTGTGTTGGGATGTGCAACGATCAGTTCGCTTTCGGCGTCTATGGCATAGACATATCCCTTTTCTCCGAAGTCGATATCTTTCAATACTTCATTTATCTCCGTTCCCGCCAGCATTTTTTCCAAAACTTCCGGCCGCACGCCGACCTGTACAAGACCGGGGGCGTCTTTGCGCGCTACGCCGATATACTGCACTACGACGCCTTCCGCCACATTCACCTGCGGTTCCTGTACGATTTCGATGGAGGGATCGTCCACAATCACCATAAAAGCATTTGACTGTTCGCCGCTTTTCATATCAAACCCGATATAGCTTTCTATGGAACTGCTGGTAATGATTCCGTCCTTGTCAATAATATGTAATTCATTTACCATCAGCCGTTCTTTGATTTCGTTTAATTTTTCCGTGCTGCCGTTTATGGATTTGTCCGTAACCAGCATATCCGCAAAGGCTCTTGTTTTCGCAAGATTATTTTCGCCGAGATTTTCCGTAAGATTCGCAATATTTTCTTCATTACTAATCAGTTTTTCTTTTACCGTTTCCAGCTTTTCCTGACTTGAGACAGTATTGCTTTTTTGCGTGATGACCGTCTGCAATACAAAAATAGCGCTGATTGTGATAACAAGCGCCGACAACATGTAAAGAAATAAACGTCTGGTAAATATTTTTTTCATTGGGTAAATTTCCTTTCTGAAACCAGTAATATCCGTATCTCTGAAAAATACGGATATACGACCAATTTATTACCTGTGATTTTTCCGATGGGAACGAAAGAATGTCCCTTTACCTATTCTACATCACCTTTTACATGAAAGGCAAGTCTATTATCACAGATATCCTCTTATGACAGGGATACAGGGCGGCTATTTGGGCGTCTGCAGAGGATCGGTGGAGTTGTACCTTTTTGCTGTCAATAAATGAAGCAGCCGTTTCAGAGGATTTGCTTGTATTTTGGCTGCAGTTTGAATATAATAAAATCTGTGGACAAAAAGCCGGGGCCGCGGCGCCGGACAGTTTAAGTCAAATCAAATAAAAAAGCGACAGGGAGCTTGTATACAGGCTGAGAGGAAGGTGTGACCTTCGACCGATTACCTGATTTGGATAATGCCAACGTAGGGACAGCGTAATAAAAGCAATACGTCAAAAGAGCGAATATACCAAACAGGAATCGGTATATCCGCTTTTTTTGTCGTATAGGCTTTTCGGATTTGTCGGAAATCAGTGACAACGTTTTTTTAGCCGCGGAAGCGGCGGAAAGGGAGAAAATTATGATGCATTGCATGGAAAAAGTAAGAGAAACGATGCCAATCGTACATAATATAACCAATTATGTAACAGTCAACGACGTGGCAAACGTTCTTCTTGCCTGCGGCGCAAGCCCGATTATGTCGGACGAGCCGGAAGACGTCGCCGATATCACCGCTATTTGCGGCGGTTTAAACATGAATATCGGCACGTTAAATAAACGGAGTATAGAGGGAATGTTTCTGGCCGGAAGAAAAGCGAACGAGCTTGGACATCCGGTACTTCTTGATCCGGTCGGCGCAGGCGCAAGCGCGCTTCGGACAAATACGGCGCTTGCATTGAAGGAAAAAATCAGATTTGCTGTGATACGCGGAAACATTTCCGAAATCAAAACGCTCGCCGCGGGCAGCGGTACGACAAGAGGCGTGGATGCGGACGCGGCGGACGCCGTAACGGAGGAAAATTTAGACCGTATGGTGGAGTTTGCGAAATCGTTTGCAAAGGCAGAGGGGTGTATGATTGTCATTACAGGCGCGATTGATTTGGCGGCAGATGAAAAAGACTGCTATGTAATCAGAAACGGGCGCCCCGAAATGGCCAAAATTACCGGAACGGGATGCCAGCTTTCCGGCATGATTACGGCGTTTATTACTGCAAATTCCAACTGTCAGTTAAAGGCTGCGGCGGGGGCGGTCTGTGCAATGGGACTGGCCGGAGAAATCGCATACGGTAAATTAAAAGACGGCGAGGGCAACGCGACTTATCGCAACCGCATCATTGACGCGATTTATCATATGGACGGCGGCACGCTGGCGAAAGGAGCCCGTTATGAAGTTCGATAAAAAAGATTTGCTGCTATATGCCGTAACGGACCGGAGCTATACGAACGGGACGACGCTGGGCGAACAGGTGGAGCGCGCGTTACTGGGAGGCGTAACGTTTGTTCAGCTAAGGGAAAAAGAGCTCCCGCAGGAGGAATTTTACAAAGAAGCGCTGGAAATAAAGAGATTGTGCCATCGTTACCGGGTGCCGTTTGTCATAAACGACAATGTGGAGCTTGCAAGAAAAACGGATGCGGACGGCGTTCATGTCGGACAGAGCGACATGGAGGCGGGGCTTGTCCGGGAGAGGCTCGGCCGGGATAAAATAATCGGGGTATCTGCCCAGACTGTGGCGCAGGCCGTTTTGGCGGAGCAACAGGGAGCGGATTATCTCGGAGTCGGCGCGATCTTTTCAACGAAATCAAAAGCGGATGCGGACGAAGTCAGCCTGGCGGTATTAAAAGAAATCTGCGAATCCGTTCGGATTCCGGTTGTCGCCATCGGCGGAATCGGAACAGAAAACGGTATGGAGCTTTCGGGCAGCGGAATCAGCGGAATTGCGGTAATCAGCGCTATTTTTGCACAAAGCGATATCCGGGCGGCTGCTGCCAAATTAAAGGTTTTGGCGGAAACAATAACGGGAGGGAAACGATGAAAACAGCGTTAACGATTGCAGGGAGCGATTCGAGCGGCGGCGCCGGTATTCAGGCGGATATCAAAACAATGACGATGAACGGCGTATACGCAATGAGCGCAATTACGGCGCTGACTGCGCAAAATACCACGGGCGTCACAGGGATTATGGAGGTTACGCCGGATTTTTTAAAGGAACAGATTGATAATATTTTCACGGACATATGTCCGGATGCCGTTAAAATAGGAATGGTTTCGTCCGCCGGACTGATATGCGAGATATCGGACCGCCTGCGGTTCTACGGGGCAAAACATATCGTTGCGGACCCCGTTATGGCGGCGACCAGCGGCGCAAGGCTGATCAAAGAGGAGGCGGTTTCGGCGCTTAAAACAAAGCTTTTGCCGCTTGCCGAGATTCTTACGCCGAATCTTTTGGAGGCTGAAATTCTATCCGGAATTAAGATTTCGGACGGATCAGATATGATACAGGCCGCGCGCAGAATCAGTGAAACATACGGGTGCGCCGTTTTATGCAAGGGAGGTCACAGCTTAAATGACGCAAATGATTTGTTGTTTGCGGACGGTCAGTACACCTGGTTTCCGGGAAAGCATATAGACAATCCGAATACGCACGGAACGGGCTGTACGCTTTCAAGCGCAATTGCGTCAAACCTTGCGAAAGGATTCGATCTCTTTACCTCCGTTCGGCGCGCAAAGGACTATATCTCCTGTGCTTTGGCGGCAATGCTGGATTTGGGGAAGGGAAGCGGACCGATGAACCACGCGTTTGACCTGAGCGGAGAATTTGCCAAAGAGGCGGATGTAACGGAAGGGAATCGCGAAAGCGGTGCAAAATAAATAGCATTTTTTTTAAAACTGTACTATAATGGACGCGGAAACAGTCAATCGGTTTTGTCCCGCTTCTATTGCGGTCAGAGGTACCATGAAAATTTTGTTAACGGCGATAAATGCAAAATACATCCATTCCAATCCGGCGGTACACAGCCTGCGCGCTTATGCGGCAGAATTTTCGAATCAGATTGAAATAGCCGAATTTACGATAAATAACCGCCCGGACGATATGCTGCGGCGGATTTATGCAGAAAAACCTGATATTTTGTGTTTTTCCTGTTATATCTGGAATCTTGCGGCGATAGAGGAAGTGGCGGAAGAGTATCGCAAGCTTTGTTCGGACGTACCGATTTGGATCGGAGGTCCGGAGGTTTCCTATGAAACGGAGCGTTTTTTAAAAGAACATCCCGCCGTCACGGGCGTTATGATCGGCGAAGGAGAAGAGACGTTTCTTCAATTGTGCCGATATTACGCGCACATACAGGAACACGCGAAATCGACCGGAAGAGAAGCGGCTTTTTTCAGCAGGGAATCCGGCGGAACGGATCTTTTCGACATCCGGGGAATTGCCTTTCGGAATCCGGGGGGAAATGAAATCCTGTTTACCGAACCGCGGGAAGTGCTTTCTTTTGACCGGATTCCGTTTCCCTATTCATCGGCGAGTGATTTTAAAAACCGGATTATATATTATGAATCCGGAAGGGGCTGTCCGTTTCACTGCAGTTACTGTCTTTCTTCCGTAGAAAAAAGCCTTCGTTTTCGGGATATGAAGCTGGTAAAAGAGGAACTGGCCTTTTTCCTCCGGGAAAGGGTGCCGCAGGTGAAGTTTGTAGACCGTACGTTTAACTGCAATCATGGCCATGCGGCGGAAATCTGGCGGTTTCTGAAAGAAAACGACAACGGGATTACGAACTTTCACTTTGAGATTTCCGCGGATTTGTTAAACGAAGAGGAACTAAAGCTGCTTTCCGGTATGCGTCCGGGTCTGGTACAGCTTGAAATCGGCGTACAGACCGTAAATCCGTTTACGCTCAGGGAAATAAAACGAACAACGAATTTAGAAAAGCTGAAAGAACATGTAAAAAGGATTCAAAGAGGTGGAAATATCCACCAGCATCTGGATTTGATTGCAGGGCTGCCGTATGAGGACTATCGTTCCTTCGCACATTCGTTTGACGAAATTTACGCGTTAAAGCCGAACCAGTTACAGCTTGGCTTTTTGAAAGTATTAAAGGGATCTTTTTTGTATGAACACAGGGATGAATACGGGATTCTGTATCATACGAAACCGCCTTATGAGGTGCTGCGGACGAATTGGCTTTCCTATGAAGAGCTTTTAAAAATCAGACAGGCGGAGGAAATGCTGGAGGTTTATTACAACAGCGGGCAGTTTGAAATTACGATGAAAATACTGGAACAATTGTTTTACAGTCCGTTTGAGATGTACCGGGAAATGGGAGCTTTTTACGAGCGAAACGGTTACGGCGAGATGTGCCATTCGAGAATCGGACGGTGCGGGATTTTGCTGGAATTTCTGGAGGAATGTATTCGAATCGGGACTTCTTTGGGGCAGGCAGAGAATGCATGGGAATACGAACTCTTCCGGGCGTTAAACGAAAAGACGGTAATGCGTTTGGACTGTTTGGAAAGACTTCACTCTGTCATAAAGGAAAGTCTGACGTTTGATCTCTATTATCGGGAAAATATGAAAAGCAGGCCGTCTTTTGCCCCGGATGTTGCGGAATTTAAAGAGCAGACGAGACGTTTCTGTAAAAAGGGAAGGAAATCCCATGTGGAGCCGTTTCACTATCGCTTTCCGGGAAAAGAAGAGAAAACGGTCAAAGAATTGCCGGAATACCTGGCAGACCCGATTTATGTACTGTTTGACTATGACGATCGGGATCCGTTGGATCATCAGGCGAAAGTTACGATTGTAAAATTGGAGGACGTATGACAAAGAGGACAAAAGAAATTTTAGAACGTCTTAACCGGGAGTACGGAACGGATTATATCTGTTATTTAAATCATCAGACGCCGTGGCAGCTGCTGATTGCGGTGATTTTAAGCGCGCAGTGCACCGATGCAAGAGTGAACATTGTAACGGAAAAACTGTTCCAGAAATACGATACGCTGGAAAAGTTTGCAAACGCAAAGTTGGAGGAGTTAGAACAGGACATTAAGTCGACCGGGTTTTATCACAATAAGGCGAAAAATATTATTTCCTGTGCGAAAAGCCTTGTGTATGAGTATCAAGGGGAGGTTCCGCGGACGTTAGAGGAACTTACGGGGCTTGCGGGCGTAGGAAGGAAAACAGCAAATGTAATCAGAGGAAACATTTATCACGAGCCGAGTATTGTGGTGGATACGCATGTGAAACGGATTTCAAAGAGACTCGGTTTTACGAAGGAAACAGACCCGGAAAAAATAGAATACGATTTAATGAAAGTGCTTCCGAAAGAGCACTGGATTTTATATAATATACAGATTATTACGTTCGGGAGAGCGATTTGTTTTGCGAGAAGTCCGAAGTGTGAGGAATGTTTTTTGCAGGATTTATGCAACGCGGAAGATAAGTCCGGAAAAAAGAAGGCCGGAGGAAAGCAGAAGAAATGACAGACAGCTATGTTGCGGTCGATTTGGAAATGACCGGCTTAAATGCAAAGAAGGATAAAATACTGGAACTTGGCGCGGTTCGGATAAGGAACGGAAAGACAGAAGACGTTTTTACAGAAATCGTCAATCCGGGCGTGCCGGTAAGCGAAGAAATTACGGCGCTGACCGGTATTACGGCGGAGGAAGCGGCTGCCGGGGCGCCGACAGACGAAGCGGTGAACCGATTTATGATTTTTTTGGGTGAAGACGCACTGATCGGGCATAATGTGACATACGACTACAGTTTTTTAAAGCAGTGGGCGGTCAATCAGAAACGGAGCTTTGAACGGAATGCGGTCGATACGTTAAAACTGTCAAGGAAATTTCTTCCTAAGGAGCAGAAAAAAGACCTGGAAAGTCTCTGCGCCCTTTATGGGATCAGACGCGGGACCATGCACCGCGCGCTATTTGACGCACAGGCTGCGGCAGAGCTTTTTTTCAGACTGAAAACGGAATTTGAAGAGAAGGAGCCGGAGGCGTTTTTACCGAAACCGTTGGTGTATCAGGCGAAAAAGCAGTCCCCTATAACGCCTGCCCAGAAGCGTTATCTGGAACGGTTTGCAAAATGGTATCAGATCGAGATACCGGAACTGGGCGAATCGATCACCAGAAACGAGGCTTCAAGGCTTGTCGACCGGCTGATTGTGCAGTATGGGAAACTGCCGAAAATCTAAGAAAGCATCAGGCGGAACGTTGCGAAATCTGATTCAGCTTTTCCAGAATCGGCTGTTTCATGAGAGAATCGAGCTTTTCGGCTGCCTCTTTGAGCGCTTCGATTTCCGCATACATTTCGTTTTTTTTGTAAAATTCCGCAAGCAGGCTGAAGTTTTTGCTGTTGTCCGTGCCGCAGGAGACGCCGAATTCCAGCACGGGAACGGCTTCGCTTTCATAACCCAGGCGGATCAGAGCGTTTGAATAGGATACAAGCAGCGAGACAAGGGCCGCATAGTTTTGGTCGTATTCCGTCAATGCGTTTAAATTGGCCGGGCCGTACTGCATTTTTAACTCTGTATTCGTCTGATTGCCAAGATTGAGAATTTTCCGTCCGTCGAGCGCTTTTAATTTCTGTTCGAGTTCTATTACTTCACTGTCGTCGGAAATACCTGTTGGAAATTTTTCAAAGGGTATGGTAATATAGGGAAGACCGTCGATATCCTTGCGGCGGACGGTGTTGGCTTCGGCCTCTCTGGCCCAGAAGTCCTCTTCGGTCTGGCGCTGCGCGTTGTTGCTTTTTCTGATACACACGGCGATAACGGCGATTAAAATAAAAAATAGAATAAAGAACATAAGGATTCCTTTCTGTAGCTGTAATTTGAAGGAGTCGCGCCGGGGCCGCAAATCTGAGCCGCAGTCTGAAATCGAACGCTTCGGACGTGCGGCTTTGCAATCAATTGCTCCGGCTTGGAGGATGATCATGTATAATTTTGGAAAAAAGAAAAATAAAAAATTACTGGCGGCTATCGTTATCATTTTGGCCGGCGCGATGCTGCTGACTACCATACTTGCCGCCTTCATGTAAAAATATACTAAAAAATTGTTTGACAGTCAAATAAATTTGTCGGTATGGACCCTTGAAAATAAGAACGTTTATGGTAAAATACAAAATATCCTGAAACATCAGTTTTTTATTATTTTTAAGAGGGAATATATTTATGAAGAATTGGAAGAAATTACTGTCGGCAGCAGTATTTGTATTGACGGTATGCGCCGTGACAGGACTTGCGTTTCATGTAAGCGCAAAAGGGAACAGCAGTCTGATTACAGAAGGCGTCTATATCGGAAAGGTCTATGTCGGCGGTATGACGGAAGAAGAGGCAGTGTCTGCAGTCGAAGCTTATGTGAGAGAAGTATCGCAGGCAGTCTTTACACTGGAAGCCGGCGACGGCAGTATTACGCTTACCGCGGAGCAAATGGGTGTTTTCGTACAGAGTGAGAAAGCAGTAAAAGAAGCGATGGCGATCTGCAAAAGCGGGAATCTGATAAAGCGGTATAAAGACAGAAAAGATTTAGAGCAGGGAGGAAAAGTGCTCCCGCTTGAGTTCGGCATCAATAAGAGCGCGGTAACGGCTCTTTTGAACGACAATGCCTCGCGGTTGAACACGGAGCCGGTCAATAACGGTCTGACAAGAGAAAACGGTGAGTTTAAGATTGTAGAAGGAAAGACGGGCGTGAAAATTGACGCGGAAGAATCCGCGGAAATGATCAGCTCGTATCTGCAGGACGGATGGGACGGTTTGGACGCGGAAATTACGCTGGCCGCCGATATTGTCGAGCCGGAAGGCACCAGGGAGCAGCTTTTACGAGTAAAAGACGTGCTTGGAACTTTTCATACAAACTATAGTACATCTGCAGCCGGACGCTGTACCAATGTGGAACTTGCTACGAGTAAAATCGACGGTACCGTTTTATATCCGGGCGACGAATTTTCAGTCGGACAGACCATCAATCCGCTTGACGCAGCGCACGGTTATGAACTGGCGGGTTCCTACGAAAACGGAACTACGGTGCAAAGCTACGGCGGCGGCGTCTGTCAGGTTTCTACTACTTTGTATAATGCGGTGATCCTCGCCGAACTTGACGTGACGGAGCGGTCCAATCATACGATGATTGTATCCTATGTGAAACCGTCGATGGATGCGGCAATCGCCGGAGACTATATGGATTTGAAGTTTAAAAACAATACGGCGGCGCCGATTTATATCGAGGGATATACGGAAGGAAAAAATGTGTATTTCACGATTTACGGAGAAGAGACAAGACCGTCGAACCGTGTGGTGAGCTTTGAAAGCGAGGTAATCGCTTCCGACGATCCGGTGACGCAGTTTGTTGCGACCGAAGCGCCGCTTGGGACAATGGAAACCGCTCAGTCAAAGCATGTCGGTTATATCGCCCAGCTCTGGAAGGTTGTAACGGTGGACGGAGTCGTTCAGAGCAGAGAGAAATACAACAAGAGTACTTATCATGCATCGCCCAAGATTGTTCATATCGGGACGTCTACCGCCGATCCGGCGGCTGCGGAGGCAATCAATGCGGCGCTTGCGTCGGGAGACGAGGCGACGATTTATGCGACGGTCGGTCTGTATGCGGCTGCGGCCGCAGCGACGGGGCAGCCGGCGGAGCCGCCGGTTTCTCCGGAGGAACAGGCAATTACGGGAACGGTGAATCCCGGAGATATTACCGGAGCAGGCGGACAATAATTTAAAAAATAGTCAGAAAAAAGAGGCTGTCTCATATGAGACAGCCTATCGCTATAAAAGGCGGAACAAAAGAGTATGGGGAGGCAGCGTGAAAACAGGAAAGGTTCCGGAGAACGTATTGAAGCGTTCCGTATTTAAACAACTGCATACAAAGCGGCCGGAGGTTTTACTGGGAGCCGGAGTCGGTGAGGACTGCGCCGCAATTCGGCTTGCGCCGGACGAAATCTTTGTTTTGTCGACGGACCCTATTACCGGAACGGCAAAAGATATCGGATCTCTTTCGATTCAGGTTACGTTAAACGATCTGGCAAGTGCGGGAGCGGAGCCGGTCGGCGTCCTTTTGTCGATTTTACTGCCGGAGCGGGCGAAAGAGTCGGAACTGAAACTTATGATGGAGCAGATGGAAACGGCATGTGCCCGGGCACGCGTTCAGATTATGGGCGGACATACGGAGGTGACGCGAGCCGTGACGCAGCCGGTCGTTACGGTCTGCGGCGTCGGAAAGGTAAAAGAGGGCCGTTTGGTTTCTACGGCGGGAGCGAAGCCCGGAATGGATATCGTGGTTTCTAAATGGATCGGCATCGAAGGCACATCTATTCTTGCGAAGGAGAAGGAAGAGGAGCTTACCAAGAGGTTTCCGAAGAATTTTCTGGAAACGGCAAAGGGATTTGACCGCTATCTCTCTGTGCTTCCGGAGGCCGCCGCCGCCGTGCTGTCCGGTGTCGGGGCAATGCACGACGTGACGGAAGGCGGAATATTCGGCGCGCTTTGGGAACTGGCGGAAGCGTCCGGCATCGGACTTGAAATCGATTTAAAGAAAATACCGGTTCGTCAGGAGACAATTGAAATCTGCGAGTTTTTCGGGATAAATCCTTATAAGCTGATTAGCAGCGGATGTATGCTGATGGCGTCGGAAGACGGAAACCGGCTGGTAAGAGCGCTTGAGAAAGCGAAAATCCCATCAGCGGTGATTGGAAAAGCGACGGAAGGCAACGACAGGATTTTATATCAGGGAGAAGAGCAGCGGTTTCTGGAGCCTCCGAAAACAGACGAATTGTATCTTGTCATTTAGGAGTTCTGCGCCGCCGGACCTAAGCGAAACGGCGCAAAAAATGTTTTTTGTCATGATTTTGGGAAGAGAGGATGTCTTTTTATGCGGGAAAAGATTTTAACTTTTATAGAGAAGAACAGCAGAATCCATTTAAAAGATCTGGCGATTATGCTCGGCGTAGACGAGGGCACGGTGGTCGACGAATTGCAGAGAATGGAAGAGGAACACATTATCTGCGGCTACCACACGATTATCGACTGGGATAAGGTAGGAATTGAGAAAGTGACGGCGCTCATTGAAGTGCGCGTGACGCCGCAGAGAGGGATGGGGTTTGATAAGGTGGCGGAGCGGATTTACAATTATCCGGAGGTCAATTCCGTCTATCTGATTTCAGGCGGTTTTGATTTAATGGTAACGCTGGAAGGAAAAACGCTGAGAGAGGTTTCCCGGTTTGTTTCGGAGAAGCTCTCTACACTGGATACGGTGCTTAGCACGAAAACCAATTTTATATTGAAAAAATATAAGGATCACGGTACCGTAATTGCAGAGCAGACAAAAGACGAAAGGATACAGATGATACCATGAGAAACCCATTATCAGAAACGATTGTGACGATTCAGCCGTCGGGTATCCGAAAGTTTTTTGATATTGTAAGCGAAATGAAAGATGCGATTACGCTCGGCGTCGGCGAGCCGGATTTTGATACGCCGTGGCATATCCGGGACGAGGGAATCTATTCGCTGGAAAAGGGAAAGACGTTTTATACCTCTAATGCGGGATTAAAGGAATTAAAAATAGAAATTGACCGTTATCTGACGAGAAGATACGGTGTGTCTTATGATTTCGGGAAAGAAATTTTAGTGACCGTCGGCGGCAGCGAAGCGATCGATATCGCCATGCGCGCCATGTTAGACCCCGGCGACGAAGTGCTGATTCCGCAGCCGAGCTATGTTTCGTATGAGCCGTGCTGTATTCTGGCAAACGGAAAGCCGGTGATAATCGAGCTTTCGGCAGAGAACGAATTTCGCTTAACGCCGGAAGAGCTTGAGGCTGCCGTTACGCCGAAAACAAAGATTCTGGTGCTTCCGTATCCGAACAATCCGACCGGAGCCGTTATGGAAAAAAAGGATTTAGAGGCGATTGCGGAGGTTGTGCTTCGTCACGATCTGTTTGTGATCAGCGACGAAATTTATTCCGAACTGACTTATCTGACCAACCATACGACGATTGCGTCTCTTCCGGGAATGAAGGAGCGCACCGTTTTGATTAACGGTTTTTCCAAATCCTATGCGATGACCGGCTGGCGGCTTGGCTATGCCTGCGGGCCGGAGGCGATTATCAGCCAGATGACGAAAATTCATCAGTATGCGATTATGTGCGCGCCGACAACCAGCCAGTATGCGGCGGTGGAAGCGCTTAGAAACGGCGATGAAGACGTGGTAAAGATGCGCGAGGAATACAACGGCAGACGCCGCTATCTGATGCATCGCTTTAAAGAGATGGGGCTTGACTGCTTTGAACCGTTCGGCGCGTTTTATGTATTTCCGTGTATTAAGGAGTTCGGAATGACTTCCGACGAATTTGTCAATGAGCTGCTTAAAGCGGAACGGGTCGCCGTTGTTCCGGGGACGGCGTTCGGCGCCTGCGGGGAAGGATTTATCCGTATCTCTTACGCCTATTCGCTGGATGTATTGAAAAACGCGATGGACCGTATCGAGCATTATATTACCAGGCTGCGGGAAGAAAACGAATAAAATACTACATATAATTCAAAGACAGGAAAATTGATATGGCAGAACTAAACATTGTGTTATACGAACCGGAAATTCCTTCCAATACGGGAAATATCGGCCGAACCTGCGTGGCGACCGGGACCAGGCTGCATCTGATCGAGCCGCTGGGATTTCATTTAGATGAAAAATCGCTCCGACGCGCCGGAATGGATTATTGGAAAGAACTGGATGTTACAACTTATGTAAACTGGGAAGAATTTCTTCTGAAAAATCCGAATGCAAACCTTTACCTGGCCACGACAAAGGGCAGGAAGGTTTATACGGAAGTTTCCTATGAACCGGACTGTTTTCTGGTGTTTGGGAAAGAGAGCGCGGGGATTCCGGAGGAAATTTTAAAGGCGAATCCCGAAGCCTGCGTTCGTATTCCGATGCTTGGGGAAACGCGTTCTTTAAATCTGTCCAATTCGGCGGCGATAATTTTATATGAGGCGCTGCGGCAGAACAATTTTGACCATATGAAGCTTGCGGGAGAGCTGCACAGACTGAGCTGGGAAGAATAAACAGAATGGAGATTTGCTAAGAATCTAACCATACATTAGAAGAACGCCAAAGGGAGGCGCGGTGTTCTTTGAATGGAGAATAGTAGAATGGGAATTATTAAAGCGAGACAACTGGTACATGAATATATTCGAAGGGACGAGGAAGGAAACGTCGAGTCGATTCAGACGGCGCTTAATCATATTGACATTGATGTGGAGCCGGGACAGTTTATCGCCATTTTAGGCCATAACGGTTCCGGGAAATCGACGCTTGCAAAGCATATTAACGCGCTTTTGCCGCCGACGGAGGGAACGCTTTGGGTGGACGGAAAAGATGTTTCCGAAGAGGCGAATACGCTTGCGGTACGTCAGACGGCGGGAATGGTGTTTCAGAATCCGGACAATCAGATTATTGCAAGTGTTGTAGAAGAGGACGTCGGCTTCGGACCGGAAAATATCGGCGTCCCAACGGAGGAAATCTGGAAGCGTGTGGAGAATAGTTTAAAAGCGGTCGGAATGTTAAAGTATCGGATGCATTCTCCCGGCCGCCTTTCCGGCGGACAAAAGCAGCGCGTCGCGATTGCCGGAGTAATGGCAATGGAGCCGAAATGCATTGTCCTTGACGAGCCGACGGCAATGCTTGACCCGAACGGACGGAAAGAGGTACTTCGCGCAGCGCATGAATTGAACCGTAAAAAAGGCGTGACGATTCTTCTGATTACTCATTATATGGAGGAGGTCGTGGACGCGGATTATGTCTATGTAATGGATCAGGGCGAACTTGTGCTGCAGGGAACGCCGGGAGAAATTTTTTCGCAGGTGGACGTCTTAAAGGAGCACAGGCTTGACGTGCCGCAGATGACGCTTTTAGCGGATATGCTTAAAAAGGCGGGCGTACCGATTCCTGCAGGCGTGATGACGAGAGCGGAGCTGGCGGAGGCCGTTCTGCGATGCGCAGGTTCGATGTCGGATATGTCTTTTCACGGGCAATAAGAGGTCTGACGGAAAGCTTTCTAATATTTATATTTGCAGAGGAACGGGCGGGACACAGAGACGGGAAAAGGGAGTTTTACGGATATGTCGATCATTTTGGATAAGGTAAACTATGTTTACGGCGAGGGAACCGCTTATCAGACGCAGGCGCTTTCCGATATTAATCTGGAATTAAAAGACGGTCAGTTTATCGGAATCATCGGACATACCGGTTCGGGAAAGTCAACGCTGATTCAGCATTTAAACGGGCTGATAAAGGCGACTTCAGGCGCGATTTATTTTAACGGGCAGGATATTTATGACGAGGATTTTGATTTAAGAGAGTTAAGAAACCGTGTCGGACTGGTGTTCCAGTATCCTGAGCATCAGTTGTTTGAAACAACCATATTTGACGATGTGTGCTTTGGACCGAAAAATCAGGGATTAAGCAAGGGAGAAGCGGGACTTCGGGCTTTTGAGGCATTAAGGAGCGTTGGAATGCCGGAGAGTCTTTACTACCAGTCGCCGTTTGACTTATCCGGCGGTCAGAAGCGGAGAACCGCGATTGCAGGCGTGCTTGCCATGAAGCCGGAGGTGCTGATTTTAGACGAGCCGACGGCGGGATTAGACCCGGCGGGACGCGATGAAATATTGGATTTAATTGCCGCTATGCATAAGGAACGGGGAATGACGGTGATTCTGGTTTCTCACAGCATGGAGGATGTGGCAAAGTATGTAGAACGGATTATTGTGATGAATCAGGGGCGCGTGATGTATGACGATGCGCCCAAAGAGGTTTTTCGTCATTACAAAGAGTTGGAGTCTGTCGGGCTTGCGGCTCCGCAGGTGACGTATCTGATGCATGAACTGAAGGAAAGAGGCTTAAACGTAAACACGGAGGCGACTACCGTTTTAGAGGCGTATGAGAGCCTGCTTGGCGTTTTACGCAAAGGAAGGGCATAAAAACTTATGTTAAGAGATATTACTCTGGGACAGTATTACCCGGCGGACTCTGTGATTCATAAGCTGGATCCGCGTGTAAAACTTTCCGCGGCGATGATTTATATTATTTCACTGTTTTGTTGTAAAGGAATCGCCGCTTTTTTTGCGGCGACTGTTTTTTTGATTACGGTAATTAAGCTGTCAAAGGTCCCGTTTCAATTTATGGTAAAGGGACTGAAAGCAATTGTTGTTTTAATGTTACTAACCGCTGTCTTTAATCTGTTTTTAACGCCCGGTAAGCCGTTGGTATCCTTCCTGATTTTTACAATTACGGAGGAAGGCTTAAAAAATGCGGTGTTTATGGCGGTGCGTTTGACGTATCTTATTTTGGGAACTTCTGTTATGACGCTTACGACAACGCCGAACGGACTGACGGACGGGCTGGAGAAATCGCTGTCTCCTCTTAATAAAATAGGGGTGCCGGTTCATGTGATCGCGATGATTATGTCGATTGCACTTCGTTTTATACCGATTTTGATTGAAGAGACGGATAAGATTATGAAAGCGCAGATGGCACGAGGCGCCGACTTTGAAACAGGGAATCTGATTCGGAAGGTGAAAAATATGATTCCGCTTTTGGTGCCGCTTTTTGTATCTGCGTTCCGCCGCGCCGATGAACTGGCAATGGCGATGGAGGCGAGATGTTATAACGGTGGAGAGGGCAGAACAAAGATGAAACCGCTTCGTTATCAGGCGAAGGACCGTATTGCATATCTGATCCTGTTCGGATATTTTGCGGCGGTTATCGTCTGTCGGATTTTTCTGCCGTGGCCTGCGTAATGGTTTGCGCCGTCAAAGGCGGCATGTCCGGAAGGGTTTAAATGGGGTGTAACAGTGAAGCGTATTAAGATGATTGTCGCATATGACGGAACGAATTACCGCGGATGGCAGGTGCAGCCGAACGGAATTACGGTTGAGGAGGTTTTAAACGAAAAGCTTTCGGAGCTTTTTGGGGAAAAGATTACGGTAACGGGGGCCAGCCGGACGGATTCTGGCGTGCATTCGTTAGGGAATGTGGCGGTTTTTGACACTGAAACCAGGATGCCTGCGGATAAAATTGCGTTTGCGCTGAATCAGAGGCTGCCGGAGGATATTGTGATACAGGGCTCCTGCGAGGTGCCCGCCGACTGGCACCCGCGATATCAAAACAGCAGAAAAACGTATGAATACCGGATTTTAAACCGGACGTTCCGTATGCCGACGAGGCGGCTTGATACGTATTTTTACCACTATCCGCTGGATGCGGAACGAATGAACCGGGCGGCGCAGTATTTGGTGGGCGAGCACGATTTTAAAAGCTTTTGCTCAATTCATTCGCAGGCGGAAACGACCGTGCGCACCGTTTATGCCTGCGGCGTCCGTAAAGAGGGAGATTTGATTACCATTCGTATTACCGGAAGCGGATTTCTTTATAATATGGTGCGGATTATTGCCGGTACCTTAATCCGCGTGGGAAGCGGGAATCTGGAACCGGAGCTTTTGCCGGATATTCTGGAAAAACGCAACCGGGACGCGGCGGGTCCGACGGCTCCGGCGCACGGGCTTACGATGATTGGGATTTTGTATGAAGCGTGAGAAGCATTTTTAAGGGGACCCAGAGCATTCGCTCTGAAATTCTTTTTACACGGAAAAAATGATTGACACGCAAGGGCTCGTGTACTATAATATCAAGGTCTGTAATAGTAAAATAATGTCAAGCCAAAGCCCCGGCGGGACATTTAAACTATAAACATTTTTTTGGAGGAACATACAATGTGTCCTGGACATTCACATTGCGGCCCTTCATGAAGGATTATTTTTAGGAGGAAAATCAATGAAAACTTTTATGGCCAGCCCGGCTGTCATTGACAGAAAGTGGTATGTTGTTGACGCTGAAGGTATGACGTTAGGACGTTTAGCATCCGAGGTTGCTAAGGTATTAAGAGGAAAGAACAAGCCGATTTTTACGCCGCATATGGATACAGGCGATTATGTAATTATCGTAAATGCGGAGAAGATCAAGGTTACCGGCAAAAAGTTGACGCAGAAGATTTATTATAAACACTCCGATTATGTGGGCGGAATGAAAGAAACCACATTAAAAGAAATGTTGGCGAAACATCCGGAAAGAGTAGTAGAGCACGCGGTAAAGGGTATGCTTCCGAAGGGACCGCTCGGAAGACAGATGTATACCAAATTATTCGTATATGCGGGACCGGAACACAAGCATGCAGCTCAGAAACCGGAAGCTTTAACATTTTAATTGGGAGGTAAAAAACATTGGCTAATACAAGGTATTACGGAACAGGAAGAAGAAAATCATCTGTTGCCAGAGTATATTTGGTACCGGGTACGGGTAAAGTTACAATTAATAAAAGAGATATCGACGAATATTTAGGCCTTGACACATTAAAGGTAATCGTTCGTCAGCCGTTGGTAGCAACGGAGACAGTCGATAAATTTGACGTTCTGGTAAATGTCAAGGGCGGCGGATATACAGGACAGGCAGGAGCAATCAGACACGGTATTGCGCGTGCGCTGATTACCGTAGACGCCGACTACAGACCGATTTTGAAAAAGGCCGGATATTTAACTCGTGATCCGCGTATGAAAGAGCGTAAGAAATACGGTCTTAAAGCGGCTCGCCGTGCACCGCAGTTTTCCAAGAGATAATCTTTCGGAAACGAAGATATCAAGAAAAGCCCATTTTACAAGGGTTACAGAAGTTGTGGAAAGTTGTCAGATGTATTGGATTTCAAATGGTATGCAACAAGTATGCAACACGAATATCAATGATATGTATAGGACATTTTCAGAGAAATCTGGGAATGTCCTTTTTCCTTTGTTTAAATTTTGTTAATCGCATTTACAAGTTGTATTTGAAAGGTTCAACCCAATTGTTAATTTAAGTAATTGTCCGGTAAGTCCTTTGTTTAATTTGAGCATTGCATCTTGAAAAACAGATGGTTCAAGATATTCCTTAAAAGGTATACAAGCAAGTCTGTCAATTTGGTGTTTTGCTTCACATAATTTCATTGAAATTCCTCATTAAAAAACTCTTTGATCTCAACATCAAGTACATTAGCTATCTGGTTTAGCACAGATATAGAAAGACTTTTATCACATCCTGTTGCTTCGATTTTTGAAAGATAGCTGATGCTGATTTTAGCTTGTTCAGCAAGTTGTACTTGCGTTAATTTAGCTTGTTCTCTGTAATGTTTTATATTTGTGCCTATAACACGATATAGGTCGGCATCATTGTTGAAATGCATGAAAACACCTCTTTCACTATTTGTGAATATTATCTCATGAGATTTATGTTAAATAAATTCATTTATAGTGAAAGAAATTGACTATGGATTTTTGTGAAAATCTGAGCTATAATGACATAATCAGTAAAAAGAAGGAGGTATGACTTATAAGTTTACAACCAAATAGTTTCAAACTCGAACCAACAACAATCTGGTCGTTTCTAGACAGAGGCAGTTGGGCAACACATTCAGGTAGGTATCGGGGGAATTGGTCTCCGTATGTACCAAGAAATCTGATACTTCGTTATTCTAATCCGGGTGACTGGGTTTTAGATCAATTTATGGGTAGTGGAACAACCTTAGTAGAGGCGAAGCTGCTCAATCGTAATGCGGTAGGTGTTGATATCAATCCGCAATCCGTTTCAATAGCTGAAACAAATTTACAATTCCAATGTGAGACAACTTCAAAAATATTTACAAGAAATGGGAATGCTGCTGATTTGCATTTTAACAAAGATAGTCGTATTGACTTTATATGTACGCATCCACCATATGCTAATATTATTAAGTATAGTAAAGGAATAGAGGGGGATATTTCTTTGTTAGGTGTGGAAGCATTTTTAGATGAGATGCAGAAGGTGGCAAAAGAAGCGTATCGTGTATTGAAAAAGGGAAAAATGTGTGCAGTAATGATTGGGGATGTAAGAAAATATGGAAAGGTCATTCCGTTAGGGTTTCGTATGATGGATGGCTTTTTGCAGGCAGGTTTTGTGAATAAGGAGATTATTATTAAAGAACAACATAATTGTCGCTCTAATGATTATTGGGAGAAACAAAACAATAATTTTCTGATTCTAGCACATGAGTATATATTTGTATTTCAAAAGTAAGATAATTCACAAAGAGTGAAAGTTTTGATTGTTATTTTGTATGTTTGCAAGTATAATGGAAATGTAAAAGATTGTCCACTTACGGACATAGAGAAGAGGAAGCAGAATGAGTAATTCGAATATAGCTTCATTTGTGAAATGGGCAGGAGGTAAGCGCCAGTTACTTCCACAGATAAAGGAGAGAATGCCTGAAAAGTATAATAATTATTATGAGCCGTTTGTAGGTGGCGGTGCGGTAACATTTGAACTGCTACCTGCAAATGCTTTGATAAATGATATAAACAAGGCTTTGATAAATGCATACAAGCAGATATGTAACGCACCGGAAGCATTCTTAAAGGCTGTAAATAAGCTTGATGAGGAAATGTGGGATGACGGTAAGGAATACTATTATTCTCTCAGAGAACATTACAATGATAAGCTGGTGAAGGAAGAGTATGATGTTGAGTTGGCTGCATTGTTTGTATTTATCAATAAGCACTGCTTTAATGGGTTATATCGGGTAAATGGTAAAGGTATTTTCAATGTTCCGTACAATAATAGCCGTAGGGCATCCGTTGATGAAGATGCTATTATGGCTATTTCAAATTATTTACAAGGCGTAACTATTATAGATGGAGATTTTGAAGCGGCTTGTAAGAATGCAAAGAAGGGTGATTTTGTATTTATTGACAGCCCGTATGCACCATTGAATCCTACCTCTTTTGAGTCATATACAAAAGAAGGATTTGATATAGAAAGTCACATGCGTTTAGCAAAGCTTTATGATGAATTAACCGCTAGAGGATGCTACTGTATGCTCACAAATCATAATACGGATTTGATAAATGAGCTGTATGGTAACAAGGGATACAGAATAGATGTTGTAAGTGTAAAGCGTATGATTAATTCTGATGCATCCAACAGAGTTGGTGAAGAAGTAATTATATGTAATTATTAAAGGAGTCGAGATAATGGAGAACTTATTCATAAAGAAAGTACCATTATATTTCGAGACAGAAGAATCGCAGTTGGTATTAGGTGATTCCTTTAAAATTCTAACAAAGATGCAACCAGAATTTGTAGATATGATATTTGCGGATCCGCCCTATTTTTTAAGCAATGACGGCATTACCTGTCAGGGCGGAAAGATGGTTTCAGTAAATAAAGGCTCATGGGATAAACTTTCAGAAAGAGGAACCAGTGTCGAGCAAAAACATAAGTTTAATAGAAAGTGGATTAAGTTATGTAAGAAAGTACTAAAGTCAAACGGCACAATTTGGATATCGGGAACATTGCACAATATATATTCGATAGGTATGGCATTGGAGCAAGAAGGCTTCAAAATAATTAACAATATAACATGGCAGAAAACAAATCCACCGCCAAACTTAGCATGTCGATGTTTCACACATTCTACGGAAACCATTCTATGGGCAAAGAAGAATGAAAAAAAGTCTCGGCATTTTTTTAATTATCAAAAAATGAAAGAAATGAATGGTGGAAAGCAGATGAAGGATGTGTGGACAGGAGCATTGACGAAACCCTCGGAGAAATCAGAAGGCAAGCATCCAACACAGAAACCGGAATATTTGCTTGAAAGAATTGTATTGGCGTCTACGGAGGAAGGACAAGTTATCTTAGATCCTTTTTGTGGTTCAGGAACTACCGGAGTAGAGGCGGTACGATTTGGACGAAAGTTTATTGGAATAGACGTAAGAGAAGAATATTTGGAGATATCCAAGAGGAGATTGGAGAAAGTTTACGGAGATGCGAAAGAATATTGAAATATCTGATGAGAAGATAAGTGAGTTTTTGGAACAGTTTTATGGATATTTTGAAAGTGGATATGCATTTGAGGAATTTTTAAAAGTGTATCTTGAAAAGATTGGTCTTGATGAGGTTGTTGTCACACAGCGTTCTTCGGATGGCGGAATTGACTTGGAGGCTGTAAGATATGGTGTTGGTGGATTTGCTGGGGCAGATGCTGTTGATTATTTTGTTCAGGCAAAGAGAAATAAAACTGGAACGACAATTCCTATTGAAAAAGTCAGGGCGCTTAGAGGCGTGATGCCCTCGGGCAGTAAGGGGATATTTATTACAACTGCAAATTATTCAAAAAAGACAGAAGAATTTGTAGACGCAGACCCATCACGTCCGATTATTCTTATCGATGGAAAATCACTTGTTGAAAGCTGTATTGATAACGAGATTGGTTTTGTATTTACACCTGTATTCAGTAAAAATGCAATGGATGCATTAAAGGATGAAGCAGATGATTTGGTAAAAGAAGATGGAACAATAGATGAAACGAATGAAGGGGTTAAGCTTGTTGTAGATAAACAGATTTCGGCTAATGACATTCGAGCAAGAATATTAAGATTACCGAAGGCTATTACAAATCTGTTATCAGACGATGCACATAAAGTTAAAGTGATATTTAATGGACTGGCACCTAAAGAATTAACAGTAGCAAAGAATAGAGGATATCTTGCAGGCGTAACAGATTTGTATAAGGAATCTGGATTAATTGCAGAGGATGGTTCGTACAATCCGTGTAAGGCAATTTGGAAATTTTCCGAGGATAAAATAGATATTACTATAAAGGAGTATTGATAGATGAGAGATTTTGATGAATGGCTTAGTAAGTTTCGTACTAGTATCTCTAGTTACGATTATTATATAGATTTTGAGAAGGTAGTAAAGAATGTAGATAAAATTAAGGTGGAATTGAATATTTTGAACTCACTTATAGGTTCAAAGAATATTGAGGAAGAGTTTGAAATTATAGTGAAAAAATATCCGGAAACATTAAAATGTATACCACTTTTGTTGGCAGTTAGAGGTAATGAAATTTATGCTCAGGATGAAGATGGTGCATTTTTATATAATTTCAAAAAAATGAATTATGATGTTGAACAATATAAGGTCTTTATGCGGAAAACAGGATTGTTTGATATGATTGCAAATCATCTTGTGAATAATTTGGTGGATTATGCATTAGGAATTGAAACAGGATTGGATTCTAATGGACGTAAAAATCGTGGTGGACACCAAATGGAAGATTTGGTTGAGAAGTACATTGTGGTAGCAGGATTCAAGAAAAACGAGAATTATTTTAAAGAAATGTACTTAAAGGATATTGAAGCTAAATGGAATATTGACTTGTCAACACTTTCAAATCAGGGAAAAGCCGCAAAGCGATTTGATTTTGTAATCAAGACGGATAATATGATTTATGGTATTGAAACAAACTTTTATGGCGGTGGAGGCTCTAAACTTAACGAGACTGCAAGAAGTTATAAAATGCTTTCTCAAGAAGCTGATACTATAGATGGATTTACATTTGTTTGGTTCACAGATGGAATTGGTTGGAAAAGCGCCAGAGGTAATTTAAGGGAGACATTCGAAGTTATGGAACATGTATATAGTATTAACGATATGGAAAATCATATTATTAATATGGTAATAGGAAGTGAGGGAAATTTTGCTTCCTGATAATATAATACTTAATAAATGTTTGTTGGACAATACAACATTTTTTATCTGTATTAGTAGATAGTCTTGGAATGTCGAGCAAAATAGATGGAGAAAATAGTAGGTCCATTGAAATTTAAAATTTACATGAGGAAGAATACACGGACATATTATTGAAAGTATTTCAGGTAAAAAAAGTAATAGAGTCAATAAAAACAATATTGAAGAAAATGAAAATTACTAAGCTTGTAGTCATGCTTGATGATGTTTCTGAAATAGATGGAGAAGCTTTAAAATTGTTTATAGATACGATAGTGGCTCCTTTAAATAATTGGTCTGATGAGTTTGTTAAATTTAAGATTGCTTTTTATCCAGGAAGGGTTCATTATGGTGCAATAGACCTAGGTAAAATTGATAAGGTTCAACTTGATTTTTATGAATTATATTCGGAATTTGATTCAACTAGGATGGAAGAAAATGCAATTGATTTTACAAAACGGCTTTTAGATAATCGGTTTGAGTATTATATATTAGATATTGTAAATTCTTTTCAAACAATTGTGATATAAATGATGTTTATAGATTATTTTTTAGGATATCGATGAATGTGCCTAGGATAATAGGCTTTTTACTAGCTTATTTATACCAAAGCGTAATAATTTATAACAAAAGTATTACTTTGCAGGATATAAAAAAATGCATCGGTAAAGTATTATGATAATAATATTAATGCTTATTTTGAAAGTAGTACATATTGCATATTATCGCTAGAAGAAAAGAGAAGTATTTCGCAATTAATAAAAATAAGAGATGCAATAGTGAATACTTCAAAAGAAATAATAAGTCAGATATTAAAAGGCGAATTAAGTGGAAAATTGTATGATAAAACAAAGCCGCACTCGAGTCATTTTCACATACTTCAAGAGGCAGATAACTACTTAGAGTCTTTGAAATTGAATCATTTTATTTCAAAGTGTGAAGAGAGATCTAATAGGGATCAAAAAAAGGTCAATATATACTGTATTAATTATGGATTGTGTGAAAAAAACAATATATTGTGGGGGAAACATGAGGGAAGAGATTACAGAACATATTTCATAGAGAGACCATTTAATTATACAAAAATAATTCTTCAGCAAATTAGCGAAATTAAAATTATAAAATGTAAAGGTTGTGGAAGAATATTTAGTGAAAACAAAAAGGTGGGATTGGAATTTACGGGTTATAAATGTCCAACTTGCCATGAGGACGTTGAAGAAACAACGAAACAGGATGATAGTGTTGTAAATGACCTAAGAATAGACTGTGAGTTACCTCAAATAAGTAAAGATGAGTTAACTATTCTTCTTGAACTCAATAATAGAACTGATTTTATACAAGCAAAAGAATTTGCAGGTGATGTTGATATTAATTCACATCGATTGGGAAAAATATGTAAAAAGATGGATGAAGATAAAGGATTGGTTTCTCGAAAAATGTATGTAACACCATATGAGAATATCTGAACGAGGGAAAAAATATGTAATAAATAATGGTGATGACAACAATCTAAATTCGTAGTATTTGTATTATTTACAATAGTAAGCATAATATTTTACATAAGGGAGTGTCCTTTATTTGACAATGTTATAAGTAGTTCAGGGAATGTGTGCTCCCTGTGTATATGACACATATGGAACACTACACTACAAATCCCTTATTTTCAGGCTTTTAAAGCTCTCAAAGCATTACCCAAGAGATAATCGCGTACAGAATACAAGATTTCAAGAATATTACTCCGCAGGTTTTTCTGCGGAGTTTTTCTGACTTATTCACATTTCAGGCTATTTCGCTTATAATATATTTTGATAGCAGGAGTCAATGGGGCAGGTAAATCACGTTGTATCAATCTGAAGGTTTGAAGATTCTTTTCTTAACTGCTTTAGCGTTTCTTTATGCTCCGCTCGCACTCATTTCCGCATTCCGTGTCGGGATCTACGAGGAGGAAATACACGAGCAGAACAGACTTTTTATTATCAAAAAGAAAAAGAGAAAAATCTTATGGTAACAAATCATTTAGACGAATAATCTTACATCCTTTACTTTCATAATAGCGCAGCATATCAGGAATTTTCTTTTTATCATAGCTCGTGATGCAATCCGATAGCACATTCACTGCATAATTTGCTTTACATAGGTTGTAACAGGTTGATTTCACACAGGCAGCTGCGTCCGCTCCGGTTATGTAAAAATCACTTATCTCATTTTCCCGAATAAATTCTGTAAACGCTTCACTGGTTAATGCGTTTCCCTTGTATTTTGTAAAAATATGTTTTGACGCTATTTTTAAATCGGCGGCAAATTCCGCTCCGGGCGTATTGGGCTTAAATGTTCTTGTGCCGGCCGATAAGTTTTCATGTCTGATATAGACAACATGAATATCATTATGAACAGCCCAATCAATCGCGTGATTGATATTGTCAATAATATCTTTGTAATTCTTTGTTATGTCTTTTTGAATATCTATTATTACTAAGGCTTTTTTTGGCATACTCTTTCCTCCGCTGGATTGTTTTGTTTTAATTTCGTTTCCCCTCTCTTGACAAGGGTATTATAACCCGCAATTGTTGACAGCAATATGGCAACAATCTATAATTACAAAAAGAACTTTTGAAAGGCAAATCGGAAATGAAAATAGACAGACTTATCAGCATTATTATGATACTCCTTGATAAAAAACGAATAGGCGCGCAAGAATTAGCGGATATGTTTGAAGTCTCACCCCGTACGATTTACCGCGACATAGACGCTATCAATATGGCGGGAATACCGGTTCGCGCAACGTCAGGAGTGGGCGGGGGCTTTGAAATGATGCAAGAATATAAAATGGATAAAAAGTTTTTCTCCGCGGACGACCTTTCCGCACTTTTAATGGGGCTTACCAGTCTTTCGAGTATGGTGCGGGGGAGTGAGGTAGTACATGCGCTTGCAAAAGTCAAAAGCTTTATTCCCGCTGAAAGAGCAAAGGATATTGAATTAAAAGTAAATCAGATAAACATAGATTTGAGTCAATGGATCGGAAACCGTAACATACAACCATATTTGGAAAGAATCAAATTCGCTTTACAGGAAAACCGGCTGCTTTTGTTTGAATATGTTGGTCACTGTGGAAATAAAACAGTACGAACAGTAGAGCCGTATCAGCTTGTATTAAAGGGCAGTCACTGGTATTTGCAGGGATATTGCCATGTAAGAAAGGATTTCCGTTTATTCAGAATATCCCGTATGACAAATTTAAAAGTGTCGGATACATCTTTTATACCGCGAGAATATCAAAAACCAATGTTAGACTTCTCAGAAATTTTAGAAACCATGCAAATAAAAATCAAAATCCGTTTTCACAAATCTATAATGGACCGGCTGCTTGATTATTGTACCTATGAAGATTTTTTGCCGGACGGCGATGAATATTATATTGTTGATTTTCCTTTTGTAGAAAACGACTATCACTATGATCTTCTTCTCGGCTTCGGGAATAAATGTGAATGTTTGGGGCCGCCGCATATTCGCGAAAAAATGAAGCGTAAAATACATGATATTGCAGTCATGTACGAATCGTAACTGATTCAGAACAGGAAAGGAAGAATACATTAAAAAGTCAATGAGGTTATCAAAAAAACAGTTTGTGGAATATGCCAAAGTGGTAGTAACGGTTCAAAGCGGAGCAAAAAGTGGATGTCGACGCAGTATCAGGTGCAACAAATTCAAGCGTTGTCATAAAGAAAGCTGTTGAAAATGCCCTCAAGGGAGAAATGGCCGGGCGTTCAAGAGATGCAGAGCCGACAGACTTGTGAGAAATCGCAGTTTGCCGGCTCTTTGATTTTTCATGCCGTAATTGGTTTGGAGAAGATTTGCCCTCTTTTGGCAAGGGCATACACGGTCGGAGAAGAGTAAGGTTTGTGTTTTGCGGCGTTGCTTTCAATGGGCGAAATCTCATGGTTGAGGCGTATGCCTTTGTCAAGAGAGCGGAGGCGGAATTTAAGATACGATATAGAGCGCATAGATCTCACGAAACATTTGTATTTGCGGTTGAAGAATACGCGTATTTTTGATATACTGTTTCTAATCAGACGTAAATAAGCGAGAATTTGTATAGGGGACTGATACGAATAGAGGCATTGTCGTACAAACAAAGGGGAAGTTTGATGACTATTTTTAATAAAATACTTAATTGGATGACCAAAAACAGAAATATGTTGTTTTTGGCAGTATGTTTATTTATACATGCAACGTATCTGTTTGTGTTTCAAAATTTGAAAATCTGGCCGCTCGCGTTTCTTAACCTGATAAGCTGTAGTTTTTATATTCATATGCTGTTTATAAAAAGAGATATGACGGAAAAAGGCATTTTACCCGCATATTTTGAAATTCTGCAGTTTTCTTTTTTAAGTGAACTTGCAATCGGGCCGAGCTACGGTTTCGCTCTTTATATGATAGGAATGGCGGCAGCCGTATTCTATCTTCTTCCGTCCTATGGAAATAAGCGGTTTCTGTTCCAGGTGACGGGAATTATCGGGGTAATTGCGATAAAGGGAATTGTTGTGGCTGCGGGGGTTTCCTTTCCGGAGCTCCGGGAACCGGCGGAACCTTATCATGCAATCTTTTATATGGCGAATCTTGGGATTACGGTAACGATTGTAATCGCCGCCACTATATTTTACTCAAAGGAAATTGACGCGGCGCTTACAACGCTGAATCATAATATGAATCACGATGTGCTGACCGGCTTGTATAACCGCCGGTACTTTGAACAGCAGATGGATATGATTCCTGAGGAGAAACAATGTCAGTATATTATTTCAATGGTGGATATCGACGATTTTAAGAAGGTAAACGATACATACGGACATGAAGCGGGCGACGAGGTACTGATAAAAGTGTCCTCCTGCCTGAAAGAGGCGACGGGAAAAGAAAGCATGGCCGTCCGCTGGGGCGGAGAAGAATTTATATTGTATTTTCCTGAGACGACGATCGATCAGATCCATGTTGTTATGGAAGAAGTAAGGGCAAAAATCGAATCTGCAGTGATTCGGGCATGCGGGAAAGATATCCGTGTCACAATTACGGTCGGCATTGCAATTGGCCTTGCAGGCAGTAACTACGAAAAGGTTATTCGCAGTGCAGATGAAAAGCTTTATCTTGGAAAACAAAGAGGGAAAAACCGTATTATTACGTAAATATAAAACGAATTACGACAGGCACGTTTAGTGCCTGTTTTTTTCTTGACATTTGCATTATTTGTATTATAATAAATAATACAAATAATGCAAATGATACATAACAAAGGAGGGAGGCATGAAAATTGATTATATGTCTTGACGACACTTCCGATGTACCGATTTATCAGCAAATTCGAAATCAGATTGTAGTTGGAATATCGGAAGGGAAGCTTTCTCCGGGGGAACAGCTTCCGACCGTGCGTGCGCTTGCCGGAGAAATCGGAATTAATTCCATGACAGTCAGTAAGGCCTATCAGCTTTTAAAACAGGAAGGATATATCTATTCGGACCGGCGCAGCGGCGCCAGAGTCCGTACAGAATTTGAACAGAAGGAAAAACTGTCAAAAGAAAGCGTTGCGCTTTTAAAGCAGATTATTTCCGAGGCAAAAATCAGCGGAATGAAAAAAGAGGATTTTATAAAAAAGTGCGAAGCCTATTTCGGGGAAGTGTAACGGATTGAATTTACTGACTGTGCACGCGCACGGTGTGCGGAAAAGAGTAAAGAAAAAATTAAAGGTTTCAATCGCGAAATTTGTGTCTGTGCGCTGCAAAGTTTAGCCATGAAAGCAGCGCAGAAATGGAGTAAAAAATGTTAATGAATTTTATGTTGTTTCTTATGATGTATCCGATTATGATACTGGTCTATTATATCATGATGAAAAGTGCGCAGCCGAAGAACGGAATTGCATTCGGCGCCGTTATAAAAAAAGAATGGATGGAGGATGAGGGAATTGCGGCAATTACCGCCGATTTTTTTCGTAAGATGAAACGAAATCTGCTTGTGCTGGCGCTTGTGCCGTTTCTCTGTTTTTTCACAGAGCATCTGTCGATTCAGATTACGATATGGATGATATGGCTGCTGGTTATGCTGGCTTTAATTGAGTTTCCTTATGCCGCCGCAAATAAAAAGGTAAGAGCGAGAAAACGGGAAATGGGCTGGTACGAACAGGCAAATAAGACGGCTTATACGGAAGTAAAAGCCGCGGGAGCGGTACGCAGGGTTCATTTTTTACCGTTTGCCGCGCCTGTCTTTCTTTCCGCCGCTGCAGGAGCCGCCGGTTACCTGATTCCGTTAATGCGGGAAATCCTTCCTGAAAACGTGGATTATATTCAGATAGAAAGTTTTCGGCTTATGGTTTTATGCCTGTCGCTTATAACGCTGCTTTTTTACATCGCTGCGGTCTGGATGGATCGGCAAAAGACGGAGGTAATCAGTTTGGACAGCGATATCAATGTCAATTACGCGCGGGCAAATAAAAATATATGGAAAAATTTCTGGCTAAGGGCAGCGTGGCTGAATACGCTGTATATTTGTGCAGTAGCCGTCGCAATGATAGCGGATCTAAGGTTTTTTGAAGTAATTTTCTGGGGAGTTGTGGCTTTTACGCTGCTTGGGATTTTTTTGTGTTTCCCGATGATTCGGGAGAAAGAAGCGGTAGAACGGAAATACAGGACTGAAATGGACCCTACACTTGTAAAGGATGATGACGATAACTGGCTTTGGGGGACGCTTTATTATAATCCGGGCGATCGTCATATTATGGTAAGTAAGCGGGTAGGGATAGGGACTACGATAAATGCGGCGACTCCGGTCGGAAAAGGATTCCTCGTATTTTCCGCAGCGGCGATTCTTTCTCTTCCGATTATGTGCGTCTGGCTGATCCTTCTGGAGTTTACGCCGATTTCCCTTAAAGTATCGGAAAATTGTCTTAAGGCTGAACATCTGAAAGTAGATTATGAGATTCCCGTATCCGATATCGAAAATCCGACGCTGATTTACGAATGTCCGTCTCTGAAAAAAATAAGCGGCACGGCAATGGAACGGGTGGAGAAAGGAACTTTCCGTATAAGCGGCGGAGAGAAATGCGAAGTCTTTTTAAACCCGCAAAATGCTGTATTTATACAGTTTGACGCGGACGGGACGACCTATTTTATGAGCGGCGCAGACGATAAAGAGACAAAAGAAGCGTATGAAAATCTTACCAAATAAGGAAAAAATTTGCAGGATTCCCTGCAGCGCAAAAAAAATAAGACTTGTTTCTGACGAATATTAGGTAAAAAGTACTATGAGAATCCGATATGCAGTAAGGCTTAAGAATAAAAAATATTCTTAGACTGCTGCATTTTTTCGTGTATGATTGATTTGTGGACTGCGTTGACAACAAAATAATAATATGGACAGGAGTACTTACCGGAATGAATAAAATTATTTTATGGGATATTGACGGAACGCTTTTAAATTTTAAGGAATCTGAAAAGGCTGCGTTAAAAAGCTGCTTTACTTTACACAAATTAGGTGCGTGTACGGATGAGATGATTACCCGGTATTCTTCCATTAACAGGAAATATTGGGAACGGTTGGAGCGCGGAGAACTGCAAAAGCAGGAAGTACTGGTCGGAAGGTTTCGGGACTTTTTTAAGCAGGAGGGGCTTCCGGTGTCGATAGCCGAGGCTTTTAACGCGGAATACCAGAAAAGACTCGGTGATACGATTTGCTTTTATGACGACGGCTATGAGGTAGTGAAAGAGCTGAAAGGAACAGTCAGACAGTATGCCGTTACGAACGGCACATTAACCGCACAGAAACGAAAGCTTGAGCGGTCCGGTTTAAACGAATTGCTAGACGGGGCGTTTATCTCGGACGAGATCGGAATCGAAAAGCCGAATATCGGTTTTTTTGATACGGTTTTTCAGGCCGTCGGCGAATGCCGTAAGGAGGATGTTTTTATTGTGGGGGACTCGCTGACCAGCGATATGACGGGTGGAAACAATGCCGGAATCCGGTGCGTCTGGTATCGGCCGGGCGACGGTTCGGAAGAGACAGGAGCAGAAGGAATTGTGAAAAATATCACAGAGACGGTCGGCGGCCGTACGATAAACATTGATTATAAAATACGGGATTTACATCAGGTAAAAGAAATCGTTTTCGGCGAATAAAAGGGATGCAGTGCGCGGACCCTGTTAAAAACAGCGTCGCACATATGAAATAATAAAAAAGGGAATGGAAAATCTGTTTCTTTTATATTATAATGACGTAAAAACCGCGGCTTTTATCCGCAGGCAAAAAGAAAGGTTTGGGAATAACATGAGCGATTATAAGATGAGTACGAAATGTGTGCAGGCGGGCTATACGCCGGGAAATGGGGAACCCCGTCAGATCCCGATTATTCAGTCGACTACCTTTAAGTATGCGACAAGCGAGGATATGGGAAAGCTGTTCGATTTGGAGGCTTCCGGCTATTTCTACACAAGGCTGCAGAATCCGACGAATGATTATGTTGCGGCTAAAATTGCCGATCTGGAAGGCGGTACGGCGGCTATGCTGACCTCTTCAGGGCAGGCTGCGAATTTTTTTGCACTGTTTAATATCTGTGAATGCGGAAGCCATATTGTGTCGTCGTCTACGATTTACGGCGGAACGTTTAATCTGATTTCGGTCACAATGGCAAAAATGGGAATTGATGTGACATTTGTCTCACCGGACTGTACGGAAGAAGAGTTAAACGCCGCGTTTAAAGAGAATACAAAAGCCGTTTTCGGCGAGACAATTGCGAATCCGGCGTTGACGGTTTTGGATATTGAGAAGTTTGCAAAAGCGGCGCATGAACATGGGGTGCCGCTGATCGTCGATAATACGTTTGCAACACCGGTCAACTGCCGCCCGATTGAGTGGGGAGCGGACATTGTAACACATTCTACGACAAAGTATATGGACGGACACGGCGCGGCAGTCGGAGGGGCGATTGTGGATTCCGGTAAATTTGACTGGATGGCGTATGCCGACAAGTTCCCAGGATTATGTACGCCGGACGAGTCCTATCATGGTGTGACGTATGCGGAGAAATTCGGAAAAGAAGGCGCGTTTATTACAAAATGCACGACACAGTTAATGCGCGATCTCGGCTGCATTCAGTCTCCGCAGCATGCCTTCCTTTTAAATCTGGGTCTGGAATCGCTGCACGTTAGAATGCCAAGACATGTAGAAAACGGACAGGCGGTCGCGGAGTTTTTAACGAGCCAGCCTCAGGTGAATTTTGTCAGCTATCCGGGGCTTCCCGATAATCCCTATCATGCGCTGGCAGAAAAATATCTTCCGAACGGCGGCTGCGGCGTCGTATCATTTGAACTGAAAGGCGGCCGCGCCGCGGCGGAAATATTTATGAAGCATTTAAAACTTGCGGCTATTGAGACACATGTAGCGGATGCCAGAACCTGTTGTCTGAATCCGGCATCCTCTACACATCGTCAGATGAACGAAGAACAGTTAAGGGAGGCAGGTATTCCGGCGGGATTAATCCGTATCTCCTGCGGTCTTGAGGATAAAGAAGATCTGATTGCCGATCTGGCGCAGGCGCTTGCGGCAATCGGCTGACGGGACGTGCTACATCATTATTCGTTCCAGTCTTTCTCCCATCCGGCTTAAAATTTCATTTGTAATTGTGCCGGTCCATTCCGCCAGATCACAGGCGGAAACAGTAAGCTTTCCGGACTTGCCGATGAATACGGCGGTATCCCCGGTATGTACTTCCGGAATACCGCTGACGTCGACAAGGGTTTGATCCATACAGATTCGGCCGATAATCGGAGCTCTGCATCCGTTGATCAAACAAAAGCTTTTTCCGTTTGAAAGCGAACGCGGCAGCCCGTCGGCATATCCGATGGAAAGCGCCGCAATCTGCATGTCGCAGTCCGCCGTAAACTGCATTCCGTATCCGGCGGACTCTCCGGCGTACAGGTCCTTGACGGCGGCTATTCTGGCCTTTAAGGACAGCACCGGCAGAAGCTTCTCTTTCCATTCCAGCGTATCTTCTTTCGTGCTTAAAACACCGTACAGAGCAATTCCAACGCGGGCATAACTCTCCGCCAGATCCGGATAATAAAAGATACCGTAACTTGACTGAAGATGGAGATTCGGGCAGGAAAACCCTCTTTTTTCCAGTTCACGAACCGCTTCATAAAAACGATCCGCCTGGAGCTTTGTATATTCTACATCCTGCGGCTTTTTGGAATCCGAAACGCAAAGGTGTGTATAAAGGCCGTCGATCACCAGATTTTTCATTTTATAAATACGGCAGATCCGGTCGACGTTTTCGCTCCGTTCGCCGAGGCGGTGCATTCCGGTATCAATTCCGATATGAACATGGATTTTTTTCCCGTACCCGTTTAAACGGAGCGCATAGGTATAGTCTAGAACGGTCTGAATCAGGCTGTAGCGGCAGAGAAGAGGAAAGTCCTCGGAGTGCGTATAGCCCAGCACCAGGATTTCTCCCTTTATGCCTCCTTTTCTAAGAGCCGCGCCTTCGGAAGCGCTCGCAACGCAGAAAGCGTCCACTCCATATTCGTTCAGTTTTTTTGAAACGGGAAGAAGGCCGTGACCGTAGGCGTTCGCTTTTACGGCGGGCATCAGCTTACAGTCCTCCGGCAGCAGTTCGCGCAGCGAAATTACATTTTGCTGCAGCGCTTTTTGATCCAGCTCTATCCACGCTCTTCCGCGGGGAAAGGCAGAGGAAGCTTTGGCGCCGGAACGGGAGGACTTGGCAAGTCCCGGATATTTTTTTTGCAAAAAGGCAGTTATCATTGTGATGACAAAAGCCGCTGCGGCAGAGGAAAAAGCTACGGCCAGATAGTGAATCAGACTGTTGTCCACCAAAAGCGGCGCCATGTGCAGAACCTTTGCGGCGCCGCGCACTACGACAATAAAGGCCGGGTGAAGAATGTAAATCAGCGTCGCGGTATTGCGGCAGGCAGGATATGCCGTTTGGTTCTTAAGCAAAATGAGTTCATATAAAAAGAACATGACTAAAACCAGCGCAAGATACATGCTGTCATGCCGCTGAAGATCGAAAATGTGCAGCGTAAAGGCTTCCGCCGTCATGACACAGAAGGAAAGGAGAAATCCAACCAGCGCATATGAAAATCGTATGCGGGAAGTCCGCTTTGCCGCCGCTGCTCCTAAAACCAGAAACAGGGGCGCATAAAACAGGCCGTTTCTTGTGTAAGAGGAAATCCGGAATCCGAATTCATAGAGATTCGATAATACAGGAACTTCTTTAATGAGCCCGAAATAGCTGTCGCCGAACAATCCGATTATGTATAAAACGCCGCATACGGCAAATATCCCCTTTGTTTTTAAAAAGCGGCTTAACAGGCAGACAATCAGAACTCCGGTAATCAACGCCGGAAAATACCAGAGATGATAAAATGTTCCGTCAACAAGAAGCATCCGTATCATTCCGGTAAGCGACAGGCCTTCATAAAGTCCCGCATAGTCTCCGATCGGCAGATAGATTAAAACAGCCGCTCCATAGTACAGGAAGATCTTTTTCAGATAGTTCCCTATTCTTTCTGTGGGTACTCCGCCGCCGGAAACGGCGTCGGGAAGGATAAAGTGTCCCGTGACCATAAAAAAGAACGGTACGGCGATACGCGCAAGTACTCTTGTCAGGAAAAAATCGGCATCCGCGGAAAAAGACTGCAGCGGAGAAGTATGGATTGCCACAACCAGTAAAGCGGCGATAATACGAAAGGAATCAATTCCGAACAAATTTTTCCGTTTTTGCATTTGTTACCTCCAGTAAACTGCAATCTATTCATATTTCAGTGCAAGATTAATAATCCGCTCTATCACTTCGTCGAAGGAATAGCCTGCGGCCTTCATCATTCCGGGATAGCGGCTGTGCTCCGTAAAGCCCGGTATCGTATTAATTTCGTTAAAGACAATAGTTCCGTCCGGCTTTAAAAATAAATCAACGCGTGCAAAACCCGTGCATCCCAGCGCCCGGTAAACAATTTTTGCCGTTTCTTTGATTTCATCCGACTTTTCTTTGCTGATGCGCGCCGGTACGTGAATCGCCGAAGTCTTCAGCGTGTACTTTTCAGTAAAATCGAAAAATCCTGCGGAAAGCTCGATTTCGTCCACTTCTCCGACTAACAAAGTCTCGTTTCCAAGAACGGCGCAGCCGACTTCAAAGCCTTCGATATTGTTTTCGATAATCACCTGATTGTCGTATTGGAATGCAAGGGCTACGGCGTCCGAGAGCTGCTCCGGCGCTTCTACGCGCGTGACGCCGTAAGAGGAACCTGCCTTCACCGGCTTTACATAAAGCGGATAGCCGATCTCCGCCGCAAATTGCGAGGCGAAGGAGAGAGGCGTTTCCGGCGTCAGCACGGCTGCGGTGGGAATCTTTACGCCTGCTTCGCCTGCCAGCCTGTGCGCGCGGTCCTTATCCATGCAGAGAGCGGAAGAGAGCGTGCCGCAGCCGATTAACGGAATGCCGGAAAGCTCGATCAGCCCCTGTATCGTACCGTCTTCTCCGTTTCTGCCGTGAAGCACCGGAAGCGCTGCGTCGATTTTGATATATTCAATGCCGTCCTTTCGAAGAACCAGCAGCTTTTGTGCGCCTTTATCGGGAGAAAGCAGCGCCGAGGTGCATTCGTATTCGTTGAACCAGGCGTCGCTTTTTATTTTTCTTTCGTCTCCTTCATAATAGTACCAGCTTCCTTTTTGTGTAATGCCGATCATAACCGGATTGTATTTTTCCCGGTTCATGCTGTGGATTACGGAATAGGCGGATTCCAAAGATATACTGTACTCGGAGGAACAGCCCCCGAAAAAAACGGCAATGTTAAGTTTGTTCATTTTCCTGTCCTTTCTCTCTATTAAAATATATGGTTTTTTTTCTATTTTATTGCAAGCATGTTTATCTGTCAAATTTCCGCGCCTGCCATGCTTTTTTAGCATACTGCTTTAAAAATTAAATGTAAAGAAGGAGGACGGAAATTTAAATCATTTTTAAAGAATTTTTCCGGCTGCCGTTTTAGAGGCAAGTTCATAACAATAAAAAAGGGAAAAAGGGATACTTTTCTTTCTGAAAGGGAACCCTTTTATCAGATTTATGATACAAAAAGCAAAAAGGCTATAGAAAGAAAGGCAGGAAAAACGAAGATGCGAAACGAATGGAGAAATTTTGAGTCCGGCGTCTGGGAAACGGAAGTCAATGTCAGGGATTTTATTCAGCGGAATTATCATCCATATGACGGAGACGGAGCGTTTTTAGAGGGACCGACTCAGGATACGACGGATTTATGGCAGCAGGTATTAGAGCTGTCAAAGCAGGAAAGAGAAGCGGGCGGCGTACTGGATATGGATACGAAAATAATTTCGACGATCACCTCTCACGGACCGGGCTATCTGAATAAAGAGAAAGAAAAAATCGTAGGATTTCAAACGGACAAACCGT
Source organism: uncultured Roseburia sp. (assembly GCA_947573605.1). Classification (GTDB taxonomy): domain Bacteria; phylum Bacillota; class Clostridia; order Lachnospirales; family Lachnospiraceae; genus Roseburia. Next base: position 40,337 of record CANPGM010000005.1, on the reverse strand, counting down.
TTAAACGCTCGCTGCAGCCTTACGGCGGAATCCGTATGGCTGCGAAAGCATGCGAAGACAACGGCTATACGGTAGACCCGGAGATCACGGAATTTTTTACGATTCACAGAAAGACGCATAACGCAGGCGTGTTTGACGCTTATACGCCGGAAATGCGCGCCTGCAGGAGCGCGCATATTATTACGGGACTGCCGGATGCCTACGGGCGCGGGCGAATTATCGGCGATTACAGAAGGCCCGCGCTTTACGGGGTTGATTTTTTAATTGAGGACAAAAAAGCGCAGCTTGATTCCACGCGAACCATAATGTATTCCGACGTGATCAGAGAGCGCGAGGAATTGTCGGAGCAGATACGGGCGCTGGGGCTTTTAAAAGAGCTCGCGGGAATTTACGGCTGCGATATCAGTAAACCGGCAACTAACATAAAAGAAGCGGTGCAGACACTTTATTTTTCCTATCTTGCCGCGGTAAAGGAGCAAAACGGCGCGGCGATGAGTCTCGGACGTACTTCGACTTTTCTTGATATTTACGCTGAGCGCGACCTTGCGGAAGGAACATTTACCGAAAAAGAGATACAGGAAATCGTCGATCAGTTTGTGATGAAGCTTCGGCTGATTAAATTTGCGAGGACGCCGGAATATAACAATATTTTTGCGGGCGATCCTACCTGGGTGACGGAAGCAATTGCGGGAATGGGAATCGACGGAAGACATCTGGTTACAAAGATGTCGTATCGTTTCTTAAATACGCTGAATAATATCGGCGCGGCGCCGGAGCCGAATATGACGGTGCTCTGGTCCGTGAAGCTGCCGGAAAACTTTAAGCGGTTTTGTGCGGAGACTTCGATCAAACATTCTGCGGTACAATATGAAAACGACGATGTGATGCGTGTGGTTCACGGGGACGACTATGGGATAGCCTGCTGTGTTTCTTCCATGCGGATAGGCAAAGAAATGCAGTTTTTCGGAGCCAGAGTCAATCTGGCAAAATGTCTTTTGTATGCGATAAACGGGGGCGTGGATGAAATAAGCGAAAAACAGATCGGCCCGAAATACCGCCCGATTACTTCCGAGTATCTTGATTTTGACGAGGTTTGGCAGGCATTTACAGATATGCTGAAATGGCTTACCGGGGTATATGTCAACGCATTAAATATCATTCATTATATGCATGATAAATACTGTTATGAAAAAATCGAAATGGCGCTGCATGATAAAAAGGTGACGCGCTGGTTTGCAACAGGAATCGCGGGATTTTCCGTTGTCGCCGATTCCCTGTCCGCAATCAGATACGCAAAGGTAAAACCGGTTCGTAACGAAAAAGGGATCGCCGTTGATTTTGAAATTGAGGGAGATTTCCCGAAATATGGAAACGACGATGATCGGGTTGACAAAATTGCAATAGAGGTGCTCCGTACGTTTATCAATGATGTAAAGGGCAATCACACTTACCGCGGCGGAATCCCGACAACTTCCATTCTTACGATTACTTCAAATGTATCCTATGGTAAAAATACGGGAGCAACGCCGGACGGGAGAAAACGGGGCGTTTCGTTTGCGCCGGGAGCAAACCCGATGCACGGACGTGATAAAAGCGGAGCCGTCGCCTCGCTTGCTTCGATTGCAAAATTGCCGTTTATGGATTCGCAGGACGGTATTTCCAATACGTTTACGATTGTTCCGGATGCGCTAGGAAAGGACCTGGAGAGTGAAAAGGAAAATCTTGCCGCGCTGCTTGACGGATATGCAGGCAAAGGGGGACATCATCTTAATGTCAATGTGTTAAACAGAGATACGCTGTTAGATGCGCAGAAACACCCGGAACTCTACCCGCAGCTTACCATCCGCGTTTCGGGTTATGCCGTGAATTTCATCAAACTTACAAAGGAACAGCAGGATGAGGTAATTGCGCGTACCTTCCATGAGCGGATGTAATGCCGGTACGTCGATTGTATGCGCCGCCAAAAGCGGCAGAATGAGAGGAAAGATGAAAGGGTATATTCATTCAATTGAATCATTTGGAACCGTGGACGGGCCCGGCGTACGTTTTGTCGTATTTTTTCAGGGCTGTCCGATGCGGTGCGCCTACTGTCATAACCCGGATTCCTGGATTCTCAAAGACGGTGAGAAAATGAGTGCGGAGGAGATTTTAGAACGGCTGGAGCGGAACAGAAGCTTTTACCGGACCGGGGGTCTGACGGCCTCCGGAGGCGAGCCGATGATGCAGAATCAATTTTTGACAGAGTTATTTTCAAAAGCAAAGGAACGGGGCATTCATACCTGCCTTGACACCTCTGGCATTATGTTTCCGGAGCAAAAGCGCGGTCCGGCGGAGAAAACGAGAAAAGAGACGGGAAGATGGGAAGACGAACGAAGCAAAATCAGCATGGAAGAGCTTGAAGTTTTGATGGATGTGACAGACCTTGTGCTTTTGGATATTAAACATATCAGGGAGGAGGAGCACTGGAAGCTCACCGGTCATTCCAACGGAAAAATTCTGGATTTTGCGAAATATCTGGACGATATCAGAAAGCCTGTCTGGATTCGTCATGTGGTTGTTCCTGGTATTACCTCGGACGAAAAAGAGTTACGCGAGCTCGGCCGTTTTTTAAAGACGCTTCAGAATGTGGAAAAGCTGGAGGTTCTGCCTTACCATTCGCTCGGTGAAGTAAAATATGAAAATATGGGGATTTCCTATCCGCTCAAGGGCACGCCGCAGCTTACAAAAGAAGAAGCGTCAGCAGCGAAGGAGCTGATTCGAAAAGCCCAATAACCGGATAAAAAGCCGGGAATTTGTATGTCCTTATCAAGAGAGCGTATAATACGACGAAAACAGAGTTTTCAGAAAGTTTATAAAAAGAAGAAAAAAATTCTTTCGATTATAAAAAATTTATTGATAATGTCGTGTAATATGATATAATAGGAGCATAAAAATAAACGGCAAAGGGGTTGACATCATGAGAATAAAAATCACAGGCAGGAATATTGAGTTAACCGAAGGGTTAAAGAGCGCAGTCGAGAAGAAGCTGAACAGACTGGAGAAGTACTTTACACCTGATACAGACGTATATGTGACCTTGAGCGTGGAAAAGGAACGGCAGAAGGTTGAGGTTACGATTCCGATGAAGGGAAACATCATCCGCTCCGAGCAGGTCAGCAGCGATATGTATATTTCGATTGACCTGGTGGAGGAAGTAATCGAACGTCAGTTGAAGAAATATCGTACGAAGCTGGTGACGAAGCAGCAGAACGCGGAATCCGTTTTCAAGCAGGAGTTTTTGGAGGACAAGTCTGAAGAGGACGAGGAGATTAAGATCGACCGTGTGAAGAAGTTTGATATGAAGCCGATGTATCCCGAAGATGCATGTGTGCAGATGGAGCTTTTAGGGCATGATTTTTATGTATTCGTCAACGCGGAGACAGAGGAGGTCAACGTCGTATATAAGAGAAAAGCGAATACTTACGGACTGATAGAGCCGGAATAGACCTCATAAGCACGCAGTAAAAGAAGACTTGGCAAAGCGAACAGCCGGTATTCAAAACGCGAATCGCGTTTTTGTCTACCGGCTGTTATAATAGTAGCAGCTTTCCTGGGACTATTTTACAGAGGTGAGGATACGGTGAAAAACAGCGATATGATTAACGAAATGTTAGGGGCGGTCTGCGGAAGCGGCGCAATCTGCCGGAATTTTTATGCAAGTATCACAATGAATACGGAACGGCTTTCGGTTCTGCATGATATTATCGTCAATTATGACGGAATGGAGTGGGAGGAAATGCGGGGGAAGGTCTACCGGTACGGCAGCATGATATCAGAGGAGGAGCTTTTGGCCAGGCACGTATTTCTATGCCTGGTCCGGCTGGCGGACGGGAAACGGAATACATAGGAACAGGTACAGGCAGAGCGGAATTTAATATAATAACAGGGAAGCGTACGGTATTGTAAATAGTGCTGGTTTCGGGGCGGAATGCGGCACTATTTTGTATTGTCAGGCAGTGAAAAAAAAGGTACTATTACGAAAAGGCAGAAATCGCCTGACTATGTATTGATATGCTGTAAAATGAGAGGAAATGTTGCATAAATGAAGATTGTTGTTTTGACGGGCGGTCTTAGTACGGAAAGAGACGTATCCTTGAAAACGGGAGAAATGGTTGCGGGGGCATTAAGGGACAACGGACATCAGGCGCTCCTGCTGGATGCGTATCTGGGATACGGCGTTCCGGGGGAAAGCTTAGAGGAGATTTTTGAGCGGGCTGCGACAGAAGAGGCAGGCGTATCGGAGATTACGGAAGAGGCGCCGGATATCGCGGCAGTCAGAGCAAAGAGAGCGGATTACCCGGACGGTTTTTTCGGGCCGAATGTAATGGAATTATGTCAAATGGCGGATCTTGTTTTTATTGCGCTGCATGGAGAGAACGGAGAGGACGGAAGGATACAGGCGGCTTTTGATTTGTTCGGCGTCCGTTATACGGGAAGCGGATATAAAGGCAGCGCGCTTGCGATGGATAAGGGAATCGCAAAGCAGCTGTTTCTTTCCGGCAATATTCCGACGCCGCACGGAATGCTGCTGAAAAAGAAAGAACGCCCGAAGCTTTCGGAGCTTACTATCAACTTTCCCTGCATCATAAAGCCTTGCTGCGGCGGTTCAAGTATCGGCATTTCTATTGCAGCGGACTCGGAAGAACTGAAACAGGCGGTTGACGCCGCGTTTCTTCTGGAGGATTGTATTTTACTGGAAGATTATATTCAGGGGAGAGAGTTTTCGGTCAGTATCATTGACGGAAAGGCGCTTCCGGTAATTGAGATTGCTCCGGTAAAGGGATTTTATGATTACAGAAACAAATATACAAAGGGAGGCGCCGTCGAAACGTGCCCGGCGGATCTTTTGCCGGAGATTGCGAACAGGATGCAGGAATATGCAAAACGGGCATCGGAGGTTTTAGGGCTTGCCACATATTCCAGAACCGATTTCCTTTTAAACGATAAAAACGAGATTTTCTGTCTGGAAGTGAATACGCTTCCGGGAATGACGCCTACGAGTCTTCTGCCGCAGGAGGCGAATGCGGTGGGGATCGATTTTCATGAGCTGTGCGAACTTCTCATAAAAGTTTCATTGAAAAAGTATGAGGAAGCATAAAAGTGTGGAATAGAACTAGTATAATTACAGGTTTGTGTCCGTGCGCTGCCTGACAGCAAACTTAAAATAAAGCAGCGCAGAAACGAGGGAAAAATATGACGCTGGAACAGATTGCCGCTGCCTGCGGCGGTACTTATTACGGGAGTGAGGCGGACAAAAAAAGATCGGCTGCGGGGGTAGTAACGGACAGCCGTCTGGTTGAAAAGGATTTTCTGTTTGTTCCGATTAAAGGCGCGAGAGTAGACGGACATTCATTTATACCGGAGGTTTTCTCAAAGGGAGCGCTTGCCGCCCTTTCCGAGCAAAGAATAGAGCAGCCGGCCGGGCCTTATATCCTTGTGGAATCCGCCGAAGAGGCAATGAAAAAGATTGCGGCGTATTATCGGCGTACGCTTGATATTAAAGTAGTCGGAGTCATCGGAAGCGTCGGAAAAACAAGCACCAAAGAAATGATTGCGTCCGTACTGTCACAGAAATACTGCGTCTTAAAGACAGAGGGGAATTTGAACAACGAAATCGGTCTTCCGCTTACCATTTTTAAAATCAAAAAAGAGCATGAAGTTGCGGTTCTTGAAATGGGAATATCCGATTTCGGGGAAATGCATCGTCTGGCGGAGATGGCAAAACCAGACATCTGCGTCATTACAAATATAGGATATTCTCATTTGGAACGACTGATATCAAGGGACGGAATTTTAAAGGCTAAGACAGAGTGCTTTTCACATATGACGGAAAACGGGATTGCGGTTTTAAACGGAGACGACGATAAGCTCTGTAATATTACAGATGTAGACGGAAGGCCGGTTTTATTTTATGGAACGGAAAAGGAACCGCTGCTTTTGGATACGTTGGAAGGGCAGAAGAGGGGAGCGAAAAAGCGGATTTATGCGACCGGGATAACAGAGCTTGGACTGACGGGAACGGGGGCGGTCATTCATATAACAGGCGATGCGGGAGAAGAGACTTTTTCCGTAGAAATTCCGATTGCGGGCCGCCATAATGTCTATAATGCGCTTGCGGCTGTGTCGGCCGGGACTGCGCTCGGTCTTACGGCGGAGGAAATGAAACGGGGAATCGAATCCGTGCAGACGATCGCCGGAAGAAATAACCTCATCCGAAAAGACGGAATCACAATTATCGACGACTGTTACAATGCAAATCCGGTCTCTATGAAAGCGTCGCTTGACGTGCTTTCAAAAGCGTCCGGCAGAAAAATTGCTGTTTTGGGTGATATGGGAGAACTTGGAGAGGATACTAAAAAGCTGCATTACGAGGTCGGCGCGCATTTCAAAGGCAAGGGAATCGATCTGCTTTACTGCACCGGGGAGCTTTCAAAGGAGATTATGGCCGGGGCAAAAGAGACGGACGGACATATTCGAATCAGTCGCTTTGAAACGAAGGAAGCGCTGTCGGAAGCGCTCTTAAAAGAGATAAAAGAAGGGGATACGATACTGATTAAAGCGTCTCACTTTATGGAATTTCCCGAAATTGTCAAAAAGCTGCAGGCATAGGAGCCTGCAGCTTTTTCACCTTAATAGAAAACTGCGTCGTCAAACGCATGTATGCACAAGTTTGCAAGGTATCTTACAAGGTGTTTTTTGCGAGCATTTCTTCAATTACTTTCTGACAGTGACGCCCGATTTTTTTCTGCGCTTCTTTTTCCATTTGCTTCGGATAAATCGGTTTTCCGTATTCCAGGGTAACGTGCACCGACTTAATCCACGGCAAATGATTCTCGAAAATTTCCGCAGAATTTGTAATTGCCATCGGCAGTATGGCGCATCCCGTCTTTTCCGCTATTTTAAAGCTGCCTTCTTTAAAAGGAAGCATTTCTTCCGGGTTTTTATTTCTGGTGCCCTCCGGGAAGATACAGATGGAAATGCCGGACTTTATGTTCTCAATCCCGGAGAGAATTGTTTTCAACGCTTCCTTTACGTTTTCACGGTCGAGAAAAAGACAGTGAAGACGGCGCATCCAAACGTTTAGGAGCGGAACCTTTTTTATGCCGGATTTTGCGATATACCCGGTTAGACGCGGACAGCGGGCGTAAGTAATGATAATATCGAAATAACTCCTGTGATTACAAATATAAAGAACGGGTTCGTCTTTCGGAACATTTTCCTCGCCGATTACGGTAAGCTTTGTTCCCGACAGGAATAAAATAACCCGGAATGCCCATTGAACCATGCGAAGCTGGCTTATATCCGCAGCTTCTTTGTTGAATTTGGCGATGATCCATTCTACTCCAAGAACGGGAATGCCTAAAATAAGATATAAAAGGACAAACAGAAATACTAAAATGAGACGAATCATAATAACCCTCCGTGTATGCTCTATACGCTATTATATATGGAAATATACGGAAAAACAACAGGGAAATGAGAAAGAACCGGGAATCAAAGAAACAGAGCGTGAATAAAATGATATTAAGGCAGTTTTTGCATTTGAGAAAGGGTTGGTCAATCAAGTATGAAAGAACGAAACAAAACCGCGGCGGTAATGGGGAAGAAGAGAATACGGTATATACGGAGAGCGGCTGCTGGGGCGCTTGCCTTCTGTCTTTTACTCTGCGCAGGATGCAGCGTAGAAAAATCCAATCGGACCAAAGTCAGCGATCTGGAGTACGAAATTGTTGCGGAGGAGAATATTCCGGAGGAATTGAAGCAGAATATTGAGGAAAGAAAGAATGCGGATTTTAAAATGACATATGAGACGGACGCGGATTTATACATTGTGCGCGGATACGGCGAGCAGGAAACGGGAGGCTACAGTATTCGCATCAAGGAGTTATACCTGACTTCAAACGCGATCTTTTTTTCTACGGAGCTGATTGGTCCAAGAAAGGGGGAAACAATTACAAAAAGTCCCAGTTTTCCATATATTGTAGTTCGTACCGCGCTTCGTGAAGAAAGTACTATTTTTGATTAAATCGGTCTTTTTATTTGACAAAATTTTAGCACAGTGATAAACTAAAGCATGGTGAATTGACGCGGTTAGAAGTGAAAGAGGCCGGGTCAGGGAGGTAGACCAATGCAGCAGTCAGACTTCAAAAAGGTAAGGGCTTCCGTACATCAGCAGTGCGGCAGCAGAGTACTAATCCAGCTTGACAAAGGGCGCAATAAGGTTGATATCCAGGAGGGCGTGATTCAGAATGCGTATCCGAGCGTATTTACGGTTCTGATTAACGACGGTCGGGATGAAAATCCGCCTCAGCTTTTGTCATTCAGTTATAACGATATTATCACAAAGGAAATTCGAATGAAACTATGCTGATTGAGAAAGAATCCCCGCTTCTTTTCGCCGGGTTCCGAAAAAATCATATATTGCATGTATAAAAATTCTCCGGTCCGAATAAGATGTAAAAAAGTTCGGATTTGGAGAGATTAGAAAAATCCCCCCAGTCTGAACAGGATGAGAAAAAAGACTTCAGAATGGGGGGGATTTTTTGGAATTATCAAAGACGAAACTACATAGCTGCCGGGAAAAAGGAAAGGCAGCCAGCCAGATTACACTGGATGATGATTATAATGTACCCGACTATCGGCCGGATATTGTGAAAGTGATTAAAGAAAGCGGCGAATTAAAGATTGACGAAGCCGCTCCGGCAGCCGGAGCGGTATGGATGAAGGGAAAACTGATTTTTAAGGTACTTTACCGCAGCGATCAGGAGAACGGAAAAATAAGCTGTCTGCGCGGGGAACTGCCGTTTCAGGAAAAATTAAATCTTGAGGGGCTTTCCGAATATGACGCGGTAAAAGCTTCCGGAGAAATCGAAGACCTTACAATTGGAGTAATCCATTCAAGAAAACTCAACGTCCGTGCGGTCGTCGTTTTAAAGGCGGAATCGGATATGGAAACGGAGCAGGAGATTACGGGCGGAATCGGAGAGGACTGCGGCTGCGAACAGAAGCGGAGAAAATCAAACGTAATGCAGCTTCTTTTTTCTAAAAAAGATATCTGCAGGCAAAAAAGCGAACTTGTACTGCCGTCGAGCAAACCGAATGTGCAGGAGATTTTATGGAAGAGTATCGAGCTGCGGAATGTCAGTACGCATTTGGACGCAGGCGGCGTTCATTTGAACGGAGAAATACTGCTCTCGGTACTCTACAGCGAGGAAGAGGAATCGGACCGGATTCAGTGGTATGAAACGATGGTTCCGTTGGAATGCAGCGTAGAATGCGACGCAGGCGAGCTTTCAGGACTTGATCATGTCTTTTATAAAATAAAGACAGAACCGGTTTCTAAGGATTTAGAGGTGAAACCGGACTATGACGGAGAAGAACGTATGCTTGTCATGGAACTTGTACAGAGCCTCGATATCCGCGTCTGGAGGGAAGAGGAAATCGAACTTCTCGAAGATTTGTATTCTCTGCGGCAAAATCTGACTCCTATTGTAGAGCCGATGACGCTTGAACATATTCTTGTGAAAAACGATTCTCAATGCAGAATTGTAGAGCAGATGGAACTGCCGGAAAACCAGGAAAAAATACTTCAGATTTGTTCCTGCGAAGGAAATGCCCGTATAGAAAGAACGGAGATCCAGGAAAAGGGCGTTTTTGTAGAAGGTATTTTAAGCGTCGAGCTTCTTTACATCACGACAGACGACCATATGCCGATTGGAGTCATACGCGAAATCTATCCGTTTGAACAGTTAATTGAAATCCCGACGAGGACAGCGCAGGTAAAAATAGAGCTTGACTGCAGAATCAGCCAGCTTTCCGCCGTTATGACGGATCAGGAGCATGTCGAAATAAAAGCGGTTGTGGCATTAAACCTGCTGGCGTTCGATGAGGAAACAATTCGGAATATTACAGATGTAAGCGAAGAGGCGGTAGACGTTTCTGAGCTTCAGAAAAGGCCGGGTCTGATCGGATATATCGCAAAAGACGGAGACCTTTTGTGGAATATTGCAAAAGAGAATCACACAACCATTGCGGAAATTATGAAAAATAACCAGAAAAAGGATGAGACACTAAAGAAGGGGGATAAGATTCTTATCGTTAAAAGTGTCGGATAAAAAGAAAGGCAGGCAGGGGCATATCACTCCCGCCTGTCTTTGGTGTTGTAATTTCAGAAGCCTTGTATTTTGTGAAAAAATGCAGTTGTTTCTTTCCCGTTCCTTTGTTAGAATAAAATATAAGACTTTTTCTATTTCATAGGACTGAATAAAGCGGAAACGAGGTTTACAATGGAGAACGAGAATAACAACGGATTCGGAACGGAAAACGGCCAGGGAAATACGGATGGGAATCAGGGGTATTACGGCCAGAACGGAACAAATCAGCAGCAGAATTACTATGGCCAGAATAATGCCGGGCAGAATCAGGGCGGATACGGTCAGAACGGAACCGAACAGACGCAGAGCTATTACGGCCAGAGCGGAACAAATCAGCAGAATTACTATGGCCAGAATAATGCCGGGCAGAATCAGGGCGGATACGGTCAGAACGGAACCGAACAGACGCAGAGCTATTACGGCCAGAGCGGAACAAATCAACAGCAGTCCTATTACAGCCAGAACGGCTATTATGGACAGACGGGACAAAGCAACGGAGGAAATCAGAGCGGATACGGCGGGCAGGGCTATACGCAATATGGTCAGAATAATTACGGCGGTCAAAACAATTACGGCGGTCAGAATACATACAGCGGGCAGAATTATACGCAATATGGACAGAAAAACTATGGCGGTCAAAATTATTCTGCATATGGATATCAGAATATGGCGGGCGGCAGCGCGCCTTTGGACGATCAGGGCAGGCCGCTGAAGAATAATTACGGATTGAAGCTTACGTTTTCGATTCTGGAAATTATTTCCTGCAATCTGATCTCCCTGATCTGCGGCATTATCGGATGTATCAATACGACGAAAGCGAATACGGCGTATAATGAGGGGCGCTGGGAGGATTTTAAGTCAAGTGCAAAATCGGCGACGGTCAGTTTGTGGATCGGACTTGTGGGTGTGATTCTTCAAATCATTGCGTTGGTCGCATTCGTAATGATGGGATTTATGCTGGAAGAGTACATTGACGACGGAGTAAGCAGCTATCCGTATGATTATGGCAGTTCAATCAGGGAAGATTACAGCAGAGATTATGACGACATTGATCCGGATACGCAGAGTGATTTGGATGATTCGGAGGATATAGAGGATTCGGAGGATGCAGGGGATTCGGATTATGAAGTTGCTTTTCCGGCCGATATGTTTATAAATGATACGCAGAATGTTCAATTGGGCGGCGTGGAGCTTTCCTTTCCGATGACTTATGATGATTTAACGCAGGCGGGCTACCATATCGACAAGTATGACAGGGAAGAGAAGATCAGTTCGATGGATTACGATTTATACTTCCTTTATGACGTAGACGATACGGAAATCGGCTGGGTTTATATCGCCAATTTTAACGATCATTCGATTAACAGTGAAGACGGCCTCGTATTTGGAATTGATATTGAATATTATTCTGTGGATGAGAAACTGGAATTTATTCTTCCGAACGGGGTGACATCCGCGTCAACAATGGATGAGGTGAAAGCTGTATTCGGGGAACCGGATGGAGAGAACACCAATGGTTACGGTTATGCGGGGTATATGTGGTACCACAGGATAGAAGGCGATGAGGTTACCTGGCTGAATTCCGTTGAGATTTATGGCGATGAGAATGGAAATATCATGGAAATCGATTTCTATTATATAGGGGAAGATTAAAGAAAGGAACGGAAGGCCTATGAAGTTGTTACAGGCGTCAGAATGGAGCCGTGTAAAAAAAAGAATATTGGCAGCGGCATTGGCAGCGTTTATCGGATTTGCCGATTTTCAGGCGGTATCGGCGAGCAAGATTGACGAGGCGGAAGAAAGAAGAGATGAGGCGCAGCAGGGGCTTGACGAGATTAACAGAGAGATTGACGGCATCAGGGAAGAGCAGGGCCGGCTTTTAGCGGAAATGGAAGACTATGATGCCGAATTGATGTCGCTGCTTACTACAATTGAGCTCTTAAACAACGATATTGCAGCGAAAAAGCTTGAAATCGAACACACAACAACGGATCTTTCTGCGGCGGAGCAGGAGGAACGGCAGCAATATGAAGGTATGAAGCTGCGAATCCAGTATATGTACGAGAACGGAGATGCTTCGATTTGGACGGCATTAGTCGAAGCGGACAGCATAGCCGATTTCCTAAACCGGGTGGAATATGTTTCCGAGGTCTATGATTATGACAGAAGGCAGCTTGAATCTTATCAGGCAACGGTGCAGCGGATTGCGGATCTAAAGGACAGGCTTTCCAATGATCTGGCGGCGATGGAGGAACTGGAAATAAATTACGAGGAACAAAAGGGGGATCTGGAGCTTATTATTGCGGAAAAAAGCAGGCTTGTCGATAATTATGAAGTTCAGCTTGCAGCGGCAAACGAGCTGGCGGAGAACTACGCTGCGACGATTCTCCAGCAGAATAATATTATTGCGGATGAAAAACGACGCCAGGATGCGGCTCGGGCGGCGGCAAACAACAACGGCGGCGGTAACGGAGGAGGAAACAGCGGCGGTAACGGAGGAAACGGACTGACTACAACGGGATTGAATCCGCCTTATGTGACGGGTGTGAGCGGAAACGACGTGGTAGCATATGCATCACAGTTTGTCGGAAATCCGTATGTATACGGCGGAAACAGTCTGACAGAAGGATGTGACTGTTCTTATTTTGTAATGGCGTGCTTTGGGAATTTCGGAATCACACTTCCCAGAACCTCCTATGAAATAGAAAAATGCGGACAAACGGTAAGCTATGACTGTGCGATGCCGGGAGACATTATCTGTTATGCCGGACATGTGGCGATTTACACCGGAAACGGAGGAATTGTACATGCGTCAAGCCCGACGAACGGTATTTGCTACGGAACTGCCACTTACCGGACGATGATAACAATCAGGAGAGTTCTCTGATACGGGATGGTGCCGTAAAAAGGGATTTTTTACAGGCAAATTTGTGCTTGCGCCCAAATCCTCGGGCTAAGCAGGAGTGGGGGATTGTGATGAACAAAAAGACTTGTTTTACTGCCGGATTGCTTGTATGCGTCGTTGTTTTAGGCTTTGTTTCCCTGCGTACTTATGAGAAGAGAAAACCACTGATTTTTTCAGAGTCGCTTGAGGAAGTGGTTGCGACTGTGGACGATAGACCGCTTCGTTTAAAAGACCTTGCATTTTATGTAGCGTATCAGGAAAAAAGCGTTCAGGAACAGGCGATTGTTTATGATCCGGAGAGTCCGCAACGGTATTGGAATGTTCTTGTGAATGGAAAGTTTATTCGGAAGGAAGCAAAAGACGCGGTTTTGGAGATGGCAATTCATGACGAGGTATTTTATCGTATGGCGCTTTCGGAAGGAGTAAAGCTTGATACCGAAGAGGAACAATATTGTAAAAACGAAATATCTGACTTCTGCTCGGATTTGGATGAAGAGCAGTTTGCGGCTTTAGGCGTGACTGAGCAGGAAATCGGGGAGACCATGTATCGGATTGCTCTTGCGAATAAATATCAGAGCAGTCTTGCAGAGCGTGAGAAGCTTCCCTATGTGGATTATAATTTTGACGGCGAAGCTTATCAGATGATATTGGCATCGCATACTTATACAATAGAAGAAGATATCGCAGGACGGATTTCTGTCGGAAGTATTACATTAAATCACTAGTACAACGAAAATTATGTTTTGGATAGTTTGGCGCAGTATATTTTTCTGAGAGTGCTGCTTCACAAACGCAGGCGTAGCGGTGGTTGCGTCGAGGCTTGGGGAGTAGTGTTATGCTCTGTGCAATTAGCTCGAATTACAAGGGCCGGCATAGCGGAAGAAAAATAAAATGAATAAGTGAGAATATAAGGAGCGATTGATTATGTCAGTAAAGATAAATCGAAATGATCCGTGCTGGTGCGGAAGCGGGCGCAAATATAAAACCTGCCACGCCGCGTTTGACGAGAAGGTGGAAAGAATTGCAGCGGAAGGGCATATCGTCCCAAATCGAAAGATTATTAAAACGCCGGAACAAATTGCAGGGATAAAAGAAAGCTGCAAAGTAAATATGGAGATACTGGATTATATCGGTACCGTCATTCATGAAGGAATGAAGACGTCTGAAATCGATAAAATTGTTCGTGAAATGACAGCGGACAGAGGCGGGATTGCCGCGCCGCTTCATTATCAGGGCTACCCGTACAGTGTGTGTACATCGGTAAACGATCAGGTGTGTCACGGATTCCCGTCCGACAAGGTTGTGCTGAAGTCAGGAGATATTATTAACGTTGATTGTACTACGATATTAAATGGATATTACGCTGACTCTTCAAGAATGTTTTGTATCGGCGACGTATCTTCGGAAAAGAAAAAGCTGGTTCAGGTGACGAAAGAATGCGTAGAACTCGGATTAAAGGAAGTAAAGCCCTGGGGATTTTTAGGCGACATGGGTCAGGCAGTACATGATCATGCTTTTGCGAACGGCTATACGGTTGTCCGGGAAATCGGCGGTCATGGCGTAGGACTGGAATTTCATGAAGATCCGTGGGTCGGCTATAATTCAAAGCGCGGGGAAGAAATGCTCATGGCGCCCGGCATGATCTTTACAATTGAGCCGATGATAAACATGGGAAAGGCTGACATTTATATCGACAAAGACAATGACTGGGAAGTCTACACGGAGGACGGAAAACCGTCTGCACAGTGGGAGATTATGGTGCTTGTCACGGCAGACGGTCATGAAGTGCTTTGTTGGTAAACAGATGAATACTTAAAGCTTCGCCCTGATATTTTATAATATGTTTAAAAATTACAATTCCGGACATTCCCAGACAGCCAATCTGGATGGCCGGGATTTTTACATTTATAAGTACCAACAACGAAAAAAGACCGAAGGTAATGACCGAACGGAAAGAATGCGGCCGTACAACGATTACGAGCGAGAAAAACAGGTAAAAGAACGCAAGGTAGGCAAACGGTCTGATTTCCGGGAAAAGACCGAGCAGTACGCCAAACGATACGGCGATTGCTTTACCGCCTTTCTGCGGATGAAAAAACGGAAAGGCATGACCGACGACAGGGGCGAGCAGAACCGGAAGAAAGAGCATGGAATTGATATCCAAAAATCGCTGTCCGAGCGCGACCGGAAGCAGACCTTTCAGCAGTTCCATTGAGAGTGCAAGAAGGCCGACCCAGAAACCGCCGTAGGTAAATGCATTTGCGGCGCCCGGGTTGTGATCCTCCGGTATTTCGCGAATATCGATATTTTTAAGGACTTTCGGTATCCAGTAGGCAAACATGGTGCTGCCCAGGCAAAATCCTGCTATCGTAAATAATAGGTACATCTTCTTCCTCCATTTAAATGCATTTTTCGTATGGTAACGGGGGGGGAAACCGTTCTTTCGGCATCCTCTTTTTACATCTGACAGTGTCAAACCGGCTTCTTTTGTGAAACCAGTTCTTCCAGCTTATCCATAATCCGCATCGCGCAGTCCGGCTTGCGGTGTACTTTTTGGGCGCTCAGCATTTGATTTCTCAGATGTTCGTCATTGATGAGCGCTTTTCCGAGCTGCACCTGTTTTGTGAGGTGTCTTGAAGAGATGGAGAGGTGTCTTGCTCCGAAAAAGTTCCTGTTTGCGGTTTCACAGCCGGGGATTGGGGCCGTGTGGACAATCGGTATGTTTTTTACCAGCGCTTCCGTCGAGGTTAAACCGCCCGGCTTGGTATAAATGACGTCGCAGGCGTCCATATAAAGCGAAACGTTGTTGGTATAGCCCAATATATGAACGCGTTTGTTAAAATAAAATTCTTTTTTGAGTATTCTCCGCATTTTCTCATTGTTTCCGCAGATAATGATGATATGTTCGCCGTTTTTACAGCGGAGAGCCAGTTCTGCAGAAAAGACAGCCAGTTTGCCGAAGCCCATGCTGCCGCTCATAACCAAAAAAATCGGAATGTCTTTCGGAAGCGCACACTTTTCTCTGGCTTCATTGCGTCGTGCGGTTTGGCAGAAGGACTGTTTTACGGGAATGCCGTACGGCAGAAGCTTTTCGGCCGGAACGCCTCTTTTTACATATTCTTCGATCAGATCTTCATGCGGAATAATATAGCAGTCGAGATTGGTTTCTTCCCAAAACGGAATACAGGTATAATCCGTTCCGACGGCGACTGCAGGAGCGGACAGGATTCCATTTTTCTTCATTTTTGTCAAAGTCTCCGCCGGATAAAGATGCGGCGTGACAATCACGTCAAATCGATTTTGCTCGATATAATCGGAAAGTTTTTTTGCAAGCAGCCCGTTTGCGTAATAAACGGGCGATTTTCGTTTTGCGCTGCTGATAGTTAAACCAAGTTTATATAAAAAACCGAATAAGTGGGGCACATGTTTTACAATTCCGACATAGGCGCCGCCTACGGCATGAGAGGTCTTTTTTCCGGACAAAAGAAACATATCCATCATTGTAACGGTATGACCTCTAAGCAGCGCGGCTTCCTCTATTGCTTTTCCTGCGGCGTTGTGCCCTTCGCCGGTGTCGCAGGATAAAATAAGTATATTCATAAGCTGATAATCCCCTAATCCAAATAGATAAATTGATTTTACCACACTTCTGCAAAAAATACGACGGGAACAAAAATAGTAATGATTTTTTATGGAGTTTAGGTTAAAATGGAGAAGAAATGGGCGTAATTTTTGGTTATATTTATAACGGGAATCTTTGTAATTTGTTTGTGCCGCCGCAGGCGGCGGAATGGGAGGAAAGATGGAAAAAAGAATTACCGGGCATACGGGACTTTTGGCTTTGATCGGTTCGCCGGTGGGACATTCCGGTTCGCCGGCAATGTATAATTACAGTTTTGAAAAGCTGGGACTGGATTATGCTTATGTTGCGTTTGACATTAAGAAAGAAGAAGTACAGGACGCAATTGCGGCAATGAAGACATTTAAAATGCGCGGCTGTAATGTTACGATGCCGTGTAAGACAGAGGCGGTGAAATATATGGACGAGCTTTCACCCGCGGCTGAGATTATCGGAGCTGTGAATACAATTGTAAATAACGAAGGAAAGCTGACCGGACATATCACGGATGGGGAGGGCTTTGTCAAAAATCTGGAGGATCACGGAATTTCCATAAAAGGAAAAAAGATTACGGTTGCAGGCGGAGGCGGAGCCGCGACGGCAATCCAGGTACAGTGCGCGTTAGACGGCGCACGGGAAATCAGTATCTTTAACATTCGGGACGAGTTTTTTGAGCGTACGCTGCAGACGGCGGAGAAGATTCGAGCGTCGGTTCCGTCCTGCGTCATAAATGTATATGATATTGCTGATTCTGCAAAAATGACGCAGGAAATCGCAGACAGCGATATTTTTGCGAATGCTACAATTGTAGGGATGAAACCGTTGGATCATGAGAGCGTAGTGAAGGATTTAAGCGCGTTTCATCCGGGCCTGGTCGTTGCGGATGCGGTTTATAATCCGGAAGAGACTAAGCTTTTGAGGGAAGCGGGCGAGGCGGGATGTACCTGCATCGGCGGAAAAGGGATGCTGTTATGGCAGGGAGTCGCGGCGTTTAAGCTTTATACCGGATGCGATATGCCGGTAGAAGAAGTGAAGAAACTCTTTTTTTCATAGGGAAGAGGATTGAAAGAAACGCTTTCAACTTCATGAAAAGCCGCTGAAACGGCAGAATGAGAGGAAATTATGGAAAAGAAGCAGAATATTTTTCTGATTGGTTTTATGGGAACGGGAAAAAGTACGATTGCAAGGGAGCTTCAAAAGAAGCTCGGATGCGCTTGTGTCGAGATGGATCAGAGAATCGTAAAAGAGCAGGGAATGCCGATTGCCGCTATTTTTGAGAAATACGGAGAACTGCATTTTCGCAATCTGGAAACGGAACTTTTGAAAAAAATAGGCGATGAGGACGGCGCGGTTGTTTCCTGCGGCGGAGGCGTGGTTCTCCGCGACGAAAATATAGAGCGGATGAAGCGAAGCGGATGCGTCGTTTTGCTTACCGCCCAACCGGAAACGATTTTTGAGCGTGTCAGGCACAGCAAAGAGCGCCCTGTGCTGAATGGAAATATGAATGTGGAGTATATCGGCGGGCTGATGGAAAAACGAAAGGAACGGTACGAGGCGGCAGCGGATATTACGATTGCCACAGACAATAAAAGCGCCGCAAAAATTTGCGATGAAATAACGGAACGGCTGCAGGAACGAAATAAGGAGGGGGTAAAGGAAGAAAAGTAAGAAATTTGTAAGAATTACGACAATGTTTTTGTAAGGATTTCCCGATAGGATAGAGACAGGCCAAAGGAGAAGAGACGATGAGCGAATGTGTACTGGTTGTGGACGACGACAGAGAGATTGTAAAGGCGATCGCTATTTTGCTTGAAAAGGAAGGCTATTCTGTACTTAGGGCATATGACGGAATGCAGGCGCTGCGTGTTCTGGCGGAAGAATCGGTCCAGCTTGTGCTGATTGACGTAATGATGCCGAAACTGGACGGACTTTCCGCAGTGATGAAAATCAGAGAGCGGCAGAACATTCCGATTATTGTATTGAGTGCGAAAAGCGAAGAGACGGACAAGGTCTTAGGACTGTCGATGGGAGCCGACGATTATGTTTCAAAGCCGTATAATCCGCAGGAACTTGCGGCGAGGGTGAGGAGTCATTTGCGCCGTTATACACGGCTTGGCGACATTCATGCGAATCCGCAGAGCGGAGAAATCAGAAACGGAAGGCTTTGCTATCAGGCACAGGAGCGGACGCTTTATGCAGATGGAGAGCCGGTTCGTCTGACGGCGACGGAAACGAAGATCATAGATCTGCTTATGCGCAATCCCGGCAGAATTTTTCCGGCGGAGGAAATCTACCGCCGTGTATGGGAGGAGGAAAGCTTTGCGCCGGAGAATACGGTAATGGTACACATCAGACGCATCCGCGAAAAAATAGAACTCAATCCGAAAGAGCCTGAATATTTAAAGGTGGTGTGGGGAATTGGATACAAAATCGAAAAAGTGGAAAAGTATGGTTAGTTTTTGCGCGTTTTTTCTGAGTGTTAGTTTTATGCTTGGAAGCGCGGCTGCGTTGTGCGACAGATGTTACAGAAACGGAGGGACGGCGGAGGTTTTTGAAGAGGATTTTCAAAATACGGCATCGTTTCGGAACTATATCTCCAACCGTTTTTTCCGTTTTCTGGCTATGGCGGAGGAGCTGCCGCTGTACTCTTATGACTATTATCAAAATTATTATGACTATTACTATGATTATTATGGCATTGGTAGCATAATGGAACAGGAGGCAGTCGCCATTCCGGGGGAACTTTTGGAGACAGAAGATAAGGAATGGCAGTATGGTGCAAAATATGGCGGAGACGAATACAGGAAATCGGATCGGGATTATAAGAAGGAGGCGGAGGAGTATCATAAGCTGATTGCAAAGGATAAGAATCTGCTTTACCGGATTTCGTACGAGGGAAAGACGCTTTACACCAATCTGGAGGACGGAACATGGAACGCCGCCAAAGACGCGCTGCCGGACGGATACAATTTTCTTCTGTATTTTGACGGCGAAAAGGCTTCTGTTTTTAAAGACGGAGCGGAATTAGACATTTACGGCGACGGTTATTACACGGAAGATTCGGACTGGTTTTTGCCGGGCTATTTCAACTTTACACAAGACGACGAGATAAAAAAAGTGGAAATCGCGATACTTGCAGCCGAGCGGCCTTCTCTTTATTCGCATGTTGTAAAATCCAATAGAAACGGGTATATTCAGTCGGAAAGTCCGCTTTATTACATGGCAAATGCCCAGTCAAAAAATTATTCTGCGGCAAGAACGGAAGTGACTTTATTGATCGCAGGCGCCGCTCTGTTCGTCCTCTATCTTATTTTAAGAAAATCAAAAAAGACTGTCGATGTCTGGATAGGGAAACGGTTAAACAAAGTTTGGGTGGAAGGGCGGCTGCTGTTGCTATTTCTGATTTTATCGGGAGTGTTTACTAACTACTTTTCCGGGTTTCAGGAGTATTACGGCGATGTTTTTGCCGAATTAGTGTATGCTTATGACGGCTTTGAGGGAGCGGCATGGTATGTCGGGGAAGAGTTTGTGTCGGAACTGATGCACTGGCTGACGATGAGGCCGTCGGTTTTGCTGATTCTTTTCTGGCTGCTATATCTTCTTGTGGTCGATATCTGGCAGAACCGAGGTGATTTTTGGAACGGACTCGTTCGCCGCATGGCAAATGGGTTTGAGACGAAAAGCATGAAACTGCCGCTTGCAAAACGTATGGTTTGCCGTTTCGCACCGGTTTTCTGGAGCGGTCTTTTACTTGGAGCGGCGGAATTTGCAATCGCTTTTTTACTGCGAAACAGATGGCTTGCAGCGTACTGGCAAGTTTTGCTTGTTATCTGCGGGGGCGCTCTGCTCGCTGTGTTTTTGTGGCTGTCCTGGCGTTATCTTCTGAAAGTAAGGGAACAGGCCGCGGAACTGGAACGCCTGACCGGGTTTATCGCTGCGGTTCATGACGGCGATTATTCCGGCGCTGAGGAAACGGCAGCGTATTCGGAATTTAAGGAAGCTGCGGATAATCTGAAAGAAATCCGCTCAGGAATGGAACAGGCGGTTGAAGAACGTATGAAAAGTGAGCGGATGAAGGTGGAGCTTGTGGCCAATGTATCCCATGATATAAAGACGCCGCTTACTTCGATTATCAGTTACGTAGAATTTTTAAAGCAGGAGGACAATCTTCCGCAGCATGTAAAAGACTATATTTGTATTCTCGATGAAAAATCGGAACGGCTGAAAAATATGGTACAGGATGTTTTTGCTATCAGTAAAGCCGCCTCCGGACAGCTGGCGATGGAAGTAAAGGAGCTGGATTTCGGTAAGCTGCTTCGTCAGACGCTTGCCGATATGAGCGAACGGATAGAAGAAAGTCCTGTGACGATAAAAACAGTAATTCCGGAAGAACCGGTTTTCATTCGGGCGGACGGACAGCGGATGTACCGTGTTTTTCAGAATTTAATTTTAAATGCGTTAAAGTATTCGCTCGAAGGCTCGCGTATCTACATTACTTTAAAAACAGACGAAGGTACGGCCTCTGCCGGGATTCAGAATACGTCCCGGAAGGAGCTGAAAGAGGGCTTTGATTTTACCGAGCGTTTTGTGCGCGGAGACGAAAGCCGAACGGACGGCGGCAGCGGATTAGGCCTGTCGATTGCCAAAAGTTTTACCGAGGCCTGCGGCGGAACTTTTGAGATAGAATTGATTGCCGATTTGTTTGTGGTGAAGGTATCTTTTCCCTGTCTTTAAACCGGTAAAATAGGAAATGAATTTAGTCATACGTCCCTGCAATGCTTCATACAATGTAAAAATGAGTATTGCAGGGGAATTTCTTTGAAAGGCTATATTGAAGAAAGAGCTATGGAGATAGCAAGATATATCATTGACAACAATTCGACTGTCCGGCAGGCGGCGAAGCATTTTGGGATCAGCAAGAGTACGGTACATAAGGATGTTTCGGACAGAATTCAGCAGGTGAATCCCGCCCTTGCAGCGGAGGTAAGAAAGGTCCTCGACGTAAACAAATCGGAACGGCATATCCGCGGCGGACTGGCGACAAAAGAAAAGTATATGCATCAGCATGAAATAGGAATATAATGATATAAGGAAGGCCCCATACCCCGCGCTGCCTGCTGCAGCCATAAAAAGAGGTTGGGGACTTTCGTCCATTACGGGAAAATGTAATATTGAAACATCCGGCGCGCAGAGAAAGAGGGGGCAGAATGGACAAAAGAGAAGAGGTTATCGAATTTTGTTTAATGGAAAAAGAGGTGTATGAGGACAAGCCGTTTCATGATCCAAACTGGACGGTGATCCGCCACAGGGCAAACCGTAAGGTATTTGCATGGATTTTTGAAAGGGAAGGAAATATCTGGATCAATGTAAAATGCGACCCGCAGTGGAGAGATTTCTGGCGTGAAACATTTGCATCGGTTCTCCCTGCTTATCATTTGAATAAGGAACACTGGAATTCTGTTATCCTGGACGGCAGCGTGCCGGACGACGATATAAAGCGGATGATTTTAGAAAGCTATGAACTGACCCGGCCTCGAAAGAATCGGAAAAAAACGGTACGGAAGGAAAGCGAAAACACATAGGATGGAATATAATATGAAGAAAGAAATGCGGATTGACAGAAAACGGGTGAGAGAGATTTTTCGGTCTTATACCGACGCCTATGACAGTACGGATGAAAAAATCAAATTAAAAATCGGACATACTTACCGTGTTGCGGATCTGTGCGAACGCATTGCCGCATCGGAAGGGATGAGCGATGAGGATATAGATCTTGCATGGCTTTTGGGTATGCTGCATGACGTCGGGAGATTTGAACAGCTCAGGCGGTACAATACTTTTATCGACGCAGAGTCCGTAGATCATGCAAAACTCGGAGCCGATATTTTGTTTGGGACGGGAGCAGAGGATTCTGAAACGGCGGGCAGCGCGGAAAGGGGAACGGAATCTTTTTTTGAAGGAAAAAGCGCTTTGCCGGAATCTCCAAAAAGGATTCGGGATTATCTGGACGACTGCGGAGCGGATTTGCTGATAGAAACCGCTGTCAGAGAACACAGCGCCTATCGTCTGCCGCAGGAGCTTGATTTACGGACGGCTGCATTCTGTCAGATTCTTCGTGACGCCGATAAAATTGATATTTTGCGAGTCAATGTCGAGACGCCGTTGGAGGAAATTTATAATACGACGACGGAAGAATTGCGTCATTCCGTAGTAACGGAAGAGGTGATGAAGAGTTTCTATGAGCATCATGCGGTTTTGCGCGCGCTGAAAAAGACGCCGGCGGATCATGTCGTCGGCCATATTTCGCTTGTCTATGAACTTGTTTTTCCGGAGAGCAAAAAGGCAGTGAAGGAACAGGGGTATCTGGATGCGCTTCTGCATTTTCGGACGGATAATCCTGAAACAGAAAAGCAGTTTCTTAAGATCCGGGAGGAAATGGGGCGTTTTCTGGCTGCAGAACAGGCATAGGACCGCTGCCGCTTGCGGCGGCGCAAAGGCGGGGCTAATCGGAGAAGGTAATACCTGTACCGATATTCGGAAAAATTAAAGCGGCGGCGCAGTCCAGCACAAAAAGCAGGATGAGGATGGTGTTTAAGCCGCTTCGAACGGATTCCGGCAGCTTGAGCCACTGTTTTGTCAGAAATCCTGACAGAAACCGAATCCAGAGCACGCCGGCAATTCCGAATCCAAGCGCAGAGGTAAGGCAGATGTATCCGTTTAAATGAAACGGTTCGCCGGTGTAATTCCAATAGCGGAGATTCCATACGACATCTAAGAACCACCCGATGATAAGTTCTAATGTCGTACCGATTAGCATGGAGAGGAAAAATAACGGAATCAGGCGAGGTTTTTTTTCCGGTTCAAAATAAGCGACGGCGCGGGGGGCTTGGGAAAAAGCGAGTCGCCGCCGCGGTTTTCCGAGAAGAAGATAAAACAGGACGGCCCCTGCGCCGTATACCGGCAGCCAGGGTCCGTAGAGAAAGCCGCGGTTTCGAAACCGGCCGTCTTTGACAAAGAAAATCAATACCTCCCAGAGAAATCCTCCGATAGATGTCACAAAGAAGAAAAAAATCATTTGAGAAACCAGAAATGCAATCGGATTTTGACTCGGAGAACAAAGTTCTTTTAAATTGAATTTGGGTCTGTTCTTGTTTTTTGAATCCATGAAATCCTCCGGCTTTTTTTTCGATGTAGCGATAGTATGCCCGGGAATGCGGATTGTATGTGCCGACCGTAATTGCGGCTGTTTTTCTGTGTTTTCTAAAATAGGGTATTTTAAATCCGGCTTAAGGATGGTATAATCGGTCTGAGGATTTTATCATAAATAAAAATATATTTTTTGGTTTGTAGCTACGGACGCGAAATGATATATTCTTGATTTCGGTTCGTATTTTTTTCAGGAGGAGAAAGACGGATGGAAAAGGTTATTGTGATTGATTTCGGCGGCCAGTATAATCAGCTTGTTGCAAGACGCGTCAGAGAGTGTAATGTTTATTGTGAAATATATTCTTACAAAACGGATCTCAATCAGATTAAGTCGATGAATCCGAAAGGAATTATTCTTACCGGCGGTCCGAACAGCTGTTATGAAGCCGATTCGCCTGCCTGCACAAAGGAGCTTTTCGAACTGGGGATTCCGGTTCTGGGACTTTGTTATGGCGCGCAGCTTATGATGTTTGTACTTGGCGGAAGAGTAGAGCGTGCATTGGTGCAGGAATTCGGAAAAACGGAGTTAAATGTCAATACTTCTTCCCCGTTGTTTGAAAATGTCAGCCCAACAACCATATGCTGGATGAGCCATACCGATTATATTTCGGAAGCGGCTCCGGGGTTTTCCGTTACGGCGCATACGGCAGACTGCCCGGTGGCGGCAGCCGAGGATTTGTCGCGGCGTCTGTTTGCGCTTCAGTTTCATCCGGAGGTGCTGCATACCGAAGAAGGAACAAAAATGCTTTATAATTTTGTAAGAGGCGTTTGCGGCTGCGTGGGTACCTGGCGAATGGATTCTTTTGTCGATACTTCCATTCAGGAAATCCGTAAGAAGGTCGGCGGCGGTAAGGTGCTTTGCGCGCTGTCCGGAGGCGTTGACTCTTCGGTAGCTGCGGTTATGCTTGCAAAGGCGGTCGGCAGCCAGCTCACTTGTGTTTTTGTGGATCATGGTCTTCTCCGCAAGGACGAGGGCGATGAGGTGGAAGAGGTATTCGGACCGAACGGTTTGTATGATTTGAATTTTATTCGTGTTAACGCGCAGGAGCGTTTTTATGACAGGCTTTCCGGCGTGACGGAGCCGGAGCGGAAACGCAAAATTATCGGGGAAGAGTTTATTCGTGTTTTTGAAGAGGAAGCGAAGAAAATCGGCGCCGTTGATTTTCTGGTTCAGGGGACGATTTATCCCGATGTGGTGGAAAGCGGTCTCGGCGGTGAATCTGCCGTTATTAAGTCGCATCACAATGTCGGTGGGCTTCCCGACTGCGTTGATTTCAAGGAGATTATTGAACCGCTCCGCGACCTGTTCAAGGACGAAGTAAGGCAGGCAGGCCTGGAGCTTGGTATTTCGGAAAAGCTTGTTTACCGCCAGCCGTTCCCCGGCCCAGGACTTGGGATTCGGATTATCGGTGAAGTTACTGCGGAAAAGGTTCGTATTGTTCAGGACGCCGATGCGGTTTACCGTGAGGAGATTGCAAAGGCCGGGCTTGACAAGTCGATCGGGCAGTATTTTGCGGCGCTGACGAATATGAGGTCAGTCGGCGTTATGGGGGATGAGCGAACGTATGATTATGCGGTTGCGCTTAGGGCGGTGAATACGGTTGACTTTATGACGGCGGAAAGTGCTGAAATTCCGTTTGCGGTGCTGCAGACGGTGATGAGCCGGATTATAAATGAGGTGCGGGGAGTGAATCGGGTGTTTTATGATTTGACGAGTAAGCCGCCGGGGACGATTGAGTTCGAATAGTCGATTGGGACGCTGGAAGCCTGTGTTTGTGCGGGTTTCTGGCGTTTTATATTTGTCTGTGGTAATATTCTGGTAATCAAATACGTTGTTGTACAGGGAATTGCTTTGGCAAATCTACTGTTTTGGGTGATAGTATGGAAGATTTATTACCAGAAAGATATGGACGATGAAAACAGGGCAAAAAGATTATAAGGAAATTTGGGAGTATTCCGGTTCTGCTGGAATGCTCCTTATTTTTTTCTGTGATACATTCAGGTACACAGAGATTCTTCAAACCTGCGTTAAAGGCAGATTTGAAAGCAGTTATCTTACATATGCAAACAGAAATGTAATGGCGGCAATGGCTTTTCATGCTCGCGATTGAACTGTTACGAATAAAAAAAGTGCGAATGATTTTTTGGAATTGTTCGGACTGGAAAGGATGAAACATGGACGAATCTTATATGACAATCAAAGAATTTTGCGAGAGGATGCAGGTCAGTACATCCACAGTTTATAGAATGATAAAGTCAGGACAGATAAAGGCAATAAAATTTGGAAGGTATTGGAAAATACCACGGGATATTTTTAACAGCATACGGGCAAACCGCTGAGAATCCTTTTGTAAAAAGAGTGAGACATATATTAATCCTCTGTAACAAAGCAAACTGACAATAAGATTGGAGGAAAAATATGTCAGCAAATTTAGAAAGTATGTTTTACACAAGGGAAAAGCCGTGGCATGGACTGGGGATACAGGTGCAGGAGGCTCCGGCATCAGCAGACGCCCTCCGGCTTGCGGGGCTGGACTGGAATGTGGTCCAGGAGCCAATCTATACGGATTTCAATGAACCCATTGATGGCTACAAAGCAAATGTGCGGGATTCTGACAGAAAGGTGCTGGGCGTGGTATCTGACCGTTATAAGGTGGTGCAGAACACGGATGCGTTCAGCTTCACGGATGAATTGCTCGGAAAGGGCGTGCGTTATGAAACTGCCGGATCGCTGCAGGAGGGGAGAAAGGTCTGGCTGCTTGCAAGGCTTCCGAGGGAGTATATTATTGCAGGGGAAAGAATCAGCCCTTATCTGGTATTCAGCAATACACATGACGGTTCCGGTTCTGTAAAGGTGGCTGTCACTCCTGTAAGGGTGGTATGCAATAATACCCTTAATCTTGCATTGAGTACTGCTAAGAGAAGTTTCAGCATGATTCACACTGGCAACATTCAGGACAAGATACAGGAGGCGAAAGAAACGCTTTTCATGGCAGAGGAATATATGGACTGCCTTGGTATTGAATTTGAGCAGCTCCGCAGACAGAAGATGACAGACGAACAGGTGAAAGAGTACATTGAACTGCTTCTGCCAATGGAGAAAGAACCGACTCCGATACAGAGCAAGAATATCATCCGTCTGCGTGAGGATATGATGAAGCGGTATTATGACGCTCCTGACTTGCAGAAAGTGGGCAGTAACGCATACCGTTTTATCAATGCGGTATCTGATTTTGCGACCCACGGAAGCCCGCTCCGCAGGACGGCGAATTATAATGAAAACCTGTTTTCCCGTACAGTTGACGGCAATCCGCTTATCGACAGGGCATACCAGCTTGTAAAATCCGCCTAAAGCCCTTTAGCGGACTTTGGGCAATGTCTGGTATAACTGTAAAAGTAAAGCAGAATATTTTAGAATGGAAAGCGCTTATAGACAGTGAAATCAAATAACAACAAAATTTGAGGATGGCCAGGATTATTTCAATCTTAGCTATCCTCATTATTTTATCTTTATATGTCAGGGAGGAATTTATCATGTTTGAGAAAATACCGTTAGCAGGAGTTGATAATCTGGAGTGGCTGCGTTTAAGGAAATCGGGTATCGGTGGCTCAGATGCCGGAGCTATCTGTGGTGTGAATCCGTACAGCAGCGTCATGAAAGTGTTTCAGGATAAGACAAGCGAGGATGTTGAAGAACAGGACAGCGAGGCAATCCGGATCGGGCGCGATCTGGAAGATTACGTTGCGAAGCGGTTTATGGAGGCTTCCGGATTAAAAGTCAGGAAGTCCAATTTCATGTACCGGAATGTGGAACATCCGTTTATGATTGCGGATGTTGACCGTCTGGTAGTTGGCGAGGATGCAGGGCTGGAATGCAAGACGGCGAGCGCCTACAATGCGGACAAATGGGCAGATGGGAATATCCCGCTCCATTATGTGATGCAATGTTATCATTATATGGCAGTCACTAGGAAGCGCACATGGTATATTGCGGCTGTTATTTTAGGCAGGGAGTTCACATACCGCAGATTAGACTGGGACGATGAACTGATAAACCGTCTGATAGATGTCGAACAGGATTTCTGGGACAATCATGTTGTGAAAGGGATTATCCCGCCACCGGACGGGAGCAGAGCCTGTGATGAAGTGATTGAGCAGTATTTCTATACCGCTAAAAAAGAGAGCGCGGTTAAACTGACCGGCTTTGATGAAAAGTTAAACAGACGTGAGGAAATACTCAGTTCTATTGCAAAACTGCAGGAAGAACAGAAGCGGATTGAGCAGGAAGTGAAGATGTTCATGGGCGACAGCCAGTATGCCACAAGCGACCATTACCGTGTGTCATGGGGAAACGTGGATTCGGTCAGGCTTGATTCACAGCGCATCAAAGCAGAAAAGCCGGAAATTTATGCGGATTACGGGAAGCCTTCCCATTACAGGCGGTTTGAGGTGAAAGCGGCATAGGGGTGGATGTATGGATATATCACGAGCCTGTGCAGCGGGCCGGAAATTATTTTAGAATTGGGAAGTTTGATTTGCGGAAAGGATGGGGAAAATGGAACAGAGCTTAATCAGGCTGCTTAGAGCGAATGAAATTGAATGCAGGATAGCGACAATTAACGAAAAGGGGTTGAGTCTATTGCTTTATAAAGACGCAAGGGTAGACCAGCGCATTCTTGATGAAACTTTTGGGGCTTTCGGCTGGAAACGGAGCCATCAGTGCATAGACGGGAACCTGTACTGCACAGTGGAAATCTTTGATAAGGAGTCCGGGGAGTGGGTGGCGAAACAGGATGTCGGCACGACCGGATACACGGAAAAAGAAAAGTCCCAGGCTTCGGACAGTTTTAAGAGGGCGTGCTTTAACTGGGGAATCGGCCGTGAACTGTATTCCGCGCCGTTTATCTGGGTTCCGGCAGGAAAGGCGGCAATCCAGAGCAGGGATAACAGGTTTTGCTGTTATGACCGTTTCTCTGTCAAATCCATTGCGTATAACGGGGACAGGGAAATCAACGCCCTTATGATAGTGAATGATAAAGGACAGCCGGTATATGAACTGAAAGCGAAAGCTGCCGCAGAGGATAATAAAGGGAAACAGGCTTCTTCAAAAGCGGCGCAGACAAAGAAAGAGCCGCAGGGGAACACCATTTCCAAAGACCAGATGGCTTCTTTGCAGGCAGAGCTTGACAGGACAGGCGTGGCAATGGAAGCGGTCCAGAGCCGGTACAGGATACAGGAGCCGGGGACGATGAGCGAGGAGCTTTATAATAAAGTGATGCTGGCTTTATCAAGGACAAAATCCGTAAAAGCGGCATGAGGAAAGGACAGGTTTATGGACTATAAAGAATTTTTGAAAGAAATTAGAAGAAGGATTCAGGAAAAAGTGGATGGGGAGGTCAGGGCAGAGACCATAAAGAAAAACAACAGTGTGAATATGGATGGCTTATTAATCCAGGAGAAAGGGCAGAATATTTCACCAGTGATTTATCTGAACCCTTACTACCGCTCTTATCTGGATGGCAGAGATATGGAGCGGATTGCGGATGATATTTATAGATGCTATCTGAAAAACAAGCCGGCGGATGATTTTGACATAAGCTGTTTTACAGATTTTGAACAGGTAAAATCCCGCATTGTATACAGGCTTGTCAATTATGAAAAGAATAAGCCGCTGTTAAAAGAGGTTCCGTATCGGAAATATCTGGATTTGGCAGTCGTGTTCTGTTTCCTTGCCTGTGATACCAGAGATAAAGGGCAGGCATCCATCCTTATCCGCAATGAGCATCTGGCGTATTGGAATATCAGCGCGGAGGAAGTGGCAGGAATGGCATATGGGAACACCCCAAGACTGCTGGAACATGATTTTGTCAGCATGAGGCAGTTTGTGGATGGATTGTGCAAAGGTGAAGCGGACGGGGAAATTTCAGGAACGGACATGGCAGGTATGCCGGAAATGACAATACTGACTAACCGCAGCAGATTAAATGGAGCGGCCTGTATCCTTTATCCGGGTATCCTGAAAGAATTTGCAGATAAAACAGATTCCAATCTGGCTGTTCTTCCAAGCAGTATCCACGAAGTGATTTTAGTTCCGGTAAAAGAGGACAGAATTCCTGACAGGGAGAGCATCTGCCGGATGATATGCGAGGTCAACGAAACCGAAGTGGCGGATATGGAAATCCTGTCAGACCATCCGTATTTTTATAACCGCATGACAGCACAGTTGTCAGTGGCATGACAGTGTTCTCATCGGTTTAAGCGGCAATGGGGAAAATTTTTAAACAAAGGAGGCACCATCATGAGAAAAATCATCACGATTATTATAAAAATCATTCTGCCATAGATATAAGGAATTTCCTTTATGAAATGACAGGATAAGTACCAGAAAGGGAAACAGGGCATGGGAAACTGGATAGAAAGTATTTTCCATGCCTTGTTTTTCATTGTAGCAGTATTGCAGGGATTGTATTCTGCTGCTGTATGGATACAGGGAGGCAGGTAATGGATAAGGCATTTATGGAAGAATATTATGATTTGAAATATAAAGATACGTTCCTGCCGCTGGCAATGCAGGAAAATGGGAGCTGCGAAAATCTGTATAAAGAAATCATGCAGATGGAAGGGCAGACTGAATCCATCATGCGCAGCATGGGGGAAGAATGCCTGCTGCTCCATAGAAAGCTGTTTGTCGCGAGGGGAGAATTGGAAGAAATGGTTATGCGGCTGGCATATTTACAGGGGGCAGAAGACCGGGATAAAATGCTCCGGTAAGCTGGGCGGGGCTGTCAGTCTGTGACAGAATCCATCAGCTCCAGGAAAGCCTGTTTCTGCCTGGGAGAAAGCTTTTCCCATTTATCAAGCAGCTTCTTTTGGTCAGGGGTGATTTCTGCTAATTTGTCATCTTCTGCTAAAAACTGTGCCATTGTCATATCAAAGGCATTACATATTTTTTCCAGAGACTGGAGGCTTGGGAGCATCTTCTTGTTGTACCATGAGGAAATCGTGGATTGTGGGAGGCCGGATTTCTGTGCCAGCTGATATTCTGTCCAGTTGCGGTATTTCCGTTGTTTTACTATACGATCAAGAATGTCAATCATGATAATGCCTCCTGGTATACTTCGATTTATCGTTAGTATAGGATGATTAGTACTTGAAAAATAATAATTTTTATTGTACAATTAAAACGACTTGTTTTATTATTGGATATAATCCATATTTATATTTTCACAACGGGGAGGAATTGAGAATGATCGCATTAATACCTATTTTAACTGTTGTTATCCACATGATATATTGGAGGGTAATCCGGCACAGGGTTCCGCATCGGACTTCACAGCAGGCGTTTGGCGCGTGGGCAGTCTGTTTTGTCATTGCCCTTGTAATCTGTGGGGCATTGTAAACAGTGTATTCTGTTGTTACGATTTGCAGCGTGAGTTGGAAATATTTTGAATTGGGAAATCAAGAGAGGAGACAGTAAACTATGCAAAAGGAAAAGAAAACGGTAAACGACGGAACCAGAAAAAAGCCAGGAAAACTAAAGAAATTCTTATTTGTAGTAGCGGGGCTTTTTGTGATGTTTGTTTTGATAGGGGTTTTTAGTGAAGATGATACCGAACCGACACAGACAGCAAAGCTATCTGAAATAGGTGATTCTGTTGCAGAACCTGTTCAGACGGAAAAAGAAAGTGGACTGGAAACTGAGAAGGACGTGGAAGCATACAGCATAACAGAGCAGACAGATGAAACAGATATAACAGGTACGATAGATGCAGAAGACGGACAAAGCAGCGTTGAAGATACTTCCGCAGAAAATGATGTTCCGTCAGATGGAGAGAATGAATATATAAGTTCTATTACAGAATATTCTTTTAAGAGTGTGAAAAACGGAAAGAAAATAGTAGAACTATATGAAAAAGCACTGGATGCTGACAGAGATGAATTCATCTGCTTAACAGAAGAGGAAAAGATTCATATGTTCAGGAATAAGGAAGTATGGTATAAGAAAAGTCTTGATGCAGACCATGCACCATTCAGGTATTATGGAGATGTAAACCGGGATGGCAGGCCGGATGGGATGGGGATGCTTGTGAGGAACTGGGATGAACTGTACCGGGAAAGCAGCGACATACAGCGCTGGACGAGATTGTTTATGGATGAAGAAAACTATTATGAACAGGAGAAAGAAAATGTTTGCGTAGAAATTGAATATATTGGAGAATTTAAAGATGGATTTAAGGAAGGCTATGGGATAGATTTTGGAGTGGAAGGAATATATGAGATCCCCATCATAGCCTATGAAGGAGAATTTGAACATGGAAAAAAGCACGGAAGCGGAATAGCTTACCTTGGACTGGCAGGAGGCACTTACGATGAAGAATTTAACAATATGCTGGCGGAGATGTATCTGGTGGAATATTCAGACACTATAAACAGCGGTCTGCTGTTTCCAACTGTTGCAATATCCAACTTATCTTTTGAAGGCATGTATAAAGAAGGGGGACGTGATGGAGAAGGAAAAGAGTATTATACATGGGAGAATGAAAACCATGAGATGTGCCTGAAATATGAGGGTGAATTTGAAAACAGCCATTACAGCGGAATGGGAACATTGTATTTTGAAGATGGAAAAGTCTGGTATAAGGGTGAGTTTAAAAATGGAAAGTATGACGGGAAAGGGATATTATATGACGAACAGGGGAAAGTTCTGCATGAAGGGAAATTTAAGGATGGTGAAGTTAAATAAATAACAATTCGTATGAAAATAAATAAGCTGAATGGACGTATCAAAATCTTGTAAACGATTGTAGGACGTAAATATGATTTCCATAAGTTTGGGAAAAGATTTGGGTTTGATTACCATTGATGTATTATAAATGTGAGGCAAAGCCTCACACTCCAACAAATAGGGATGCGGAAAAGAAAAGAATTTTCCGCATCTCTATTTGTAAATAAGATACTACGATTATTTTTTATAACTATATTTCCGGTGTTCCGATGTTTTTGAACTTATTTATACAAGAAAATCATATATAAATCCTTTGTCATCTTGTTTTTTCCATTAGGTATATCACTAATTCATCGGAATATTGGAAAAGAACATTAAAAACGATGTCACATATATCTTTATTGAGTGAAAGAAATATGTTAAAATAATGGAAATATTTAATTTTGAAATATTCGTATGTATATGAAAGAAAAAATGAGGGAGTTAGTATGGATGACTATAAGGTAAGAATTTACGAAGGTTTTTTCAGAACGTTAGTGAAAGAGATTGCAAAGGAGTTTACAGAAAAATATCCAGAAAATTCAGAAGATACGATCCAATCGGAAATAGAATACATTCAGGAAAGGTTAGAGGATGCAGGGCTTGCTTATTTATTTAAAGGTATTATAAATAAGGACACTTTCTATCAGTTGTGTTTTAATCGGACAGAAGAAGGCAAAGATGCATATAAAAGACGGCAGGAGTATTCTGATATAATTGATTTTGCTCCTATCCGTGAAAAACATGAAGGAAGTGATGACATTATATGGATTTTGCAGCGGACAGGTGCAAAGTACCGAAGGGGAGACGAACAGGTAAAAGATAGGAACAGTTATCGGCAGTTTGAGCAATTATTAAGCCAGATTGGTTTTACAGACAGGGAACAGGAGCTTTTTTATGATTCTGAAACAGCTTTTTGTTTTAATGCATTGACGGATAATGGGGACAGGCTATATAGTCAGAAGGAGCAAGATATTGTATCACATAATGGATGCGGGGCAATCGGTGAGAATGCTAGGGAAAAGTTTCTGTTTTTAAACGCATTGGAAAAAAGCAATATGCAAATCATGCATGAAAAATTACGAAATCTGATAAAGCTATGCTATAAAACAAAAGACAGTAAATCAATACAGAAAATGGATTTACAGACAGCCATAAAAGTGGCAGATTATTTATCAGATTTGGTTCCGGTTATAGACAAGAACTCAAATTTAAAAGGTGAAAAACAGTTACAGGATGATAAAATGGCTGTACGTTTTGCTGTCTTGAAATTTTTTATGAAGGAAGAGTCTCATATTGGAGAATCAGGAAATGAGCCTTTAAAGGAGATTCTTGTAAAATATTATGAAAATCAGTTTTTCTTAAAACGGCTTTTGGATGAGGTATATGACAAAGACAATTTTAATGATGAACAGATTTTAGTTATAACAGAGGGGTATTTGGATTCTCTGGAAAAACATTTTAAATACTTTAAAGACAGAGTAATACAATATCACAAGGTGTGCAAGGAATTTCAGGACAGCTCTGATTCGATTCAAATTTACAGGGATATGTGGGAAGAAGTATGGAATAATAGCCTTGAGAACGAGTAAAATCTATTTGTCAAGGACTTTTTTGTAAAAATAGCCGCAGGTTTTGCAAAGAGAAATATGCATTGCCTGCGGCTTTTCTGTCTTCGCTTTTTTATACAGGCTCTTGTATAGTAGAATATAGAAAGGAGGGCAGGAAAAATGGCAGATGCCAACGGAAGGAGGAATTGATAAGGAAATAAGTATATAAAAAATACGGCACGGGATAGGACAGTACAGATTCAAGGAAAGAGGATGAATGTAGAAAAATAGATTAGTGTTGGAAAAAATTTGCAAGATATTATGAATGCTTTTAATAATGTGAAAAGAGGTAAATGTATTATGAAGCAACCATGGCATGGAAATAATAAAAACTATAGGGAACAGATTGATGATATGGTACTGCATTTTATAAATGGCTTTATGATAATGGATGAAAGGACAGCCGTGTCATCACCTGTCTTGTTTTATAAGGCAACTATCTATTCTGATGAGCATATTGGAGAAATAACGGATTCGGATATCATGATAGGGTACAATGAAAACCAGCAGGTATGGGTGACAGTCAGGAACAGCGACGGCAGCAGTTTCGAGTGGGATAACCGGGAGCGGGACAGGAAGGTAACCGTGTTGTTTTATGTGCTGATGTATGACAGAGAATACCTGTTATATTGCAGCAATATTGATTTCTTCTGTTATCTCACGATTCCGAAAGAAGATCCACGGGAAAATCATACAGGGAGAATTCCGAACATGCATCTGGATACTACTTATAAGGTATTGGATGAACTGCTTATAAAGACAAACCGAAATTATTTAAAATGCAGACCAGGGAGGGTTGAGGGTTAGAGATGGAACTAATGGCATTTTATAATTCCGGTCAGGAATTGCAGGAAGCTCAAGAAATAAGGCCAAAAACGCCATTGCAAAGTCAGCGGGTGTATCCGGGGGAGCTTTTTGGATATCCAAATACAGGAATGGAATTCTTCTCCGAAAGCCGCTCCGGGCAGACAGGCCCCCATCAAGAGAAGAAGGCTGCAGGATTGAAGGCAGGGAAAGAGAAGCCGCTAAAAGAGAAGGTAAAACGACAGCCGATTTCTATAATAGGTGATAAACTGCTGGAGGATTATACATTTATTCGAGATGAATTGCGAAATATGTATTATTTTGAGGATGGCATCTATAACAAGGCGGATGTATTTTCACTGGCTGAGTTTATCAAGGGAAACTTATCAGATGACTATATAAGGCTGATACCTGATCCTGGCTTTTACAATAAGCTGCTGACAGACTTAAAGTCAGACTGTAGAATACAAGTGGTAAACAGAAAAAAACTGGACAGAAGAATGAAGTATCTGGTTGCGTTTCAAAATGGTGTATATGACTGCAGGCAGGGAAGGCTCTTGGATTTTTCACCCGAATTCCTGCTATTCTCCCAACTGGAAGTGAATTATTGGGAATATGCACGAACGCCTGTGTTTGACAGTTTTTTAGATGACGTAAGTGGAGGAGACATTGCAATACAGGAGTTAATATGGGAGATGATTGCTTATATGCTTCTGCCTGCGAATGACGGAAAATGCTTTTTTGTGATGGGGACTGCTCCAAATAGCGGCAAAAGCCTGTTGGCAAAGGTCATTGAAGCCATGTTTCCAGATTCGGCAGTCAACCGCGCTCCAGTATCCTCCATATCCGGCAGGTTTGGGCTGGCGTCCATGGCAGATAAGCGTATCAATATCGCTCCAGAGTGTGTGGATGAAAGAATCGCCCCGGAGGTAGTCAACAATATAAAACTGCTTACAGGTGAAGAATCCGTTAACATAGAGCGAAAAGGTATTGATGCCGCAAGAGAATATGTAACCTGTAAGCTTCTGATTGCTACAAACTGTGCGACAGCTTTTGCAGTGAAGGATTCTGCTTTCTGGAACAGGATGCGTATTGTGCCGTTTCTGTATTCTGTTCCACAAAGGAATCAGAGGACGGATTTGTTTGAGGATTTAAAGTACGAATTGGACAGCATAGCATCCATAGCAGTTTCACAATATGCAGGACGTTTGATTGAATCAAATTACCAGTTCACAGTGCCGGATGCATCTGCAAAGCTGATGTGCCAGTGGAGGAACAGCAGCATTGACCATCTAAAGGAGTTTCTGGATTGTAAGTGTGAGGTGACTTATGATTTGTCCGATTTCATACCAGTGGGTAAACTGCATGAAGAATATTGTCTTTGGCTGAAACAGTCATACAGCTATGCGGAACCGCTTGCCATTCGTGATTTTGGACGCAAAATCAGGGAAAAGTTTACGAAGTGTGCAGAGCCACGCGAAAAGGAAAAGGTCGGAGATAAATATGCCCGTGTGCTTCATGGAATCTGCTGGCTGGAAGATTATGAAGCGGATTAATCCCATTTAAGGAAGAGTGGGAACGATATTAAACCATAAATGGGGGATGCATGAAGTGTGGGTGTAAATCAATATCAGGAGGTGCAGTGATGCAGGGATGCTTATATTACACGGCAAATGAAGTAATGGAAATGCTCGGCATATCAAGAGGCCATGCATACAAGATAGTGAAGCAGCTTAATGAGGAACTTGCCAGCAAAGGGTTTATCGTAATTGCGGGTCGGGTGCCTAAGAAGTATTTTGCAGAGCATTATTATGGAATGGCACAGATGAAGTAACTGGCACTGCCCTGTGGGAGATTTGCCCGCAGGGCATATTTTATTAAGGAAGGGATGTGGCAGGTTTGACAGTTACAAAGAATGAAGAGCGCGGGTACTGGGAAGTCTTTTTCTATTATAAGGATTATACCGGGAAGCGGAAACAGAAACACAAGCGGGGGTTTAGAACGAGAAAGGAAGCAGTCTCATGGGCGGAACAGTTTATCGTCCAGCAGTCGCATAATCTGGACATGACATTCCAGGCTTTTTGGGAATTGTACCGTAATGATATGTCCCAGAGGCTCCGGGAAAATACAGTCAGAAGCAAGGACTATATCGTAGAATTAAAGATTCTTCCTTATTTTGGACAGAAGAAAATAGCTGAAATTACAGCCGCAGATATAAGGCAGTGGCAGAACAGCATTATGAAACAGGGGTATGCTCCGACATATCTCAAAACCATCCACAATCAGCTCAGCGCAATTTTTAATTATGCCGTGCGCTATTATGATTTGCCTAGAAATCCTTGCACACAGGCTGGAAGCATGGGGAAAGGAAAAGCGGAAGAAATGAAATTCTGGACACAGGAAGAATTTGAAATCTTTATAGAATATGTAAAGGATAAGCCGGTTTCTTATTATGCGTTTCTTACAATGTACTGGACAGGCGTCCGGGTAGGGGAACTTCTGGCCCTTACCTTGTCAGATTTTAATGCGGAGGAAAAGACATTGTCCATTATGAAATCTTTTCAGAGAATCAATGGCAGGGATGTTATAACGGAGCCTAAGACAGCAAAAGGGAAACGTGTGATTACGCTTCCGGATTTTCTTGTTATGGAATTAGAGGAATATACCGGGAAATTGTATGGGATGATGGCAAATGACCGTCTGTTTATGGTGACGAAATCATATTTGGAAAAAGAAATGGTTCGCGGTGTTAAATTATCAGGCGTGAAAAAAATCAGGCTGCATGACCTCCGCCACAGCCATGCATCGCTGCTGATCTCCAAACTTGGAGCGCAGCCGAATTTAGTGGCAGACCGTCTGGGACATGAAAAGATACAGACTACGCTTTCTACATATTCCCATTTATACCCGAACCAGTCAAGGAACCTTGCAGAACAGCTAAACGGACTAATAGAAGAATCTGACAATGAGGAAGGAGAGGAAGATAATGCCGGGAAAGCATAAAGATAATGCCATAGCTTTTCGCCCGAGTGAGTGGGCAAGGGCAGTCATAGAACAGAGGGCCGCATTAAGCGGCATGTATAAGAAGGATTTTATTACAAGAAGCTGCGTGTATTCGAATATTGTCGTGATTGGCAAAAGGGAGAATATACAGCGAATTGTAGATGCTTTACAGGAAATGCAGATGGTTATGAAAGAAATTGCCGGACAGATCCAGTCCGGCGATTTTTCGTTGCAGGATGAAAGTTACCAGGAGTTAAAAAGGGATTATCTGGCGCTGGCAGTAACGGTTGTCGATATAGTAAATGGAGCCGCTTATCTGTTTGAAAAGGAAACTCCCAAAAATCGGGGGGGGGACTGGAAAGCCGAATTGGAATTAGAGCAGTACCGCCATGTACTTGGTCTGGGCAGGGAAAGAAAAGATAAGATTGAAAACGAAGGGAATCCGTGATATGATATTTAATGAAAAGGCAGGTGGTTTGATGGGAACGGAGAAGCAGGTTGATTTTAAGCGTGAAGAAACACTGAAAGCAATCGAACAGTTATGTCTGCTGGATGATAATCTGATGGTATTGGCGTTTGACAGAAATATTGAAGCTACGGAGCTGCTGTTGAATGTTATCCTCCAGCGCAATGATTTGAAGGTGTTGGAGGTTGTGGCCCAGAGGGAATATAAGAATCCAGTGTCTGGCGGGCGTTCCATTACCATAGACATCTATGCGGTGGATGGGGATGGGAAAGTTTATGACATTGAGGTTCAGCGTGCATCATCAGGTGCGGATGTTCACAGGGCAAGATTCCATTCCAGTATGATTGATACAAAAATGCTGAAAGCGGGACAGGAGTTTAAGGAAATCCATGATTCCTACGTAATATTTATCACTGCTAAGGATGTCATAGGTGCAGGGCTTTCCTTATATCATGCTGACAGGGTAATACAGGAGACAGGTGCATACTTCGGTGATGGTTCCCATATTATATATGTGAATGGCAGCTATAAGAATGACAGCGACCCGGTAGGAAAGCTGGCGCATGACTTTAGATGTATGAGTTCTGCTGATATGTTTTATCCGGAACTGGCAAAACAGGTGAAGTATTTCAAGGAGACGGAAGGAGGCCGGGAGATTATGTGTCAGGTGTTTGAAGATTTAGCGGAAAAGAGAGCTAATGAAAGGGCAGAGGAAGTAAGGGAAGAAACAAGAATAGAGACTTTGTTTAGTTCTATTAAGAACCTTATGAAATCCATGAAGTGGACAGCCGAACAGGCAATGACCGCTATGAATGTATCAGAGAGTGATCAGGTGCTTTTGAAATCAAAATTTTAGATC
The DNA here is from genome assembly GCA_947573605.1 of uncultured Roseburia sp. GTDB lineage: Bacteria > Bacillota > Clostridia > Lachnospirales > Lachnospiraceae > Roseburia. Next base: position 908 of record CANPGM010000005.1, on the reverse strand, counting down.
GGGGTAACGTAAAAACCATCGAAAATCTCTGGTAATACTGATGCCGCATGGTAATACTTTGGTAACAAAAAGCCGGAGAACCAGAAAAATGGCTTTATATTTCAGCGGATTTAGCGAATAGAAAGACTAAAAAACATGGCTTGGGAGTCTGAATGACAGCCATGTGAGATGAGTTCGAGTAGTAGCTACAAGTCTGGGAAGCCTTATAAACAGGGCGTTCCCGGGCTTTTCTTTTTGCGCTGCTACTATTTTGCTACTAAACGCAACTACTCTGTTCCGCATCATTTTATTGTAGCTTGCATTTTCCAAACAATATTTGGAAAATTAAATAACTTTTCTTTGGGGCATAGGGATAACTTTTCCCGGTGCTGTTTCCTTTGGCAGTGGCGCCGGTCCGTATGGAAGCCCTGTATTGGAGTATGCTGTATCCGAAGTAGCTGAACTGTCAGCCGTGCCATCATCATAGAAAATTCCCATAGTTTCAAGTAACGGATTACTCGTTGGTGGCTCTGGTGTCGGTGTAACACTAACGGTTGCTGCAAGCTGCTCCAGATTGCTGACAAGTTCCTGCTGTTTGTGTGGAAACAGATGCGAGTAGGTATTCAGTGTTGTGGATACCTTTTCGTGTCCCAGTCTGTCAGCGAGGATAAGTGCATCACAGCCCTGATTGATAAGTAAACTGGCATGTGAGTGGCGGATGTCATGAATCCGTATCCGTTTAACGCCTGTTTTCTTACAGCCCCGCTCCATCTCATGGGAGAGAAAGTGCTTGGTAGCCGGGAACAGTCTTTCTTTAGTGTCAAGCATATATCTGGTATTGATAAAGTCCTGCAGCTCCTGGCACAGAAAATCGGGGATTGGAACTTTCCGCTTGCTTTTCTTTGTCTTAGGCGGAGTGGTGATATCCT